>JAEZKZ010000041.1 GCA_023415305.1 Bacillota bacterium
AATTGATATTAAAACAAACCCGACTCCAGAACAAACTTGATGAGCTTCTTCGGGTAATACAAAATTCAATATACTTGACGTTTATTCTTGGACAATCTGAATGGAATCCGGCAGGTACAAATTATAATTTTACATTTATAAAGGCTGAGTTTCCCCACCCTACGGGTGCAGAAAGAAGAAAAATCTGGGGGCAGCATAGCGGACAGTATAGCTTGGATAATAATGTGGATTTGGACAAACTCTCTGAAAACTTCAGATTTACCCAGGGTCAGATAAAGACAGCACTCAAGCTCGGAGAAAGCAGGGCTGTATGGAATAGTCCTGAAAGCGGTCTGATAGTCAACGATGACCTATATGATTCCTGTTATGCTCAATCCAATAAAAAGCTGGGGAAGTTAGCAGCCAGAATCAAGGCACTTTATACAATGAAAATGCTTGTGTTGCCTGAGGAACAAATGGAACAGATGCAGGAAATATGCAACCAGGTGAAATACCGCTCACTGGTATATGAAAAATGGGGCTTTGAGAAAAGATTGTCACTTGGAAAGGGTTTGAATATTCTTTTTTCAGGTCCTCCCGGCAGCGGAAAAACAATGGCAGCTGAAGTAATTGCAAATGAAATCGGCCTTGAAATCTACAAAATCGACGTATCTCAAGTGGTCAGCAAATATATTGGTGAAACCGAAAAAAATCTGGAGGAAGTCTTTACTGAAGCCGAAACCTCAAACGCCATACTCTTTTTTGATGAGGCTGACGCCCTTTTTGGGAAACGTTCTGAAGTAAAGGATGCTCACGACAGATATGCAAATGTGGAAATAGGCTATTTGCTGCAAAGAATGGAAGAGTACGCTGGAATTGTGATTCTGGCTACCAATTTGAATCAAAATATAGATGAAGCGTTTCTCAGAAGATTGCATTTCAATGTTACCTTCCCGTTCCCCGACAAGGAGCAGAGGAAACTGATATGGAAGGGCATCTTCCCGGCAGGTGCACCGGTTGACAAAAATTTGGACTTTGAATTTTTGGCTGAAAAATTTGTTCTGGCCGGAGGAAATATTAAAAATATTGCTTTAAATGCGGCTTTTTATGCGGCCCATTCATCCTGCAGCATAAGCATTAAGGAAATAATGCAGGCTGCAAAGCGGGAATACAAAAAACTGGGCAAGACATTTTTAATGTCCGATTATGCCCCATATTATCAACTTATTGAGGTGAAGAAATAATGGCTGTGGAATCACGTACAGTAATCAGAGACGTCAGTGCAAGCCTGAAAGCCCTGATTAAGGCAAATGTGCCTGAACTAATGGATGACAGCTATATCAGCTTTGGATCTCCAAGCGATATAGATTCATCAAATATCAATTTATCAATGTGCTTATATTACCTTACTGAAAGTCCCAGTATGAGAAACAGTGAAAAAGAAGCTGTGGGAGATAGTGACAGGTTTTACAGTCCGCCTGCATACCTGGACTTGTTTTACTTAATGACGCCCTATGCTAAAGATAGGGATACAGAACTGCTCATACTTGGTAAGCTGTTTCAGCTGTTCCACGAACACGCAGTTCTCAGCGGAGATGATCTGAAAGGGAATCTTGCAGCCTGCGGTAACGAGAAAATAAGAATATCCTACAATAATTTATCCTTGCAGGATATAAAACAACTGTGGGAGGTGTTTCCAGGGAAACCGGCTAAGCTGAGTTTATCCTATCTGGTTTCTCCGGTAAGACTGCCTTCTGAAAAAATATTTACAATACCAAGAGTTCTTGAAAAAGATCTCAATGTTCACAGAATATAAGTTTTATAGGTTCTGGAATAAACAAAAGGGACCATAAAAATCAGTTATAACAAGGAGGACTTGAAATGCCAAATTATTTATCACCAGGGGTTTATGTAGAGGAAGTTTCCAGCGGAGTAAAGCCTATTGCCGGTGTAGGAACCGCAGTTGGTGCTTTTATCGGAATTGCAGAGAGAGGTGTAATCGGAAAAGCGGTATTGGTAACAAATTGGAGCCAGTACGTTAATGAGTTTGGGGGTTTTTTACCGAATGCTTACCTTGCATATGCAGTTTACAATTTCTTTGCTGAAGGAGGAACATCCTGCTATGTAGTAAGAGCTGCTTCACCGGATGCAAAAAATGCGGTTGCGGTAGTAAAGGATACGTCAGGTGAGAACCTACTGCAAATAAGTGCCCGTTCGGAAGGCGACTGGGGTAACAGACTTTCCTTTACGGTTGAGGAGCCGTCTAATGGACAGTTAGCTGGATTTAAGCTGAATATCAAGTATAGTGAACTCGCTTCTTTCAGCGATGAGTATGTTGGTGAAGAGAAAGAGGGCGAGATAGTTGAAGTCTTCGACAATTTGCTTATATTCAATTGCGAAGAAAAGGTAAATGATATTTCATCATTTGTTAAAGTAACACCATTGGTTGACCTTAAGGTACTGGAAAACCGTGATAAGAAGCCACAATATACCGAGAAGGACAAATCAGTAGATCTTGATAATGGAGTTAATGGTATATCAATGGTTGAGTATCTTGATCCAACTAATAAACAAATCGGAATACATGCATTTGATGTCATTGATGATATCAATATTATGGCCGCTCCGGATATAGCAGACATGGTCGGAAGCCGTAACATTATTTTGGAAATGCTCAATTATTGTAGATTGAGAAAGGATTGCTTCTTTGTAGCCGATCCTCCGCACGGTTTATCACCACAGAATGTAAAGGACTTTAAAGAGGGAGCAGGAGCTTTTTCCGGTAATGCCTTCAATAGCTCTTATGGTGCACTGTATTACCCATGGGTATTCATCAATGATCCGCTGACAGGAAAGAAGAAGCTTATCCCGCCATCAGGTTCGGTGGTTGGTACTTATGCGTATGTTGATTCATCAAGGGGCGTTCACAAAGCTCCGGCTGGGACAACAGACGGTTATCTTGACACAGTTGTAGGAGTGGAAAAGATTGTAACCAAGGGTGAACAGGAACTTCTAAACCCTATTGGAATAAATGTAATCCGTTCTCTGCCTGAAGGTATTTGCATCTGGGGAGCAAGAACCCTTTCTTCCGATGCTGAATGGAGATACATAAACATCAGACGTTTAATGATGTATATAGAAGAATCAGTTGACAAGGGAAGCCAGTGGGTAGTATTTGAGCCCAACGAACCATCACTGTGGGGCAAAGTAAAGAGAAATCTTTCGGCTTTTCTGACAAGAGTTTGGAGAGATGGTGCTTTATATGGATCTACACCCGAAGAGGCATTCTTTGTTAAGGTGGATGAGGAAAACAATCCTCCTGCCGTAAGAGATGCAGGACAACTTGTAATCGAAGTTGGTATAGCTCCAGTTAAACCTGCAGAGTTTGTAATAATCAAAGTCAGCCAGAAGACGCTGACAAAATAACAACAGAGAGGAGATTAAACAATGGCTACAGGTAAAAGAATTGATCCATATAGAAATTTTAGATTCAGAGTTGTTATCGATGGCATACAAATAGCGGCCTTTTCTGATGCTACAATTCCAGATGTATCAACAGAAGCTGTTGAATACAGGGAGGGTACCGATGCCCCCCATTCCAGAAAATTGTCGGGCCTTACAAAATTCGGTAATGTCACACTTAAAAGAGGTCTTACCGATTCAATGGAATTATACAACTGGCGTAAAGCGGTTGTGCAGAAGGGCGCGCTCAATAACAGAAAGAGTTTATCCATTATTCTGGTGGATGAAGAAGGAAATGAAAAAGCTCAATGGGATATTGTTGAGGCATGGCCTATAAAATACGATGTCAGCGCATTGAGTGCAAAAGGTAATGAAGTCAGTGTCGAATCAATAGAAATGGCACATGAAGGAATTACAAGAGTTAAATAAGATACCTAAGTTTTTTTGATAAGTTTTTTGATAAGTTTTTCTGAGGAGCATTTTATGGAGGATATTGAATTGATAACATCCTTTCAAAAATTATAGATATAAGGTATCAGGTCATATTCAATAGTCGTTCATCAGGCTTCTCGAAGAGCCCCCTAAAAAGAAAAGCTTGGTTCAAAAATTTTGCAGCCCTCCAGTTCAACCCATGGAGGGCACTGCAAAATACCTGTAAGGATTACTTTCCTTGTACGAATGATTTTTATTAAAAGTGAGGTTAACAATAATGGATTTTTTACAGACAGAATTTAATTTTACTCTGCCAAAAGGATATATAGATGAAACAGGTACCGTACATAAACAGGGAATTATGAGACTGGCCACAGCAGCTGACGAGATAATGCCCCTGCGAGATGCAAGAGTGCAGCAAAATCCGGCATATCTGACCGTTATACTGCTTTCGAGAGTTGTAACAAGTCTTGGAACACTGAAAATGATTACACCAAGAGTGATTGAGGAAATGTATACCTCTGATTTTTCATACTTGCAGGAGTTATATAACAGAATTAATCTGAACGGTGCAAATATCATAAAAACGAAATGTCCCAAATGTGATCATAGCTTTGAGATTGAGGCTGAGACGCTGGGGGAATAGCCGGCTACCCTCTCGACCGCCTCTACGAGGAGGTAGCCTTTTTATCCTATTACCTGCACTGGGATTATAAAACGGTAATGGGTCTGGAACACTTTGAGAGAGGACGCTGGTGCAAGGAAGTCAGCCAAATTAACAACAAACTAAATGGAGAAGAGTCAGAAAAAGATTTCTTTGAGGTCTAGGAATATATATAGCTTTGACATAGATTACTGATTGAAACAAGTAAAATTTGACAACTGTCTCGTAGAGAGAATGAACTCAAACAATTGAGCGTATCGAATTTTCTTGAGGTTTAGGAGGGTTACCATGGCTTATAAAATGGTTAATGTAGAACAGAGAAGAACCTGGGTTCCTGGAAACAGACAGGATCCATACCTTGCCTTTAACTTTGTAGTTGAAATAGACGGAGTCACCGTCGGCGGTTTCACTGATGTTTCGGGCTTAAGCATAGAAACCCAGGTTGAAAGAAAAACCTTTGGAGGAGAGAATCATAAGGAATATGCGTTTCTGACACAAACAAAATATAGTGATATAACGCTGAAACATGGAGTAACATGTGATGATTACCTATGGAACTGGTATCATCGGGTAGTCAACGGAATTATAACCAGAAAAAACGGCTCGATTTGTCTGCTTGATCATACAGGTAACCCCAGCATATGGTGGGACTTTTTGGAGGCGTGTCCTATCAAATGGGAAGGGCCGACTTTTAGTGCCGGCAGCAGTGCTATAGCTGCTGAAAGTATCGTATTAACACATAATGGAATACAGATGCATAGATAAGTTATGAATATAATGAATATACAAAAAATCAAGCCGGCAACAAAAAAAAGCCTACTGTGTACAAATCAGGTAAATAAAATATTTGCAGAAAAATTAATTGAGAAATACCGTACTGTGAGATTGCGGGGGCAATTTGGTACATTAGTTTTCAGAATAGTTCAAAAAGAAGCTAAAAAGTCGGATGAATATTCAAAAGACAATTTATCCAAAACCATAAATAATAGCAATTGGTTTGTAAAAGAATACAAACCTGTTATAAAGCTTTTAGTCGGAAGGAAAGAGCAGATAACCTTAAGAACAATCCGGGAAAAGTCGGTTCCACTATACATATATAGAGAAAAGCCCCGGCTTGTACCTGTAGTTTTCAGGGAAAAACGAGGGGAGTACGGTAAGACAGCTGAAACTGAATATAAAGAATTTTTCAGTTCTCACCACATTATTGGTTCAAAGAGCAGCAAATATGAACATGAATCAGCAGGTAATGATACTGAATCCCGAACCACCGGTTTGCAGTATCCCCGTAAGGAATTTAAAGAGAAGATATCCTTCAATCATTTGCTGCAGCCGGATAATAGAATATTACAACAAAGTTCAACAGCACAGGAATTTATATACCACTATAATAATGAAATAAGTGTTAATAATACTACAAAGATACATCACACAAACTTGCCTTCAACATCTCAGCATATCAAAACAGGAGTACCGCACACCTTTGGAAAAACATCCGAACCATCATTTGGTGCAGAAACCCAAAAAAAGCAGACTGGCAATAATCAAAAACTGAATGAGATCATATTGGATAATATGCAGCCAGAAATGTTGCTTAGAACTATTATACCTAGGGAGCATAATTTCATTATCAAAAAATATCAGGATATAAATCAGTTTTCAAAGCTCTATTCAAACATTTATACATTAAATAGAAATATGAGAGTACAGGTTGAAGAGAAACAGCATAACATGACTGGAAATAAATCCAGGCAGCTGACCGGTACCGACGTTAAAACTGAAACCTTGCAGAAGGAGCTGGAATATTTGGCAGCTCCCAAGTTAAACAAGCTACGGGAAAAGCAAGACCAGGTATATATTGATAACCCAATTCCCATGGCAATACACAAAAAAATAACCGGACACATACCCAAGAGTAAGGATTCCGGATTAATACTGTATAAACCCAAACAAGAAAAACCTCGCAGAACAGAAGAACAGAAGCCCCCAGACATATTGTCTGGACCTGGCGAGGTTTGCACAAAAGCTGTTACTTCCTCAAAACCCGTAAAAGTATCACTTGCAGATAATCCAGAGGAGGTAAGCCTGATTGCCGAAAAGGTTTACGGCATTATTGAGAAAAGACTGGAAATTCAAAAAGATCGGAGGGGTCTTAGATAATGGCACAGAAGGCGCAAATAGTTCCACAGGATTTAAAGGGTGCAGCACCAATATCTGTCATGTTTAATCCAAATGAGTACACAGTATCCTATGAGGCAAAGTATACCGGGGAAAATGACAAAAAGCAGTTTGTACGGACTACCACTCCTGAGTTTAAAGTAACACTATTTTACGACACCTATGAAAAGCGTAAAAATGTAAAGCTTGAAACCTTAAAAATCACCAACCTGCTTTCTCCAAAGGTTGCAGGTAAAAACACAAAAAAGCCCCCGTTATGCCTCTTTATTTGGGGTGAGTTTAAATACCTGGGTGTACTGACTAGAATTGAACAAAAGTTTACCATGTTTTTAGAAGACGGTACTCCTGTGAGATCACTGCTGGATGTAACTTTTATATCAGAAGAATCTCAAAAGCAAATGGAAATCGCCGAGGGAAGAGAGGCCTGCAGAAAGCTATGGATAGTAAAGAGCGGTGACAGGCTGGATTTAATAGCGAAAGAGGCTCTTAAAGATCCTTTGAAATGGAGGATAATTGCTGAGGCCAATAAAATAACCAATCCCTTCGGATTCCCCGATAAAAACGACTTCGGAAGGACTCTGGTTATACCGGATTAGGGTGATTTAAGATATGGGCAGTGTTGCAAACTATAAAATAAAGCTAAATGGTACTGATTTTCCCAGTGAATTAATGAGTGCTGTTGAAGGGGTAACCTTTGAAGATGAGATTAATTTGCCTGCTATGTTCTCAATTAAGCTGAATATGGTAGACAATACAAACGGAAAATGGCGTGGGATAGATCTGAAAACCTTTAAACCGGGAGATAAAATAACTCTGTCAATGGGCCTTGATAAGGTAGAACCCATGATCACCGGTGAAATAACCTCTATGGAATTAAATCTTTGTGAGCACTCAATATTGGAAATAAGAGGTTATGACTTTCTACACAAACTTCGCATGGGAACCAGAAACAAGGTGTATACAAAGAAAAAAGACAGTGAAATTGCAAGTGATATAGCTAAGGAGCATGGGTTGTCAGCGCAGGTAGATGATACAAAAACAATTTACCCTTATATTTTTCAAAATAATCTGAGCAATTATGAGTTCTTATTAAAAAGAGCCGCATATCTGGATTATGAACTATATGCAGAAGACAAAAAAATGTATTTTGTCAAATCCCGCGCAGCTAAAGCAGCTTCACTGCCGGATTTCACGTATAAAAAGGATTTTGAGGAATTAACACTTGAGCTAAGGACATTAACACGGGGAAGCCAGGTGGTTGTTCGTGGCTGGGATATAAAAGAGAAGAAGGAAATTGAGGCTAAGGCAAAAAAAGGCGATGAAACTACAAAAATGGACGGAAAGGAATCAGGCTTTGAAATTGCATCAAAATTAATTGAAGAGTCTCCTACTGCTTTTTGGGTTGAGAATCTTATTGATCAGAATGAAGCTCAAATTGCAGCCAAAGCCGCCTATAACAGCCTCTTGAAAGAATTTATAACCGGGCAGGGAAAATGCTATGGAAATTCCTTGGTCAGAGCAGGAAAGTCAGTTAAGCTGTTGGGGATGGATGAACGTTTTACAGGAAGCTATTATATTGTATCAACTATTCACAACATTGATCAGACGGGATATACAACTATATTCAAGGTTAAGAGGACTGGAATATGAATGAGGGTATTAGTATTTCTAATTTTACGGACTATATAAAAAATGAAGAAAAAATTTTCGGAGTAATGATTGGTGTTGTTGTAAAAAATGACTCAACAAATGACTCGGCAAAGCCCGGGCCAGGACTGGTAAAGGTCAAGATCCCGCTTTTAGGTATGCAGGAATCAAACTGGGCCAGAATTGCCTCGTTCATGGCGGGGAAGGAGAGAGGAGCTTTTTTCCTTCCTGAAGTAGGGGATGAAGTACTTGTAGCCTTTGAAAACGGGGATGTAAACCGGCCCTTTATAATGGGTGCACTCTGGAATGGGAAAGATACCCCTCCGGATACCAACAGTGACGGAAAGAATAATACAAGGATAATAAAGTCGAGAAACGGACATATCCTGCAGTTTTCAGATAAACAGAACGAAGAGAAGATCACTTTGAAATCCTGTAAGGGACATATTCTGGAACTTGATGACAAGAATGGAGAAGAAAACATAAAAGTTATTGATAAGTCCGGTAATAATAAAATAGTTATCAGTACGAAGGACAAAAAAATAACCATTAACTCAGAAAAGGATATTGAGATATCCGCCAAGGGTAAGTTCTCGGTCAGTGCCAAGGATATTGAAATGAAGTCTTCAGGTGCAACCAAGCTTGAGGCCTCATCCTCGATGGATGTAAAGGCGTCAGCGAATATGACAATAAAAGGGGCCACAGTTAATATTAATTAACCATACCAAGGCACAGAAAACTGTACCATGTCACAGAAAACTGTTCCAAGGCAGATAACTGAATAAAAATGAGATATATGAAAGGAGAGGCGTTATGGGACAACCGGCAGCGAAGCAGGGAGACCAGGTTGTAGCAACAGATATACATATTGTAATGGTTCCGGTAGGTTCAGGAACAGTCCCCGTACCTCTGCCCCATCCGTTTACAGGAATTATTGACGGAGGTCTGAGCAATGACGTAAAAATAATGGGAAAGCCTGCTGCAACAGTGGACTCAACTGCTACAAATACTCCTTCCCATGTACCTAACGGTCAAAGCTTTCAAAAATCCCCAAGCAATAAAGGAACAATAAAACTGGGAAGTGCCACAGTGAAAATAAATGGCAAAATGGCAGCTCGAAACGGAGATACCGCCATTACCTGCAATGACCCCTCTGATCTTCCGGTTGGAAAGGTTATAGCGGCAGGAACCGTACTTATTGGTGGCTGATATACAATCAATAAATACTACTTATGTCGCTGCATAGCAGCAGAATGGAGATTTATATGGAAGTTATAGATTTTTTGGGAAAGGGGCTGAAATTCCCTTTCTCTGTAAAAAAGACTAAGATGCTTGCTTCTGTAGGTGAAGAAGCGATAAAAGAATCTATTATGCTAATTCTGGGTACTGCCAGGGGTGAACGGGTGATGCAGCCTGACTTCGGATGCAGGCTGAATGAGATGGTATTTGCATCGAATGACCTGAATACGGCAACGCTGATTCAGACATATGTTGAAGAAGCACTTCTCAATTGGGAGCCCAGGATTGAGGTACAATCCATTACGACTAATATGAGCCGCCAGGAACCAGTTATAGAAATAAATATTGAGTATGTAATAAAGTCCAGTAATAGCAAGTCAAATCTGGTTTATCCATTTTATCTTGAAAGTGTGGGAAAAGGTTGAAAGAAACATAAAAATGAATAAGGGAGGTACCGGGCCCATTCCATTTCTATCATTATATTTTGTGTGAAATGCTGGGCATGGGCATAATGATGACTAATAAATTACCAAAAATTGATCAGAGAAGCCGGGAGGATCTGGCTGATGAAATCAGGCGTCTGATGCTGTATCATTGCCCTGAATTTGAAAATATAGAAGAAATAAAGTCGGACAAGCACGCAGATGCACTGATTAATATCTTTGCAAATATGATGGAACATGTAATTGGAGCACTAAATAAATCACCTGAAAAGAATTATACAGCCTTTATGAACTTAATCGGGGTAAGTCCCATTTCAGCTAAGGTTGCCAAGGCAGCATTAGTGTTCAAATTGAAGGAAGACTGGGATAAGGACGGCTTTATCCCGGCAGGTACAAAGCTGTCGGCACAGCCCGAGAACCAGGAGGAGGTTGTTTTCGAAACAGAAAATGATCTTACTGTAATCCGTCCGGGACTTGTCAGGGCCGCAGGAATATCACCTGAAAAGGACAAATGGAGCGATTTCGATTTCTTGCTCTCAGAAGAAGCCACCGGACTGGAAGCAGAAATATTTAACGGTGAAACCCCCATTGTACATCGCATTTACATTGGACATAAGAAGCTTTTAAGTCTAAAAAATGCAGCTATAAAACTGAATCTGCAGTTAATTCAGAATATGAAAACTGAAAAGAACAGATTAGTAAATAGTATACCGGAGATAAAGTGGTTCTATTTTGATGATAAGGGTAATGCTGTTCCATTATTTGTGAATACAGGGTATGAACAGTCTGTTTTTTCCAAGAGCGGAGAACTATCCTTTGAAAAAACTGAAGGGATTTCTAAGAAGACTATATCAGGGTACGATAAAAGCAATACCTTGCAAAGCTGGACTAACTATTGGATTTTTGCCGAGTTGAAATCTTCTCTGATAAATGCTGATTTAATACCCGATGTTGAAACCATAAATATGACTGTTGGTATTTCAGAAGAAAATCTGAGGCTGGAATCAGCAGTATTTAACTATGCACCAATAGACCTTACAAAGGATTTCCAGCCCTTCGGAGAAAGGCCGTCCTATAATGATACTTTTTATATTTCCAGCAGAGATGCATTTTCAAAAACAGATGGGACAATAACTCTTAATATAACCCTGTCTGAAGGACTGGAAGCTCCTAAAGCCTCCGGTGTTATTCTGGGATTGGAGTATTGGAATGGAGTTAAGTGGACCGAATTCGGTAAAGTGGGAAATGTAAAAGAAAAGGGTAATGTTTTACTGGACGAAACAGAGGCGTTTACCAAACAAGGAAAGCTTGTTTTCAGGTGTCCTAAAATCGAAATTTATAACTTGAACGGTGAGGAGAACTACTGGATTCGTTTCAGAATAATCGGGGGAAACTATGGAACAGACGGCTTAGTAACCTATGGACCCAAAACTGTAAAGATACAGAATGAAGATGTGAGTCTTTCTCAGGTAACGGTTACAAACGCCAGCTTTTTGCCCCCCTCTGTAAAAGAAATATTGATTAATCTGGAGTATTCATCACTATTGGTTCCACCGGAGCATGTAATAACAGAAAACAACTGCCTGTTTATTGACAGGACTGAAGAGTGTTCTAAAGAGGGAAAAACCTTTAAAATTTTTTCAGCCTGTTCCGATACAGATCCGGCTTTATATCTGGGATTTGACAGGGATATAAGCAATTTACCTCTTTCGCTGTTTTTCCCCTTAACCGGTAATCAGGTCGGTCAGTCCGGGAATAATCCAGTAGTAGCTTGGGAGTACTGGAACGGAAGAAAATGGCTCACCTTGAGTGTGAATGATGCTGTCAGAGATTTCACAAGAAGAGAAATACAGCAACTGGCAATACCTGTGGATATCGAAATGACAGCACTTTTTGGAACTGTTCAGTATTGGATACGTGCAAGGCTTGAGTCGGGGAATTTCAGCGTTTTACCCAGAATCAATGCAGTTTATTCCAATGCAGTATGGGCTGCCAATGCTTCTACTGTGAAAGCTGAAATAATCGGTTCAAGTAACGGAGAACCCAGTCAGACCTTCCAGTTTGCCAGAACTCCGGTTTTATCAGGACAGGTGGTAAAAGTACGTGAGACCCTGGGTCAAGGTGATCCGATAATATGGAGCGAAGTACAGAGTTTCTCACTGTCAGGTCCGGAAAGCAGACATTACATGCTGGACTCAGGCAGCGGTATTATAACTTTTGGTGATGGAAAAAATGGTATGATTCCACCGGCAGGTAAGGAGAATATTACCTCGAACTACAGGTTCGGAGGTGGTGTACGAGGAAACGTAGGGGAAGATACTATTAAAAAAACATGGGATAATTTTGATGAAATAGATTCAGTTACAAATCCTTTTCCTGCTGACGGAGGTTTTGATCAGGAGGAAACCGAAGATGCAAAAATACGCGGACCACATACTTTAAAGAGTTGGGACAGGGGTATAACCTGTGAGGATGTTGAATGGCTTGTAAGGGAGGCTGCTCCTCAGATTGCACTTGTTAAATGTTTTCCTACCATGAACAGAGATCTGGATTTTATACCTGGAAAAGCAACTGTTATAGTAGTTCCCGAAATTACCGGATTGAAACCTGTGCCCAGCCAGGAGATGCTGAACGAAATTGACAAATACCTTTCAGAACGTATCGCGGCTGTTCTTAACACCTCTGATTATCCCCGTCTGGATGTAATAGGCCCCGACTATATACGAATAGGTGTGGAGGCAACAGTAAAATATACTAATCCCGAATCTGGAAAAATAATTGAAGGACAGATTATGGATAATCTCCGGGAATTCTTAAATCCTCTTCACGGTGGACAGGAAAAGACGGGTTGGACACTGGGGAAGAATCTGTATATATCCGAAGTATGTACGGTCATAAAGAATACGCCAGGGGTTGATTATATTCCCCACATAAATATTAAATCATCGGTACAGTGTTATACACTGAATCTAGAGCAACTGAAAGACGGGCCCTATAAACCGTTAATTCCCTATCCTACATACAGTGCTGTCAAAAGCAGGGATAACAGGATCGTGTTTGCGCTGGCTGAAAAGCTGGACACAAACAAGCCTGTTAAGACTTTGCTGGTAAAGGGCTTCAGAGAAGGCCACAAAATAGATCTTAAATACAGGAACTATCCTGTAGAAAAGCTGGTTATCAAGTCTGTTGATGGAGATATACTTGAATGCTGCACAGACAGTGGAGACCCTTTAGGCTGCGATTATCCTGTAGGCAGTGACATTGAAACAGCCGTTACACAGGATCTGAGTATACGTTCCTTTATTTTAAATGAGATAAAGGCCGGACAGGAAACATTTTTCATAAAAATGGCTGTGTTGGAAGCACGTGACATTGTTTACTTAAGCCGAAACGATGAATATACGGATACTGTATCTTTAAAGATTTCCGAGATGATGTCGGGAGACGTTTTCCTTGAAGAGGACGAACTGGTATTCAGTGGGGAGCATCTTATAAACAAGAGGCCTGACCTTCAATTTCCATACCTTTTAAACCGTGATACAAAGGTAATTCATGATGTAAGCAATGCAACCGACGGATGCCGTATATCCGAGATCCTTAAGGAGGATAGAGAATACCTGAAAAAGATAAGTGATGCTGCTGGAGCCAAAAGTTGCGATTACTGTATAACTTCATAGAAATCAAACGGTACATAAAAACCTGAATTGAATAATAGCTTGAAATAAAAATACGAAAGGAGGTAGAAAAATGTCGCTGCCATTACAAAACCTGGACAATATTACTTTCGAGGAACTGGTGAAGGAAGCCAAATCCCTGATTCCTGTATATGCACCCGAATGGACAAATCATAATACTTCAGATCCCGGTATTACATTGATAGAATTGTTTGCCTGGCTGAGCGAAATGATTATCTACCGTATTGATCAGATTCCTGAGAAAAGCTACATTCACTTTCTTAATCTACTGGGAATTAAACTTGAGGAAGGTGAGGAGCTTGCGTCTGGTATACGCCGGGGTGTTCAGCAGCTCTCTGAATGTACCAGAGCAGTTACTGTTGAAGACTATGAAATGTTGGCCTGCAAAGCTTTGCTGGAGAAACCTGATATTATGAAAACTTTCCCTGATCTTGCGGTAAGAAGCATATGCCTTGCAAACAGGGATATGGAAAACAAGAAATCGGAGGAAACGGAACAGTTCGGACATGTATCGGTAATTCTAATTGTGTCGACATCAAATCAAACCGATTTGATGAAGGAAACGTATGGTATAAAACAATACGTAAAGCAATATCTTTCCGAAAGAAGGGTTATTACAAACCGTATCCATGTAGTAGATCCTGACTATCAGGAAATCAAAATAAATATGTCGGTATCGGCCAGGGATAAAAAACTTGCTGATTTCATTAAAGGTGTAATAGAACAACATATAGATCCCATCCTGGGAGGAGAAGCAAAAAAAGGGTGGCCTCTTGGACGAAATCTATATAAATCCGACTTATATTATCTTGTTGAGAGAATTCCCGGGGTTGACCATGTCAGGTATATTGATTTACAGTCCCCGGAAGTTAAACCATACCAACTCATTAAGCTAAAAGAATTAAATATCGAGGTGGATACATGAGTCAGGAATACAGCAAATATACTCAGTACCTTCCAAGAATATTTCAGAAGGGAAATACGCAGGCGGATGAGGATTATTTTCTCGGAAGATTTCTTAAGGCCTTTGAACAAATTCTGACCGGGGGAACAGATTTTCAGGAGACTATAGGAATAGAGAAACTACTGGACAAATTCGACAGATATCTTGATCCGGCTCAGACCCCTCCGCAATTTTTAGAGTGGCTGGCAGGATGGGTGGCTCTTGATCTGGAGAATACTACGGAATTTTACGGAAAAGAAGACAAGGAAGAGAAAGACTCTGTACCAACTCAACTCCTTCCGCTGGAGCAGGCACGCCCAACAATCAACAGGGATATTATAAGTGCCATTGTACAGCTCTACAAGAAACGGGGAACAACCAACGGTTTACTGGAATACCTTCAGCTTTATGCCGGAGATGAAACAACCATAACAATTGATGAGTTTCATGAAACTGCCAGAATCGGGGAGTCAAGAGAGATCGGGAGCAATACTATGATTGGCGGTTCATCACCCTGTTTCTTTTCTGTTAACACTATTATTCCTGCCCACAACAGGAGCATACTGAACAGCAAAGTCGCTTTGATGCGAAGGGTTATTGAGGCGGAGAAACCATTCTATACAAATTACAGGCTTAATGTAAAAATACCTTCAATGAAAATCGGTAGCAGCTCAAGAGTCGGAAAAGAGACGCTTATTGGCGGTATGAATGAAGATTAGGCAAAAAATAAAGTTTAAAACATTATGAATATCCGGAGGAAGTGGCAATGGGTAAAGAATTAAAAAGAATGCGCTATTTTGACGGACTCCTGTTGGATGCTGAAGACTATAAGCTTGATCAGGAATATCAGATGAGACTTCAGCAGCTGCATAACCGATATCTGCATACCTGGGGTATTGTAGCAGGTCTTGAGGTTGAGCCGTCGGTACAATATTTGAAAGTTGTCGTTAAAGAAGGAATTGCAATAAATCAGGTTCTTGGGAAGAACGGCGAAAGTATAAGCCAGTATATTTATATCCCTGACAATCACCCTGACAGTGTTATTGATATGTCTAATTGCAGTGCCGGTGACGATTACTACATTTATTTAAGGTATCAGGAAGAGCTTGCCGATAAGGATGATCTTGAAAAGGGCAAGGGTAACGAAATACATATCTATGAACGGGGACGAATAATAGTTGACAAAAAAAAACCTGCAGACGAGAAGACTGATATTATACTTGCCAGAGTCCGTATTGGATGGCTTGACAACAAAAAATACCTGGGTAAGGACAGTATATTCGATATCGATAAAGACGGGAATCCCCTTAGAAGATACGCAGGGCCTGCCGGCAGTGTTTTAGCCCTGGAAAAAATCATTTTTAAAATAAATGAAGATGTAGCAGGCATGCCGTTTATTAAGGCAGTGGACAGAGGGAAAGATGGAATCGGACTTGAGGTCAATGCCCCAAAGACTGATTTTACCGGCTCGGTTAACGTTACAGGAGACCTGATAGTAAACGGAAAACTTCAGAATGATGATGCTAAAGCCAATGAACTTATGGTTTCAAACTGTTTTGTTCAGGTTAACAGTAAGCCTGCTCAGGGAGAATGGAAACTTCAGGACGGCGGACTGGAGGTTTACAGAGGAGAGACAGAGGAATTTCCTGATGCAAGGATTGTATGGTCGGAAGAAAGACGCCATTGGCAGGCCGGGTATGGAGAGGAAGTATTCGATATTGCCTATGGACCTAAATGGGAGAGGCTTGTAAAGAATGACATTGTTGACGATCTCCACAAACATACTTATCTGAGTTATGACGGAGGAGAGGCTCTTAAAACCGATGCATACGGAAATCTTTCAGTTGCCGGAAATCTATGCCTGAGTGATAAGACAATATTTCTGAGAGCCTCAGATAATACTGCTCATGGTTTGGGATGGTTCGGAAGCGGTAAGCAGTTTGCCGGGATTAATGTTGATGGTCCTGTTCTTTATGGACTTAAGGGAGGAATCCTGGGGACTACCGAAGGTGGGCAAAAACCCATAATTTCCTGGAACAGCCAGGGAAATGTAGGTATAGACACTCAGAGCCCCAGCGATGATAAGCTTGAGATTACCGGTTCCTTGAGAATATTAAGTCAGTCAAATCCCCTTAGATTTACGTCAGCCTGGTCAGGATTTCCTGATAATAATAAAAACTGTGCTGAGATAAGCAATGATACTAATTATCATAAGGCTCTGATGATAGTAGGAAACCAATCAGCCGGACAGGGCAGAAAGGTTGCCATATGGGATAGATTGGATGTCAACGGCTTCTTATATGTAAACGGAAATATGCAGCTTTCACAGGCTTTGACTCCAAGTGCCGGAAACGGCAGAAACGGAATTATTTTTCCCAGTGATCCCGGAGGAGGGTCGGGGGATTCTGCATGGATAAAATATTATGCCAGAAACGGAGAAGCTTGTACTCTTGAACTAGGAACCTCAAACGATGCAAACGACAATATAGCTCTCATGGCATCAGGTAACGTGGGTATAGGAACACTGAATCCAAGCGACAAGTTGGATGTCAACGGCTGGATGCGTGTCCTGAGCGGATCAAATCCGTTGCGTTTTACCTCGTCCTGGAGCAGTTTCCCGGATCAGGCCTTAAATCAGGCTGAGATTTGTAATGATACTTCACAATACAAGTCCTTAATGATTGTGGGTAACAAATCAGGAGGAAGCAGGAAGGTTTCAATATGGGATAAGCTGGATGTAAACGGAAATCTGCAGGTAAACGGTGATATTCAGTCTGTCTGCGCTATTGTACCCAGTGTGGGCAGCGGAGACAACAATGGAATTTCCTTCCCTAAAAACTATAACGGTGGCACCGGCGACGCAGCGTGGATCAAATATTATTCCGATACCAGTCGCGGCGGCGGAGAGAACATGACTCTTGAAATTGGTATATCAAATGACCCGGGTACGGGAGGATATTATGGTGGAGGAGACCGCATAAGGCTTTATGCCTCGGGAGGAGTATATGTTGACGGCTATTTCTACTACAGTTCTTCACGTGAACTAAAGGAAAATATTAAGACTCTTCCAACCAAGAAGGCAAAGGAGATTCTTGATGGAATGAATCCGGTCAGCTTTAATTTCAAGGGAGATAATGAAAAAACAACATTGGGCTTTATAGCAGAGGAAATGCCGGGTGCTGTAGCTGCAAATGACCAGAAGGCCATAAGTCCGATGGAAATAATAACTGTGCTTACGAGTGTTGTAAAAGATCAAAAGAAAGTTATAGCAAAGCTGCAGCAGGAAATAGAACAGATAGGTTCGAGAAAAAAATATTGAAAACGGAGGGCTAAGGAATGAAAGAACAAATAGAGTTAAAAATAAACGAATTGAAAGCCGAACTTGAGGCCGGACAAAAGGTGATGGAAGAACTGGAGATGCAGCGTTCAAATATTACTTATACGCTGCTGAGAATAAACGGAGCAATTCAGGTGCTGGAGGAACTGATACAAAAAGAAGAGGTCTCTGTTTCCTGATAAGCGGTTTTAGCCTATGGGAATATGTTCGGCAGTATTTTGAGTATCCGGAGGAAGAGGCAAATGGGAAAAGAACTTAAAAGAATGAACTATTTTGACGGACTCCTTTTAAAAGCGGAAGACTATAAACAGGATAAGGATTACATAAGAAGACTTCAAGGGTTTCATAACCGCTATCTTCATACATGGGGAATAGTATGCGGACTTGAGGTCAAGCCGGTAATTGACAGCAGCATGGAAGTGATTGTAACAGAGGGTGCTGCCCTGGATTTAGTTACTGGGATAGAAGAGTCAGATGTCAAAGAAAGCTCAAGCAGACAAATATTAATATATGAGGGACATCCGGACAATCCGCTTGATCTTTCAGAATATGGCGCAAACGAGAACGTATATATAACTGTCAGCTATTGCGAGACTGGTGCCGACAGGGATAGAGAAAGAGGTCAGGGCGAAGAAATACACGTATGGGAACGGGGAAAACTCAGTTTTAGTACTGTTAAGCCCGAAGACAATAAAAAGAATATATTGCTGGCAAGAGTTGTACCTAAAACTGTACAGAGAAATAGCAGCGATGGCTCGGGCAGCACCTATGAGGAAGTTATCATAGACAGTACCTGCATTTTTGATACAGATACCGACGGTACTCCGCTAAGAGTATATGCAGGTCCCTATGCACGAGTACTTGAACTGAAGAAGTTCATATACAAAATGGGTGACGGTACCGATGGAATGCCGTTTATGGAGACAGAAGCAAATGCTGAAGGGGATCAATTAAGTATTAACTCAAATTCCGTGAGGTTTAATGGAGAGGTAGTTATAGATAAAGATCTGTCGTTTCAGGGGATATTGATTTCTAAAAAAGATGGAGAAGTTACTTCTGAATTTCAGACAGAGGAGAACATATTTCAGGTCAATAGTATAAATATTGGCAATCCTGCAATGTGGGGAAGAAGGGATGGCGGTCTGGAGGTTTACCGCGGAGGAACGGCTTCAGAACCTGATGCCCGTATTGTCTGGCTGGACAAGGACGAGAGATGGACTGCAGGAGTAGGTGTTGACCTGAGCCCCATTTGTCGTGGCAGGGATTGGGACAGGCTTGTCGATAAAAAATCCTTTGTTACAGAACACAGACACAGCAGACTGTTTTCTCCGAAGGGAGGTACAGTTCTAAATGTTGAAACATCAGGCACAGTTTCAGCAAAAGCAGACTTATATATTCCTCAAAAAATTCTAATGTCCTCAGATAATTCCATAATGGCTTTGGCCTGGCATGGCAAAGAACGACCCTACGGGAAACTGGAGGTAGAAGGGCCGGTATTATCCGGAATTAAAAGTGGTATTCTGGGCACGACGGAGAATGGGCAAAAAGTTGCACTGGCCTGGGGCTCCAATAGAAATGTAGGTATTGGGACATTCAGCCCCGCTGCTGATAAACTTGACGTTTCGGGCAGTGTAAGACTTATGAGCAAAGCCAACCCAATTAGATTTACATCTGAATGGACCGCATTCCCTGACCTTTCAACTAATCAGGCCGAAATATGCAACGATACTACCTACCATAAGGCACTTATGATAGTTGGTAACCAGTCAGCAGGTCAGGGCAGAAAGGTAGCCCTGTGGGATAGACTGGATGTAAACGGACTTCTATACATTAACGGAAATATGCAGCTCTCACAGGTTTTAAATGTAACTTATGGGAGCGGGAATAACGGGATAGTTTTCCCAAGTGACCCGGGTGGAGGGTTATGGGATGGTGCATGGATAAAGTATTACCCAAGAAGCGGAGAAGCTTGCACTTTAGATATTGGTATCTCCAATGACTGGAATGACAATATCAGTTTTATGTCCTCGGGTGGGACGGGAGTAGGAACAAATACACCCATGGACAGCCTTGACGTAAAAGAACGTACCACTATCATGACCAATACAAATCCACTTAGGTTTAGTGCAGCCTGGAGCGGCTATACTGAACTATCCTCCAGAAATGCTGAAATATCAAATGATACCTCAGTTTATAAAACCTTAATGATTGTGGGTAACCGGTCAGCGGGTCAGGAAAGAAAAGTATCTGTCTGGGATCATCTGGATGTAAACGGATCTTTAAAAGTAGCAGGAAACCTTGTAGCAAAAGGAGCTATCATTCCGGGAGTCGGAAACTGTGATGTCAAAGGCATAATGTGGCCGAGAGACCCATACGGCGGTTTCGGAGATGCCGCATGGATCAGGTACTACTCTGATACACTCAGGGGCGGCCGAGACAATATGACCCTTGAAATAGGTATAGCTAATGATTCAAATTGGCAAACAGTTACATATCGTGAATTCGTAAGTAACTGTCCGTACAGCTGGGTACAAAATCCCTGCGGTTACTACAGGACAGTAAGCTATTCCTTTCATGGTTCCGGTGGAGACAGACTCCGGCTATATGCCAGCGGAGGTACATATGTGGATGGAAATCTGTACTATACTTCATCGGGAAAATATAAGGAGAATGTATCTGAATTATCGCAATCAGAGGCACAAGCTGCCTTTGAAGCTCTTGACCCTGTAGAATTCAATTTTAAAGGGGATTATACGAGAACAACTCTCGGATTTATAGCTGAGGATGTACCGGAGGTATTTGCTACAAATGACAAAAAGGCAATAAGTCCGTTGGAAATCTTAACGGTTTTAGTAAGCGAAGTAAAGGATCAGGAGAGACTCTTGAACAAGTTAAAGAAAAAAGTTGCAGCTCTTAAGGTCTCTTAAAAAAGGTAAAGAATTTTAATATATGACTGGAGGAAAAGAAAATGAAAGATCAATTGGAAGAACGTATTAATGAACTAAAAGGTGAATTTGAAAACGGAAAGAAGATCCTGGAGGAACTGGAAATGAAACGTACTAACCTGACACAGACATTGTTGAGAATCAGCGGGGCGTTGCAGGTTTTGGAAGATCTGATACCTAAAGAAGAAACAGGTAATTAACATAAACGAGGCGGTAATAGATGTCCCCCATATATACAGGTGAGGGTTCATAAATTTGAGAATTCGGAGGAACATAAAATGTCAAACGAAATCAAGCGTATGAAGTATTTTAACGGTTTGCTGCTCAAAGAAGAAGACCTTAGGCTTGAGCAGGAATACCATATGAAGCTTCAAAGACTGCATAACAGATTTTTTCACGATTGGGGAGTGGTAGACGGCCTGGCTGTCAACCCGGTGGTAGGTTCCCCAAAGGTTACTGTGTCTCAGGGTCTTGCACTTAATAGAATAAAGAATGAAGAAACAAACGAGATGTTCAGTCAGGAGATATGGATTTGTGACAGCCATCCTGACAATCCTGTTGATTTATCAGGATATGATGTAGATAAGGACATATATATTACATTATCTTATGAAGAGGCCTTCGTCGATAAGGACAGTAAAAAAGGCGGGGACAATGAAATCCATATTTGGGAAAGAAGCAGAATAAGCCACAGTGATATTCCGCCAAAGGACCCAAGCAAGGATATCATTCTTGCAAGGGTAAGGCTGGGAGCCGGTAATTCAGGAGCTAAAGTTATAGCTGAAATATCTGAAAAGAATATTGAAGGGACAACCCAAATCCGTAAAAATGCTGTTACCCAGGGCACATCTCAGGAATTTGCAAAGATATATGTTGGAGAAAAAGACAAGTTAAACTTGCCAAGCATAGGCGGATTAATTGATAAGTCACTTGGTGAGTATGATGGCTTAAGTATTAATTCTCCATATACCAAATTTTCCGGTAAGGTTATCAGCGGAGAATTAAAAACTCACGGAAACTTAAATGTTAACGGTAATCTTACCGTCAATGCCAATAACAGCGAGGCCTTCAGAATAGACTCAAATGGAGCAGTAAATGTTGAAAAAACTGCTACTGTCAAGGGGAATTTGACAGCGGCAGGGGGTCTGAAGGTAACCGGTGAAAGTACAACTCTAAACACTCCAACTGTAGAGATGTCAGGAAATAAGCTTACAATAAACAAGTATACCCCAAAGAAGGATGAGACAGGGCCCAGAATGCAAAGCAGCGGTGTTGAGGTATACAGAGGCGAAAAAATACCCAACGCAATGCTGGTCTGGGATGAGACAAAGGAAAAATGGAAGGCAGGCACCGAAGTTAATGAATTTGATGCTAACAGCGGAATGTACGACCTGGCTTATGGGCCCGATTGGGATACATTACACGGCGGCACAAATGCCGATAATCTTCACAAACACAGCACCATCAGCGATACAGATGGTAAAGCCGCTCTTACAGCCGATAGAAACGGAAATGTAAATATTAAAAACAAGGTAATAGTATCTGGAGGTATTGTAGCAAAGGGCGGACTTGAAGTTCCAAGTGGCGACACTGATGCAAAGCTGGTATGGAATGAAGCCGACAAGCACTGGCAAATAGGTATTGGAACCGATATGTACAATATTCCTTATGGTAAGTCCTGGCAAGACCTGACCACTGGATTGAATGCCGATATTCTTCATAACCACAGTGAAATCTATAATAGTGACCGGGATATTGTAATGGCTGCAACTCCTACAGGAGATGTTAAAGTATATTCTGATCTTTCTGTTGCACAGAACCTTATTGTAGAGGGAGAGCTTATTGCAAACAAGAAGACAGAATTCAAGGAAGTACAGCAGGTAGTCACAGATAGTGTGATAGTTGTAAATAAGCCTAGTAACGGAGAACCTTCTACTTTTGAAGGCGGACTGGAAGTATATCGGGGAGAAGATAAACAAAATGCAAGACTGATCTGGGATGAAGGCAGTGATAGTTGGAAAATAGGAATAGGCTCAAATTTATCTGCAATACCCAGCGGTATCAAATTGGAATATCTGACTCATGGTGAAAATGCCGATCAGCTTCATACCCATGGCAGTCTTGTTGATGAAGAGGGTTCTGCAGTAGTTGATGTGGATTATGACGGTAACGTAAATATTGCCAGTGATGTAGCCGTAATTGGTGATATCTCGGTAGAAAGTAATGCTTCCATTAAGGGTGACGTCTCCATGGAGGGTTCTGTTGTCATAAAAGGGGATCTTCAGGTTGACGGTATAAAGAAAGTAAAGAATGTTGAAACCATTCAGGTTGATCAGAATACAATTATTGTAAACAGGTATTCTGGAACAAGTACACCTTTAAATAATGAAGGGGGCCTGGAGGTCTACCGTGGAGGTGGAGATAAAACTAATGCGAAAATAATATGGAACGATACTGCCGGAAAGTGGATGATCGGTACAGGGGGTGATATGAGGGAACTTCCATATGGGGATAATTGGGAGACACTCACAGAGAATTCATCTGCAGATTCACTGCACAAGCACAGTACCTTAAACGATAAAAAAGGTTCCCCCGTTATAAGCGTTAATTCCGGTGGTGAAATCAGCCTCAGTAAAAATACAAAAGTGACCGGGAACCTAGCTGTAGACGGTCCTGTGACAATAAGCGGGGACCTGGAAATTTTGGGACAGCTGAATTCAGTTGAAAACGTCACAAAGAAGATAGTTGATGAAGTCGAAGACAGTACCTTACTCCTAAATAAGTTTGAAGGAGACAAACCTCCTCTCAATGAGAGCGGTATAGAAGTATATCGTGGGAAAAATGAGAATAACGCAAAAATTATCTGGGATCATAACGCCGGAATTTGGAAGATGGGAGTGGGGCAGGAACTAACCGAAATTCCATCGGGAAATTCGTGGAAAAAGCTTACTGATCACAAGAATGCCGATTCATTGCACAGTCATGGACAAATTTTTAACGAAAAAGGAGATATTCTCGCACTGAGTACACGTGTATCAGGAAATATTGATATAGCTCATGACCTCACAGTAGGTCAGGATATGTCTGTACTTGGAAACCTGGAAGTCAAGGGTGACCTGACGAGGCTTGACAGCAAAAACATTGAAGTAGTAGGAAATTCCATCACTATGAACAGGTTCGATTCCGGAGAGTTAAAAGAAGTTGATACTGGAATTACGATATACAGAGGGGTTGATAAGAACAGCGCGATCCTGGCCTGGGATGAAGTAAACGACAATTGGAAGATTGGAATGACCAATAGCCAGAATATGTTGAAAATTAACCAGGACGGAAGTTTACAAACTCCAGCTGCAACTGTTGAGGGGACTTTAACCGCCGGAAGTGCATATATTAAAAGCAGTCTTGTTGTAAAAGACGGAATTGAGATTGATAGAGGTGCAGAGCCCAAACCTGTAATCAAATGGCTTAAGGATACCGATCAATGGGTTATAGGTATGGGACAGGAAAGCTTTATCAGTACCGACAGTACTGGAAAGGTGGGTATCGGTACCCAGACACCAGGCGCAAAGCTGGATGTAAACGGAAATGCTGTTGTAAGCGGAAACATGTCTATTAAAGGTAATTCATCGGTAACAGGAGCCTTAACAGCAGGAAGTGCTGAAATAAACGGAGTACTGAAGGTAAATGGCGGGTTCTCACTGAATAAAGGTATAGAAGTGGACAGAGGTTCTGAATATGATCCTGCAAAAATAGTATGGAATGAAGAGAAGCAAAAATGGTTATTCGGTATTGGAGAAAATCTTAGTGAAGTTTTGCTCAATGACCTACATAAGCACACTAAACTTTACTCTGAAAATGAGAGTACTGTATCGGTTTTATCGGATATATACGGAAACGTAGGGATTGGAGCGTTAGAGCCGAAGGCCAAGCTGGATGTGGCAGGAGATACAATAATCAATGGAAAAATCACCATAAAAGATACAGTTGAAGTGTCAGGAGGTGCAAACTTCGGAGGAAAAATCTCTGCCCGTGAAGGCTTTGAAGTAACCAGAAAAGGTGAAGACCCGGCAAAACTCTACTGGAATGAGGATCATGATACCTGGCAGGCAGGTTTCGGTGACGAACTGAAAAACATTTCTCTTGCCGACCATACCCACAACAGCTTATATTCCGGAGACACAAAAATAGTATATGTTGACGGAACCGGAAACGTAGCTGTTGGAAAGTCGGCAGCAAGCGCCAAACTCGATGTTGATGGGGGTATCAAGGCTGCAAGTATAAGTGTTACCGGCACAATTTCGGCTGATGGTACATTAAAGGCAGATCAAGCTGATATCATGGGTTCCATAAAAGCTGCCAGCGCATTAATAACAAAGAACCTGACAGTTGACGGTGACCTTACCGTTAATGGCGATATTGTTAAAATAAATACTACTACCCTTGATGTTGAAGACAACATCATCACACTTAACAAGTATGCTCCGCAGCCGAAGGCTGCTGAGAAAAATGCAGGCATTGAAGTCTTCCGGGGCGGCGGGGACGACAGTAACGCATTGCTTATCTGGAATGAAAGTAATGATGCCTGGCAGGCAGGCACTATCGATGAATTAAAAACTCTGTGCTTCAGTGATCATAAGCATAATGAACTCACCGCACTAACAGGTGCTATGACAGTAAGCGAAGGAAAAATCGGTATCGGAACAGCAACCCCTGCCGAAAAATTGGATGTTGAGGGAAATGCTCATATCAGCAATAGGTTAACTGCAACAGAAGCTGCAATTACAGGGACTATAAGTACAGATAAGCTAAGCACAAGCAAACTAAGTACAGCAGAAGCTACCATTACCGGAACTCTTGGTGCGGATTCAATAAATACAGTAAATGCTAATGTCACCGGTATCCTTAATATTGGACAAGGTATCGAGTTAACCCGTGTCGGTAATGAAAAGAAAGCCCAGATCAAATGGAATGAAACCAATAAAACGTGGCAGGCCGGAATAGACGGGACTTTGAAGGATATTTCCCTGAATGGACATAACCATACAGAGATTACCAACATAACAGGCACTATGACGGTAAAGAGCGGAAATGTGGGCATTAATAATACTTTCCCTCAGAAAAAGCTTGATGTTGTTGGAGACACAGGTATAAACGGTAAACTATCGGTAACAGCGGTAGATGTTGACGGTACTCTTAATGCAAACAATGTGACATCCGATACTGTCATAACCGGAGCCATGACAGCTGATACGCTGATTTCAGACAGCATTACTACCGGTAATCTCACATTGAATGATGGGATATCAGCTTCTGGTAGTACAGTAGGTAAGTTATCATGGAATGCTGGTGAGCAAGTATGGCTTGCGGGAGCTTCAGGCGGGCAGCAGCCCATTGCACTGGAGGGTCACAGGCACACTAAACTCCATACTTCCGGAGGAACAGAAACTGTTACGGTTTATGCCACAGGAAATGTTGGTATAGGCACCACCGCCGAGCCTGCTGAAGGGGTAAAACTGGAGGTTAATGGCGAAGTCAAGGCAAGCAATATTACTGCATCGGGTGTTGCTCAGACCTCTTCAAGAGAATATAAGGAAAACATAGAAGAGCTTCAGCTTAAAACTGCTCTGGATTTGTTAAAGAAACTAAATCCTGTAACCTTTGACTATAAGAATAATTATGTGAAAAGACATAATATCGGATTCATAGCTGAAGAGGTTCCGGAAATATTTACAACCTCCGATTCCAAAGCAATATCAATAATGGATATAGTAGCAGTGCTCACAGCAGTTGTAAAAAAACAGCAGACAGAAACAGCAGCAATGAAAAAACAGCTAAATACACTCCAAAAACAGGTTGCCGAATTAATAGGTGCGTAATAGTCCTTTAATTCAGCAAAACCAAGGGGCTGTTGCCCAATGAATAAATTTTATTCACTGGGCAACAGCCCCTTGGTTTGTGTAATACAACAATATTAACTCTTATTTATCTTCGCTGAAAGTTATTTTTAATGATACCTGGTTACCATCCCTGGAGACTACAGCACTTACAGTATCACCTGCCTTGTGCTTTTTCTTTACGGCATCCAGGTCTGACATACCTGTTACCTTAGTTCCGTCCAGTTCAACAAGTACATCTCCCTTTTTCATGCCTGCAGCTTCAGCCGCACCTCCTGCTGTAACTTCTGAAATGTAAACTCCTACCGGAAGATCATACATTCTTGAGATATTTTCAGTAACCTCCTGAGCTGTTATACCAATTAGGGGCTTTCCTTTTACATAACCATATGTTTTAAGCTGTTCTACTATCGGCTTTGCTGTGTTCGTAGGAATCGCGAACCCTAATCCTTCCACACCTTCAACTGAAATCTTGGCTGAGTTGATTCCAATAACCTGACCTTTTTTATTTACCAGAGCTCCACCGCTATTACCCGGGTTTATTGCTGCGTCTGTCTGAATCAGGCTCATGCTGTTATCTCCCGTAGACAGCTGTCTGTTAAGAGCGCTGATTACTCCATAAGTAACCGAGCCTGCAAATTCCATACCCAGCGGATTACCTATTGCCACTGCGGGATCACCAACCTCAACCTCTGAGGAATCGCCCAATTCGGCAACCGGAAGGTCAGCTAAATCAATCTTAATCACTGCCAGATCATTTTCACTGTCTCCACCGATGAATTTAGCCGTTGTCTCTCTTTTGTCGGGAAGATAAACAGTCAAAGTTGTGCTACCGGCTCCACTCTTAGGGTCGGCATATTGTACGACATGATAGTTAGTTATTATATAGCCATCCTCTGTAAAGATAATTCCTGAACCCTCGGAGTCGGAGGTTGAGGATCTGCTGCCGTAAAAAGCCGACTGCCGTGTATTTTGAACTGACATTTTAATTCCAACTATTGATGGTCCGACTTTTTTTGCAATCTGTGCAACAGTCAGATCACCTGAACTTGTATTGAAAAGGTTTGTCGCTTTAATATTATCGGTAGTCGTTGAGATATTTGCCGCCGCTGAGGAGCTGTCCGATGTAGTGCTTAGCGCCGACGTTTGCTTCAAAGCACCTACCTGGCTGTCCAGCTGCTTAGAAAAACTTGAATACATTGTACCACCAACTGTGATACTCGTGACCAGTGATGTTACCAAAATCAATGCCAGATAAGTAATGAATCTGCCGCTCTTTTTCCTCTTAGGCTGAACAATTATTTCCTTATAATATGTTTGATTATTATAGTCATAATTATGCTGACTTTGGCTGTACATATTGTCGTTTCTTAAGTCATTGTTAAAATTATTAAAGTTACTATTATTGAAATTATCCATACTAACTCCTCCAATCTTTATTTTTTATTTATTCTATGCTTAAATATTAGACTAAAATTATGTACTTTTTACGAAGAAAAAGTTAATATTTTGTGATAAATTTGCGAACAACTTGTGAACAAAAAATAAGCAGGTATAATCCCTTGCCCGATATAAATCAATAAAGGCAGGTATGATATCACCCGCCCTCTATTTCTTTTTTCAATTCACCGCTTTTGGGAGAAAATTTTTCATTAATAAAAGTAAAATTACAAGGTATTTCTTCACTGAAAATTTCAAATAATGACTTGCTGGCATTTTCATCAACATCTACGAGTACGTACTCATCCAATACTGCGATAACTTTGCCGTAGCCAATAAATTTATCATCCCTTGTTATGGCTATCTTGTCGTCCTGTAGAATAAATTCCTTCCTTTCACACTGAATTATCATATTTTCACCTGGCGATTAATTACTCACTTTCATATGGAGATGAATGTCGCGGAGAGGAAAGAGATGACTTTAAAGAACGAAAGTGGCATTATTATTTATACCCCTTGAGAAGCTGGTTTATACCGAATATACAGGAAGTACTCAAGTAAATGGATATTATTGCCGAAAGTTTAATTATAGTATATTTATATTGTTGTAAGTATTGGGAATAACGGAGGAGGTTAGTTATGATAAATGCAGTTAATACCAATCATGGAGTCGCACAAAGCTATAATAACTCAAAAAAGACAAACAGCCCCGGTTCAACTCAAGCAGCCCTGGCAAGTGAAAAAGCTGCAGTACTGGAATTAGGTAACTCATTTAAGGGTTCGCCGGTAACCTATGAAAAACCGTCCGGGGCAAATGCTATTGCAGAAAATACACGGACATCTGAAACACAAGAGAAGAAAAGCAATATAGAGGAAGCAAAACCACAGGAAGCAAAATCAAAAGAAATTAATGCGGAAGAAATAAACCGACTCTGGGAGGAGGCCAATAGAGCAACGCAGCATCTTAGAGATTTGGTGGCTGAACTCTTAAAAAGTCAGGGGAAAACCTTTGAGGATGTATTATCCGGCAAGGAAGAATTAGTTGTAGATGAAAAAACCAGGGCTGCCGCCGCAGAAGCAATTTCTGAAAATGGGGAATCTGGAATTCAGGCAGTCAGTGACAGGATAGTTGCTTTCGCAAAAGCCATATCAAATGATAATCCTGAAATGTACGACAAACTTATGAGCGCTATCGATGAGGGATTTGCACAGGCCGAAAAGGCATTTGGAGGACAGCTTCCTGAAATATGTCAAAAGACTCGTGAAGAAATCGGCAGGAAGATGGAAGAATGGAAAAATGGAAGCGTGGAAAATTAATTGTTAAATTTTTTTAACAGATTTATATTACCTATCATTTATAGACATTATAGATATATAATTGAATATTAGAAATACTAAAAATACAATCCTATGATTGTATTTTTTTTAGTTGATAACATCATGGCAAAGGACTGCCGGAGACTTAAGACGAATATATGATTTGGAGGTTTGTATGGGGTTTGTCGAATTCAAAAATGTGTATAAGAGATATAAAATGGGTGAGGTAACTATTAATGCCGCTAACGGTATAAATTTTGAAATAAACAAGGGAGAATTTGTTGTTATAGTAGGACCCAGCGGTGCAGGGAAAACCACAGTCCTTAATATCTTGGGCGGTATGGATACCTGTGATGAGGGAGAGATAATTGTTGACGGGCAAAAAATAAATGGATTTAAATCTAAACAGCTTATAACCTACAGAAGGTATGATATTGGCTTTGTATTCCAGTTTTACAATCTGATTCAGAACCTTACTGCAAAGGAAAATGTGGAGCTTGCATCGCAGATATGCAAGGACCCTCTCGATGCTGAAAAAATACTTGTTGAGGTTGGCCTCGGTGAAAGGCTGGCCAACTTTCCTGCTCAGCTTTCAGGCGGTGAGCAGCAGCGTGTTGCCATAGCAAGAGCACTTGCAAAAAGGCCAAAATTATTGTTATGTGATGAACCTACAGGAGCACTTGACTACTCCACAGGTAAAAGTATTCTTAAGCTGTTGCAGGATACCTGCAGGTTAAATGGGATGACGGTAATTGTTATTACCCATAACATGGCAATAGCACCAATGGCTGACAGAGTAATTAAAATAAAGAACAGCAAGGTGGAGAGCATGGTAATCAATGACAACCCAACGGGTGTGGAGCACATCGAATGGTAAAACAACTATGATAAGAAGGAAAGTTGAAGGAAGGTTGAAGGAAGGTTGAAGGAGAGTTGTATGAAAAACGCTCATTTCAAAGATATATTGAGAGAACTATGGCGGACCAGAAGCCGATTTATAGCAATTTTCGCCATAATTGCCCTGGGCACAGGTTTTTTTGCAGGGGTCAAAGCTACCTGCCCTGATATGCAGCTGACCGCTGATAAATATTTTAATGATTACAGGTTGATGGATCTAAGGCTGGTATCTACATACGGCTTTAATGAGGATGATATAGCAGCAGTTGAAAAGAGTGGGGACATTAAAGAAATAATGCCTTCCTATACAATTGATGCAATAGTGAAAACAGAATATGAGGACAAGGTCGCTAAGATACATTCCTTTCCCCTTGATAAGACTGCCGGAGATCAGAACGGTTATCTTAACAGATATAGAGTGATTGAAGGAAGATTACCAGAAAAGCCGGGAGAATGTGCCATAGAAAAAGGCAGTACGTCTGGAAGCGATATAGCAATCGGTAATGATATAACTTTAACTTCCGGCAAGGAGGACAGCGACATTTCCGGGTATCTGAAAAGGGACAGCTACAAGGTTGTGGGTTATATTGAAACACCGTACTATCTTACCTTTGAAAAGGGAACCTCAAGCCTTGGGAACGGTACGGTAGGAATGTATGTTGTCATACCTGAGGAGGACTTCAATATGGAGGTATACACCGACATAAACCTTATACTAAAGGATACTGAAAATTTATCTGCTTTCAGCAAGGATTATGAGGATTATATAGAAGCCCATAAGGAAAAATTGGAAAAGGTTGCTGAAAGCCGTGAAACGCAACGTTACCAGGAAGTATACAATGAAGCTAAACAAAAGCTTGATGATAAAAAGAAAGAGCTCGCCGAAGGTGAAGCAGAGCAAAAACAAAAGCTGGCGGAAGCCCTTGAAAAGCTGAATAAGCATCAGTCCGAACTAAAGGCCGGGAAACAGAAACTTGAACAGCAAAAAAGGCTGGCGGCCGATAAAATAAAATATGCTGAAGCCGAGTTTAATAAAAAGGAAACTGAGCTTGAGAACGGGATAAAGCAGTATTCCGAACAGTTGAAGGCGTTTGAACAAAACAAGGCCTTTCTTCCCGCAGATCAGGCAGCTGCCACAGAAAAAGTACTCAACCAAACAAAGACTAGGCTTGACCAAGGGAGAAAAACACTTGCCGAACAAAAGCTTCTTTTCGAAAAACAAAGTGTTAGGGGTGCTGCTGAACTTAAAAAAGCCGGTGAAGATTTGAATACTGCCGAAAAAGAACTGGAAGAAGGCTGGTCGGAATACAGAAAGCAAAAAGAGAATTCCGACCGGGAACTAGCCGATGCCAGAAAGAAGCTTGCAGAAGCTGAAGGAAAGCTTATCGATATTATAAAACCTCAATGGTATATAATGGATAGAAACAACAATCCGGGTTATGCCTCATATTTTGAGGATACACAAAGAGTTGATGCTATAGCCAGGATATTTCCAGTATTTTTCTTTGTAGTAGCCGCTTTTGTCTGCCTTACTACCATGACCAGGATGGTAGAGGAACAGAGGACACAGATTGGGACACTAAAAGCATTGGGATATGGAAATTTTGCCATTGCCTCAAAATATCTTGTATATGCAGCCATTGCCAGTATCACGGGAAGTATGGCCGGTCTTACCATTGGACTAAAACTGTTTCCTTTTGTTATAGGGAATGCATATGGAATGCTTTATCGTCTGCCGCCTACAATTACTCCTCTCAGGGGAGATTATATGTTTTGGATTACATTAGGAGCTCTGGTTTGCACTTCATTGGCCGTATACTTTGCCTGCTACAAGGAATTGATGGAGCAGCCCTCGTCATTAATGCGCCCCAAGGCACCAAAAATGGGGAAAAGAGTTCTCCTGGAAAGAATACCTTTTATATGGAACAGACTTAAATTCTTTAGTAAGGTAACTGTAAGAAATCTATTCAGATATAAAAAAAGGCTATTTATGACTCTCCTGGGAGTAGCAGGCTGTACAGCCCTAATGCTGGCGGGCTTCGGAATCAGAGATGCAATTTCCAGCATTGTTCCTAAACAGTACGGAGAAGTTTTTAAATTCAATGCAATGGTCATTCTGGATGAAAACGCCAAAGCACAGGAAAGACAGGAAGTCTTCCATTCTCTGGAAGCCAATGGCACCATTGAAAAAATGTTAAATGTAAGGCTTAAGAATTACGATGCCGGTTATGAGGAGAACTGGCAAAAAATCAATCTCATAGTACCCGGGGATAATGAAAAATTAAGTGAATTTATTTCGATTCATGAAAGGAATGGTAAAGAATCTATTAAGCTGTCAGATGAAGGGGTAATAATTGGTGAAAAGTTGTCAAAGGTATTGAATCTTGGAGTAGGGGATTCAATTAACATAAAGGACAGCGACTTTAGGAATATTCGGGTCAAAGTGACCGGAATCAATGAAAATTATGCTTTGCATTATGTATATATGACCAAGACTCTATATGAAAAAGAATTTGGAGAGAAGGCTGAATTAAACAGCATTCTGGTTAAAATGAAAGAAGTGTCAGAGCAGGCGGAGGATGAATTAGGCGCACAGCTTGCCAATAAAAAGGCAGTGCTTCAGACAAACTTTACAAGAGCCAACCAGCAGAGTTTCTCCGATATGGTCGGTAACCTGAACAGTATTGTTTTTGTAATGATAATTTCAGCAGGAGCATTGGCCTTTGTTGTACTGTATAACCTTACAAATATAAACATTACCGAAAGAATCAGGGAGATAGCCAGTATTAAGGTGCTGGGATTTTATGACCTGGAGGTCTCCGAGTACGTATTCAGGGAGAATATAATTTTAACAATTATTAATGTCAGCTTGGGTTTACTTGGAGGAATTGTGCTGAATAGATTTGTTCTTGAAACTGCAGAAACGGATGTTGTCATGTTTGGCAGAGAAATACGATGGTACAGCTATTTGATGGCTGCTGCGCTTACAATTCTATTTGCAATACTTGTAAATGTAGTGATGCATTTCAGGTTGAAGAAAGTAAGCATGATAGAATCCCTTAAATCGGTGGAGTAGCTTAATAGTATAGTCAGGACATGGGAAAATCATGACTTTCATCAGAAGAAATTCATCAGGGAGAAAATATTCTAAATTCATTGCAATAACCAAATTAAAAGAAGAATCACTTCAGAGCGTGTAAAAATCCGTGCCTGGGAAGAGCACGGATTTTTACACGCTCTGGGAGCGCACACACACACATATATTACATATACATTAATGGGAGATTGATACACCCACTAATAAGCTTGTTTAAGTAATTATTCTATTGCTAGAATCTTATAGGTTCCCGGTCTCAGGAATACCCTGAAATAGGTTACGCCATTTCCAGGTATCATATCTATACGGGCACCGGCTAGGTGCCTGTTGGTGGCAATCTGGCGAAGTACTGCATTTTCCTTATGGACAACAATAGTAACTTCGGTGTTTGTATCTCTGAAGGATTCAACTACAAAGGTATTGTTGTCATACAGGAACAAACCTACCTGGGAAGGGCCTTCAATACGTACCGGGAGCTCCTTTGACATAACTTCTCTTATATTATTGAGAGCTCCTTCGGGATAGCTGTATAGGTCACCCTGGTTATCGGGAATTGTAAGTACGTAAAGCTTTCCGTTACTGTATTTATTCTCAAGAAGAACAGGATGATTGTTATTACTGTCTATGCCTACTGCTCTTTGCCAAGTATCGTTGGTTTTAAAGTCAATATGCGGAACTAATATTTCTTTTGCAGAGTCATAATAGTCCTTAAAGGAGCAGGTTTCCATTGTGACAGCATATTTTTTTATCAGTGCCTTCTTATCGGTGTAGTATATTTCTGCAATATCGGACAGTTCACTGTTAAGAGCTTTCAAAAGACCTGAGGTGATAACAACGTGACTCCCTGAGGTCAGACTTGCCTTTATTTTGCTGACGAGGGCAGGATCTTTTTTAGCACTTTCGGTTAGCAGCACCAGCTTGCTGTTTTCTGGGTATACAGGGGTTGGCTCCAAAGGCAGCCCCAGCATTCCAAGATAACCATGAAGGAAATCTTCACCACTTGAATTGAAGGGTTTATAACAGGGAATACCCACAGGCTCTCCCAGCTTATCTGCCAATTTATCTAGTTCACTGAAAACATGGCCTGCTATAGGAGTGCATATGCTGTAGTCTGTTGCCAGAATACTTGCACAAAATAGTGTAATCTCCTTTGCCTTTGCAAAAACGTTCATGTTCAGCTGCTCAACGTATGCGTTCAAGGAACAGTCAAAGGTGTCAAACCATCCGCCGAGGTTTTTACCAGGATTTATGTTCTCAAAGTATCTCATAATGAAATAGCCATGATACCTTTGAAGCACTTGCTGAGTGTACTGTGAATCGCGGGTTTCGGTGCCTGTATAGAAGGAATCGAAAATACCCGCCTGATCTCCTGGAGTGTAGCCGGTAAAATGGTGGTGATCATACCAATTGGGATATTTAATAATCATATTTATATCGGGGTTGACTTTTTTTGCTGTTGCAACTATTTCTTTAGATACCTCCGCCATCTGTGCCGTTCTGAAATCAGACCAGCTTTTACTGCCCTTAGTCTCAATACACAAATCACATTTACAGTTTGTAAAATAGAAATCATCAAGTATAATCTCATCGAAAATACTTGCAGTATAGGCTACGATATCGCTTAACTGCTTTATTTGCTCAGCATCGCTGTAGCAGAAGGAGCGGAAGTCCCAGATGACATCACATTTCTGTGTAGTGGTTATAGCTCCGGAAACCTTAATACCTTTACTCACAAAGAATTCTTTGCAGGCCAGCATATCCTCTTTGGGCAGATATGAACTACCACGATAGGTTTCAAGGTATACTTTATCAAGTTCAATATGCTTTGAGAAAAAATTATATAACTCCTCAAATAAATTGTCTCTCTTCAAGACCTCAAGGTCATAGGCGGTACAAAAAATTGATGTAGTGAAATTTTTGTAGGACATAAAACCTCCTAAAATGCCGCGTTGTGGCTGAAATAAAGTTTATGAAAATTGTTTTATAAAAGATGTTTTATGTCTTAATTATATAAAATATATATTATATTTCTCGCCAATGATTGCTAATTGCTACTCATATATTGCTTTTTTAAATTGGGAGGGTGAACAGCCTCTTACCTGCTTAAACACCCTGTTAAAGGTTTTAATGCTGTTAAACCCCGATTTGAAAGCTATTTCTGTTATAGAATCAGAAGAGTTAATAAGCCTGTTAGCAGCTTTTGAAACTTTATAATTGTTCAGGTATGTCCAAAAGGTCATACCTGTTGCTTCCTTAAAAAATCGTGTAAAATGGTACATACTGAAATTAACATATTTTGAGACCTCCAGCAGAGTGATTTCCTCATTAAGGTTAATGTCAATATAATTTGTGATTTTCTCCAGAAGTTCTAATTTTTCTATTTGCTTATTCTTTTCGGCCGAGCAGAGTTTTTCATTGGGTATATACCTAATCATACCGGCAGCCAGGTTACACAGCCTCGCGGAGATGAAAAATTCATACCCGGAATCCTTACTTTTGATTTCTTTATTAATATCCAGGATATTGTGCTCAAAGTATTCATGAACAGAGAACGCGTTGCTTTCTCTGGGGGCACTGCTGGTAATCAGCGGATCCAGCAGTCTCCTGCCCGAGATATTGTTTGCTATCTCTTCAAACAGGGACAAATCAAATTGAATGATAATTCTGTCGCATTTTTGTGGCTGCATTAGAAAATAATGTACCTCACCCATATTAATAATGAGAATATCCCTGTTGTGTAAGGTATAAATGAAATTGTTCAAGCCAACCTTAAGTTCGTCTCCCAGAACATAAATTATTTCCACCCTTTCATGCCAATGAGGAGGAAAGTCCTGAACATCAGTATTAAATACGTTTACCGGTAAATGTCCCGTATATATGTTTATGCTGGTTTGATGATGAGCCTCCATATTAACCTCCATGAGCCACGTAAGTGACTTTGAGCCGACATAGCGGCCACAAAATGTAATGATAAAATATTCTTGTCATCGTATATACTTTTATTAGATATTGTTAAGAAAATAATACCGTTTTTTCTATTATAAAGTATTTTAGCCAATTGGTTCAACAAGGTAAAAACAGTATAATCATTCACCAATAAAAAAGGACTCCATATTATGTATTAGCACTCATATCCGACACAGAAGTAGGAGGGTAAAATGTATAATACCAAAAGATTTGACCAGATGAATAATGAACCTAACTTTATTACCGGTGAATATGGTGATGTTAACGGTGATAATATTAGTGATTTTGTGTACCTTACAGGTACAAGGACACCCAACAGTGCATATATTCAGAACATAGCCCTCGTCATACGAGACGGAAGGACAGGAATAAAGCAGAGGGCAAAGCTCAAGTCTGATTCAGGGTACTCACCTGTAATTAGTTTAATGGACTTCACCGGAGACCGGATAAAGGACATTATGGTAAGTATAGCTTCGGGAGGAAGCGGAGGTATATATTTTTATTACATTTTTACCAATGTAAACAATCGGCTGAAACAAATTTTTGATTATGAGGAATACAATGAACGGTATAATTATAAAGTTGAATACAGAAATAATTATAAAGTTGAAGTAAAAAACCTTGAAACTGATGAAGTATTTATTATAGATATTACATATAAAGGCAAGGAGTACCTTGATGAAATATATACCCCGGAGGGTATATTGAAACAATCCATAGAGGGTTGGGTTGATCCTCTGAGCGGATTATACCCCGTTGATTTCGACGGGAATGGTATCTATGAGCTCCTTGGTTATCAAAGTATCGCAGGACGATATCATGCTGACTCCCTTGGTTATGTGCAAAGTGTGCTTAAATGGAACGGGAAAAAGTTCTACCTGATGGACCAGTTTGTAGCAGTATTTGGAGGAGACTGAAGTGACGGGTTTCATAAGCTAAAAAATGTACAATATTCTCTTTATAACATGGAAGAATTTTTTATATATTTTACATATACTTATTAAAGCTAATAATGTAATATTTGTATTGTAAAAACAATCCATTCTGGCTGGCAGACTAGTTCTGCCAGCTGGTCTTAAAATATATTCCTCCTGAAAATTGTAGGTCCTCGTGTTGTTTAAAACATGAGGATTTTTGCTTTTCAAATGTTTTAGCACAGGTAAAAGAGTTTTCTTATAGAATACTATTTTGCCGTATGCTTTGAAATATAGTTATTTAATATTGGGAAAGTTGGCGTTATAATGAGTAGTGTGCTGTGTTAAATAAATATAAAAATCGGAGGCAGTAATGTTTATTGACAAAAAAAGCCCTGTGCCTGTATATTTTCAACTGAAAAACTTAATCCTTGAAAAAATAAAGTCGGGTGAATATCCTGCAGGCAGTCTCATACCCTCTGAAAGAGAACTGTCTGAAAATCTGGGTATAAGCCGTATGACTGCCAGACAGGCGATCAATCAGCTGGCTTCGGAAAACTATCTTGTACGGGAAAAGGGTAAAGGAACCTATGTTAATAAAGTTAAGTTTGAACAAAGAAATATAATGAGCTTTTCCGAAACTGTAAAAAGGCTTGGAATGGTCCCACATACCAGAGTATTGGAATTTTCTGAAGACAAGGATTGTTTTGACGTCAAACAGGCGCTGGAGCTTGAACCTCAGGAGAAGATATATCGCGTTAAAAGGCTAAGGCTTGCAGATGATACTCCTATTGCGGTTGAAGAGGTATTCCTTCCTGAAAAGCTTTGTCCGGATATAAATAAGCTGGATTTGACAAGGTCTTTGTATGATTTACTTAAAAACACTTACTCAGTTGAAATAAGCCACGTTGACAATAATATTGAAGCAATAAAGGCGGACAAGGAGAGTCGTCAGCTGCTGATGCTTGAGGCAGGTATTCCGGTTCTCAAAATATCAGGTACAAGCTATACCAGAGAAGGGAGAAAACTCTTCTATGAAAGGGATGTATACCGTGCCGATAAATATAAATATAGTGTGAGAATTTATATGGAGCAGTCGGCAGCTGAGTAGAAAAAGGCAGTCGGTAATCAGTAATTAATAACAGTGCTGCGGAAAAAGGAGCAGGGAGTTGAAGACCTGCTTAAATATATATTTTTTAAATAGATTGATTTTTTTCGGGGGTTGAATTAAAATATAGGTAAAGTGGTATATACAACTATACCTATATACCGGTTAATTCGGTTTCAAAATTAATTAACAATAAATTGGGAGGTAGTTACTATGACGAAAATGTGGGAAGAGATAATGGAACAGCCCCAGATTCTGAAAAAAACAATAGAATCAAACAATACGGTGATTGACTTACTGCTGGAGGAACTGAATGCAAGAGAAATATCTACAGTGATAATTGCTGCAAGAGGGACCTCAGACCATGCTGCTGTATATGCAAAATATGCAATTGAGACACTTGTGGGTATACCTGTATCTCTGGCTGCACCTTCGGTAATGACAATGTATAATAAACATATTAATATGAAGAACTGTCTTGTAATTGGAATATCCCAGTCAGGCAAAGCTGCCGATGTTATAGAGGTAGTGAGAACAGCCGCCGAACAGGGGGCTGTAACAATGAGTGTAACAAATTTTACAGATTCTCCTTTAGCGACAACATCCCGGTTCCACCTGTTTTGTGATACAGGAGTTGAAAAAAGTGTTGCTGCTACAAAAACTTTTACTTCAACAGTGTATCTTCTTATCAACTTTATAGCGAGATGGGCTAAGTGCCAGGATTTGCTTGAGGAATTAAAACAGGTACCGGACACAATGATAAAGCTATTTAACAGTGATGAAAAAATACATGAAGTGGTAAGAAGATACAGATTTATGAAGGAGTGTTTTGTACTTGCAAGAGGCATTAATTACTCTATTGCATTGGAGTCAGCTCTCAAAATACAGGAAACTACTTATATAAGAGCAAAGGCTTTTGCTACCTCGGATTTTCATCACGGACCCTTTGCAATGGTCGAGAGGGATATGCCGGTTATTGTATTTGCACCTGAGGGACCGTCAACAGCGGATATTTCTGAGATGCTGGATAAATTAAAAGAAAGCGGAGCCGATATACTTGTTATATCTAACAAAAATGATTTACTTGTAAAAGGAGACTGTAGTATAGAAATTCCAAAGAATTTAAGTGATTATGTGTCACCTTTTATAAATGTTGCTGTTGCACAAATGTTTGCCTGTAAGCTTTCATTATTAAAGGGGTTAAACCCTGACGCCCCAAGAGGTTTGAATAAGGTTACCATAACAAGGTAGTGAGGAGGGGGTATTATGATACTTAGTAATAAGAATGCGGAATGGTTTATTCCAGACGGAATGGATATAGATTCTGGAATTGAAAGAACTACCCATCTTGCCATTGCCGCACATCAGGATGATATTGAAATTATGGCCTATGACGGCATTGTAAAGTGTTTCGGAAATGATAAAAATTGGTTTGGCGCGATTGTGGTAACCAATGGCGCTGGTAGTGCAAGGAATGGCATATATGCAGACTACTCGGATGAAGCTATGCAGGAAATCAGGAGAGTGGAGCAGAAAAAGGCTGCATATGTGGGTGAGTATTCTGCACTGGCGCTTCTGGACTATACCAGCGCTCAGGTGAAGTCGGCCGGTTCGAGAGAAATAATCGAGGAACTAAAAGATATCATACAAAAGGCAGGAGCAGAGGTTATATATACACATAATCCGGCCGACAAGCACGATACACATTTGGGCGTCGTCACAAAGGTAATTCAGGCAATCCGTGAATTGCCAAATGAACAGAGACCCAAAAAACTATATGGCTGTGAGGTGTGGAGAAACCTGGACTGGGTTATGGATGCACAGAAGGTGGTTTTTGATGTCTCTGCACATCCTAATCTTTCGGCAGCGCTGGTAGGTGTTTTCGATTCACAGATTGCAGGAGGCAAGAGGTATGATCTTGCTACCTCAGGCAGAAGGCTGGCAAATGCAACCTACTCAGCCTCCCACAGTGTTGATCAGTCCGACGCTCTTAGCTACGCAATAGACCTGACCCCTCTGATAGAAGATGACAGCATGTCAATCGTTGAGTACATCAGAGGTTATATCAGGAACTTTGAGGAAGATGTAATAAACAAGCTTAACTGTGTTCTCAAACCCTGAGGCTCAGTAACAGAAATGTGGAAGCATGGTTAGAAATGAAATAAGGAACAGCTAAAAGGCAGGCCTTATTTCATTTCGTATGCACCCCTTTTTTGAGAACTGTCTCAAAAAGCACAATGATTTTGTAGCAAAAAGTAATAAATGTTCTATTACGCGAGTACAACCTATAGAAATGTGGAAGAATGGTTAGAAATGAAATAAGAATAGCTGAAAGGCAAGTCATATTTCATTTCGTGTGCAACACATTTCTATAGGTTTGTACGGGAGTAATAGCGGTCTTCAATGATTTTTAATACTCCCACAATTTGGCTTTGGACAGGCTCAAAAAAAAATAAAAAACCCTATTGACATAAAGGATAGTTGTTATGTATAATGTAAAAGCACGTTAGAGAACGGGCAAAACAAATGGCGGCGTAGCTCAGTTGGCCAGAGCATCCGGTTCATACCCGGCAGGTCGTAGGTTCAAATCCCACCGCCGCTACCAGTTAAGCGATAGGTTCTATCGCTTATTTTATGGCCCATTGGTCAAGTGGTTAAGACACCGCCCTTTCACGGCGATAACAGGGGTTCGAGTCCCCTATGGGTCACCAAAAAACATATATATTTAATAAGATTCCATAGAATCAGATAAGATGATATGGACTCGAACCCGGGAGGGCACGAGCCGTTAAGAAAACATGCTGAATGCATGTTTTCAGGTGAGTGTAGGAGCCCGGCACCGTAAGCGAAGCGAGCGGTGGGCGACGTCATTAGCAGGCGGAGCATGCGGCGAGTCCCCTATGGGTCACCAATTTGGGAGCTTAGCTCAGCTGGGAGAGCATCTGCCTTACAAGCAGAGGGTCATAGGTTCGAGCCCTATAGTTCCCACCAGTAAAGAAAGCAAGACATTCGGTTTCGGAGGTCTTGTTTTTTGTTGTTGCAGTAATTTCATACAAAAGCTTAAGAAATGAACTGCCTCATAGTCTGCTTGGAGAGTATATCAGTTGTCAATGCTCCTGAAGCCTTTGCCTATAGTTTCAGAGGTATTGTTTATTGTGATAAAAGCTTGAGGATCAATACTTCGTATAAAAGAACGCAGCTTAAGTGCCTGTCTCCGGCTTACAATGGTAGAAATAACTGTCTCCTGAAGTTGTGTAAATGCCCCTTCGGCCTTATAAATAGTAGCACCGCGATGGAGTTGATTTACAATGTAATCTCGGATTTCCTGATGCTTGGAACTTATAATAACCATTTGCTTGCTGATATTTAAGCCTTCGATAACGAAATCAATCATAAAGGCTTTTATTATCAAACCCAGTACTGAATATAAACCGATTTTTACACCAAAAACTGCTCCAGCACCAAGAGCTATTAAAAAGTCGGTAATGAGAAGAGTTTTACCAATGTTAAGCTTGGTGTATTTGTTTAAAATTTTTGCAGCAATATCAGTGCCACCGGTTGAGGCGTTACAGTTGAAAACAATTGCCGAGCCGACAGCGGGAAAAATAATGGAATATACCAGTTCAAGCAGCATATCGTCGGTTAAGGGGTGATTCAGAGGAAGTATCTTTTGAATCAGCCATACGATGCCCGAAAGAGCAAAGCTTGAGTAAACGGTTTTAGAACCGAAATCAGAGCCGAGAAAAAAATACCCCACCGCAATAAGAGCAATATTAATAATTAGCATCATAGGCCCAACATCAATTTCGGGAAAGAAGCTGGTGGAAATTATAGCTAAGCCGCTGACACCGCCGGTAGCAAAATGATTGGGGATTTTAAACAGACATATCCCAATACCAACCAAAAGCAATCCTAGATTAATTAATAAAAAATCAATTATTCGTTTCCTCATTGTGCCAAGCTCCTTTAACATCCCTTTCCACATTGGTCCGATAAATTTATAAATTACTTATGTCTTCGTATTTAGATAATCATATTATTTGATGTTTACAAAAAAATATCAAGATATTCAAGGTTTATTTCAATCAGCCCTGCACTGGTTTAATACTGTTCTTGTATTCCATTGGAGTTTGTCCAGTATGCTTCTTAAAAAGCTTTGTAAAATAGGTTACATCTGAATAACCGACTTTTTCTGCAATTTCATAAATTTTGAACTGAGGAGAAAATAAAAGCTTTTTAGATTCTTCAATTCTTATCTCATTAAGAATATCAATAAAATTACTTCCAGTCTCCTTTTTTATTAACTTACTTAAATGCCAGGTACTTATATAAAGTTGGTCGGCAACAGATTTAAGATCCAGGTCAGTATTGAAATCCTGTTTTAATATCTCAATGGCTTTTGCTACAAGATATTTTGAGTTTGCAGCTGCTTCAGAAGCATTAACAGGCTTATTCTCCTCTCCGGAGTTTTGCGATATGCCGTAAAATCCCTTAAGCTTTGCCCTCAGGTTTAGTACTTCATTTTGGCTTGACTCCTGCCTTTTAAGCTCTAAGACAGCAGCATCTATTGAATTAAGCAGCTCTTCGGTTTTGGTGGGCTTCAGTAAAAGTCTGAAGGCTCCCAGATGTACAGCCTGCTGGGCATATTCAAATTCTCTGAAGCCGGTAAGTATAATAACAATGCATTGATATTTAATTTCCTTGATTTTAGCCATCATTTCAAGACCATTTAGGCCAGGCATTCTGACATCAGTAAAGATAATGTCAGGCTTCAGTTCGGTAATCATTTGTATACCCTCATCACCATCCTCTGCTTCGCCAATTATTGTACAATTGTGTTCCTCCCAGTTAATAACCGTGCGTAAACCATTTCTTATGGTTTCTTCGTCGTCTATTATCATCACCTTATACATACTGACTGTTCTCCTTCTTATGCGAAATTAACTGTGTATCACTCTTATCAAGAAATTATTCTTCAACAGGAATTCTTATCATAATAGAAGTTCCTTCACGTAGTCTACTGCTTATTTTTAAGCCGTACTCATCCCCGTAGAGAAGCTTTAAACGTCTTTGGACATTTATGACACCTATTTTAGAATTGTCACACTGGCTGTTATCAATGTTATTATAAATTTCCTCATCCATTTTAGTCAGCAGTCTGGACAAAGTATCAGGGGGAATTCCCAAACCGTCATCACTGACAGTTATATATAGAATTCCATTATTTTTATAAACGTTGAGTTCAATAGTGCCTCCGCCCTTTTTCATTTCAAGTCCATGATAAACAGAATTTTCAATCAAGGGCTGAATTATCAGCTTTGGAATCCTACATCTTAGGGTATCCTCTGAAATGTTCATAGCAAAGGAAATTTTGGTTCCGAAACGCTTTGATATTATTAAATTGTAATTTTTTATATATTCAATTTCCGTTTGGAGTACAATAGTATTTTCTCCACTCCTGTTCAGATTGGCGTCAATTATGCAGGATAGAGCTCCGACCATTTCGCTTATTTCCTCAACTCCGTTGATTTTTGCCTTCCAGTTGATAGTTTCCAGTGTGTTGTATAGAAAATGGGGGTTGATTTGAGCCTGCAGAGCCTTTATTTCAGCGTCCTTTACAGCGAGCTGTACTTTAAGCACCTTGTTTATCAAGGTATATATCTGCTGTGACATATTATTAAAGGATCTTATGACGTAGCCCATTTCATCGTTACGGTTAATATCAATCGTAACTCCAATGGTGCCCTTTTCAATTAGTAACATTTTTTTTATAAGTAGATTTAATGGTCGAATTAAATCAATATACAGGAAATTAATTAACATCAGAATAATTGGAAGTCCTATAAGACAAAGGATTAGAACAATACTTGCATCACTTTTTACATCCTTCAGAAGCTCATTTGATGAAATATTTATCACAAGCTTCCATGCCGATGGCTCAATTGTTTTGCATATATAATAAATTGTGTCATTATTTATTCTGGTCTCTGAAATTTCCTGGATATCGCCGTTGAGCTGCAGCTTTGACAGGTCGATACTCTGTTTTCCTGTGCTGAAGCTGTAAATCTCTATATTATTAGGACTTAAAACACTTAAATTATGCTTCATTATATGTTCAAAGTTTTTAAAGGTTTTAAACAATTCCGACTGGTCAATTTTTAAAACTATTAGTGCAATTTCACTACCGCTGCCGCTTGGAGAAAGTACAAGCTTGGTCAGAAAAATTTCCTGGGTTCCACTGTCCTTAGGTTCAACAACCCACACAGGAGCACCCTTGCCGGCTTTAGCCTGATTATATAAATCAGTGCTGATATAGGAAGAGGAGGTGTTTACAGTATTCGTCCTGCTTACCTGATATAGCTTCTCTGTTGAGGTAAAGTAGACTGATAACTCTGAGAACTCATATTTTGAATATAGATTTGCCTTTAGGTATCTGTTGAAATTCACTTCCCAGGAATAGTCATTCTTGCTTAGTTCTATATCGCTGTTTGCTTCATAAATAGTGTTGTCATATAAGATTTGAAAGGAAAAAGCTCTCAGGGTTTCCAGATGCTCCGAGAATATCATTGAGAGTTCATCAATGGTGGCTTTTGAATAGTTGAAGGATTTTTCCTTCAGGTTTTCGGAAACATTCTTATAGCCAAAATACCCTATTATGATAGTCGGGTAGCATAAAAATATTATGCAAATGATAATCAATTTAGCTTTAATAGTTAAGTTTGAGGTCATTTTCTTAATAAGTATTTTAATCATTGCTCACCTTTTATTATTCAGAATGTGTTGAATGATACTTACATACAGGTAATTAATATACTTGATGATAATCTACCATTAAAAATGACAGGTTTTATTGCGTTATGTAAAATTACTAATATGATATTGTAGTATTATACATAAATATAGGAAAATCCTTTGAGAAAATTTAACTATGCCAAAATTAAACAATTAATACCAAGATTATCTCATTCAAAAAAAGCAGGGCAAAAAATATAATACAAGTAGGATATCAGAGAAGGTTTTTTTACACAGTAACACATAGAAACCTAAAAAATCTTAATGATATCAACAAAATTTAAGGAGGATTTATTAATGAAGAGGAGTTTAAGAACAGTAGCCGCAATGGTGGCTGCAACAATGACTGTTTCACTGCTTGCTGCATGCGGCAGTACTGAGACACCGGCTGCAACTTCAGAATCAACATCCCCGTCAACTACAGTAGCTGCAACTGAATCAGCAAAACCAGCGGAAAAGGTTAAATTCAGAGCATCATCATTCTTTACTGGTGGTGATACATGGACAACAGCATGGCAGGAAGCAATCAAGGATTATGTTGCAGAAAATCCTAATGTTGAGATTGTAGATGATTCTACTCCAGCTGCATCTGATGCATTTAAGACAAAAATAAATACAGACTTTGCTTCAGGAAATGAGCCTGCAGTAGCGTATGCTTTTACCGGTGAAATTGGAAAGCCATTAGTAACTTCAGGTAAACTTATGACCTGGGAAGATGAACTTTCCAAGGATACTGAATGGAGCAAGAATTTCGGACAGGGCGCTCTTGACTATGTAAAATACGAAGGAAAGCAGTACGCTCTTCCATACATAGGCTTCTGGGAAGGAATGTACATAAACAAGGATCTTTTTGATGCAAATAATATAAAGGTACCAACCAACTGGGATGAAATGATTGCAGCTGTTGACGCTTTCAATAAGCTTAAGATCACTCCTATAGCTTGCTCCTTTGCAGAAGAGCCACACTATTTAATTGAAACCTTTATTCTTTCCATGGGCGGGAAAGAAGGTCATGACAAGCCTTTTGATCCTTCTTGGGCACCTGCACTTGACAAGATAAAGGAATTATATGAAAAGAATGCATTCTCAAAGGATGCTTTGACTATTAAGCAAACTGCATGTCAGCAGCTAATGAAGGATAAGAAGGCAGCTATGTTTATATCGGGTTCATGGTCTGCAGCAGCCCTAGAAGGTGAAAAGACTACCGTTATACCAGTAAACCTTCTCCCGGGTGGAAAAGCTGATCCTTCATCGACAATTTCCGGATTTAGTTCCGGTTGGTATGTTACTGACAAAGGGAACAAGGAATCAAATGGAGAAGCTGTAAAATTCGTTAAGTGGGTTACTTCACCTGAAAGAGCCGGTAAGTTCTTTAAGGTGGGCGGTGTTCCAGCCATTAACTGTAAGGTTGAAGGTGCAACTCCATTGTTCAACGCTGGTATTCAGATGCTTAATAACGCTAAGGTTGTTACTGGTCCTGTAGGAGATACAATGAGTCAGCAGGCATTTACACACATATGGAAAAACCTGCCTTATGTTATGACTGGCAAAAAGACTTCGGCTCAATTGCTTGAAGAAGCTCAAAAGCTTGTAAAATAAACATCACAACAGGTAAGCTTATTATGAAACATGGTGGGAAACCACCATGTTTCACTATAACAGCCAAATAGGGGGTAGACCAAATGGTGCTAAAAAGTAAAAAATATTTATTTCTGTTCCTTTCTCCTGCTATACTGCTGATTACAATTTTTCTTTATTATCCGCTGGGGAAAACAATTCAATACAGCTTAAGCGATTATTCGGAATGGTCACCAAGTTTTAATTATATAGGGCTGGAAAACTATATAAGATTGTTTACCGACTCAATAATAGGCAAGTCTATGCTTAATACATTGATACTGCTGGTTGGGTGTGTCCTTGTTGAAGTAGGAGTTGCACTTATCCTTGCGGTTCTGGTTGATTCAATAAAAAGAGGCTTCAGATTTTTCAGAATGGTTTATTTTTTTCCGGTGGTTATTTCAGGTTCAGCTATAGGTTTGATGTTCTATCTTGCTTTTCAGTATGACTACGGTCTTATGAATAATATAATGGCTGCTTTGGGATTAGAAAAAATCAACTGGATAACCGAAAATTCCGCTATGTATCTGGTTCTGATACCTGTTCTCTGGCAGTATGTAGGATTTTACTTCGTTATATTTCTTACAGCAATAGCAAATGTTCCAACTGATATATATGAATCAGCAGAGCTGGACGGAATCACAGGCGTTAAGAAAACAGTCTATATAACTATTCCAATGATCCAGGAGGTAATAGTTACATCTCTTGGTTTGGTAATAGCCGGCTCTTTGAAGGTATTTGATATAGTTTACGTAATGACTAACGGAGGGCCATTGGATGCAAGCCAGTTATTAAGTACCTATCAATACCAGCAGGCCTTTGTATACAATAACCAGGGCTATGGAAGTGCGATTTCAGTTTTGATAATAGCACTTGGCTTGTTTATCTATGTGGTTACAAATAAACTTGCAATGAGAAAAGAACAACTTTATTAGAGAGGCGGAGCAATTATGGAGGATAAAAGCAAATTGATACCTGTAAGAGGTATCTATAAGATAAAAGGCTCCAAAATCATTACTTATATAGTTTTGTCCTTATGGGCCGTATCAACGATGGCACCGCTGGTGTGGATATTTATCAACGCATTTAAAAATAATGATGAAATTATCGGCAGTGCATTTTCACTGCCAAAGGCTTATTTTGATAATGGAACAATATTTCAGAATTTCGAAACTTTAAAAAGGTTTTCCGAGAATAATATATTCAGAGGCTTTAAAAACAGCTTGATTATGTCAGGGAGCACATTGCTTCTGATACTGGTTTTAGGCAGTATGGCGGCATTTGTTCTTGCAAGGTTCAATTTTCGTTTCACAAAGGCAATAAAGGCATATCTTGTTGCAAGTATGCTTATACCGCAGTTTGCTGTAATAGTTCCTAATTTTGTTATTATGAAAAACATCGGCGATATTTTTGAAGGTTTTCAGGGCTCCTACCTAACGGTTATCATACCTCAGGTGGCAGGATTAATGAATTTTGCAATTCTCATGCTGACCAGCTTTATGTCAGGATTGCCCAAAGAACTTGAGGAAGCCGCTTTAATAGATGGGTGCAGTATACCGGGCATATTCAGAAAAATTACTATCCCACTTACCATACCTGCAATTGTTTCGGTTGGTATTATGGAATTTTTGTGGTCATATAATGATTTACTCACCCCCCTTGTTTACCTCAGCAAGAGAAATATGCCGGTTACAGTACTGATCTCACAGGTTCAGAGCTTATACAGTACAGATTACGGAGCTATGATGGCAGCAATATTTATAACGGTACTGCCTGTCTTGATACTTTACTTTATATCTCAGGAATATGTAATTAAGGGTATGACAGCAGGTGCGGTCAAAGGATAAGTGTTCCTTTAAATATAGGATTAAAGTTTCAATACTAATGTTATCTATATCAGTTTTATTATTTTTAACTTTAAAGCTTGGAGGTATCTAATGAGATACGGCTATTTTGATAATGAAAATAGAGAATATGTAATAGAAAGGCCTGACGTCCCTGTTTCATGGACCAATTATCTTGGAGTTAAGGATATGTGTGCCGTTATATCCCATAATGCAGGGGGCTACCTCTTTTATAAGAGTGCTCAGCATCATAGAATAACCCGTTTTAGACCAAATAGTATTCCTCTGGATCGACCTGGGCATTATGTCTACTTGCGGGACGATGAGACAGGGGATTACTGGACGGTATCCTGGCAGCCTGTTGGAAAGGATTTGAAGCACTTCCAGTGCAGGCATGGTCTATCTTACTCAAAGTTCAGCAGTACATACAGTAATATTAATGCAGAACAAACGTTGTTCATACCCATAGAAGACGATGTGGAACTGTGGGATGTTAAGATTAAGAACGCCTCCGGCAGAAAAAGGAAGCTGAGCATCTTTTCCTACTTTGAATTTTCCTTTCATGAGATAGAGATCGATAATCAGAACTACCAGATGAGTCTATACTGCTCAGGTTCAAGCTACAAGGAGGGCATTATTGAATACGATCTCTTCTATGAGCCTGGAGCATATCAGTATTTTGCCTCCAATTTTGAACCAGATAGCTTCGATTGCCTTAGAGATAGGTTCATAGGTCCTTACAAAACCGAAACCAATCCTGCAGCAGTTGAGGCAGGACAGTGTTCGGGGAGCAGTGAACTTGGAGGAAATCATTGCGGAGCTCTTCATAAACGAATTGAACTAGAACCCGGCCAAGAGGCAAGAATAATTTATATGCTTGGTGAAGGCAACAGAGAAAACGGAAGAATAATTAAGGAAAAATATTCGGATACAGAAAATGTGGATAGGGCTTTATCCAAACTTAGATATTATTGGGATAAAAAATTAAAAGTCCTTCAGGTTAATACACCTAACGAAGGTATGAATACAATGCTTAATATCTGGAATCTGTATCAGGCTGAAACTAATGTAGTCTGGTCACGATTCGCCTCCTTTATTGAGGTGGGAGGAAGAACAGGTTTGGGATACCGTGATACTGCACAGGATGTAATGTGTATTCCGCATTCCAATTCCGTCAAGTGCCGTCAGAGAATAATTGAACTTCTCAGAGGACAAGTAAATATGGGATATGGGTTACACCTTTTTGACCCGGCCTGGTTTGATCCTGATAAGAAAGATAAACCTAAGGTCAAGTCGCCTACAATCGTTCCAGAACCCGATTTGACTAATATGATCCACGGATTGAAGGATACCTGTTCGGATGATGCATTATGGCTTGTACCGGCAATTTGTGAATACATAAAGGAAACGGGAGAAGTAACCCTTTTGGATGAAATGGTGACTTTCGCAGATGGCGGTGAGGCGACAGTCTATGAACATATGAAACGTATTCTGGATTTCTCGTCTGAACAGGTGGGTGCAACAGGTATCTGCAAAGGACTGCGTGCCGACTGGAATGACTGCTTGAATCTTGGCGGCGGCGAGAGTGCCATGGTTTCATTCTTGCACTACTGGGCTTTACAAGCCTTTATAGAAGCTGCGGTATTTATTGGCAGAGAGGAGGACTCGGAGAAGTATGGCAGGTTGGCTGAGCAAGTCAGAATCTCATGTGAAAGGGAACTCTGGGACGGTCAGTGGTACATCAGGGGTATCACTGCAAAAGGTGACAGGATAGGAACAAAAGAGAGCAAGGAAGGAAAAGTCCATCTGGAATCAAACACCTGGGCTGTGATTTCAGGAGTAGCAGATAAAGAAAGAGCTATTTCGTGTATGAATGCAGTTGACTCATATCTATACTCCGAATTTGGTATTCATTTAAATAGTCCTTCATTTACAGAGATTAATGATGATATTGGTTTTGTTACAAGGGTGTATAAGGGAGTCAAGGAAAATGGAGCTATTTTTAGCCATCCAAATCCGTGGGCCTGGGTTGCCGAATGTAAGCTGGGGCGAGGCGACAGAGCTATGAAGTTCTATAATGCACTGCTTCCTTATAATCAGAATGGCATGATAGAGATTCGTGAAGCTGAACCCTACTCCTACTGCCAGTTTATCATGGGAAGAGATCATTCCGCTCATGGAAGAGCAAGACATCCATGGCTTACCGGAAGCGCAGGCTGGTCATACTTCGCTGCAACCAGGTACATGCTGGGCATAAGACTGTCTTTTGACGGAATGATAATAGACCCGTGCATACCTGAAAGCTGGGAGGGCTTTCAGGTATGCAGAAGCTGGAAAGGAGCAGAATATATAATAAATGTAAAGAACCCTGACCATGTACAAAAGGGAATCAAGTATATCAGATTAAACGGTAAAATAATAACGGATGCTATACCTCCG
>JAEZKZ010000118.1 GCA_023415305.1 Bacillota bacterium
CACTATAAAAAAGCATATAAGAAAACTGACCCGAGATATCAATTTTTTAGACATTTTTTGAACCCCTCTCTTAATGTTCGAATACGTAATTTTAACATTATTATAAAGAGGTTACAATAATGACTAAATAACAATAACTTCAGAATGGATTATTGTAAAAATCATTTGCCCAGGTAAGGGATAAATAAAAACCCGGAGAGACCTCCGGGTTTCATAAATCTTAATCAATCAATTAATATATGGATAGTCTTCATAAACTCTGTATTTAAATTGCTCTAGAGTTTTTTCTTTAGTGTAATAATTAGAGAAATAGTATTCAATAGTATTTAACCAGTCGCTGTTTATCAAATCATCCTCTTGTATTGTGGATGAGGCTTTTATATCGTTGGCCATAGGTCCAAATACTTTATATATATTCTGGTTAATAGTCTTATTTATATATTTATCTTCGTTTTGGAATTTACTTACCAATTCCTTATTGTTAATGAAATCTCCACAATTTTGTGTCCATTCTTCTAATTGGTTCTTATCAGAGGTAAGATATTTCATGCATTGCCATGCTAAATCTTTATTGCTACCTGTCGCAGACATACTAAGCCATGTTCCTCCCCAAAAGTAGGGATAGGGTGACTTTGCTATACCCCATCTTCCTTTGCCGATAATACTTTTATCATTTGTTTCTATTACATTGGGAATACCCCACGTGGCAATTGAATAGCACATTGATGTATTATCACTAATTGAACTGTTCCAAGCCGGAGTCCATTGTCTTATAGTTCCAGCGTATTTGTTTCTTGAAAGATATTTTTGTAAATCAAGGTATTCAATCATTTTTTCATCAATAACCAACTTGTTGTCCACTACCCATGGATTGGATTTTGAAGATCTGTACAATTGAAAAAGTTCTTCATAACCTGGAAATAGCTTTGCTTTACCTTTACTTGCGTCATAAAGCTTTTTGGATGTATCTATTATTTTTTCAGGGGATGAAAGCATATCTCCTATTTTGTCAGGGTCATCAGTTCCAAGATACTTTTTTGCTATGTCCCTTTTATAACCAATACCACCCGGGCATGCATACCATGAAAGACCGTTTAGGTTGCCGCTACCATCCTTTGCCATCTCCAAAGTGCAAGGATACATATTATTTGTTATTTCTGAAGCATTATATTTTTCGGAATTTAGATTCTCACACAAACCATCAACATTAATAAAACGCTTAATAAAATAAGATTCTAATGTAAATAGATCAGGCAAACCTGTACCTGCCCGATAAAAGGCAGCTAATTTGTTTTGATAATTTGATTGAGTATCCGGTGTTACTATTAGATTTATTTTGATTTCAGGGAATTTCTTTGATAACACTCTTTTAATATTCTGTGCTTCATCACCATAAAAGTGCCATATGGTTACTGAATTAGATTGATTTGTATTAACCTTATCAATTAATAATGTGTTTGTTTTTGAGTTGAATATCAGGGTATAACCGAGGGCTTCCAAAACTATTCGAATTGGTAAATAGGTTTTGTTGTTCTTCACTGTTGAAATTGTATCATTTACAAGCATTTGACCATTTTTGTATATATAAATTTCACCGAAAGGGACTTCAATTGTAATATCATCTTTTACAACAATAACTGAATTCTTTTCACCATCAACGCTGACTATTGCTCCCAATGGCTCAAGTGTTGCTCTTAAGGGTACCTGCATTCTCCCGTGGGAGTCATAATAAGGGTAACCAGTAGAATCGTTATAATTCAGTTTCTGACCATTTAATACTATTGTTATTTGACTGGGCTGTGCATTTGGAAATGTTATTCCGCATGTAAACACCATAAAGAAACATATGACAAAACTAATCCGAGATATCAATTTTTTTGACATTTTTGTAACCCCCCACTTTTATGTGACTACATATTATTGAATGTCTTCATAAACCTTCTTTTTAAAATCCTCCAGCGTTTTTTCTTTGGTTATATAACCATTAAAATATGATTCTGTTATACTCAACCAATGATTGTTTATGATATCATCAAATTCAGTCGATGCCCGGGCTTTGATATCATTGGCTATTGATCCAAATACCTTATATATATTTTGATTAATAGTCTTGTTTATATATCTATCATCTTTTCCAAACTTATTTACCAAATCCTTGTTATTTATAAAATCCTTATAATTCTGAGCCCATTCCTCCAAAAGATTTTTATCAGAGGTAATGTACTTCATAAACTGCCATGACAATTCTTTATTAGTACTGGCCGCAGACATACAAAGCCATGTTCCACCCCAGTTATAGGAGTAGGGAGCTCTTGCTATACCCCACCTTCCTTTGTTAACATTACTTTTATCATTTGCTTCAATTATATATGGAACTCCCCAAGTAGGTATTGTATAGCACATTGACGCATTATCACTTAAAGCCCTGTTCCAATCAGGGGTCCATGATCTAACATTTCCTGAATATTTATTTTTTGAAAGATTTTTTTGCAAATCAAGGTATTCCATAATTTTTGAATCAATCGTTAGTTTATTGTCCACTATCCATGGTTCTGATTTGGCAAAACTGTATATTTCGAAGAGTTCCTCAGGTCCAGGGAATAATTTTGCTTTACCTTGACTATTGTTATAAAGTGTTCTTGATGTTTCGATTATCTTTTCAGGGGACGAAAGCATATTGCTTATCTCATCAGCATCATCAGTACCAAGATACTTTTTGGCAACATCCCTTTTATAACCAATACCACCTGGGCATGTATACCATGTAAGACCTTTAAGATTGCCACTTTCATCTTTTGCCAGATCTAAAGTGTAAGCAAACATATTATTTGTTATTTCAGAAGCATTGTATCTTTTGGAATTTAAGTTCTCACACAACAAATCAGAATTAACAAAACGTTTAATAGAAGCTGATTCCAGTGCAAACAGGTCAGGCATAATTGTACCTGACCGATAGGCGGCAGTTAATTTGTTTTGGTATTTTGACTGAATATCCTCAGTAACTGTTAAAAATATTTTAGTTTCAGGGAATTTTTTTGTTAATGCTTTTTTAATATTATTTGCTTCATAATTACTAAAATGCCATATAGTAATTAAATTGGATAAATTCTTTCCGACCTTTTCTATTAATAATGTGTTTGTTTTTGAACTAAATGTCAGACTATAACCCAGAGCTTCAAGAACTATCCTGATGGGCAGGTAGGTTTTATTGTTCCTAACAGATGAAACAGTATCATTTACAATCATAGTTCCATTTTTATATATGTAAGACTTTCCGAAAGGGACTTCAATTGTAATATCATCTTTTACAACAATTACAGAATTCTTCTGGCTATCAACACTTATTGTAGCCTCCAAGGGTTCAAGAGTTGCCCTTAAGGGTACCTGCATCCTTCCATTGGAATCATAAAAAGGATAACCGGTAGAATCATTGTAAGTTAGCTTCTGCCCATTCAGAATTATTTTAATTTGACTGGCTTGTGCATTGGAGAATGTAATTCCACATGAAAAGACTATAAAAAAGCATATGAGAAAACTAATCCTTGATATCAATTTTTTAGACATTTTTATACCTCTCTCATCTATTAAAGAATTTTACATATAAAAGCAAACTTGTACTACTAAAGTTTTATTCAACTTTTACATCAGGGAGATAAATAGATAAGCCGTTTTTGAAGGCTGCTATTGCCCTTTCTTTAGTGAACTTATCGTTAAAATACCGGTAGGCATAATCCAGCCAGTTTTCATTTAATATATCATCAAATTCAGTAATATTCTTTGCGTTAATATTTTTTGTCAAAGGCTCAAAGGTTTCATAAAAGTTTTGGTTTAACGTACTATTAAAGAAGGAGTTATTGTTCTTTAATTCTTCAATCAGTTCTAAATTATTTA
>JAEZKZ010000047.1 GCA_023415305.1 Bacillota bacterium
AGTCAATTTCTATCATTTCCGAACTTATAAATGCGCGAGAGTATAAGATAGATGTTAAAACCTGTGGATTGGAGTTGAGTTTCCCTTTTGAAACAGCACTAAAGAAAATCTTTTTTGGTGTATCTGCAGCATCAGCGAAGGAATTCTTTTCAAATCCACTTTTGTATAAAAATAAGCATTTAATATCACTTCAAATGTTGCTCATTCTAACGAAAAAAGTGCTTGCATATGGAGATTATTCTTCGTTGGTAGAACCAGAATATAAAATTGATGCAGCAGATTATACTGATATAATACGCCTTCAATTAATAGTGGCTGAGGAATTCAATAAAGATTTTGACGAAAATAAAGTAGATATGAACCATTTTATCTACGCTAATTATCATCTAAATTATGATCGTAATGTGGCAAATGAATTTGTACGCTCTTATTACATGCTCGAAAAACTATCAAAGGATAAAGATAATTTTGATGCTGATATTCAAGGTGAGTTCCGGGATTACTATAATGTGTTTACAGAGAAATATGCATATACTCCAACACAATACCTATCGTTGCTATTCTGGGAACTATCTGCTTACTATCCGCCTAAAAATAAATTAGCTTTTAATTGTCTTTGGCGTAATGTTGAATCGGTCTATGGGAACACATCCATGGCTGAAGTCGGAAAATCGGTAATTAAAGATTTATCAAGAACACCCCAATTTTATGAAGATTGGGCTAAGGCGACGGAAAATGAAATGTGGGACTTCAGCTTATTTAATGCCTATCCATTTATTGCAAATTCCAATGATGAATATATTTCTATTAGTGAACACACATTAAAAAATACTTTCTTTGAAAAATTGTATTGGAAGATAAGAGATTGTTATCCGAAAGAGGATAGCAGAGCTATGTCTTTCTATGGTCGACTTTTCGAACGTTATATTCAAGAATTAACTCAAAATGCCCTTACTAAAGTAGATGTATTCAATTACATTCCAGAATTTAAGTATGGTGTCATGAACAAGAGATCTTCTGACGCATATATGAGACAAGGAGAAAAGCTCTTGATCATTGAGTCAAAAGGTTATTCTATTTTGCAAAATTCAATTACTAAAAACGAAGATGTAGAACGAAATAATGAAAAACTCTTTATTGAACCTGTTCTTCAAGCTGATGAACGTTTTCATGAAATAGAGCAGCTTGGAGGATATCTTGATGGTGTTTCCGTTGTCTATATAATATCTGTTACCATGGATAGTGTTAATGCAGTACCAGCATATCTTGACTCCATATATAGGAAAATATTTAAGACTAAAAAGTCCCCAAAAACCAAGTATATCTATAACTTTAATATCGAAGAATACGAAATGCTAATGTTTTTAGCCGAGTATGGAATAGATGTATATGAGATTCTAACAAATTACTTTAACTGTGAGCGTATACTCCCGTTTAGTGCCTACCTTCATAGACATGTCAAAGGTAATATTAGAATGACAAATTTTATGAATTCAGTTTACAGAGAAGCTTGTGACGTTATGCAGTCAATGTATAGAAACGAACCAGATTAATCTATTCAATATCATTCATAATAACACAAATAAGGCACTCCACGCTCAGAAAAAGGCGTAGAGTGCTGTGCATGTTTTTTATTCTTCAACATCCACCGTCACGCCGGACTTGAATTCCACAGTGAATTTATTCTCGTAGATGGTGACCCTTTCAATTAGCCTCCGGACTAGTGTCTCGTCATATTCGGTCAGGGTGGTTGGTTGTTCCCGAAGGAATGTGCCCATATCAGCAATTCGTTTTTTCAGGTCATCACGCCCGGCGCTTTCCAGCTGAAGCTTCTGCTTTTCGTCGCGAAGACGGTAAATTTCATTACCGACTTTTTTATAGTCAGCCTTGGAGTTGGCTAATTTCAGAAGCTCGGATTGAAGCTCCTGAAGCCGTGTTTCGATATCGGCCAGGGCCTTATCGTTTCCCTTACAGAGGACGGCTTCAATGTTATTCTGCAAGGTGGCAAGGAAGGTGTCCTTTTCACAGAGCGTTTGATTAATGGAGGTAACCAGCACCTGTTCGATTGTACCTTCCAGTAATGTGCGGGCCTCGCAGTAAAGTCCGGTGTTTTCCAGCCTGCTGATGCAGCGCCAGACCACCGACTTTTTACCTCGGTTGTTCCAATGAATCCGGCGGTAAAACTCGCCGCAGCCTCCGCAAATAATCATGTTCGAGAAACAGTGTATACTGCTGAAGGTTCTGTTCTTTCCGTTTGGACTTTTATGAACGATGCGACGTCTGAGCTGTTCCTCTTGAGCCAGCATGAAAATTTCACGTGGGATAATAGCCTCATGGCTGTTTTCCAAATAGTATTGTGGAACAAGGCCATGGTTTTTGACCCGCGTCTTCGTGAGGAAGTCCGTGGTATATGCTTTCTGCAGGAGGGCATCGCCGATATATTTTTCGTTCCGTAAAATCTGGTTGATGTTACTGGTGTGCCACTTTTCATGGCCTGCGCCATTCAGAATACCGTCCGCCTCCAGCCCGCGTTTTATTTTAAGCATACTGGCGCCCTCGAGGTACTCCCGGTAGATGCGCTTTACGATTTCTGCTTCTTCCGGAACAATGATCAGCTTCTTTTTCTCATTTTTAGCATACCCAAGGAAGCGGTTACAGTTGACCTGTATTTCACCTTGCTGGTAGCGGTATTGCAGGCCCAGCTTTACATTCTGACTCAGGGACTGGCTTTCCTGCTGGGCGAGAGACGCCATAATGGTAAGCATGACCTCGCCCTTGGAGTCCATGGAATTCAATGATGTGGATAATCTGGCTCATTATCTTTCAATTCATGAATATAAACCGATTATATTTAGATTTCTAAATATTAACGATCTTGGGATGGAAGATAGTTTATACATAAAACTTAATGAACGTGGGAAACCACTCACGCCGTTTGAGAATTTCAAAGCGAGACTGATTGGTCGTCTTCAAAAACTTCACTCTACCTTTATGGACGATTTTGAGCAAAACTTTGACCGTAAATGGACAGACCTATTTTGGGGGAAAAGCTTGAAGAATTTTGACCAAACGTATTTAGCCTTTTTTGGTTGTCTCTTAATGAATGCAGGATTTTTTGAGAGTGAGGCAAATTGGTCGAATACGCTGGACTATGACAAAATTGGAGAGAATATATTTGAAACTGCATTCTATACATTGAATTTCCTATGCCAAAACCCAGATAGTAATGAAATACACCAACTTGTTTTTAATGCATTGATGGAGAAACGTACATATCAGGATAGGGTATTGTTTCACGCTGTGACGACTTATTTGTTTAAGGCTCAAGGCGTTGATACAGGCTCATTTAAAAAGTGGCTTCGGATTATTCGCAACCTAACATTAAACTCTAAAATTGATCAGACATCTTTGTATCGCCGTGCGATTGATGGTATAAATTCGTTCTCTGGGCATTGGAATGATTTGGTTAAATATTTCTCTCAAAATGGAACAGTGACTGGGTTCTCGCAAGAACAAATAGAAGAAGAGCGAATGAAGGCTAAGTTAATATTACAGAGTGTAGATTTTGCAGAGGAAATATACAAAGCAGAGGAACACCCCTATTTCTGTGGGCAAATTCGCTCCGCACTTTGGTATGCAAAGGACGGTCCGGAGAAATATGATAAAGATTGTTTTGTTAGATACTGGGGTAAGATATCCTCCCTGTTTGAAAGAGCCAGGCCTAAACATGGACATCTTCTACGACAGGCATTACTAACGTTTGGTGACTTTACTATGCCTGTGGGGGATTATAAAACATTGTGTATTGATGACCCAAATGAAGCTTCAAGCACACCGAGTTTGAAACGACTATTTTCAAATCATGGTAATATTGTAAAATGTCTTTTGGATGCATTAAATACGAATACTGACATCAGAAGTCAACTAGAAGGTATCATCAATAGTGCAACTATAACCAAAACTGATTGGCGATACTGTTTTGTTAAAACTCCCGACTTATTTAGATCATTGAGCATATCACATCTTCGGTTGCGCAAGGTAGGCGATGAATTACTTATAATCCCGAACAAATCCTCTAATGGGTACAATTATGAGGCGTTCTCAGCCACATTGTACTACGCATTAAAGCAGAAAAACATCGTATCGGTACTTGAAAGTAACTTAGGTACGTGGTCAGAACGATATTTAAGATTAAAGGATCACAAAGTTCAATTTACAAAGGGGAGGTTTATTGTCAAAGATATGACAGAAACCATAGTTTTCGAAACGAAAACAGACGATCCAATTACTGAAGCAATAAATTATCTGCTTAAGCTCTGACCCTACGTGCGGAACTGGCGGTTTATAGATTGGCTTGTTTCCGAGAACAAATTAAAGCAATAATAGTATTGTGGGCATGTTTCCGCATACGGAAGTTGCCTAAAAAAACCATTATCGACATATTCCCGCGAACGAGCAAAAGCTGTAAAACGGCGTAGACGTATTTCCTTCGACGGATATATGTTAAACTACAATCTTGACATCAATATGAAGGCTTTGAGCCACGTTGAGACGATAGTGTTGATACAAAGAGCATATATGTAGAAATCCTTAGATTTAAGCACTTTACGAGGCATATGGTGTTTACCGAAAACGGTAAAAAATCTCGCAATAAGGAGATAAAAAATTA
>JAEZKZ010000065.1 GCA_023415305.1 Bacillota bacterium
AGTACAACAAAGAAGAGAGATGTATTAACTGAAATGATTCGCATCCACCAGTATATTCTGGGTCATTTTGGTTTGAATAAATCTCAAAAAAGGCATATAATGAACAGATATCGGACTTTGATAAAGACATGGGGACTAAAAGAATATAAGTTGGACAAGCTTTTTTAGCACTAACTACTAAATATGTCGGGGGTTAATACTGTGGGTAAACAACCAAAAATATCAGTTATTGTAACAACATATAATAGTGAAGATACTATTGAAAGATGCTTACTTTCTTTAATTAATCAAACAATAAAGGATCTTGAAATAATAATTGTTGATGATGGCTCAACAGACTTAACCTTAACCATAATCAATGGATACTTGGATAAATATAGTTTCATATCATTATCTGTAAATGAAATAAATAAAGGACCAGGTCACGCTAAAAACAAAGGTCTAGCATCCGCAAAAGGCGAGTTTGTGGGCTTCCTTGATTCAGACGACTATCTCGATAATGACTACTATGAAATGCTTTATAAAGCTGCCTCGCATTATGATACAGGTATTGCATGCTCGGATATAGCGTTAGAATATCCATCTAGAACAATCCCATGCGACCTAATAAATGGAAATATATACATTGCAATAAATAAAAAAGAGTTAAAGCTAAGAAAAGGTGCAAATATTATTTCTAGCATATATGCGGCTTCTCATTGGACAGCTGCATCGGCATGTACCAAAATATTCAAAAGGAGTATGCTAGATGGTTATCGGTTCTATGAAGGCAGATGTTGCGATGACTTATTATTTTCATTGCCTTTGATGGCAAATGTAAATAAGATTGCATATGTAAAGGGTCTGTATTACCACTATGTCCAAAGAGAAGGTTCAACTGAATATCGCAATTTTGACAAAACAAGGCTTGATGCCGTAACTTCCATCTCTTTGACTTTTGAACACTTGCAGCAGATAGGTAATAGCCAAGAAAACATTAAATTATTAGTCATGAATAGCGGCATCGAAACATTTAAGAAATTGCTGTTTACGACCATAAGTCAAGATCAGCTCGTTTTTATAAAAGATTTTTATTCAAGAATATCACCTCAATTACATAAATATTTTAGCGTACATAATAACGAGTATATTAGATATCTGCTAAATAAGTATTATCAATTTGGTGAGAGAGTATTTTTAGAGAGTTCCTTAGATTTACTCGCTCGCGGCGAATGTGAAATGATACATGAAATATATAATAAATGGATATCAGAACCCCAAGAATTCTATCCAATGGTATCCATCGTTATACCTGTTTATAATGGAAGTAATTACATGCGTGAGGCTATTGGAAGCGCGTTAACTCAGACTTATCCAAATATCGAAGTCATTGTGGTTAATGATGGCTCAAATGATAACGGAATGACGGATCGTATTGCAAGGTCGTATGGGGATAGGATAAAGTATTTCAAAAAAGAAAACGGCGGTGTGGCGACAGCTCTCAATTTAGGTATTGAGAAAATGGAAGGTGAATACTTTGCGTGGCTAAGTCATGATGATATATATGATAATGATAAAATTGCAAATGAGATGGAGATACTATCCAAACTCAAAGATAGAACCACTTTTATAGCTGGTGGATATACATTAGTAACAAAAACAGGTGAGCGGCTTTATGATATAAATCTGACAAATTTATACGACCAAGAAGAACTTAGCAGACCGTTATTTGCTGTTTTTAGAGGTGGTATAAATGGGTGCGCAACGCTCATTCATAAAAGCCATTTTGAAAGGGTCGGGATGTTTAATCCTAGCCTTCCGACAACGCAGGATTATGATATGTGGTTTCGAATTCTTAGAGGCCAGAAATTGTTTTACTACAATGGCTCATTTGTAAAATCACGTACACACGAAGAACAAGGAAGTCGCCAATCGATAAATTCTCATGTAGTAGAGTGCAATGAATTATGGATACGGATGATGAGCTCGTTGACTGATGAAGAGCGTACTGCTATTGATGGCTCACCTTATTTGTTTTATTTGAATACAGCAAAATTTTTAGAGAGTGCCACAGCTTATAATGAAGCGATTTCTTATGCAAAACAACAAGCATTAGAAATTGCAGTGGATAATTACTATATAAAAGATACCAATATACATAAGAAAGATGAAATTTTAAATACGATTAATTTAGCCATTGATAAGGGACTTAAACTAACAGACTATAAAGATGTCATTGATGCTCCAAGTACGAAAAAAAGAGTGTTCTTTTTGTTAGGTGATTTGAGTGATGGAGGAGGGTTAACTCGAGTAACTTTAAATGTTGCGAATTCGCTTACAAATTTATACGATGTCTATATTATTGCTGACAATTCAAAAAGAAGACATGCTAGTGGAATTTCAAAAGAGATTAAAATTATAGATATTAGTTTGTATAATTATACACCTGAGCTTTTAGGTGCCGTGCCGATAATCTTTCGTGCTGATGTTTTTGTTATGGGATTCAATTGTCAGCAAGCATTGTTACCAATTTACAGTTTGGTAAGAAAAGCCGGAATAAAGACAATAGCTTGGAATCATGAATTTTATTTCATGCCATACTTTTATTCGCATCTTTGTCATAGTGTACAAACAAAGAACATTGAACAATCGAACGCAGATGCTGTGGTATGGTCGAACAGCTTTAGTGCCAATGTTTATGGGTTGCTTCATAATAATGGTATTGTAATTCCGAATCCTTTAACTCTCGATAAGCCCAAGAAAGTAGACAGACAAAGAAAAAATGTTATAATTTCTGTTGGTCGCTTTGACGACCCTGTGAAGAATCTCGAGTCGCTTCTTATTTCGTTTTCTAAGGTTAAAAATCGCTGCCCTGATTCAGAGTTATACGTGATTGGGTCGTATGATATGAAGCAGCAAATACCGGACATGCCTGAATACACATATCAAAAGCTAATAAAGGAGCTGGATATACCTGCTGATAGTCTGCATTTTACAGGGTGGGTTAACGATACGAGCGTGTACTATAAAAAGGCAAAATTACAGCTATTTACATCCAATTTTGAAGGGTTTGGCTTAGTTCTCACTGAAGCAGCTGCATATGGCGTGCCATCTATCGTGTTTGATGGCTCTGGGTTTGAAGATATCATCACTGATGGGGAAAATGGTTATATAGTTCAGCGAGGTCAAACCGATCATATGGCTGAAAAAGCTATTGAATTAATAGGTAGTCAGGAAAAATGGATGCAAATGAGCTTTGCCGCAGAAAAGATGTCAGAACGATACACTATGGATAACATTACGGATAAATGGCGTGGCTTGGTAGGCGCTGTTATAAATAAAGACAGCGGAGAGTTAAAAGAATATCTGAATCAGGATTTTCTAGATTCACGGAATAATATCTATTCATTTGCTAAGCAGATGGCTTTGCATTACGAAAATTGTATTGACAAAATTATGAGGAACCATTCTATTAACTCTAGTAATGTCCAAGGAGTTGTGGTTAATGAAAATATAAATTATTCGTCGGATTTCTACAAAAACGAATATGAAAAGATGCTTAATACGCTTTCGTGGCGCATCACCAAACCGCTTAGGCTTGTGCGTATTGCACAGAATTATTGCAAAGCGAACGGATTTAAGGCGACAATAAAACGAATACTAGAGAAGATCAAGAAAAAGTAATAACATAAGAGGTATATATGTCATCACATAGAGATAAAATTCACAGCTTAATTCACAGCACTGATGCACGTATTTTGGAAATCGGGCCGCTGAATAGGCCGTTGATTACTAGAGATCAATATCCTAACGTACTATATTGCGACATACGCAGTACGGAAGAAGTCAAGTCGCTGTATTCGGGTGACGACTACTTAGAAATCACGAATCTTTCAGTTCCCCTTGATGAGATTGTTGACGTGGATGTGGTGCTCAAGGGTAGCTATGAAAACACTTTTTCCGGGCAGACAAGGTTTGATTATATTGTAGCTTCGCACGTTCTGGAGCATGTTGAGGACTTGCTCTTTTTTCTGCAGGACGTATCCAAAGTGCTGGTCAAGGGTGGTAAGCTCATTGTCTATTATCCGGATAAGAGATATTGCTTTGATCATTTTAGAAGCGAGGCTTCATTCCGCGATGCATATGACGTTTATAAAAAGGGTAGGAGTGCGCTGTCTAGAATGGTGCTGGATTTTTTCTCAACAGCCATCAATGAGAACGCTGAGATTGTTTTCTGGAACGCAGTAGATATGCAGAATCTGCTTCCCAACAATGACAAAGATAAAGCTATAGACTTGTATGAAAGGTCCGGCAAGGGCGAGTTTATGGATGATGTGCATTACTGGCCTTTTACAGACGCGGGTTTCTTAAGATTTCTGCATGATGCTATTCGTATGGATTTTATAGAACTGTCTTGTGAAGGCTTTTATCCAACGTTACGCAACACGCAGGAATTCTTAGTTGTCCTTGGTTCTAAAAATGACTGGGATAAAGAAAAAGAGCTATGCAAAATAAAAGAAAATTATGCAAGCGTAGCAGATCGATATTATAATTCTATTGTTTTAGATCAAGGAAATAAAATTGAAGAGCTAGATAAGCAAATTGGTGGATATACTCTGCGAATAAAGGAGTTACAACAGGAAAACGACGGACTACAACAGGAAAGAGACGGATTACAGCACGAAAATGAACAGCTGCATCTCGAAAAACAAGATTTTCAGCGGCAAGCAGATGAGCTCATTAAAAAGCTTGTGTCTCAACAAGAGGAGCATAAAAAAGAGATATATAGTTATGAACATTCAAAATCAT
>JAEZKZ010000116.1 GCA_023415305.1 Bacillota bacterium
GCATAAAATTCCAAGAATCTGGCAATAATTTAAATATAATATTTAATTTTACAAGTTAGTACTTAGGAATACTTAACCCAAAAGAGTCAAAAAGTAATTCCATACACAAAATTATTTACAGTCCCTAATATTTAATTAGATTAAGGCGGTTATCTATGATGACCGTCTTTCTTTTTGCTTTACAAGCGATGGACATAAAACTAACAACATGAAACCGCTGCAGCCAAAACTTTTATAACTCTTTCTACCACATCTTTATTTGTCGTAATATTTTACACTATGCAGCATGTAAAATAGCTTATACCAAAGGCTATGCAGTCTGCTACTTAGGGGCAGAGCGATTTTTTATAAAAGTAGTATGTGTGTGTCCACGGAGGCCGTCAAATAAACTGTTTTACGTAAAAACTACAGATAATCAAAAAAGAGGCATCTGTCAATATTAGAATCTATTCAAGTCCAAATAGCCCTGCAATACAAAGGGTTTTGAACAAAATGTAAGCCATATGATATTTACAGGCTTTCAGCCTGTAATGCTGCTTCAGTGAAAGAGTATTGTAGTTTCAAGTATCTTCACTTTTATGTTGTATACTTCCATAGTATTTCTATTAATTACCATAAAAATCATAAAAGACTTTATTTACTGTGGAGGATCTGCAGTTACAGGAAAAGGTGTATGCTTTATGATTGGTAAAATATATTGTATCTTTAATGTTTTAGAGTAAATAAGTAAATTTTTCTTAAATTCAGAAATTTGCGAAATTCCATAATATCTAAAACTAGTAAATAGCGTGAATTTAATTGAAGTACCTGCTTTTTAAGTTATTCTACCGGCTTGCCATTAACATTACCCATATACAAAGGGACGAACAACCTGTACAACAGCAATGCCTGTATAAACTCTGTAATAACAGTTTATACAGGCATTCATATATTCATATAGTACACAAAGCAGTTATTAACATAAATTATGCCCTGACTTATTTAAAATAAAGCTTAAACATAATGTCCCTGCTGTAATTTCCAAACCCTTTTCCGAACAGTGTAACGCCTCCGACGTTTTCAGCATCGGGCAGAACAGCTATCCTGAAAGTCCAGTACTTTTGGCGAATATCCAAAGAGGATATGGAAACTTCTGAAACTTTGATACCATCGATATAGGTTCCTTCGTGAGTTATCCGAATTGCTTTATAAAGCCCATATTGACCGACCTGCAGACTCCACCAGTCAGGCGTAAATTTACCCCGGCTGATTCCGAAGTCTCCGGGACTTGTCCACTGCCCCAATTTCTGATCATTCAGAAAGAAGGTTATATCAGAAGGCCAGTTATTATTAACACCGGGTGCTTCAGAACCCAGCTCCATGGATATTTCGAGTTCTTCAGGCTGTTGAACCGAAAGCAGGAAGTTAGGTACCTTGTACTCAATATAGCCCTCGGTAAACCACAAAATACCGGCATTTACTCTTTCAGGGTCCAAAAAATACCTCGGGTCATCAAACTGACCGATAACCTTCTCCGGTGTCGCTATTCCGCAGGTTGGTGTAGCATTAAAATCCGAATAATGTCCTATTGGCATGGAAAATTCGTGATAGTTACGAATTTTGGATTGCTTTGTTGGAAAATCTATCTGTATCGAATCAACGTTGAGATAACAAAGTTTTTGTACTGAACCATTAATGCTTTTGCGTTCACAGCGAATTATTTCTGCTGTTTCAAGCTTTTTAACGTGCATTGTTACAATAGCACTGCTTAATCCAAGTTTTTCAGCTAACTGCTTTATGTTTAGAGGACTTTCAGCAAGCAGATTAATTATTTTTATACGCACATCACTGCCAAGCGCTTCGTATACAGGTAGCCATTTTTCGGAAATATCTGTTTTCATATAAAAATACAGCCTCCAACACAAGAATTAATACAAGTATAAATCACATCCCGGGGTTTGTAAATAAAAATATTAACAGCCGGGGAATTCTTTAACCATAAAAACCTTAGTTTTGTTGCCCAAATATAGTATTTGGTGTATTGACATCACATAAGATGAGAGATATTATATAGTTATTAACACTATAGTTACCCGATTAACAAAAACATTAATATATTAAGGAGGAAAAATCATGAGCAATGCAAAGATGATACTTAATAAGGATTATGTTATAGGAGAAGTTGATAAAAGAATATATGGGTCGTTTATTGAGCACCTCGGAAGAGCCGTTTATGGCGGTATATATGAACCGGGTCACCCGACAGCAGATAAGTATGGCTTTCGTCAGGATGTAGCTGCTATGATAAAGGAGCTACAGGTACCAATTGTCAGATATCCGGGTGGAAACTTTGTTTCAGGCTACAACTGGGAGGACGGAGTCGGACCTGTCGATAAAAGGCCCAGACGTACAGAGCTTGCATGGATGACAACTGAAACTAATGAAGTCGGAACTAACGAGTTTTTCACATGGGCAAAGGAAGTAGGCACAGAAGTTATGATGGCGGTTAACCTCGGAACCAGAGGAGCCGATGCGGCACGAAACCTTGTTGAATACTGCAACCATCCCGGTGGAACCTACTGGAGTGATTTGAGAAAATCCCATGGCTATGTTCAGCCTCATAATATAAAGACCTGGTGTCTGGGTAATGAAATGGACGGACCTTGGCAGATAGGAGCTAAAACTGCAGAAGAATATGGCAGAATAGCATGTGAAACTGCAAAAGTAATGAAATGGGTTGATCCAACAATTGAACTGGTTGCGTGTGGAAGCTCAAACAGCGCAATGCCAACCTTTGCGCAATGGGAAGCGACTGTACTTGAACATACCTATGACCATGTTGATTATATTTCTCTGCATACTTATTATGGTAACCGTGATAACGATACAGCCAATTTCCTGGCCAGGTCAATGGACATGGATGAATTTATCAAATCAGTAATTTCAACCTGCGATTATGTACAAGCTAAGAAACGCAGCAAGAAGAAGATCAACCTGTCCTTTGACGAATGGAATGTATGGTTCCATTCAAATGAAGCAGACAAGAAAATTGATCGCTGGTCTATAGCACCTCCACAGCTTGAAGATGAATATAACTTTGAAGATGCGCTGTTGGTTGGTAGCATGCTGATAACTCTTTTGAAGAATGCAGACAGAGTAAAAATGGCATGCCTTGCACAGCTAGTTAACGTAATTGCCCCAATTATGACAGAAAACAATGGTGCTGCATGGAAGCAGACGATTTATTATCCATACCTTCATGCATCGGTATTTGGCAGAGGTACTGTTTTAAATCCAATTGTCAAATCTCCTAAGCACGATACAAAGGATTTTACAGATGTTCCGTACATTGATGCTACAGCAGTTATCAGTGAGGATGGAAATGAGGTTACTGTATTTGCGGTTAACAAAAATATGGAGGAAAACATAACACTGGATATCGAACTCAATGGCTTGGGACAATTCAAGGTTATAGAACATATTGTTCTTGAGCATTCAGATGTAAAAGCTACAAATTCAAAAGAAAACCCAAATAATGTTATTCCTCACTCGAACGGAAATGCAGCAATCGAAGACGGTAATGTAAAGGCTGATCTAAAGAAGCTTTCCTGGAATGTAATAAGATTAAGTAAGCTGGGTTAATTGTAAATTTATTGGTATTAGGGATAAGAACTTGGGTTGGAGCTCTGCTATGGCAGGGCTCCTTTTATGCTTTTAATCATAAATTTGCTGTTATATAAAAAATCCATATAGATGATATTACACCTTTAAATACTATATAATAGAATATATTAACAGAAAAGGATTCTGCTGCTGTAACTTATGGAGGAAAAACTATATGGATGTAATAACATATTCTCTCAGTGCCGGACAAGAAACGTCAGAACAATACTACAGTGAAATTTCGACTTTTACCGATAAAGTACTCCTGAAAGGGCGAAGTCTGTTACAAGCAGCTATTGATGACCACCAGGTTAAAATGTACAGTGAGCGGAATACTTTTTTTGAGGAAGGTCTTCTGGAGATATTGGCGTTTGGTGTATACTGGCGACTGTATAGCAAACCTGCTCTGGAAATGAAAAAAACAGCAGCAGAGCTTTTAGCTGCGATAAACAGATTAAGGGATACTAAGGTTAAAGTGAAGTTTGTTCTAAATTATGTTAAAGGTATTTTATCAACACTTTTAATTTCCAAAATAAATTATTGTACTAATGCCCCTATTCCTGATTTACAGGGTATTGAGAAATTAATTATTTTTTTAAAAGCTACGGGTGAATTTAATCAGGAAGTAAAAAGGTTTGAAAGCTGGCTTGAGTACTTTAGACAGATAGGGGTAGATGAGACCCGTCAAGTAATGACAACTGCGATTAGTTTTGGAGACTGGTTTCAGAAGGAAAGCACTGGGGTCTTAATGAAATTTACCCCAAAGGTTCAACATTTCCTTAACAATAAATTGTCCAGCCACAAATGGAAGGAAGATTACATATTTTGCAGCAGCAGAGCGGTGGAATACCATTTAAATATGGTCGGAGCAGAAATAATGAATAGGATTTATCATGACGACTTTCTCAAAAGGAAAGATCGCGTATTAATGCTGCCACACTGCATGACAAATCCGGTACAGGGTAAATGTAAAGCAGCTGCTGTAGGAAAGGGATACATATGTAAAGCCTGTTCGGAGGTCTGTCAGGTAAACAGTATCTCAAAATTTGGCAGCCAAAATAAGTTGAAGGTCATGCTGGTACCCCATGAATCTTCTATAGCTTCAACAAAAACTGATCAATCACTTTTTACAGGTAGTTCGGGTGTAATAGGAGTCTCCTGCGTACTAAACCTTATTTCGGGAGGCTGGATGCTGGAGGAAAAGGGAGCTATACCTCAATGTGTACTGTTGGATTATTGTGGTTGCAGGAACCACTGGCATGAAAGGGGTATACCTACCAGGCTTAACGAAAAACAGCTAATGAAACTGATAGATACCAATCATATCCGCCTGTAAGCAGAAACGTAAATATGTTAAAATAGTCATAGTATAGTAATATGCATGCGAATTATTGCAGGCAAAGATATAGATAAAAATTACCTTGGGGGTCTCATGAAACATATCTTTATTGTCAATCCGACAGCAGGAAAAGGGAAATCTTTGGAACTGGTCCCATTTATTCAGGAATGCTTTAAGAACAGAGAACAGGACGAATTGTTTATTGAAATTACAAAGTATGCGGGACATGCCGCTGAGATAGCCAAAGTATACGCTGCGGCTGAGGAAGGTCGGATATATTCCGTTGGGGGAGACGGCACTGTAAATGAGATAGTTAACGGGATAGCAGGAACATCCTCGGCTATGGGAGTGATACCAACCGGCTCAGGAAATGATTTCATACGCAGTTTGCACTCAGAAACAGATATAAAGACTCTTATAGCCCGTTCAATTGACGGTATCGAGAAAAGCATTGACCTGGCAAAAGTAAACGATAAATATTTTGTTAATATATCTTCAATAGGCTTTGACGCCAATGTAGTGTTCAATGCTATGAAATTTAAGAAAAAACCCGGAATAACAGGAAGTATGGCTTACGTGCTTTCAATAATATATACAGTTTTCAAGCACAAAATAAACAGAATCAAAGTTGATATAGACGGCGTCAAGACTGAAATGGACTCATTGCTGGTTGCTGTAGCCAACGGAAAGTATTATGGAGGAGGAATGATGCCTGCCCCTGATGCCGTACTTGATGACGGACAATTTGATATATGTCTTGTCAGTGAAGTAAGTCGAATTCAGATTCTCAACCTTTTTCCCAAGTATATGAAGGGGCAGCATGGGGTGCTCAAACAGGTAAGCTTCCATAAGGGACAAACAATCAGAATTGAGGGTGATGAGGAACTTTGTCTCAATATTGACGGAGAAATTGTATCGTCAAGAACGGTTAACTTTGAAATAATAAAATCGGGTATAAAGGTAATACTCCCGGAATAGATACCATAAATTACATCAGTCGTACTTTCTATTGTCAACGAAAAAATTATTTTGACTTTATTAATATCCGAAATGCGGGTAAATGGAGGTTAACTTGAAAGACTTTGCTAATGCTCGTCTTCCAATAACCTATGAATTTATGGCTACAATGGTGGCTCAAAGCCACTTATAGTGGCTGAGGAGGTTAATATGAAGTTCATACATACAGGCGACTGGCATATTGGGAAAATAGTAAATGACTTCAGTATGCTGGAGGAACAAAAGAATATATTGAAACAGCTTGTTTCGGTTATCGAAAGGGAAAAGCCCGAGGCGCTGGTACTGGCGGGGGATATATTTGACAGGAGTATTCCCACTGTAGAAGCTGTTGAACTTGTAGATGATATTTTCTACAAGCTGACTCTTGAAATGAAAGTGCCTGTACTTGCAATTGCCGGCAATCACGATAGTGCTGAACGACTGTCCTTTGCAAGCAGGATTCTGACAAATAACGGTTTACACATTTCGGGGATATTTGATGGAAACGTACCCTGCATAACCATAGAGGACTCTTACGGGCCAGTAAATTTTTATCTTCTTCCCTACACAGACCCGAGAAATATACGTCACATATACCAGGATAGCCAGGTATCTAACCATGACGATGCAATGAGAAAAATTCTGGATAAAATCGGACAAGCCTACAATTCAAGAGAAAGAAATGTAATGGTAACTCATGGTTATATAACTCATATGGGAAAGCCTGCGGAGTATGTCAGCGAATCTGAGAGACCTTTAAGTATCGGAGGGACTGACTTTGTTAGCTCTGAGTACTTTCAAATGTTTAACTATACGGCCCTCGGGCACCTGCATGCACCTCAGAAGGCGGGTTTTGAGAATGTCAGATATTCGGGCTCGCTTCTAAAATACTCCTTTTCAGAGGTTAATCAGAAAAAAGGTATCACAATAGTCGAGCTGGATGAGAAGGGAAATGCTGCTTCAAGACACATAGACCTGACCCCTGCACGGGACATGAGAATAATCAAGGGACCGATAAGTGAACTTATCAGCCCGGAGGTTTACAAAAGTGCAAATAACGAAGATTATATCCATGCGATTCTGACCGACAAGGGTGAACTCATTGATCCCATATCCAGACTCAGATCGGTATATCCTAATATAATGGGACTTTCCAGAGAGGGAACGGGTCAAAGGGAGAGTTCAAAGACTTCAGCCTCACAGGGCTATAAATCAAAATCCAAGCTGGAGCTATTCAAGGAGTTTTATGACTCAATCCAGGGGGAACCGCTGGAAGAGGAAGCAGAAACTGTAATGGCAAGAATTATCGGAGAGGTTGAAAAGGAAGGAGCGTAGCGGGTGGGAGAGCACGCTTAAGGTGGCCACAATGGTGGCTCAAAGCCGCTTACAGTGGCTTAGGAGGTAGATATGAAACCGTTAAATTTGACAATAAGTGCCTTTGGCCCCTATGCCAAAGAACAACATATTGATTTTACAAAGCTTACAGAGCAGATTTTTGTTATTTCAGGGCCCACAGGTGCCGGAAAAACCACAATATTTGATGCTATCAGCTTTGCGCTTTTTGGTGAGGCATCAGGCAGCAGCCGTGATAGAGACAGTCTCAGAAGCGACTTTGCGCTGCCTGGAATAGAAACATACATAGAAATGGAATTTGAACTTAGAGATAAGGTGTACAAAGTCAAAAGGTCTCCCCAGCAGGAGCAGAAAAAGCTTAGGGGTGAAGGCTATACCATCAGGAATGCCGATGCGGAGCTGCTGCTGCCTGACGGGACACTAATTACCAAAATAGCTAACGTAGATGAAAAAATAAATGAACTGCTGGGTATAAACAAAGCACAGTTCAAGCAGATAGTAATGCTGCCCCAGGGGGAGTTCAGAAAGCTGCTGGAGGCAGACAGCAGCGAAAGGGAGCTTATATTCAGGAAAATTTTCGGCACCGAAGGCTTTGCTGAGATACAGAGAAGACTTGACGATGAGAGCAGAGAGCTTTACAAACGTGTACATGACATAAAGACTCAGATGGATACACATATCAGGCATGTAGATACAGGTGAAAATGAGGCTCTTGAAGAGGTCCGAAACTCAAAAAACATTAATATTCAAATGTTTATGGAAAAACTGACCGAAGCAGCAGCTTGTGATAGTAACAGGCTGGAGGCTGTTAATTCCCGGTTGCAGCTCATTATACAAAAGCAGGGCAGTTTAAAGGAAGATATAGCCAGGGCGGTTGAAATTAACAGAAAACTTGCAGACAGAGAGCAGTTAGCCCTCGAATACAATGGTGCCTTAAGCAGGGTGGAGGAATACAGACAAAAGGAGGCAGCTCTTGATTATTCCAGAAAAGCTTTGCCTATTGCCGAGGTTGATGAGCAGTTAAAAAAGGCCGATCAGAATATACTTATCAAGACCGCCCAGCTTGAGCAGGCAAAGCAGAAGGTTCAGAGGAAAACAGAAGAATTTGAAGGGGCACAGCAGCTTTTCAATTCCGAGAAGGAAAAAGAGTCTTTGAGAAGAAAGCTGGAGGCTGAACTGGCACTTCTAAATAACATGCTCCCAAAGGTTATGCAGTACGATAAGACCATAAAAGCGCTGGAAGCGGTAAAACGTAAGGGTGACGAGATAAGGCAGGACCTGGAACAGTCTGTTAAAAAACTGGAGCAGGAAAAAAACAGTTACAGGGCGCAGGAAGAGAAGCTGAGGAGCGTATACTCAGCCGAGACCGAAAGTATCAGGCTGGAAAAGGAAATAACAGCTAATAAAAAGCTTCTGCTGGAGCTGGATAGCATAAAAAAGCTTATTGAAGTCTGTTTTGAGCAGAACAATAGCCATACGGCATTAAAGAAGTCCTTTGAAAGCTTTGATACTGAATATGTACATTTCCGCAGCAGGCTGGAGCAGGAGGAGGACAATTATCTCCGGGGACAAGCCGGGCTTATGGCTAAGACCCTTAAGGATAATTGCCCCTGTCCGGTTTGCGGGTCAACAGAGCATCCTGCCCCTGCTGCGGCTCCTGACAATATAACTGACCAACAGCAGCTAAAGGAGTTAAAACAGAAATTTGCTCATTTAAACGAACAGAGAACGGAGAAGTTAAAAGAGTTGTCCGAACTTAACGGAAATATAGACAGCAAAAGGCTGGAGATAGAAAATCGGATTTCTGCGCTGGAAGAGGGCGTACTTCCTGAAAGTATTTATAAAACAGATGAGGAAAAGGCCAGAGTCTTAATATTGGATGAGGATGCAAACAGCAATTACTATGATAGAGATATATCCATGCTTGAAAAAGTTAAGCAGGAAATAATTCTTAAAGGGACTGCTTTAAAGGCCGAAACCATGTCGCTTATTTCCTCTTACAAGGAAAAGAGCGAACTTGCAGGCAAAAAAGAGGAATTGGAGAAACTATACAGAGAAAGCGCCGAAGGTATCAAAAAAATTGAGGAGGATATTAACCGGCAAAATGAGCAGAAAACAGCCATCGCTGAAGAGCTTGCACGTACTCGGTCAGAGGCAGCCGCTATTGAGCAGGAAGTTCCCGGTGACATGCGATCCATAGCGAAACTTAACTCAGCACTGGAGGAGATAAAGCGCGCAATAACCGACCTGGAAGAGGGTTTGAAAAATACCGAGCGCGCTCAGGAACAGGCACGGCAGGCCTTGAGCATTGCTGAAAAGGAGTTTGCAGTAGTGACCACCTCTTTGAAGGAGAGTGTGGAGGAGCAGGACCGCTTGAAAAAGCTGCTGGAGGAGAGGCTCAAGGCCTCAGGGTTTGAGGATTATGCACACTTTATAGCCATGAGAAAGAGTCAGCAGGAGTTGGATTCCTTACAGGGGGATATTACAGAATATTACCAAAGACTGCAGTCATTAAAGGATATGCTCACACGCCTTGAGGAGGAAACAAAAGCTTTAAACACCCAGGAGATAGGTTTGCTTGAACAGAACTATCAGAAGCTGCTGGAAGAGCAAAACCTCCTGCAGGAGCAGCAAAATATTATATACTCCAGATATTCAAACAATACAAAAACTCTGGAACAGCTCAAAGAGATAATTATACATCTTGAGACGCTTGAGAAAAAATATAATACCATAGGGGAGCTTTCAAGGATAGCAAAGGGTGATAATCCGCAAAGATTAACCTTTGAAAGGTATGTTCTGGCTGCATATTTTGATGAAATCATAACTGCTGCCAATCTGCGGCTGGAAAAGATGACAGGCTCAAGATATCTCCTTCAAAGGAAAGAGGATAAAAGTAAAGGCCGCGCCCAACAAGGTCTGGAACTGGAAGTTTTTGATAATTATACCGGGAAGTCAAGGCATGTCAAGACTCTTTCGGGAGGAGAGGGCTTTAAGGCTTCCCTGGCATTGGCCCTGGGTTTGGCAGATGTAGTTCAGTCTTATTCGGGAGGCATAAACCTGGATACACTATTTATAGATGAAGGCTTCGGGTCACTTGATCCTGAATCACTTGATAGTGCAATACAATGCCTTGTAGAGATTCAAAAAACCGGCAGGTTGGTAGGTGTAATATCCCATGTGGTCGAATTAAAGGAGAGAATAAAAGCAGTATTAGAAATTACTTCGAAAAAAGAGGGAAGTTTTGTAAACTTTATCGTATAATATAAAGAATGTAGAAAAAATTATGCTAATATATTATAGGAGAATGCTATGGAGAAAAATTCAATTCTAATAAGGAACGAAATTGAAGCAAATAAATTCGCTTCTAAGGTAATGCTAGGTACTAATATCTTTGCAATAATAGTTTACATACTTAATGTTTTGGATATATTTGTTGTAGATGATACCCGAATGACTATAGCCATGTCTTTGGCAGTCGCGCTTCTTACTCTTCCGTTTATTATTGTTCAGGGCTTTAAGAGGCAGGACACGTGGGTAAAGTATATGACAGTAACAGCGGCAATACTGATGGTGGGGGTATTGTCAACCTTGTTAAGCTATCATGTAGTAATTTTGTACGCTTTTCCCTTTGCAATCGCAAGCCTGTTTTTTTCCAGAAGACTTAGCTGGTACACAGCAGCGACAGCAATTATTATTTTAAATATTTCTCAGCTTCTGGTTACACCTTTGGGAGGGACACCGGATGACAATTTAACTGATACCTACAAAACCATTGTATATGGAATGGTTCCGAGAACCATACAGCTAATAATACTAGCAGTTATATTTATTGTTTTATCAAAAAGGACACGAAATATGTTAAGTAACATAATGGGCGCTGAAGAACAGCAGGAAATGTTCAGCAAAATGCTTAAGGTTACAAAAAAATCTACTGACGTGTCAAATGTTCTTGCTCAATCAGTCAGCAACCTCTCGCTTATGACTGAAAATACAACCAAAGCAAATGAATCTATTGCCAATAAAACAGCAAGAATAGCCGAGGGTTCGAAAGAGTCTATAAGAAATATTGAGGAGGCCACAGAAATAGTGGCAGATATGTCCACCAACATTGATAAAATAACACATGAAGGGATACAGCTCTCTGAGTTATCAGAGCAGATACGGACATTATCCGAGAACAGCGTTGTTGTTATGAAGTCAGCGGTAGACGAAATGAATGCAATTGCTGAGGCTACAAGGCAGAGCAAAGAGACTATTGCTAAACTGGAAAGTCGGTCAGGGGAGATTTCAAAATTTGTTGAAGTAATTACCCAGATATCCTCTCAAACAAACCTTCTGGCTTTGAATGCTTCCATAGAATCAGCCAGAGCAGGTG
>JAEZKZ010000038.1 GCA_023415305.1 Bacillota bacterium
TATTTTACACAGTAATAGCTGCTATTGTAGCAATAATATTGTTTATACTTCTATTTTTTGTAATTAAGCATGACTTTGGCTTTAAGAAATTACTTTTAATAGTTATACCAATTATTGTTGCTTCAAACTTGTTTTTAGGCGTTACTTCATTTAATACATATCGAGCCGGTTATACAGCCCTTACAAAACAAACTGCAGATACAATTAGTGTTAAGATTGAAGGAGATATAAAAAGTGTAGTAGACCAAGGAATTAATTACTCAGAGCTGAATGACATGGACGAATACTTTCATGATGTTGTTAAAAATACTAATCAAATCAGTGTCATTGAATTAAAACCTGCTGGTGATAAGTCTGATTCATCTGCAAAAGGTAGCTCTAAATTGTACTCAGATGCTATTCATCATACATATTCCTTTGAACCGGATAGAGTTGGTAATTCAATGGAGTTGCGTATTGAGGTATCTGAAACCTACCTGAAAGAAAAACTGAATGCCATAATTGTTGAAATTTTGGTGTCTATTGTTACATCCCTTATGATAGCAGCTGAAGTTATTATATTTATAGTTGCTTTGCTTACAGGTATTAAAGGCCTACTTAAAAAGAGAAAAATGCTTGTAACTAAGGACATAGATGAGGACATACAGCCACTAGGAACCATCAGAGGATTATTCTTCTTCTTTGCAATGTTCCAGTATATGGCCATGGCCTTTATTCCTATAGTAATGGCGTCAATCTACAAGCCGATATTTGGGCTGCCATATGAAATAGCCATGAGTATACCAATTACCGCGCAGATTTTAACATCTATTTTCTCAGCCTGGCTTTGCGGAAAAATTGTAGATAAAAAAGGCTGGAGACCTGTTGCTATAACTGGGATTTTGATAATGGTAACCGGAACAGTAGTTGCCTCCATGGCAAAAGAGCCTATGTTGTTTATAGCCGCACAGATAATTATGGGCTTGGGTTTGGGCTGTGCAAAGACCTCCTTCGATATATTCAGCGTACTTACTCCGTCATCACAAAAATTGGAAGAGTATACTTCCAGTATAAATGCGGGATTAATAGTTGGAATGAGCTGTTCTGCTGCAATTGGCGCGGTAATAGCGGATGTTTTCGGATTCTCAGGAGCGTTTTTGGTAATGGGAGGCTTTGGATTACTTGTAGTAGTTCTTATTCTTTTATTTGCTGTAAATGTTCGTCCTGGTACAGCAAAAGAGGCCACAGCTGTCGATGCAGCTGAAGAAAAAAGCAGTACCAGGTTTAAATTCGACAGTAAATTCTTTACTTACATATTATTCCTTGTAGTACCGTACTTCTTTATATCTATGTACCTGGACTATTTCTTCCCTGTATATGCAGACACCAAAGGAATGTCTACGGCAAGCATAGGACATATATTCCTTCTATATGGAATAGCAACGTCATATATAGGGGCGTTCTTATGTAGTTTCCTATCAAAGAGAATTAAAAATATTGTACTGATGGCATCCTTGTTAACTCTACTGGGCGTTGGTATGGGATGGTTTGCGTTAAGTGATAGTATCGTATATGCAATAGCACTTGTCTTAATGATAGCAGTAATTGATGGAATTATGCCAAGCTTACAATACAGATATGTATATACACTTGAGATATCAAAGAAAATTGGAATAAGCAGAATTATCGGAATTGAGGGTGCATTCAGCAGTGCAATCCGTGGTGTTGCTCCTGTGATATTCGGTTTTGTAATGATGTACGGAAACAGTGGCTTATTGGTTACCGGTGTAATTGTAGTTGCGTTCGCCGGTTCATTTCTGTTCATTAACAAATTTTCTAAAAAGGGGGTAATAAGTGATGAAAAAACGATTGGTATGTAGCCTTTTAACCCTATTAATATTATCAGTAACATTAGCGTCTACGCTGATAGCATCAGGTAATACTACAAGTAATTCTGACAAAATACTAAAAATAGGATATTGCGAAGGAGAGTCATATTATGAATTTGACTACGCCTTATACAACCTCATATATGGACTTGAGGAGTACGGGCTTATAAAGAATTTGCCAGAGGGTATGCCTGTTGAAGCTAACAGTAGGGTTATATGGGAATGGATTTGTTCACAAAATCAAGAAGGTTGGGAGGTAAGATTTATTGAGGATGCGTTCTTTTCACTAACAGATAGTGAATATGGTCAAATGGAAGAATCAGAGATAGTTGAATACATAGACCGAAAGGTAAGAAAAAGTGATGTAAGTCTAATGATATCAATGGGAACAACGGCAGGTTTGACCACTAAAGCACTGCCAAGTGAAATACCAATGATGTGCTTTGCAGCAGCAGATCCTGTGAAATCCGGTATTGTAGCCAATGCACAACAATCAGCTACTCCAAATGTCTGGGCACAAATTGATTCAGACGGCTTTAAACGTACAATTAAGGTTATGAACGATATATTTCATCCTAAAAAAATAGGTACGGTTTATGCCAACTCTGAGGATGCCTACATATATAGTGGTGTGGATGTATTGGACGAGTTTGGAAAAGAAAACAGGATCAAAATTGTTAGAGAATTTGTTGAAGACCCGGAAACAAGTGAGGAGTACGACGCATATTTAGATAACTTAAAAAAAGCTTATGCTAAATTAGCAAAAGAAATTGATCTATTTGTGTTGACTACATCCTTGGTTGATGGGGATGACTTTAAGGATATATTAAAACCATTTTATGATGCAAATGTACCAGTATACTCAATAAACAGTACAGAAGATGTTAAATTT
>JAEZKZ010000078.1 GCA_023415305.1 Bacillota bacterium
GAAGCTTCTACCTGAGCAGCGTAAGTACTTTAAGCGAAGTCGTAAATTACTCTTAGCCCACATGGACAAGCTCTCTGAGGAAAACAAAGCTGCTGTTGAAAGAATGCTTTTGTTTTCAAGGGATCTAAGAGAAGCATACTTATTGAAAGAGGTCTTTTACAAATTTATGGCGTCAAAGGATAAAGAAGAAGCTGCTAAAATGTTAAAAGAATTTCGTATCCACGCATATGTTGCTGATATTCCTGAATTTAAAGCCTGCCTAACGATGTTAAAAAACTGGGAACCTTACATACTGAATGCTTTTACATGCCCTTATTCTAACGGATTTACAGAAGGCATAAACAATACAATTAAAGTGATCAAGCGTATAGCCTACGGATATCGGAACTTTGACAACTTTAGGCTTAGAATTCTACACACCCTACAAGTAAACAAAGAGCCAATCACTAACTAACGTGGTTGGCCCTTCGAAAAATTTCAGTTTACTATTCTACCCCAACTATTGACATAGAACCAAAACTATTCATATATTTACTTATCCATCGGATATTACTTTATAAGTTAATTCAATATTTCTGATAATAATCCAATAAATTGATCTTTATAAAGCCAGTTTATATATTTCATATACATCATCGGCTTTAAGCTCCTGGAAATTACCCACATGTGTTCTGCCAACCATACATTTGTCTGCCATTTCGCGTAATCTTTCATCACCGATATTGACATGGGACAGCCTAATAGGCAGACCCATCCTTAAGTACCAGGCTTCAAGTCTTTCTATCATTTCAAAAATAATCCGGTCTTTGTCTTCAAAGCTGAAATCCACATCAAATACCCTCATGGCGAATTGTACAAATTTATCTTTATTCTGCTTGTACACATATTTCATCCAGGCCGGGAAAATTATTGACAAACCCGCACCATGAGCTATATCATATGCTCCGCTTATCTCATGCTCTATGTCGTGGCTACCCCAGTCACCTATTCTTCCTGTGTTTAAGAGGTTGTTATGAGCAACCGCCCCCGCCCACATTATTTCGGCTCTTGTGTTGTAGTCATGGGGCTTTTTTAACGCCAAAGGTGCATTATTCAATATCGTCCTGATATTAGCTTCTATAAGTCTGTCAGTAAAATCTACATTGGGTACTTGAGTAAAATACCGTTCCATCAAATGGGCCAGAATATCACTCGCCCCGCATGCAGTCTGGTATGCCGGTAAAGTATAACTGGTCTCAGGGTTTAATACAGCAAATTTAGGAATAATTAATTCCGTCCCGATAGCACGTTTAAGCCATCCCTCCTCATTTGTTATAACTGATGCTGTTGATGACTCGGAGCCTGCAGCCGGTATTGTTAGTACGACACCAACCGGAAGAACCTCCGTCAGCTGGTCAAGCTTGGAACTATCCATGTATAAATCCCATACATCTCCGTTGTAATTGACTCCGACAGCAATTCCTTTAGCAGAGTCAATAACGCTGCCTCCTCCGACTGCCAGGATAAAATCTATATTGTTTTCCTTACAAAGCTTAATACCTTCCTTAACAAGACTTAATCTTGGGTTAGGTACAACTCCTGACAGTTCAACAAAGAACAGCCCCTCGTCCTTAAGGGATTTAACTACTTTGTCATAAACACCATTAGCTTTGATTGAACCTCCGCCATAATGAAGTAATACTCTTTTACCATACTTGGTAATCTGTTTCCCAGTCTGAGACTCTGTATCCTTTCCGAAAATAATTCTGGCAGGATTGTAATACTCAAAATTAATCATTGTAACCTCCATCTACGCGCAGAGCACGTATAAAAATAGTAATAAAAAGCCGCTTAGCGGGTTTTTTCTGCGTGAAATGCACGATGACTTACAAAATGTATTTTTCACGCTATTCTCCATTTCTGAACTGGTTGGCTATGTCTGCCGAAACCATTCTTATAGTAAAAGTATATAAATCGTTGTGAACTATTCTTTATTTACCACAGTACGCCCCTTTAAAAACAAAATAATAATTATTTATAGCAGACTCTTCTTTTACCAACTGTATTAGCTATATTTTTAACTTAATTTTTTAAGTTTATATTTTAACTTTATATAAAAATTTTTTAATATTATTCTCCTCTTCTTCTTGATCCGCACCTAATCTGCCCATTCTGTCACAAAAACCCAGGAGGGCTACTTCATTTACGTCTGTCTTCTCTCTCATTGTTCTGACATCTGCAAAAGGTAAATTGTTAATAACGAAAAGAATCTGCATATGCCATCTGACCAGTTCAGCAACCTTTTCTATAAACACATTATCTTTAACATATTCAGACAGAAATTTCCTAGTAAGGTCTGCTCCCAACTTATCGTGATCATAGGAGGTTATTCTTCCGTTTCTGATTTTTGTTGTATTCGGTTTTCCAATATCATGCAGTAAAGCCGCCCACATAAAAACTTTTGAATCTCCGCTTATTTCTCTAACCTTGGCGGCTTCATCTACTACGAGCATTGTATGATTCCAAACATTGCCTTCAGGATGATGTTTCGGGGACTGCTCAGCTTTTTTCAGGTTATTAAGCAATAAAAGGGGATACTCTTTAAACAGCAGTGTCTGAGACACACTATTCAAGTAATAAGAAGGCTGTTTATCTTCAAGGAGATGTGTATCTATTTCAGTAAATATTTTTACGTCGGTTGCTACGTTCTGTTTGGTTGTCATATTACTTTTCTCACTTTTTCATTATTTATAAATAGGTTTCCTTCCAATGGTTATATTATTCTTTGGATAAGTTATTAAAAAAATGTATAGTAAGATTTAGTACAAAAAAACAATAGTATAATCAATCAGACATCATTTCTCAAGATAGATGTGTGATGACATTATAACGGGTATTCTTTTCTTGAGGTCCAGTACTTTTTCTTTTATAAACTCAGCTGTTTTAATAAACTCATCTTTTGATTTTTCGGTGGGGTCTTGAGTCCCCCATCCTCCCTGTGTTTTCATGGTATATAGGGGCAGTTCACATTACAACCCATGTTTACTACTATATCTACTTCCGGAATATCGGAAATAAGTTTTGACTTTTGAGTAAGATTCATATCTACCCCGTAGAGACCTTTAATTACCTGAACCGCATCCTGATTGATCTGTGGTTTAGTATCTGTTCCTGCAGAATAAGCCTCAAAGCTATCAGGCGCAGCAAGCTTTGCTATGGCCTCGGCCATCTGAGACCTGCAGGAATTATGAACACAAACAAATGCAACTTTTATTTTATCCGGCATTAATTATACTGCTTTCATATAGTATAAAATTAATGAAAAAAACATTTAATAAAAATATGTTTTAAGATGAGAATCAAATTTACATAATTATAAGCTTCTGCTCTACTTTTGTCCATTCCATTTATACTCAACCTTATCGGATCTACTAAAGGTATTCGAACAAATCAAAATACCCGGCGTATAATGAACAAAGGTATGCATTTTAGAAAATGTCAAATTATATATGTATAACATTGAGGTGCAATATGAATAGTTATGAAGAACTAGCATTATGTGAATTAAAAGTATGGCAGCAAACTATGCTTAAACAGCCTTCAATTACAGGGCGTCTCAGCAAGGGAATACAGAATAAACTAAACGGGCTTATTCCAGAAAAAGCTCATCAGGTCATTACTGAAACCATCAAGGGTATGGTTAGGGCAGTTTTATTCGGCTCTGAAATAACCTCCGAAACACCAACGGTTTGTTCTCCTTTGGAATTTCGGGAACAACGTATACGTGATAAAATCAGTTCCTACAAAAAAACTGCTGCCATCAGCGGGGCCTGGACAGGCTCAGGCGGAATATTCCTGGGTATGGCTGACTTCCCTATACTTCTAAGTATTAAGTTGAAGTTTTTATTTGATGCAGCTGCTATATACGGATTTGATGTTAAGAATTATAAGGAACGGTTATTTGTCTTATATATTTTCCAGCTGGCATTTTCAAGTCAGCAAAGAACCCGGGATATATACCTGCAGGTTTTGGATTGGAAAAACTTTTCAGATGCCCTTCCCGAGGACATTAATTCATTTGACTGGAGAACCTTCCAGCAGGAATACAGAGACTATATTGACCTGGCAAAAATGCTTCAGTTGGTTCCTGTTATCGGTGCTGCGGTAGGTGCTGTTGCAAATTACCGCCTGATGGATAAGTTGGGTGAGGCTACTATGAACGCATATAGACTGAGAATTCTGGTTAATTAATGGTATCACATATTTTCAAACATGATTTATTACTTGGCTATGAACCATTCATTAACCTTATCCCACTTTTTGTAATACACCTTAAGAAAGTTTTTATTGATACCATATTTATCATATCCGCCGGTTCCCCTTTGGTAGATGGATAAGGCCACATCCCTTTTCTTCTTGCCTTCAAGGTTCTTAACTCGTTTATCTGCGAGTATGCCGCTGTATATGGCCGTTCCCCAGTTAATGTTAATAGCGCCGTCAAGAGGCTTATTCTTTGTTTTTAAGGTTTTTGCCAAATTAGCGCAATTACCTGTGCTTATTTGGAAGTATCCGTGGTACTTACCGGTAGTGCACTTTTCGTTAAAATTACTCTCTGTATATATAAGAGCAAGCATATCAATGTAACTCAGGCCCCGTTTCCTGCAATACTCCCAAAGAAGCTTTTGATGCTCTTTTTTCATAGGATTCTGCTTTCTGTACCATAAATCCTCTTCATTTTTTTCTGCATCCTCATCTTTAGCTTCTATTGCGGCTGATGTGGTTGTGCTTGATTTTGGTTTATTTTCTTTAGCGTTATTGGTTTGAATAGAGGGTTCAGTGTCCGTTCTATCAGCAGCCTTTCCAGCTGTTTCATCATCAGCTTTGGTAGCGGATTCGGTAGATTTGATATTTATTAATTTAGTTGATTCCTCATTGGATTCTTTATTTGATTTATCATTGGATTCATTAGTTGATTTATCGGTATTTTTATCAACTTTCTGTTCGGCGTTTGACATGCCAGCTGAACTATTTTTTTGTTCCTGTAAAGTACGATTATTTGCTATGGAATTATCAGAGGCTCCGTAACACTGCATGGGCAATGAAGCAGCAATTATGTAACAAAAAACTATAACAAAAGATATACGTCTTGTAATCTGCTTCAAACCACTGTCCTCCAATCAGTTTAATTTATTTACAGTAGAATTATACCAGTATAGCGGCAATTTGGAAAGGTTTTTGTATTTTTTATGAAGCCAAGCTGCAGGCGATGGCTGATTTGCCGCACACCAAAAAAAGAAGAGATGTCTTTCGACATCTCTTCTTTTTTTGGTGCGGATGAAGGGACTTGAACCCCCACGATCTCTCACTGGAACCTAAATCCAGCGCGTCTGCCAATTCCGCCACATCCGCACGAGCATTTCCTATTATAATGACAAACATTCAATTTGTCAACTACTAATTACTTTGAAAAACCTTCAAGCTTAGTTACTACTTACCAATCCAAATTAATAATAAAACAAAAAGAATATATCAGCATCCTAAAGCCCTGTTTTGTAATGTCTATCTAACTAACTCGGCGTTATTTATGATTGTATAATTCAACGCTTCCGCGAGGTTAACTTCGTTATATACTTCCTTCTTACTGCCGTCCGAATTAAATACAAGCCTTACAACAGGTCTGGTTGGTAAATTCTTATTTAGCCCTATAACTACGCCTTTTTCGCCGCTATTAAGGATAACACCCGTTCCAACAGGGAATGGAGGAATAATTTCGATAAAGCAATTTAATACTGTAGAATCAAGAGTAGGTGCTGCCATAACGGTAAGGTACTCTATAGCTTGATTAGTACTTATTTTTTTCCTGTAAATTCTATTGGATGTCAGTGCGTCAAATATATCTGTAATGGCCACTATTCTTGAATATAAATGAATTTCATCATCAACTAAACCATTAGGATAGCCTTTGCCGTTAAATCTTTCATGGTGCTCAAGTGCTACTCTGGCGGAAAACTCGCTGATAAGAGGTAGTTTCTTTATTATATTGTATCCTAAAATTGAATGCTGTTTAACAATTTCATATTCCGAGTTTGATAAAGCTGCTTTTTTTAATAATATATCCGTTGGAATCATTAACTTTCCTATATCGTGTAAAAGTGCTCCAATTCCTAACTCTTTCAACTGTTCATTATTAAGCTTAAGCTTCAATCCGGTTATTATAGAGAGAATACATACGTTAACACAATGGGCAAATGTGTATGAGTCACAGGTTTTTATATCCATTAAATTGACAATGATGTCATCTAGAGTTAATATCTCATCAAGAATTTTGTTTACTATCTCAATAGCCTCAGCTGAATTAATCAGCTCCATGGATGAATAATTTTCCATGGTTTTCTTAATAAAATATATAGCTTCCTGTCTGGTCGCTTCGTTAACTACATCATGTACAACCAAGTCATTTGATATATCGTCTTCAATATAAATCTCTGTAAACCCCATATCACGTAACCGTTCAATGTATGTCTTCGATAAAAGCGCACCCGCTTCAAGAAGTACGGTATTATCATTGAATATCGCTTTACCGAGTACCATCCCCGGCTCACAGTTGGATATTTTTATTTGTCTCATTTCTTCCTCTTAAACTTGTTATGACTTTAGCTATACATATTTTCAAGTGAATAACTTATAAATAATCATAATTTAATGCATTTTAATAACATAATTATACTTATTGTGCCAAAAAGTAGCAACACTTTTATTTTTCCATTGTCTATTAAAGGAAATTTTACAAAACACCATTTTTTTTATATACTTATTTTACATATTGAAGGCATAATAGGAGCTATAAAATGATATATGTTTGTATTACGATTACTTTAATTCTACTTTATATGAAAATTGAAACAACTTTTTTATCAACAAGTTTTGTAAATTTCAGTTCAGACTCAAATGGCTTAAAAGTTGTTCACCTATCTGATATACATATTAATAAATACTATGTTTCGGAATCAAAGCTGCTGAATCGGCTTGACCAGGTCAAGCCTGATATTATTGTAATGAGTGGTGATTACATAGAAACTTATCGAGATATTCAAAAGTTTATATCCTTTTTAACGCTGTTGACGAAGAATTACCCTGTCTATTTGACTTTTGGCAATCACGATCATAAAGCCTTATATTATAATTCAAATAATAAAAACGGATTTATTGAAAAAATTGAATCAGCTGGCGGAAAAGTACTGCTGAACTCAAATTCAAAGATATTGAAAAATGGAATTCCATACAACCTGATAGGAATCGACGATTTGAAAAAAGGAAAACCAGATATAAAAAAGGCCTTATCGGGCATTGAAGCTTCAACTGTCACCGGCTGCATTAATATTGTGGTTTCTCACAATCCGGACATAATATTTGACCTGCCCGCAGATAAAGTTGACTATTTATTATGCGGACATTTTCATGGGGGACAGATCTGGATGCCCTTTAATATTGAGTTCAAGTTGATGAGAAAAGAAAAGCTTTGCCAAATGAAATGCTTCAGGGGACTGCACAAAATAAACAACATTAACCTTTACATTAACAGAGGGCTTGGAAACGTTATTTTTCCCTTTAGATTCCGTTCAACTCCGGAAATAGCGGTAATACAACTTCCAGGGGGTACTGTGTCGAATAGCAAAAAATAATAATCTAAAAGTTAGAAGTAGAAGTTCTGTTTAGTTTACTTCAAAAATATTTATAAAGCCCGTCAGTCCAGTCTTCGTAGATCTGTACAGACGGGCTTTCCTGCATTACAGCAGAGGTTTTATAACTTCAAGAACGTTGTTCTTCAAATCTTCCAATCTCTGTTGTGATAATTCCAAAGTCTTATCAGAAACACCGTAGTATATCTTAATTTTAGGTTCTGTTCCCGAAGGTCTTACGCAGAACCATGAACCATCCTCCATTTCAAAATAAAGAACATCCGACTCAGGTAAAGTAATCTTTTCTGTTGAGCCGTCCTCAACAATAAATTTCTCGGAATTCAGGTAATCCCTTATAGCCTTTACCTTTAGTCTTCCAAAGCTGGTATATTTAGCGGCGCGCATTGTGGACATGGCTGCTTTCATCTTCTGTAAGCCATCCTTACCCTCAAGGGTAAAGGAATTTATTCCTTCAATATAATAACCATACTTTTCAAACAAATTAATGAGTGCATCGTAAAGCGACATCCCTTTAACCTTGTAGTAGGCTGCCATTTCAGCAATAAGCATTGAAGCCACAACTGCATCCTTGTCTCTTACATCTGTTCCTGCAAGATATCCATAGCTTTCCTCAAAGCCGAAAAGGTATTTCTGATTACCCTTCTCATCTCTGAGCATAATCTGTTCACCAATAAATTTGAAGCCGGTAAGAACCTCAACAAGTTCTATGTTGTAGTATTTTGCAATTACTCTTGAAAGTTCGGTAGTAACGATAGTCTTAACAACAAAACCATTTTCAGGCAAATTTCCGGCTTCATTCATAGCTGTTAGAATATATTCCAATAGCAGACAGCCTGTTTGATTTCCTGTAAGAACCGCATATTCTCCGTCTTTCTTCCTGACTACTACACCGACTCTGTCACTATCAGGATCAGTTCCGATAATGAGATCCACATTATTTTCGGAAGCAAGTTTAATAGCGAGTTCAAAAGCTGATCTTTCTTCAGGATTTGGAGATTTTACTGTTGTAAATTGTGAATCAGGAAGTTCCTGCTCCTTAACAACCAGGACATTTTTGAAGCCGTTTTCAGATAGAATTCTGCGTACAGGCTTGTTTCCTGCCCCATGAAGAGGTGTGTAAACAATTTTGAATGTGTCTGCAACCTTTGAGACAGCATCCTTGTTAACCTGCAGTGTCTTGAGCATAGCAATATAGGCATCATCAACCTCACTGCCGATTATTTCAAGTAAACCCTTCTCTAAAGCGGCTTCCTTCGACATGGTATTTACTTTTGTGATATCAGATAATTTATTAATTTCGTCAATAACAGCATTAGAACCGTCCAAAGACAGCTGTCCGCCATCGTCACCATAAACCTTGTAACCATTATACTGTTTAGGATTGTGGCTGGCTGTAACAACAACTCCTGCTGCTGCATTTAAGTGTCTGACAGCAAAGGACAACTGAGGTGTGGGACGTAACTCATCAAAAAGGTAAGCCTTTATCCCGTTGGCGCAGAATACCTTGGCTGCCTCAAGAGAAAACTCAGGGGACATGAATCTGGAATCATAAGCAATAACAATTCCCTTGTCCTGTTTTCCGAGCTGCTTTATATAGTTTGCCAAACCCTGTGAAGCAACTCTGACAGTATAAATATTTATTCTATTAGTACCGGCTCCAATTATTCCTCTCAGACCACCGGTTCCAAATTCAAGATTCTTATAAAAGCGATCCTCAACTTCCTTGGGATCATTTTTTATTGATATAAGTTCATTTTTAGTGTCCTGATCAAAGTAATCACTTTCTAGCCAAAAATTGAGTTTCGCCATGCTATCCATATAAACTGTGTACCCTCCTAAAATATATCTTCAAATTCACCAATACTTACGTAGAAAAATATTCCCAGACATTATTGGATTAGTTTGGTAATAGTATAGCATAGTCCGGCACGAGCTGCAAGGCAGCGTAGTGCGGCTCAATTATCTTTTCTGTCCCATAATTTTTCAGCAACAGGTGCCCAGTTATCAGCCGCCTCTCTGCATTTCTCCGCCAGTTCTTCTACATTCTCCTGATTTTTCATATCTGTTGAGGCTGCTCCGGAGAGTTTAACCATATCTACCAGTCTGTCGGGATTATCCAGTAAAGGACAGGGCCTCAGATGATTTTCATTAAAGGGCTGATTCTTGTAATATTGCATAAAAAGAGGTGATTTCAATGCCTCCAACAAGGTTTTTTCCCGGATATTTGAATCAGAATAGTGTATGAATGCGCAGGGCTCTATGTCTCCATTTGCATTGATATGGACATAGTACCTTCCTCCAGCCACACACCCTCCGATATATTCTCCGTCATTCCAGAAATCCAGCGTAAAAATTGGTTTAGTGGATCTAAAGCTGCGTATCTGCCTATACATAAATTTCCGCTGTTCAGCAGTAGCCATCAGTTCAGTTGGAGCACAGGTTCCTATAGGCATATAGGTAAAAAACCAGGCAAATTTTGCTCCAAGTGAAATCATTTTGTCAAGATACTCTTCGCTTCCTATAGTTTCAGTATTCTCACGGGTATAGCAGCAAGATATTCCGAACAGTAGCTTCTTGCTTTTTAGTATTTTCATTGCTTCTGTGACGCGATTATATACACCTGTACCTCTCCTCGCATCAGTCTCTTTTTCAAAGCCTTCGATACTGATGGCAGGAATGAAATTTTTTACACGAAGCATCTCTTCAGCAAATTTTTCATCTATTTGTGTGCCATTTGTAAATGCTAAAAAAATACAGTCTTTGTTTTCCTCACACAAACGGATTATATCCTTTTTCCTTACCAGAGGCTCTCCACCTGAAAATATAAAGGTATAAATACCCATTTCTCTCGCCTGCGTTATGATGCTATCCAATAAATCATTACTCATTTGTAGCCCACTTTTGTACTCAGCTGCCCAGCAACCAGTACAATTCAAATTGCATGCGGTTGTAGGGTCCATTAATATAGTCCATGGGATATTACAATTGTTAGCTTCCTTTATTCTGTCTTGTTTTGGACTACCTATTATAGTGGAGTTGATGACGAGATTTTCAAAAACCTTTTTACGTACTCCTTTATCTATATCAGTCCACAAACTTTTCACAAATTTGTACCAATTACCCTCTTTATTCTCAATAGCAGTTCTGAAAGTTTTTACTTGTCGCTTGACACTTTCAGTCTTGTCAAATTTCTCTATCCACCTTAAAATTGCAGGTATGCTTTGGTCGGGATCTCGTTCCATATATCGAAGAACCCTTCTTACAAAGATAATTTTTATTAAGTTTTTGATTTTTTCAAACATAAATTCATACCTCCATAGGCATATATCAATATCATATGCACTGAAGGTACAATGAGCCACTACTGACAAAAAACATCTTACAGTCAATCTTGAATTCTAGGTTTACATAACGTTATATTATAGCACCCAGTTATAAATAAAAGCATAGTATATTATAGGTTAAAATGGAGTATTATGTGGGGGTTTCGATAATATGAAGTATTTAAAACTGCTTATTTTATTTGCAATCGGAGGTTTCTTTTACTATTTTCTTGAACGTATGTATAATGGATATTCTGCATGGCCAATGATTATTGTGGGTGGAACCTGTTTCGTACTTATAGGGTTAATTAATGAATTATTCACCTGGGTAATGCCCTTGTGGCTCCAAGGTATCGTATCAGCTGTTTTGGTTACCACCGTAGAATACGTATCCGGGCTGATTCTAAACGTATGGCTGAAGCTGAATATATGGGATTACAGCAATTTACCCTTCAATCTTCAAGGGCAGATATGTCTTTATTATGGGGTTCTTTGGATTTTTATAAGCCTCGGAGCTATTATATTTGATGATTGGCTCAGATATTGGCTCTTTGATGAAGAAAAGCCTAAATACAAATTGTTTTAAGTCCTATCGAATTTAATCAGAGAATTAATTGTTTTTAGATATGATTTTACATTAACATAATATATGAATAAGCTATAGTATCCAGCATAGTTATAACCTGAACCGACCTCCAATTGTTAGACCTAAAAATCTAACAATTGGAGGTCGGTTCACAGTCTGGACGCTTTTATTTAATATTGATTTTATTTGTCTGTTTCTTAATGTATACTAGACCTTATCGATATTGATGTTCAAGCCTTCTTCCTTCTTTTTTTCAAGTAGTTTTTTTACAATATATACTGCCCCTCCGGTTCCAATCGCAGTTGCGCTACCCAGTAGACAACCTTTTGCAACATCGTTTTTTTGAACTGCCTTGCCTAAGCTTAGCATTAATTTCATTAATTCCATTTGCTTCAACCTCCGGTTTGAATAATTAATACAATTTATTATATTAATTCTCATGTAAATCAGTGAGCATAATATAAAAACCGTAACCAATTATGTAACAGTTACGGCTCACATATTTAAAAATGTTTTATTTTTGGACATTGCATATAATTAGCTGGCCATATTATTTCTCTTTAACAAGTTGTAGAAATGGTTAAAGGTATTAGCCATTTCCCTGATAAAACCCAGTTTAATATAAAAGCTGCCAGACTCAATATCCGCGTGACTTATAGGTTTATAGTTCTTTAAACAACCACAAAAAACAGTATACTTGTCCAAAAACTTCTGCATTTCATCGGGCACGATGTTTTTAGTTATATGGCTGTCCGGGATAATATGTCCTTTTAAAAGGGATTGGGCAACAAAGTCAGAGCAGGTATACGCCTTATAGGTATTGAATCTGTATCCAATAATTACACCTAATGCCGCCAGCGTGTTATACATATTCTCCTCCTGGTCATCTCTGATACTGTAGATAAATCCTTTTATTTCTTCAAATTGATTTTCTGTTACTGGAATTTTATATACTTTTATATAGACATCATCAAATTCCCTACCATGGGAGAGTCTTTGTGGAAACTCTTTTACAAACCCTCCAACTAATGGGTTTGAAGCTCTATAACGAGCGAAGGAGTACATCTCTTCCAAACCTTCGCTCAAGCTTATGGATGAGTGATTGAAGGAACTTCTGGTAAATATCCTTATAAACTTCCCCATAATTGTAGGAGTAGCGGATAAAATAACATATATATTCTGCATATAAACCTCCATGAGCCACATTGTAGCCACAAATAGTAATGAAAATATATATCCTTTATCGCAATGGGGCGAATAAAGGAGGCTGAAAAGCTGGTAAACAATACCTGGTATAAGTTTATACAACATATGAAAAGTTTATACAACATATGAAAAGTCTTTTCATCAGTTGGTACATTACGGAAATATATACGAAAAATAGTATGAAAATGTATGATTTATCTCAGGCAGTTCAGTTAAAAAACCCCAGTTTAAATAATATAGTTGCTGCAATTACTGTCATCAGACCGGCAAGTCCAATAGCAAGACCGCTCATAGCACCTTCCGTCTCTCCAAGCTCCACTGCTTTTGTTGTCCCCAGGGCATGCGCTGATGTACCTATCGCAATACCTTTTGCAGTTTTATCTCCAATACGAAACACTTTCAGCAAGGCAGGCGCGGAAACCGCACCAACTATACCGGTTATTATTATTGCAGCAACAGTCACAGATGGAATACCCTGAAGCTGCTTCGACAGTTCGATACCCAGAGGTGTTGTAATTGACTTCGGAATAAGGGATGCAAGCAATTCAGGTGACAGATTGAAGGCCTTTCCCATCAGCCATACACTTATAATAGCTGTAATACATCCCACAAGAACACCACCGACAATTGCTATATAATCCTTTTTCAGGGAATTTATATTTTTATACAACGGAACAGCCAGTATAACGGTAGCAGGAGTTAAAAACATTGAAATAAAGTCCCCGCCCTTTTTATAATCCTCCAGAGGAATTTTCAGTAATATCAGAATCCCTATTACAATCATTATGGCAAGCATAAGAGGATTTAAAAAGGCAAGTTTGGTTTTTCTGTTAATAAATATACCAATTTCAAACGCCAGAATTGATATTAATAGTCCAAAAACAGGTGACGAAATTATTTCCTTCATCTAGCCTTCCTCCTCTTAATCAGCTGTACTGTCAATCCGGTAACTATCATTACAAGAACTGTGGTAACTACACATATTACTGTAATGGAAACAAGATTCTTTTTAAGTATTCCGACATACGCCAACAGTCCTACTCCAGAGGGGATAAAGAAGAAAGCCAGGTGGTCCAAAAGAAATTTACTTATTTCATCAATCATTTCAATTTTAATCAACCCAGTTGACAGGCAGATAAAAAGTAGTATCATGCCTATAATACTTCCGGGGAGCGGAATGTGTACAACCTTATTCAGTACTTCTCCGATAACGCAAATTATTAGTATAATCAGGAACTGTCTCAGTAATTTCATTTTATCAACTTAACCCCAAATATGATATTTATAAAGCCTACACTAAACCCTCTTTTTTAGTTCTTCCAATTTGTCTCTCAGCTCTGCCGCACGTTCAAACTGCAGTTCCGAAGCAGCCTGTTTCATTTCCTTCTGAAACTTTGCGATAAGGCTTTCCAGTTCCTCCTGCGACATAGGATTTGGTTTTTCCTTACCAGTATAATATGTTTCACCTTCCTCTGCAACCTTTGTAGCCTCTATCAAATCTCTGACAGACTTTTGTATTGTGGTAGGCACAATACCGTGAGCTCTGTTATAATCCATCTGAAGCTGTCTTCTTCTGTTGGTTTCACTTATAGCTCGGTTCATTGAACCGGTTATGCTGTCCGCATACATAATAACCTTACCTTCAGAGTTTCTTGCCGCACGTCCGATGGTCTGTATAAGTGAAGTTTCCGATCTCAGGAAGCCTTCCTTATCGGCATCAAGAATTGCCACAAGCGAAACCTCAGGTAAATCCAAACCTTCTCTAAGCAAATTTATTCCAATAAGCACATCAAACACTCCTAGACGTAAATCCCTGATTATTTCCATTCTTTCGAAGGTTTCAACATCTGAATGAAGATACTTAACTTTTATATCCAGTTCCTTCATGTAATCGGTCAGATCTTCAGCCATTTTCTTGGTAAGCGTGGTAACAAGTACCCTCTGACCCTTTTCTGCTCTTAAATTAATCTCGCCAATAAGATCATCTATCTGCCCCTTCACCGGTCTAATAATTATCTCAGGGTCGATGAGTCCGGTTGGTCTGATTATTTGTTCCACTATCTGGGTGGAATGCTCCTTTTCATATGCTGCCGGTGTAGCACTGACATAAATAACCTGCTTTACACGCTCTTCAAACTCGTTAAATTTAAGCGGTCTGTTATCAAAAGCTGAAGGTAGTCTGAAACCATATTCAACAAGAGACTCTTTTCTTGACCTGTCGCCATTGTACATAGCTCCAACTTGTGACACTGTAACGTGGGATTCGTCTATAACAAGTAAATAATCATCCGGGAAATAATCCATCAGTGTATAGGGGGCACTTCCCGACTCCCTGCCGCTGATGTGTCTTGAATAGTTTTCTATTCCCTGACAAAAGCCTATTTCAGACATCATTTCCAAATCATATCTGGTTCTTTGCTCAAGCCTTTGGGCTTCCAGGAGCTTACCCTCCATTTTTAACTGTTCTAGACGCTCCTCCAGCTCCTTTTCAATTGTAACCATGGCTTTTTCCATTTTAGGTCTGGTAGTAGCATAGTGAGAAGCCGGAAAAACAGCTATATGAGATCTGGTTCCGACTACCTCTCCTGTGAGGTAATCAACTTCTGTTATTCTCTCTATCTCATCCCCAAAAAACTCAACTCTTAAAACCATTTCAGAACTGTTAGCCGGGAAGATTTCAAGTACGTCACCCCTTGCCCTGAATCTACCTCTTCTGAAGTCTATTTCATTTCTCTCGTACTGAATATCAACCAGCTTGCGGATTATTTCATCTCTATCCTTCTGCATCCCTACTCTAAGTGAAAGCATAAGGTCTGTATAGTCCTCCGGGTCACCCAAACCGTAGATACAGGAAACACTCGCAACAATAATTACATCTTGTCTTTCAAAGAGGGCAGCAGTTGCAGAGTGACGGAGCTTATCTATTTCCTCATTTATGGAGGAATCTTTTTCAATATAGGTATCGGTTGAAGGAATATAGGCTTCTGGCTGATAGTAGTCGTAATAACTTACAAAATACTCTACAACATTGTTGGGAAAAAATTCTTTGAACTCACTGCATAGCTGAGCAGCAAGGGTCTTATTATGAGCAATTACCAGTGTAGGCTTTTGAACCTGTTCTATAACCTTGGCGATTGTATAGGTCTTTCCCGAACCGGTGACCCCCAAAAGAGTCTGATGCTTTTGACCTTCGGTAATGCCCCTGCTCAACTTTTCTATGGCAACAGGCTGATCGCCCTTTGGTTTATATTCTGATACAACTTCAAATCTATTCATATACCCTCCATTATTTCAATACAGGATTCAATATTAAATGACACATTTATTAATTAACAGTCATTTAAACAACCAAATTAAATTATAACATAAAACGCAATCAAAGCAAACATACGTTTGCTTTGATTGCGTTTTACAGGAAGTATTCAGCTATGCAGCTCTGCATCTGAATACACCAATATATTTTCTAGATTATATAATATAGGATAAATAAACTTAAACATTAAAATAGATTAATAAACATCAAAATTGATAAAAAACATTAAAATAACATATGCTCAATAAATATTTTTACACCAATTGAAATTAATATTAATCCTCCGGCAATTCCAGCTCTTTTTCCGAGCATATTACCAAACCGTTTTGCAACCAGTATTGCAATTGCGCAACAAATAAAGGTTACAATACTGATGATGGTTATTGAATAAAATATATTAACATTAAGGGCTGACAGGCTTATTCCAACAGCAAGAGCATCAATACTTGTTGCTACGGCCTGAACAAATAGCAGCCTATATGTAAGTTTAAACAGGGAACATTCCTGTTCTACATCAGCGGTGATTGCTTCATGGAGCATTTTGCCTCCGATGATAGCCAATAGAATAAATGCTATCCAGTGGTCAAAGCGACTGATAACAGCCTCAAAATTATTTGCGGCAAAAAAACCTATTAGCGGCATTATACCTTGAAAAGCCGCAAACATTAATGCCATCTTTAATATGTGTTTTAGCTTAATCTTATTTATACATATAGAATTGGAAATAGATACTGCTGCTGCATCCATCGACAGTCCCAACGCTAATAGTATTATTTCGGTTATTGCCATACAATATCTCCTAACAATATCAGTATATTACAAAAAACAGGAACCATTCCACTACAGTCAAGTTGACTTATGAAATGATTCCGGCCCATTTCTTAACTTCTTGGTAACAGTCCGATTTTTTTCTGTACCTTTGAGAGAGTCTTTCTTGCCATATAAGCCGCTTTTTCAGAATTATCCTTTAAAATTGAATTGAGATAATCCTTGTTAGCAATCAGTTCATTATATTTCTGCTGTACGGGTTTTAGCATTTCCACCACTGATTGCCCAACAACTTCCTTGAGGTCCCCGTAAGATCTTCCGTCAAATTCCTTTTCTATATCCGGGAAGGTCTTACCAGTAGCAGCAGAGTATATGCTGATCAAATTGCTTACTCCCGGCTTGTTGGTCTCATCGTATCTTATTTCGCGTTCTGAGTCAGTAACCGCCCTCTTGAATTTTCGAATTATTGCGTCTTCATTATCAAGTATAAATACATAAGCATTTTCATTTTCATCAGACTTGGACATTTTCTTCTCAGGTTCCTGAAGACTCATTATTTTAGCACCGATTTTTGGAATATATGGTTCAGGAATTCTAAAGGTTTCTCCGTAAACATTATTGAACCTTTCGGCTATATCCCTTGTTATTTCAAGGTGCTGCTTCTGATCCTGACCAATTGGCACAAGATCGGTCTGATATAATAAAATATCGGCTGCCATAAGAACAGGATATGCAAATAATCCGGCATTTATATTATCTGCATGCTTTGCGGATTTATCCTTAAACTGGGTCATTCTATTCAATTCACCCATATAAGTATAGCAATTTAGTATCCATGCCAGCTCGGAGTGAGCACTTACATGGGACTGTAAAAATAGTATACACTTTTCAGGATCAAGACCACAGGCCATATATAAGGCCAACAGGTTTAAGCTTCGCTGTCTCAGCTCTGCCGGTTTCTGTCTAACTGTCAATGTATGGAGATCAACCACGCAGTAGAGACACTCAAATTCGTCCTGCATTGGAATCCAGTTCTTAATTGCTCCTAGGTAATTGCCTATAGTAAGGTTTCCTGAGGGCTGAACCCCACTGAAAATCCTCTTCTTTTTTTCTGTCTGTTCCATTGATAACACATCCTTAGAAAATAATAATATTGAACTATTAGTAAACAAAAAATAGTAAAAATAACATTAATGATTTTATCATTAAAACAACAGAATTAACAAGGTATTTTAACTATATTTCGCTTCATAATTATTTTGATGGTTTGTCTTTTTTCACATATGATATGTAAACTATAAGGAAGCCAATACCGGCAACAGCATAATATAAAGCAACCTTGCTGCTTCCAGCAGAATACTTCAACGCCGCAAATGCAAGGAGTACAAATGTAAAAAATATGCTTCCCAGCCGCATTATCTTATCCATAAGCTAATTACTTTCCCTTTCGTTGTTCTTTATCACCATAGAATGGAGTACACAAAAATCCCTATACGTGAACAAAAGTGAATATCTGTTAAATAACATACCACCTATATTAAAACACAATAAATTTGCTTTGAAAAGCCATTTAGTCAACGCATACAAAATATATAAAAATTCTTACAATCTAAAAAATGGCAGCCAAGCAATTCGGGCCGCCATTTTTTTTATCGTTCTTCTCTGAAGTAAGGTTCCCCAAGAGCCTTTGGAGGACAATTCTCCTTTGACTTCTTTAAAGATATCATTATAAGAACAATTATTGTCGCCAAGTAAGGGAGCATATCAAATATACTTTGAGGAATGGGTGAGTGGCTCTGTAAGTATAATCCCAGTATACTCAAGCCTCCGAAGAAATATGCCCCCAGCATGGATTTATATGGATTCCAGGTTACAAATATAACCAATGCTACAGCTATCCAACCTCTTCCCCCTGTAACTGCATCCTGCCACGAGGGAACAACTACAAGTGAAAGGTATGCACCTCCCAGACCTGCCATAGCTCCGCCAAACAGAATATGTGCATATTTGTATAACGTTATATTTATTCCGGCTGTATCTGCTGCTCCCGGATTTTCTCCAATGGTTCTTAAATTCAGACCTATTCGTGTTTTGAATAGATACACTCCTGATAAAATGGCTACAACGTAACCGGCGTAAACCAGTATATCCTGATCAAATAAAACAGGCCCTAAAACGGGTATATCACTTAAAAATGGGATTTTAACAGCTCTGAATACCGATTTAATTGATTCCGGCAAAGCCTCTCCTACTAATTTTTGACCTACAAAACTTGAAAACCCTGTGCCAAATATGGTAAGTGATAGACCTGACACAATCTGGTTTGCTCTTAAGGTAATAGTGAGGAATGCATATATCAGCGCTCCGCAAGCCCCTGCCACCAATGCCGCGATCACACCCATTATGGGGCTTCCTGTTGACAATCCGACACTGAAACCCATTACAGCCCCCATAAGCATCATACCCTCTACCCCAAGATTTGTATGCCCTACCTTCTCGGAGAATATTTCCCCTATAGTTGCAAAGAGTAAAGGAGTTCCAGCTTTGACAGCATCAATCAATACAAAGGTTAAAACACTTAAAAAAGCCTCCATTATGCAGCCTCCTTTACTTTTTCAGAAGTATTTTTATCTTTCAGAATTAATCTGTACTGAATAAAAAATTCGCTACCAAGCACAAAGAATAAAATCAGTCCCTGAATGAGTTGGGCTGCTGACGCCGGTATCTGAAAGGCTGTTTGAATAAAGGTACCTCCCTGTTGAAGAACAGCAAACAGGAAACAGACAATAACTATCAGAGGGGCACTTAAGCTTGACAGCCAGGTTGTGATTATGGCTGTATAACCTACCCCGTTTGCCACCTGATAAGTGAGGGTTCCATTTACACCTGAAACCTGAAACATTCCAACCAGACCGCAAAGTGCACCGCTTAGGAAAAGTGAGGATAAGATGATTCTTTTTACATTCATCCCGGCGTATTTTGCCGTGTTTTCACTTTCGCCTATTACCTGTATTTCATATCCACGCTTGGTTTTATTAATAAAAGTATACATCATCACAACCAGTATAATGGCAATTATCCAGCCAATATGAATTCCAAACAACTTTGGCATAAGTGCATTATCCTTAAACATTGCTATCTTACCGAAACCAAGTGCTTTCGGATCTTTCCAAGGCCCGTATTGCAGATAATTTATCCACTTTAGAGCAATGTAGTTCATCATTAAAGTAAACAAGGTTTCGTTTGTGCCGAACTGAGCTTTAAAAAAAGCCGGAATAAGTGCCCATAAACCGCCAGTTACAATTGCAGCAACCATCATCAAGGGAATTAAGACAATAGCAGGAAGCTCATTGAAAAACAATGCAAAATATGTTGCTCCAAAAGCACCCATTATTATCTGACCTTCTGCACCTATATTCCAGAATTTCATCTTAAAGGCTACAGATATACCCAAAGAGGTTACGATCAAAGGTATCGCTTTTATAATTGCTTCTTTGAACCTGTAAGCCGATCCGAAGGAACCGTCCAGCATGGATAAATACACTTCAAAAGGATTAAAACCCAGAATCAAAAGAAATATGCCTGAGGTTACCAGCGCTGCCAGTATTGCCAATAATCTGAAAGTTACAGATTGTTTTTTTGTTAAATCAGTTCTTTTTGCTACTCTGAACATCAGGCGCCCCTCCCCATAACATTCTCAATTTTTTCTCCGGCCATCATCAACCCCAACTGTTCCTTACTTACTTTGTCTGCATCAACGACACCTGTTACTTTCCCATTGCACAGAACCATAATTCTGTCACAGAGTTCAATTAGAACGTCCAGGTCTTCTCCAATGTATAATATACCAACACCTTTTTCCTTTTGCTCATTCAACAGGTCGTAGATTGTGTAGGATGCATTGATATCAAGACCTCTGACGGGATAGGCTGTAATCAGCAGATGTGGGTTTGATTCTATCTCACGCCCCAGTAAAACCTTCTGAATATTTCCCCCTGATAATTGCCTTACAGGATGATACACTCCAGGAGTATTTATATCCAACTTCTTTATAAGTTTGTGTGCAAGATTCTTTGCCGTCTTCTTTTCAATAAAAATTCCTTTTTGATTCTGATATTCTTTCAAAATCATGTTATCAACCATACCCATGGAGGCAATGAGGCCCATACCCAACCTGTCTTCAGGTATAAAGCTCATACTTATACCCATTTTTATTATATCACGCGGATTTTTACCTACGATATTTTCATCTTTATACTCTATAGAACCTGCCGCTACAGGATACAATCCTGCAATTGCTTCGCACAGCTCTTTCTGCCCGCTCCCTGCGACACCTGCAACCCCGAGTATCTCTCCTGCTGCAAGAGTGAAACTAACTTTATTCAGAGCCTTTACATGTTCTTCGTCTTCCACGGTTAAATCATTAATTTTTAATATTGTATTGTTGTTCTTCTTCTCTACCCTATTAATTGCTAAATCAACAGCTCTTCCAACCATCAGATTGGTAAGCTCACTGGCATTAGTATCTGCCTTATTAACTGTTCCAAAGGTTTCACCTTTTCTTAAAACAGTTATTCTATCTGATATCTCCATAACCTCGTTAAGTTTATGGGTTATTATTATTATTGAACATCCTGCCTGCTTCATTTTTCTTAGAATATTGAACAAGCTCTCTGTTTCCTGAGGAGTTAATACAGCTGTGGGTTCATCCAGAATAAGAATTTCGGCACCCCTGTAAATAACCTTTAGAATTTCAACTGTCTGCTTTTCACCAACCGACATATTATAAATCTTTTTGTCAGGGTCTACACTTAGCCCGTATTTATCGGATATTTCACGGATTTTTCGTGAGAGTCTTTTACTTCCTATAAAGAAACTGCCCTTTTGGCCTGCAATAATGTTTTCCTTCGCGGTCAATACCTCAACAAGCTTAAAATGCTGATGAATCATTCCTATTCCCAGTGCCATGGAGTCTTTTGGGTTTTTGAAGGAAACCCGTTTCCCTTTAATATAAATGGCTCCGCTGTCGGGTGTATATATCCCTGACAACATATTCATCAATGTACTTTTTCCTGATCCGTTTTCCCCTAAAAGAGCATGAATTTCTCCTTTTCTGACCTCAAGAGAAACATTATTGTTTGCAATTACAGGGCCGAAGGTCTTAGTCAGATTTTCAATTTTAATATACACTTCACTATTCACGGCGTCACCTTTAACCTCTATAAAATATTAAAACTTTATTAGCAGTAGTTAAACCCATAGGCTTTTAACTACTGCTAATAAAACCTGCATTTATTAGTTTTTATTTCTACTAGTCAATTTTACCGTTTACACCCTTTACAAACCACTTGCAGTCTAACTGTTCTTTATCAGTCATTTCAGCACCTTCAGCAACCTTAACGGCACCTGACTGATCCATGATTGGTCCTGCAAATACCTTGAAGGAACCATCCAGTATTTTAGCTTTAACTTCTTCAATTTTTTCCTTAGTGCCTGCTTCAGCATTTGCAGTAAGAGGAGCAAGATCTACAACTCCTTCTTTGAGTCCACCCCAATAATTTTCAGGCTTCCAGCTTCCGTCAAGAATCTTCTGAACCTGGTCTACATAGTAGACACCCCAGTTCCATATAGGAGCAGTGATGTAAGCTTTTGGAGCAGCCTTGCTGCTATCTGTGTTGTATCCGATGGCAAATGCACTCTTTTCCTCTGCAGCAATTTGAGGACCTGTTGTATCCTGGTGCTGAGCGATTACGTCACAACCGTCATTTAAAAGTGCTGTTGCTGCGTTCTTTTCAAGAGTAGGATCGTACCAGGTATCTGTCCATTTCACATTTACTGTAGCGTTAGGATTAACTGACTGAACTCCAAGAGTAAATGCGTTGATACCTCTTATAACTTCAGGAATCTGCTTTGCAGCGACATAACCGATCTTGCCGGTTTTTGATTTCAGACCTGCTGCTATACCTGAAAGATATCTTGTTTGCTCAATTCTTCCAAAGTAATTAACAAAGTTTGTTTCATTTGACATGTAACCAGAGCAATGGAAGAATTTAACGTCCGGGTATTCCTTTGCAACCTTGTCAACATACTCCATGTACCCGAAGCTGGTAGCGAAAATAACATTACAGCCCTGGTCAATTAGGTCTTTCATAGCTTTTTCAACAGATGCGTCTTCAGCAACATTTTCAAGGTAAGTGGTGGTTACACCCTTGTCTTTCAACTTTTCTTCCAGATACAAACGACCCTGGTCATGAGCATAAGTGTATCCGCCGTCTCCGATAGGTCCAATGTAGATAAAGCCTGCTTTTACTGCGTCCACTTTTCCTGATGAACCAGCTGATTTTGATCCGCACCCTGTAAGTGCAACAGAGCAAATCATTACAACAGCCAGCATCAATGCTAATAATCTTTTCATTCTAGAATCCCCCTAATTTTATTTAATATATTTATTGTAATGCTTCCGATACCGTCAGCATTGAACCACTTTAAAGTTACCTTGTATAGGCACCACTGCATTTATGTCAACCAATTTTTAATCCCGAAAAGATACTTTGCCGCCCTCCATGCTTTGGACAATAGCAAGTGATTGAACTTCAATTCCCTTTTCCCTCAATAGTCTGCCGCCATCCTGAAAGCCTTTTTCTATTGCTATTCCTATGCCGGCCAACTCTGCACCTGCCTGTCCCACAATATCGGCAAGTCCGAGGGCAGCTTTTCCGTTAGCAAGAAAATCATCAATTATCAAAACTATATCTTTGGAATTAATATACTTTTTAGAAACTCTAACGTTATAGGTTTTTTGTTTTGTAAATGAAAACACTTCTGATAGATACATATCAGAATCAAGATTTTTGGCTTCGGATTTTTTGGCAAAAACAACCGGAACCTTAAAGTACTGCGCAGCGATACATGCAATACCTATCCCTGAGGATTCAATTGTCAATATTTTGGTAACATTTTTATAAGCAAATAATCTATAAAATTCCTTGCCCATTTCATTGAAGAGCTGAACATCCATCTGATGATTCAAAAAAGAATCCACCTTTAGAATATCATTACCTATTACTTGTCCGTCAATTAAAATTCTTTGCTTTAAGAGTTCCATCTCATTCCTCCAGGAAAAATACGAAATATTATGTAATCCAACAAAATATTTCAAGTCATAATAATTTCACTAAAACCATAAAACAGCCTAGTTAATATTAAAAGCTCCCAATCGTGGATTGGGAGCTCTTATACTTATGACAATGAATAAATGTCAAAGATGAACACCCGTAGCAAAGCCATTTACGGCGGCTTCGTAGAGACTTTCGGACCATATCACCGAGTATATACGGGACATTTTTCAATATAAATCTATTAAAAAAATTATACTAAAAAATACCATTATTCAGTTTTATGTCGATCTTGTCGACAAAGTAATTGTATTATAGACCATCGAAAAAATCAAGACAGAAATGAACATTTATTAGAAATTCGTTTAAAAAGTTCGCTTATCCGTTTATTTCTCTCAAATAATAACATTAATGGGAAACCCAGTACATAACATGCTATAATCTGACCTAGCCCAACTGAAAGCATTGTAGCAAACAATGGCAGCTTGTAAAGAAAGCTAAGCATGGCTCCGACAAAAACTGCATTTACAATAACCGGCGGCAGAGGAGCCAGCCACTTTCGTTTTGGCCTGTTATAAGTAAGTTTGTAAGTCATATAAGCAGCAGCCAGTGTTGACAGGCTACCTACTACTATATCCCACAATCCATTTCCCCCCAGTATGTTTGCAATAAGGCAGCCAACAAATATACCAGGAATAGCCAGAGGTGTAAAATAAGGCAGCACGGTCAGAATTTCTGCAAATCTGATCTGGTATGGCAGGAAACTGGTCAGATAGAATATTAGTGTCAGCACCAGATATACTGCTGCTATCATTGCTGAGCTTGTCAGCCAAATCATTCTTTTGTTTCTCATAAAATCCTCTCTCCCTGTCGCGACCGGTGGTACATTTAAAACACAGGAGTGTACAGTCTTCCAACCCGGGAATGACTGCGAAAAAACAAAATACTGCCCTGCTAATGCAGGCAGCGTCGCCGTAGTTTTATTCAAAGCTTGAAGTAATAATTACTATAAATTTGCGCTTGCATGCCAACTTATAGTACCAATTAGTAACAATGTTTATTCAAGCTTTAGACAGGATGGTCACGAACTGTCTTTTATTATTTTTTATTTTTCATGAATTATATCACTGGTTAGGAATCTTTGCAATATCATAGCAATTATATATGCTAATGCTAATAGGAAATTTCACCAATCAAAAGAAGAATTATTGCGCTTAAATTCAAACATATACATATAAGATAAAGGAAGTATACCGCTTGCTTCTGAGTGAGACCTTTTTTTAGCAACCTGTAATGTATTTGTGAGGAATCTCCTATATATATGCGCTTACCTTCCTTTATTCTTTTAAACATAACAAATATATTATCAAATATTGGGAGGCCCAGTACCAGAATGGGTATAAAAATTGATACCACCGTAGCTTGTTTGAACGCCCCGTCCAACGATATTATTGCAAGGATAAAGCCCAGGAAAGTAGCCCCCGCATCACCCATCAATATCTTAGCAGGATATTTATTATACTTCAGATATCCAAGACATACTCCAACCAAAGTAATTGACATGATGGCCAGCAGCTGGTTTCCCTTTGTTATTGAAACCACAAAAAGTGTTCCCGCTGAAATACAGGATAATCCTCCAGCCAATCCGTCAAGGCCATCAGAGAAGTTAATAACAGTAGTTACTCCAAATAACCACAATATTGAAAGGAGAAATTGTATCCATTCCGGAAAAAGTATATACGAACCATCTAAAGGGTTAGTAATTCCAAAAAACCTGATATTGGTAAAATACACCGTAATAAAGCATGCAAGAATCTGAATCATAAACTTAGGCAGGGCTTTAAGGTCTTTTCCATTTATTTTGAACCAGTCGTCTACCATTCCGATAGCCCAGATAATCAAGGAGCTTATAAATAGAGCTATTGATTTCTGGCTAAAATCCCTGCTGAATATAAAGTAGCAAAGCCAAAACGAAAAAAAGATTCCCACTGCAGCCAGATATGCCTTACTTTCCTTATGTATTTTTCTTTCACTTTGGAGATTTGGTTTTTCGGTATAGTTTATTTTATGAGCGAGTTTCGTCAGTTGGGGTGTAACAATTAACATAATTACCAGTGATAGAAAAAAAGGTAAATAGTAATTCATTTTACAGACTCCGTTTCATCCTTAGTATTATTTGAAGTGCTACTGTTAAGAGTACTTAACGTATATAATATAAAGGTATACTAAAAATCATATTCTTTCAATTATTTATTAAAAAATTAAGATTTATTTAATATTTTTATCTTGCCGAGGCAAATATCATTTACTTAATTGCAGATGTCATGTATAATGTTTTATTTGGGAAGACGCATGTATTTTTCAGTGCCTCTACTCAATAAAGATATAGTGGATTACGGAGGTAGAGACTATGTTTGACGTAGCAATAATTGGTTGCGGAATTTCCGGTATATTTGCCGGGTATGAATTGACAAAAAAGAATCCTGATTTGAAAATTGTAATGATAGAACAGGGTCATAATATTTTTGGAAGAAACTGTCCTATTGTTTCCAATAAAACAAAGGATTGTATCCGCTGTAAAACCTGCGATATAATGCGAGGCTTCGGCGGTGCGGGAGCTTTTTCCGATGGCAAATTTAACTTTACAACCGCATTTGGCGGATGGTTAAATGATTACCTTGACGATAAAGAGGTAATGGACCTGATTAACTACGTTGATAGTGTAAATGTTGAGTTTGGCGCTACAGATGAAATATTTTCAACCTATACCCCCGAAGCTAAAGCTATTGAAAAAAGGGCTCTTGAAAACGATTTACATCTGTTACAGGCTGCGGTAAAGCATCTCGGAACAGAGAATAATCTGGAAATTTTGAAAAGACTCTATAATTATTTATTGGAACGCCTTGAAATGTTATGCAATACACAGGTACTGAACATAACTCCAACAGGAGACGGTTATACTGTGGAACTGCAAAATGAAAAGACCATCCAATGTAAATATCTTATTGTTGCACCCGGAAGATCCGGTGCTGAGTGGTTTTCTCAGCAGTGCAAACAGCTTAAGCTTGACATGATAAATAACCAGGTTGATATAGGTGTCAGAGTTGAGCTGCCTGCAAAGGTGTTTGAGCATATTACTGACGTCGTTTATGAATCAAAGCTTGTATATAGAACAAAACAATACGGCGACCTTGTGCGTACCTTCTGTATGAATCCGTACGGACATGTTGTATCTGAAAATGTTGACGGTATAGTAACAGTTAACGGACACAGCTATACTGACCCAAGCCTCAGAAGTGAAAACACGAATTTTGCACTTCTGGTAAGCAACAGATTTACTCATCCTTTCAATGAACCGTACCAGTACGGTAAAAGAATAGCTTCTTTGTCAAATATGCTTGGTGGCGGCGTTCTGGTTCAGAGGTTCGGAGACCTTATCAAGGGAGCCAGAACCAATTCACACAGACTCGGTCAGAGCTTTACTCACCCTACTCTTAATGCTACCCCAGGTGATTTAAGCCTTGTTCTGACAAAGAGACACCTTGATAATATCATAGAAATGATTTATGCTCTGGACAAAATTGCTCCGGGTACGGCAAATTATGATACTTTACTTTATGGGGTCGAAGTTAAGTTCTACAGCTCAAGACTTGAGTTAACAAGGGAGCTGGAAACAAAACTTCCTAACATGTTCGCTATCGGTGACGGCGCAGGAGTGACAAGGGGTTTGTCACAGGCAAGTGCCAGCGGTGTTCATGTTGCACGGACAATCTCCGAAAGGATAAGCAAGTCCTATTAAACTAACACTGCAAGTATGCTGATATCCTTACTTTTAATAACATTCTGAAATTTGATAAAACGGTTGGTGCCAACCCTGGCTCAACCGTTTTGTTTTAAAGCTAAATCTAGTAACCAAATATTTACTTGTCCAGATATTTGACTTTTCATTAAGCTTCTTATAACCCTGTGTCTTCTACAGAGATTTATCAAAACCTCTACAAGAACACTAAAAAATCAGCAAATCAACGATACTAGACTGCGTCAGCAGCATATATGTTACTGTTCCTGCAAATATACTTAAAAGAGTATTCTTTCTCCACAGATGCAAAACGACAATTATCAGTATTGCTATAAACTCATTCAAACCATATGAACCTGTAGTGAAGGATACACCTTTAAGGCAGTATACCACAAGTAAACCGATTACGGCGTAAGGCAAGACTTTACCCAGTTTAAGTATATACTGCGGTGTTTCCCTGTCGGGTCTGAATATCATAAAAGGCAGGAATCTGGTGAGCATTGTACCGAGCATAAGCATAAAAATAGTAATCAATGTCTGATATGAATTTAAAATGACAAATCCCCTCCTTTACGGTTTTTCCTTCCTGTAAATGTAAAAACGATTAAAATTAACAGCATTGATGGTATAAGAAAATTATTTTGCCCGAAAACCAAAAGACATACCACAGAACTGACAACACCTACCAGGGCAGGAAAATGATTTTTTTGCTCCAGCCATTGGTTTATAAAAATAACAACAAATAATGCTGTTAACGCAAAATCCAGTCCTTTGGTATTAAATTTGATAAATTCCCCTAACAATGCTCCTAACACAGACCCCACAATCCAATACCATCTGTTCAGTAATGCCACAAAGAACATAAACCAGTTATTGTCAATTCCTTTATCAGGTTTTGCAGAACACAGTATTGAAAATGTTTCGTCACACATTGAAAATATTAAGTACGGTTTTAATCTTCCCGTACTCTTAAACTTTTCCAGCATTGATATACCGTAAAAAATGTGTCGTGCATTAACCATTAGTGTGACCAGCAGTGCATACCAGGGATTAAACGAGGAGGCTAACAGGGTTACCCCGACATATTGCATTGATCCGGCAAATACAAGAAAGCTCATCAGGAAGGTCCACCCTGCTCCGTAGCCTATGGATTTCATCAGTATACCGTATGCTATTCCTAAAAAAAGAAACCCTGCTAAAACAGGTATTGTACATGGAAAAGCAGCTTTAAGTGCATTAATTTTTGTTTTCATTGTTTTGTCCAATGTATTACCCCAATCCAAATCAAAATACTAATTTTAACCTGATTTGTTATTTGATTTGATATTTATTTTGTAATTAAATTGATATGTAATTTGTTATAAGATATATTAAACCACTGATTATCAGAAGTCAAATCCGGCATTAGTATTCAAAGTTAGTATTCAGTATTAGTATAATATAAAATAAAATGGTAAATACCCAATTACAGGTTATCTACCATTTATGTTTAGTAATTATTTATATTCTTAAGCTGTAACCGAGCATGACTACAACAAGTTGACTCTTCTTTACACAAATTTACACTTTTTCAGGTTCAGGATATTCAATACCGAAGGTTTCAACAGTCACCTTCTTCATTTTTTGATCATCCTTCGGTTTATCATTATAATCTCTTTTTACGCTTACTATTCTGTCAGTTTCCTCAATTCCTTCTATCACTTTACCAAAAGCAGCATATTGGCCGTCAAGGTGAGGAGCTTTTGCTACCATGACAAAGAACTGTGATCCGGCTGAATTTGGAGCCATTGTTCTAGCCATGGATAAAATACCCTTATCATGTTTTAAGTCATTCTTAAAGCCGTTAGCAGAAAACTCTCCCTTTATACTGTAATCAGGGCCGCCCACACCGGTACCCTCAGGGTCGCCTCCCTGTATCATGAAGCCAGGAATAACCCTGTGGAATATTACTCCATCATAAAATCCCTTGTTTATTAGAGATATAAAGTTGTTAACGGTATTAGGTGCTATCTCAGGATAAAGCTCTGCTTTCATAACATTTCCGTTTTCCATTTCAATTGTAACGATTGGATTTTTACTCATTTTCTCATCCCTTTCAAAACCTCCGGTACAGATGTCACTGGAAGTCTTAGCTATATTTATATTGTCAGTACTATTTTATAGTTTTCGAACCGGATGTCAAGTATATTCATTCATTTTGTGTTATACTCATAATAATACGATTGAAACATAATATTGTTGGTTATTTGGCTTTTTATAACTTTTGGGGTAATGTTTGGGGTAATGTATGTTCGGTATATTTTCTAGGCTAAAAACTATAGATACAACATCAAAAAACACAATGTTTTTTATATTTGAAGGTGCTGTGGGTGCAATAATTCTGAATCTTGCAAACCCCTTTTTTTCAATGTTTGCCAGAAGAATGGGTGCAAGTGATTATGAAATAGGCCTTGTTTCATCACTTCCGGCACTGGTGGGCATTCTTGCCCTTGTGCCGGGAAGTCTCCTTGTGGACAGGAGCGAGAATAAAAAAAGAATAGTATCGGTACTTATTCTGCTGTTTGGTATTATGTATCCTCTTGCAGCTATTACACCTTTCTTTGGCAGTTACAGAGTTACTCTGTTTGTTACTGTTATTGCTCTGATGAATTGGCCCTTTTCAGTTTTTAATATTTCCTGGCAGTCCTTTTTCTCAGATGTTATGGTGTCCAGCTTTAATTCTGCTTTCACCAGAAGAACCAGAGCAGCAACTGTAGTAGGTACCACAACCTCCTTAGCGGCAGGCTTGCTGCTTTCTTATATACCTAAAAGTGACAGCGAAAGAATCCTCATGTACCAGCTTTTTTTCTCCCTCTCCTTTGCTCTCGCCATAATACAAAGCTTGCTGCTTAACCGGATTTCGGCACCTTCAGTATTGAAATGCGATGAAGGTAAAAACAACAAATTTTCAATGATAAAGGAATGTCTTACCAACCTTCTCCACTACAGGGAATTCAGAAGTTTTATTATATTATCATTTATATTCCATGTGTCCTGGCATATGGGATGGCCTTTATTCTTTATATATCAGGTAGATGTGATCGGAATAAATGAAGCATGGTTGAGTTATGTCAACGTAGCCGTAGGCTTTGCCGGAGTCCTTACCTATACCTTTTGGGGAAAGGCAATTGAGAAAAAGGGTGCCAGGCTGATACTTGTTTTCGGCACCCTTGGTCTGTCTGTAAATGCTCTGTCAATGATACTGGTAAAATCCCAATACCTGTTGCTAATTCAAAGTACTGTTACCGGTCTAACCTTTTCAGCCTTTACCCTTGCAATTTTTCATAATCTCATTGAAGTAGTTCCACAAAAAAACAAAACTATTAATATTGCAGTTTACACAACCTTGATAAACCTGTCACAGTTCATTTCTCCAATTATCGGAGTCTGGCTTTACAAACGTACTTCCATCGTTTTTGCCCTGGGGTGTGTGGGAATTTTAAGGCTTCTTGCATCCTTAATGTTTCTTTTAAGATATTTAAAGAGCAAAAAAGCTGCTAGCTTTACCCGCTGATTACTTACTTAACGATATCTTAGATATTACTTTTCTGTTATATAATTCGCTACTATAACTTAGTATACTACTCACATATGTGAGACATATCACCTTCAATTATTACCCTGGCTCTTAAAGTATCGGCCTCAAAAGGATTCTCTTTATCAGTATCTTTCTCTATTAGGCTGAACTCCTTATGCTCAGAATCATTATCAATTTCAATTATACTCAGGCTTGTCCCGTATATAAAAGGCTGTTCCCACAGCTTTTCAATTGGAATACCCTTAAATATAGCCATTATGGTCTTTACAATAACAGCGTGTGTAACTATAAGAACATTGCAGTTTTTGTTCTCTTTGATAATTTTCTTTAAAACAGCTTCAATTCGAGCTCTGACCTGAAAGAAGTCTTCACCGGAACTAGCCTTGTACTGATGTGGTCTGTTCCAGAAAGCATCCAAACCGTCCTTGTCGGCTTCGGTAAACTCGTTCTTTGCTTTCCCTTCCCATTCTCCCAGATTTATTTCTCTAAGATTTTCATCAGTTATAATATCAATTTTCCTGTCTCCTCTTATCAGTTCAGCTGTATTAACGGCCCTTTGGCTGGAGCTTGAATAAATAACTTGAAATTCTGTGCTGTTCAGGCTTTTTCCAAGAGCCTCTGCATTTTTTATACCCTTTGCCGTCAGGTCAGAGTTTTTCCACCCCTGCATCCTGCCCTCAACATTCCATTGTGTTTCACCATGTCTTGTTATGTACAGTTTGATCATACTAGCCCCATCTACGCGCAGAGCGCGTTTATAAATAGTAATAAAAAGCCGCTTAGCGGGTTTTTGCTGCGTGAAATACACGATGACTTACAAAATGTATTTTTCACGATACCTCCCTAATATTACTCCAACTCCAACGTCAACTGTGTATCTGCCTTATCTTCGTCCTTAAGATAGCAACCAATTGCAGGAATATTCTTGGTACGATAGTAATCCACATCGCTCAGCTGCATTTCCTCAATTGTTTTTATATACACCAGCGTACTTCCTTTTTTAGAGGTCAAAACCTGTACTCCCTGCGAATCTCTTGTTGATTTTGGGTTGATGTTCTCAGTATTAAATACCAGAACTTTCTTAATACTGCTGGTTGCCACAAGGTCAACATCTTCGGTAATAAACATCATCCTTACAAGCGGTGCACTGTCACAATAGGCATTAGCCAGCTTTTTGCGGTTGGTTTTTGTCGCATAGCTGGACATCTCTATTTTCGCAGCTTTCCCATTTTCATAGAAGAACAGCATGTATCCGTCATAATTGTCTGTTGAAGTTACATAGATAATCTTTTCATCATTTTCAAGACTCAACAGATTTGTCAGATATTCTCCAAGGCTGCTTGCCTTACAATCCGGAATATCATATATTTTTGTTTTGAACACGTTGAACTTATTCGAGAACAACAGCAAATCGGCCTTGTTATGAGACTCGACTTCCTGAACAATATTATCATCGTCCTTCAGCTTATGTTCAGGATTTGCTCTTAAAGATACCAGAGGTATTTTTTTAAGATAATTTTGTTCTGTCAGGAATATCTTAAGGTTATAGTCTTCAATCAAATGCTCGGTGGTTATCTCCTCCACATGCTCTTCATGAATTAACTCTGTACGTCTTGGCTGTCCGAACTTCTTGACAATTTCCTTAAGCTGCTTCTGAATTATTTTTTTAACCTTGCTTTCATTACCGTATATATCCTTTAATTCAGCAATTTCTTTAACAAGGTCATCAACTTCACTGACTCTGTTTAGTATATACTCCTTGTTGAGATTTCTAAGCTTAATTTCAGCAATAAAATCAGCCTGTACCTCATCTATCTGAAAGCCGTTCATCAAATTAGGGATTACAAGAGCCTCTTCCTCTGTTCCCCTTATAATGGCAATAGCTTTGTCAATATCCATCAGTATCTTTTTCAAACCCATAAGGAGATGGAGCTTATCACTCTTTTTCTCTATGTCATAAAGGGTTTGTCTCTTAATACAATCAACTCTGAAAGCAAGCCATTCGTTTAGAATAGTTCTAACTCCCATAACTCTTGGCTTACCGTTTATTAATATATTGAAATTGCAGTTGAAGCTGTCCTGAAGCGGTGTGAATTTGAAAAGCTTGTTCATTAAGGCGTCAGGATCGGTATTTTTTCTGATATCAAGAGTAAGCTTCAGACCACTTAAATCTGTCTCATCTCTCACATCGGTAATTTCCTTGATTTTACCACCCTTAATCAGATCGATAATCTGATCCATTATGGCTTCAACAGTTGTTGTATATGGAATTTCAATAATCTCTATGCAATTGTTTTCCTTGTCATATTTATATTTTGCTCGAACCTTGAAGCTGCCCTTTCCATTAGCATATATATCCCTTATCTCCTTTTCGGAATAAATAAGCTGTCCGCCGGATGAAAAATCGGGTGCTTTAAGGTAATCCTCCATTATTGCCTCAGGATTGTCTATTAGTGCAGAGGTAGCTTGGCATATTTCCTCTAGATTGAAGCTGCAAATATTACTTGCCATACCTACAGCAATACCCTGATTTGCATTTACGAGAATATTGGGATAGGTTGTGGGCAGAAGTACGGGTTCTTTCATAGTTCCGTCATAATTGTCCACGAATTCTACAGTGTTTTTATCTATATCCTTGAATACTTCTTCACAAAACTTGTCAAGCTTTGCTTCAGTATAACGGGGAGCTGCAAACTTCATATCCCTGGAATACTGTTTACCAAAGTTTCCTTTTGAATCTACGAAAGGATGGAGCAGCGCGTTATTACCTCTGGTCAGTCTGACCATAGTCTCATAAATAGCCATATCACCGTGTGGATTCAGTTTCATGGTCTGACCCACAATATTTGAAGATTTGGTCTTCGTACCGGTGAGCAGGCCCATTTTGTACATGGTATAGAGCAATTTCCTGTGGGAGGGCTTGAAGCCGTCAATTTCGGGAATCGCCCTTGATACAATGACACTCATTGCATACGGCATGTAATTGTTTTCAAGTGTTGATACTATATCCTGTTCAACAAAATTTTTGTGAGTAGACATTCATATCCTCTTTTCTGTTTATATGATGTTTCTTTATAACTAAATTTCAAAATGTATAAGTGTATCTTTTTCAACTTAATATCCGGATAAACAATAAATTAGCTTACATCAATCATGTCCAGATATTTGCTGCCGTTTTCCTCTATGAAAAGCTTTCTGCCAGGCAAATTGTCTCCCAGAAGCACGTCAAACATTTGTGCCGTATATTCGACTTCGGTAGGAGTTACCTTAATAAGTCTGCGGGTCTCCGGACTCATGGTTGTAAGCCACATCATCTCAGGCTCATTCTCACCAAGCCCTTTTGACCGTTGTATTGAAAACTTTTTACCCTCAAGCTTTGATAGTATATCTGCCTTTTCCTTTTCGGAATACGCGAAATAGCTTTTTCCCTTGCAGCTTATCTCAAATAGTGGAGATTCAGCTATAAAAACCTTACCTTCCTGAAGCAGGGTAGGTACAAGTCTGTATAGCATGGTAAGTATAAGTGTCCTTATCTGGAAGCCGTCTACATCGGCATCGGTACAAATTATGACCTTATTCCACCTGAGATTATCTAAATCAAAGGTGTTAAGCTCCTTGTTATGTTTGGATTTGATTTCAACCCCACACCCTAGAACCTTTAGCAGATCAACAATAATTTCATTTTTAAATATGCTGTCATAATCCGCTTTAAGACAATTTAGAATCTTACCTCTGACAGGCATAATAGCCTGAAACTCGGCGTCACGGCCAAGTTTGCAGGAACCAAGTGCGGAGTCACCCTCCACTATATATATTTCTCTTTTTGACAAATCTTTTGTTCTACAATCAACAAACTTCTTTACTCTGTTGGAAATGTCCACATTTCCGCTAAGTTTTTTCTTAATGTTGATTCTGGTTTTTTCAGCAGTTTCCCTGCTTCGCTTGTTAACCAAAACCTGTTCTATTATTTTATCACTTTCAACCTTGTTCTCAATAAAATACACTTCCAACTGCTGTCTCAGAAATTCGGTCATTGTTTCCTGAATAAATTTATTGGTAATAGACTTTTTGGTCTGATTTTCATAACTTGTAACAGTCGAGAAGGAATTAACCACCAGAATCAAACTGTCTTCTACGTCCGCAAAGGTAATTTTAGCTTCATCCTTGGTATATTTGCCCCTGGCCTTTATGCATTTGTCTATTTCATAAACCAATGCATTCTTGACAGCCTTGTCAGGGGCACCTCCATATTCAAGAAAACTTGAATTATGGTAGTATTCCAGAAGATTTGTCTGATTATTAAAGCAGAAGGCAATCTGCATTTTTACCTTGTACTCTGGCTTGTCCTCCCTGTCACGACCTCTTGTAGCAGTTTCATAGAATTGAACATCAGTAAAGCCATTATCTTTATTGATTTCCTTTATGTAATCGACTATACCGTTTTCATAGCAGTATATAAATGTCTCACCCGACTCCTCATCCTTAAGTATGAAACGAAGTCCGGCGTTTACCACTGCCTGCTTTTTTAGAACAGTTTGAAAATATTCCAGAGGAATGTTTATATCGGTAAATACATCAATATCAGGTTTCCATTTCTGAATTGTGGAAGTTTGCTCATATTTGCATTTTTCCTTGTTGAGCCCGCCTATGTTTTCACCCTTTTCAAAGTGAAGCTGATATTTATGTCCATCTCTGAATACAGTAACATCAAAATATTCAGAGCTGTATTGAGTTGCGCATGCACCAAGACCATTTAAACCAAGACTGTATTCGTAGTTTTCACCGGAGTTGTTCTGGTACTTACCTCCCGCGTACAATTCGCAGTAAACCAGCTCCCAGTTGTATCGCTCCTCCTTGGTGTTGTAATCAACTGGCAAGCCTCTTCCCCAGTCCTGTATCATTATAGAATGGTCAACAAACCTGGTAACTTCGATAACATTACCGTGTCCTTCCCTGGCCTCGTCGATTGAGTTTGACAGAATTTCGAAGAAAGAATGCTGACAACCATCCAGACCATCTGATCCAAATATAACGCCCGGACGCAGCCTTACTCTGTCTGCACCTTTTAAGGATGAAATACTCTCATTGCCATATTCAGTCTTTCTGGTATCTTTTGTCATTAGTTACTCCTCCGTTTTTATTGTTCCTTAACATTATTTATCAAACTAGTGTTCTCTGTCAAGTTATTTTGCTGTTTCAACGACTGCCGGGTATCGAATGCTGAAGAACAAGTAAAGTAAAAAGGTGTAACTATTGCAAAGAAAAATAATTAAACGAATTAAAAATGCACATTCCAAAACTGAATGTGCGGTAATAGGATGATTCTTGATATAAAAATAATCTCAACTACAAATTGGAATTTGTAGCTTCATAATATATGTTCGTAATAGACAGTGCGATTCACTTATATAATAAACTAGCAGGAATAAGTCTGAATGCTCATTTGAGGATTTACACCCCGTTTGTCAACGTAAGCGTATTGCCCATGAGCACAGCAGATTGTCGCACCACTTTTTAGTGGATAGCACGTGTAGCATAGTTTGTATTATCTCGGGCAATTCTCCTGCTATATTTTCAACTTGGAGTTGATTATCATGAAAGATTTTATTAGCATTATGCTGTGGCCTCTATGTCCTTAAAGATTAAATTGTTGCTTGTGTACTTTCTGGACCAATTGGTAAACCAACCAAATCCGAAATTCGTGAATTTACAACATTAATACCTGATATGCAGACTCTTAAAGAATGGCTTGTATCTCTTAACTGTCGTTATGTTGCAATGGAAACCACTGGTGTCTATTGGCAACCAATCTATGAAATCTTAGAACAGTAAAAAGGGGGTATTTCCTGCCAAAGAACATCATTTTTTTTCATCATAAAACCTTTCCTCCAATCAAAAACTAATAATTTATATCTACTGACACAAGCAAAAACACTGATATATATGCTTCTTTTATAAGGTATCATTTCAATTTAACCTGACTACACTTTGTCATAATATTATCAATCATTATCGCTCTATTCGCTTTCAAAAATTGCATCCCAAAAATTGTAATCTATAGCTATTCCATATCTATAAATTTTGTTACCTTGTCAATAAAAAGTATTCCATCCAGATGATCTATTTCATGACATAAACACTTTGCCAAATCGTCTTCTCCTGTTATTATAATCTCTTCTCCTCTTTCATTTAATGCTTTTACTTTAACCTTCGCTGGCCTTATTACTTTACCCCATTTACCTGGTATGCTCAAGCATCCTTCAATAACTTCTTGACCTCCCTCTGATTCAATTATTTGGGGATTGATCAAGTATTTCGTACCCTGTCCCATATCTATCACAACCGCCCTTCTTAAAACACCAATTTGCGGCGCCGCTATTGCCGCCCCATTTTCTGAGTTATGTAATGTGTCTGCCATATCTTTAAGCAAAGTTAAAACCCTATCATCAATTTTTTCTATCGTCCTACTCTTTTTTCTCAGTATATCATCACCTAAAAGCAGTAAATTTCTTAATGCCATTTTAAAGCCTCCATCTCTTTATAAAAAAATTATCGTACTATTTAGAGCTAATTAATTCTAATGATCTATATTAGCCCCTACCCAATTATGAAAATAAACAAACACATTAAATACTATATATGGAATTTAATATTTTTTCAATCAGTACTTTGTTGCTATCCAAACCATGATCGGTTAACGCAGCAGCTAATGAAAATAGGTAGTAGTCGCTGTTCTAGAGTTCGTCTTATTTCTGTTATAAAATAAACTGGCAAGAATAAGTTTAAATAATCATTGGAGGATTTGCACCCCGTTTGTCAACGTAATCGTATTGCCCATGAGCACAGCAGATTGTCGCACCACTTTTTTAGTGAATAGCACGTGTAGCATAGTCCGTATTATCTCTGGTAACTCTCCTGCTATCGAATGAAAATAGCTCTGTAGCTCCTCTTTTGTAAGTACTTTGTCACTGTTTACAGATAAGGAATTTAATTCATCTACATGAAAATCTGGTTCATCAAAAATAAATGGATTTATAAACCATTGGTCAAGAGAATGTAACATATGATATACATGCTTCGAAATTGTCATATCCGAAAATTCTGGAATTATATGTATATCCCTCACTTCATCAAAAGTAATCTGTATATTATTAAATAAAACATTTGTCTGTCGTTTTATCATCTCAACTAAATCCTTGTTCATACCGACCGCTCCAATCAAATTTTTTACAGATTGAACTAGCATTATTACATTTAATACTATATCTGGAATATAACTAAGTCAAGTTTCTTACAGCCAATGTTATGTATAATTTTTGTTAAAAATGAAGCATGACAACACTATGTATTTATCGACGCTTTATTCTTATTTTGCGCTCTAATTTGGACATAAGAACGCACATCATTTTAGCTGAATGTGCGGTTTAGTTAGATTAAAGTGTAAATGTTACTACTGAATAACTAAATGTATAGCATCCCTTTCAAAATTTAATACTACCCTTCATATGTCATTTCATAACTGCTGGAATAATGTATTTACCCACTATCGTCTTGTTCTCTAAATGTGGACCCTGTAAATCTGATGTAATAACTGTAACAATGTCTAAATCCGGGATTACATAAATCAACTGTCCTCCGAATCCAAAGGCATAATAAGCAGAATAGTCTTCAATCTTTGTAATCCACCAGAGATATCCGTACCTATCTCCACCTGGCGCTCCTCCCTCAGTTTGCTCAGTAGTTGATTGTTTAATCCATTCAATCGGTATGATTTGTTTATTCTTCCATTTCCCTTTATTTAGATACAGCTGGCCAAACTTTGCCATATCCCTTGTTCTTAGGGTAAGTTCTGCACAACCGATATTATTACCATGGCTATCCGTAGGCCATGTAAAATTATTAATACCTAATTCGCTAAATAGGTATTCACAAGCATAATCACTCGCCCTTACCCTACAAACCTTTGAAAGTACAACTGACAGCATGTGCACTCCAGGATCATTATAATTAAATTTATGACCTGGTTCTGACTCCAAATTTTCTGTAAATAACCCTTGAATAGGATTATCAAATTGTATCCACTGCAGCCAATGCATGTATGCCATAAAATCATATGGAATCCCCGAGGTCATTGTAAGCAGATGCTTTAAGGAGATACTATTTATTCTTGCATCCATTTCCGAAGTCACGTATTCAGGGAATAGATCCACAACCTTAACCTCAATATCCTGTAAATCACCTTCTTTAATTGCAATCCCAATTAATGCTGATAAAATACTTTTTGTTGCAGATCTTATTTGATGAAGTGAATCTACCGTAGCCCCATTATAGTACTCCTCAAATATAATATTTCCATGTCTTAAAACAATCGCACTTGTTATGTGCGAAAACTTATTTTTTATATCTTCATGAAGTTCTTTCATCAGTAGAGAATTTATACCATTATCTTCAGGATTAGTTTTCTTTAACATAGTTTCAGTAATATAGTCTATTCTTGTTTCCAAATTCACGCCCACCTTAACATTTTATTAGTTGATAATAATAAACTTATATGTATTATGTTTATGTTTAGTATAAACATTATATGCAAATCTTGTCAATAAAATAGGTGCAATTGAGCAAACTATTCTGAACCTTTTCGCACCACTATGTTAATACACTACTGATTCAAAAACAATTGATTACATATAATACTGAATCTAAAAAATTACTATGTCAAGTTTCACTCAATTACCGCACTATTCAGTTTCCAAAGTTCAACTTTCCGTCGCAATAGACTAATTTCGTGCAACAAAAAAGCACATCCCATTAACAGATGTGCGGTAAAAATTTTCTATTACTAGCTGTTTATTTGTTGTTGTTTTCAAAACGGCTTAAATTTTCCACGGCCCTTTTTCTCACTTTCTCACTCTTATCACAGCAAAGCAAGTTCAATATATCTAATCTACTTGTTTCCCTTGCCAGAACTTTTCTAAATTGCATAGAAACAAGTGAGTTTTGCATTGCCCGCATAACCGGTTCGATAGATAACTTAGAATTGTTACAGACCTTTATACCTGCTTCAAACCCTATCTGGTGGCCTCTTCCATTATCAAGTACAGGTATTATCTTATGTAATAATAATTCTAAAATATCGTTAGTTACATTTGGATTTTCTGCCATTGCAAGTGCAATTTCTTGATTCCGATAACTTTCCATTATGCTTGGAATTAAGCCTTTTAAGGTTATAGGTGAAGTGTTTCGATTTTTAGCCACCGCAACCTTTAAAAAGGAGTACTCCTTTGATAAAATATAATCTAGTTCCTCAGACGGTGTTTCTTCTGATTGTGCTGAATCAAGTAAGTCTTTTGGAGTATGGTATATTTTCATAATTCCCCTCTACCGCACTATTCAGTTACCATAGTTCAAATATCTTAATGCTCTATCCCGCTATATTGTGAACTAAATTGGCATAAAAAATACTGTGTTTTCTTTATTTATCTTTTATATGTCTTTTTTGTTATTGCATAAAGATTACTATCTTGTAACCCTGAGTTACAAAAATAATAATCTTTAGCATGACCCTCCAAAATCATTCCGACTTTTTCTAAAACTCTACCTGAAGCTATATTGTTTACTGAATGGGTTGCCTCAATCCTATTTAATCCGATATCGAAGAGCATGTACTGAATAACAGCATTAACAGCTTCTGTTGTATACCCTTTAGACCAATATGCTCTCTGTAGACAATACCCCATTAAAGCCTTTTGATGATAATCACTCACATTGACAATGCTTACAGAACCGATGAGTTCATTACCAAGTTGTATACCCCACTGGTATGTATGGTCAGATTTGTATCCATCGAAAACTTCAATAATGTATCCCCGTGTATATTCTACACTTTGATGAGGTTCCCAACATTCATATTTACATACCTCTGGGTCACTCATCCATTTATATACCATTTCTGCATCTTCAAGAAGTATCTTTCTCAAAAATAGTCTCTCAGTCATAATAGTCTTGGTACCTTTATGTTTTATCATAAATTACATTGTCTCCTTCACATTATATATCAATCATAATTACATCAATTCTTTACTGTTATTATTTCTAATTTCAAAAAAAGTGCAGAATACCTTTCTCCTTTATGTCATCAGGAAGTCATCAGGATTTCTTTCTATAACTTTTGATGATAATAATTCGATTGCTAATTCAAGATTTCTATTTGTCATTTTTATCCTCCTATTCTTAAAACCTAGAAATTAATACCCAGCTTATCAAACATACCATTATCACCGCTTAAAGTGATACAAACCATTGAATATGATATAGCTTAGCTATTTTTATAAGTTTGTTTCGAAATTATTTATTTTCGTCTATTTTTCAGCCCCATAGAGGACATGTTTCCTCAGTTCACTTCCCTCCACAATGTTTGGATGCTCAAATTCCATGATTTTTGACATTCCAATTTTCTTCATTACACTTTCAGACTGCAAATTAATGCTGGAGGTGAAGCTATATATTTTCTTTAATCCCAATGTATCAAATCCATATTTCAAACATGCCTTTGCCCCTTCTGTTGCATATCCATTCCCCCATGCACCATATTTAAGTCTCCAACCTATTTCAACACACGGAGTAAATGGAGAATCGAAGTTCGCCCAATGTAATCCGATAAAACCTATAAAGCTGTTATCCCGTTTGGTTTCAACTGCATAAAGACCATATCCGTAATTTTGGAATTCGTTTTGGATTACATCGTAAAATTTATCAGTTTCCTCATCAGTCAGTATTTTAGTAAAATACTTCATAACTCTCGGATCTTTATTCATAATCCGAAATTCATCTAGATCCGGGTCATTCCAGTCACGGAAGACCAACCTTTCTGTTTCAAAATACACCATGTTTTTTACCTCCGTTAAACTATCTCTCTTATAGTACAAGAATTCATTAGCAGACTTAATCTATACTATATATGGAAACATAGTAAAATTCAAGTAACCAAAATTTAATCACACTTCTTGCTGATATATGGATTTAAATAACCTATTATGTAATAATTTTCAAATAAATCTAAATCCTTTTGAATAGTTCAGAATGGAAAATGTATGACAATAGATAATAATTATATTATAATAAAATTAAAAATCGAGGGTCAAAAAGTCACTTTATCCGGCACTCGTATGAATACATTATTTGGAGGATAGCCTCATGAAATTAAGAATTACTCGAAAAGATCTGGAGGAGCTAACCCTAGAACAAAAGCAAAATCTCCGGGACCTGTGGATTCCGCATATTTATGATACTGTTGTCGCAACCATATGCGTGGATGCAGCTGAAGAAAGATTTGAACAGATTACATACGTTGTAGGCGGAATAACACTATTAAAACATCACGATATGTTACTTTATGATCTAAAATTCATGGCGGATGACAGCTTTAAAGTAAAGGAAGAAGAAGCATATTCAGATAGTATTTCCTCTGACAGAATTGACGGATTAGATTCTGTAAACAATCCTTCTGTTGAAGACGATTCATCTGAAGATACAGAATTTAATTTTGATGAAGATTTTAACTTTGAATTTCAACGCCCGGAGTCATATTCCAAACAGGATTGTCTTCCCCTCCTGGATATTGGCCAGATGATAGATATACTAGAGAGAAAGAATTATGGTAACGGAGATTTTTACCTTTCAGCCTCTATAGGAGATTATGTACTGGAAATGGGTAAGGCAGGCTTCTCCGGTTCACTTCCTTATGATGAAAATAATAAGCAGTGCGAGCTTTGTGATATACTCTGGGAATCAATAAAAGTTTTAATTTAATTTCCTAGACTTCAATAGCTGAAATATTAAGGGATGTAAGTCTAAATGTACTTACATCCCTTTTATAACACCTTATTAAATCCAAATAAAATTAATCCTCATCAGCGTTAACATTTCCAACTCCGGTACTTAACTCGACGGAAGGTCCACCACCATTAACATCACCTTTGAAGTGTGTTTTATTCTCGCTATTTGTTTTGATAAAGCTTCCGCTGAGATTTCCAAGTCCGGTATCTACGTCCAGTGTCATCTTTGAATCGGCAGGTACAAGAAAATCAAGATTTCCCATTCCGGTAGAAGCTTTGAAGCCGTCCATTTCTTTTACCGAGCCGTTAAAATAAATGTTACCCGCGCCGGTACTAAGTTTACTTTTTCCCAGTGAAGAGGAATCTACAATTGTTATATTTCCGGCTCCGGTACTTGCTGAAAATTCAGCTTTCATATTGTTAAAATCAATATTGCCTGCACCCGTACTTGCCTCCACCTTATCCGATACACCTTCAACAATGATATTTCCTGCACCTGTACTTATGTCTAAATCCTTAAAATTATCGGGAAGACTAATATTGTAATTTACAGTTATTTGGTACGCTTTATAATTTTCCCTGTGCCATTTCCAGAAATCCTTACCGTCTTTTGTCTTAATCACTACTTCGACATTATCTCCCTTTTGCTCCAGTGCAACAATCATATTTTCATGAATTGTATTCTTGGTTTCAGCCGAAGCGCCTCTTACTACTAGTTCTGCCTCCAGCTCTATTCCGCTGTTAATAGATTTTGTAATCTCTACATTACCCGCGCTTGTAGATACCTTAAACTCATCACCCTCGATTTTGTCCTGGGTGATTGACTGGTTGTGGGTTGATGCCTCACCGATACCAATGAAAATATTATTTTTTTTATCACCTTGGCTTGATTTATAGAATTCATACTCTTTTCCATTGATTCTAACTCCGCACCCCGCAGAAACAAGGAACATTATGAACACGAGGGACAAAGATATACACGAAAATACTCTCTTATTCAATGTTTTCACTCCCATTAATATTATTATATATACTAAATACGCATGAATTCATAAAAAGTCTTACTAATAAGGGCATTAGTATTGATTATTCCAAAGTGCCTAAATTAAAAGTTTTAGTGAGTAAATTACCAACGAATTTCCAAACAAAATAGATAGTCGCAGTCTGAATAGGAATAAAAATAGCGTCCTTAATCAATCTGGCTGTCAAAATGGCAATGGCTCCTTTATTGTACAAAATAACCAACCATACTGTATTAAGTGTCAGGCTGCATATTACTATTACGGTTAATACTGCAAAGAATGTTCTTAAAAGAGTTATTTCCTTTTTATAAAGGAAAACTCCGTATAGAAAACCCGATAAGAATGCAGTTAAAGTGAAGCCCGGGAAGTAGGCACCCTTTGGGAAAATAAGCATTCCTAGAACATCAGCAGCAGCTGCTGCTATTCCAGCCATAACAGGACCGAATAGAATCCCTGAAAGGGCTATTGGAATAAACGCAAATGTAATTCTCACAAATTGATTTTCGACAGAAAAAAATCTTGTCAAGATAACTTCAAGGGCAACAAAAAGCCCTAATAACAGAATGTTTCTGATTTTGTTGTGTTTCATCGACACTACCTCCTTTTATTGTGCGAGTACATTTAAAATATGAACATAATGCATACAAATGTAATTTGTGCATAAATATGCTCAAATAAAAAATGCCTCATTCAAGTGTTTCCCGTTAGGGGGCACAGTGCAGTAACACTGTGGAAAGCCACATAAAAGAGGTATCTCTTTTTGTGGCAGCGGAATGCGAAATTTGCACCGCAAACACCTTGTGTTTTTCGTCTAAAAGGCAACTTCCCGTCCCTTTAGCACTTAACGCGCAAAATTCTACTCTGCCAATTTTTTTCGTCACAAACATCAGTCTATTAATATTTATGACAAATATATTGTATAATAATTCATATAATTAAGCAACGTCCATAATAATAAAAACATTTAAATCAAATAAATTGACTCAGTTATGTAATGATTTAGTATCAAATCACATTTTCAAATAACAGGTATATATAGTTAAGCTAATATATATTGATATAACATATGGAACCCATGAATTAAATCATGGATTCCATATGTGTTTGTTACGTACATATTATTAGGAAGTTATACCCATCTGTTTATTTTGCCTTTGTTGCTGTTGTAGTGGCTGTTGCTACTCCCGGTGTTGGTGTCACTGCTCCAGGTGTCGGGGTAGCAAGACCAGGTGTTACTGTGGCAGCCCCCGGTGCCGGAGTAGTTATTCCGGGTGTAGGGGATGGTGTAGTCGGAGTAGTACTTGGTGCTGCTGTAACTGTGGCTGTACCGGTACCTGGTGCCTCATTTTTTGAACATGCGCCTAGGCTTAAAACCAAGGCAACTACTATTAATAGAGCAAATAATCTTTTCATTTCGTTACAATATTCCTCCTTTAAATATAAAAAATGTTTATTAGATTTTAATCATATTATTAGTAAAATAACTAAATTTATACAAATTTTCATAAAAAAATAAAAACGGTCAGTACCGTTTTTATTTTTTTACTGTATATGGTAATAAAACACCATTACGTTAATATTTAATAATACATTATTTCAAATTGAAAACCATCATTGTAACTTTTCCACCGTTATCGAGAGGTCGGTCGGTGTAAATCTTTATACTCTCGTATCCGGGATTAGGTCCGGTTCTTATATCATTTACCGTCTTTGCAGTCAGCTTACCGGAATAATCATTAAAGTATACAGAAATATTGCTGCTAAACATATAAATTTCATTATCTATTTTAATCCGCTTTGAGTCCACTGCCTGAACATACCACCATGAGTCCACAGGATTTGTTATATGATTATATCCCATAATCACGTCATTATTCATACGCATACTTAATACAGTGCCAATTTCAGCATTAGGAATTTCTTCTCTTGTTGTATAAGTGTACTGGCTCTTTCCTGAAAGCAGCTGATATTTATATGTTCCCCCTATTCCTACCGGCTTCTGTATATCCTGAACCACCATATCCTTGTCCTGCTGATTAAAAATATCATAAGCCAGAATAACATTTACATCATCAAAATCGCCGGTATGCCCCATGAACTTTATCTTTCCGGACAGCAATCTGCCATTGGGAATATCACTCCATCTTACCAGATCAACAGCACTGTCGGTATAATTGAAAATCTTTACATTATCGGTAACACAGTAATCACCAATTCTTCTTTCATTTATGTCAACTAACATTGCTGTATTGATATCATATGTCATATTCAATAACGCAACAGTATCATCGTTTATTAATGAGTACTGTACAAGTCTCCATTTAAACATATAAGGATCATAATTTACTTTGTATGTCTTATGTGAACCATCAACATGAAGCAATTCTACCATAAAATATTGCTTGTTATAATCAGCCGCTTCTTTTGATACCATAGTAGAACAATTCAAAACGAAAGCATAATCCTCGTTATTCTCATCGACTGTGAGGAAGGCTTCAATGATCTTTCCATCATATCCCATAATTGCTGTAATACTGTCCCCTGTATTGAGAGAGCCTGGGGTTGAATTGAATTTATTCATTTTGGCATACTGTCCCAATTCATAGTCCACATTGTTTATTTGAAGGGTTTTTGGGGAATATTTGCTGGGAAGGATACTTGTTATTTCACCTTCAACCTTGTTATCAACTACAAGATAATAAATTAGAACATTAAGCTTATTATATACTTCATAAACTACATCCTTATCTTTTATATCGCTTAAACCAATTATTTCACCCACTTTTTTTGTTGCCGGAGAGGCTGTATTATTGTAGGTATCCCTTAAAATAGGAATACCGTCTTTAAAAACTATATTTCCCAAGCGTTTGGTATCGGGATTAAAACTCAGGGCAACCTCAGGCTTTCCATATACCCAGTTATCCTTATCCTCCATTATTCCTGATGATTCAACCAGAGTAGTATCAGCAGCCTGTGCATCTGCTTTCTTAATATTGGTATTTAGCATTCTCTGAACCATTACTATTGTAGCCTCAGAATTCAAGGTACTATTGCTTGTATAGCTGTAGCCTGAAGTAATTCCGAGACTCTTTGCCTTATTAATATATCCGGCAGGCCAGGCTCCTACTATATCTTCATTGGTATAGCCCAAAGCTTTAATTACCGCAGTACAAAATTGTGCAAAGGTAATTGATTCGTGTGGCTTGAATTGACCATCTGAATAGGCTGACAAGTAGCCTAGCTTTACTGATGCGTTTATGTAACCGCAGTAGCTCGACTTGGCAGAGACATCTGAAAATGTGGATGCATCTGCCAGTGATTCAGCCAAATCATTATTTCCTGTGGAATTCACTATTATTTTTGCAAAAAGCTCTCTTGTCATTTTGTTGTTTGAATTTAAATCTATATTATCTATAACTCCCCACAATTTAAGCTTTTCCACAGCTTGCTCATAATCTGTGCTGCTTTTAGGAACAGCAGCATATGTAAACGTTGAAGAAAAAACAAGTACGGATATCAATGCAAGTGTGATTATTTTTACAAGCATTCTCTTAATTTTATGCATTTTACCTCCCATCTACGCGCATAGCGCGTATTCAAATAGTTAATAGTAGTATAGTAATAAAATGTTATAACTTGTGATAAAGTCCGTTGCGGGCTTAAGACCATGCTTTATTCAAATCTTAATGCCTCTATTGGATTTAAGCGAGCCGCCTTATACGCTGGGAATAATCCAAATATGATTCCTACCCCCAGAGATATTCCGAATGAAAGCATCATCCAGAATGGCGAGTATACCGGTGTTGTTATATTGAAACCGCCTATTATGAACCTGATACAGAACAAACCGATCAATATTCCTAACACACCTCCGATACCGGTTATCATTATAGCCTCAATCAGAAACTGTATCATTATATTTTTACGTTTTGCGCCAATTGCTTTCCTTATACCTATTTCTCTTGTCCTCTCTGTAACAGAAACCAGCATAATATTCATTATTCCTATACCACCAACTATTAATGAAATTGCTGCAATTCCGCCAAGAACAATCATAAGTGTATCAGTAATCGAATTAAGCGTTGACAGCATCTGTGCCTGATTTCTGACTGAAAAGGCATCCGAACTGCCGAATTTTTCTGTTAAATACGCTGTCAGTTTAGCCATGGCCGGATCAACGGTAGAAGCGTCGGCTGCCTGAACAGTGAAGTTGGAAATCCTTGAATTTCTGCTTAATCGCTGTGCAACCGTTACAGGAATAATTACCTGGTCGTCGTCTGAAGAATCCTGTCCTCCGTCAATTTCCTGAAGCAGTCCTACCACCTTGAAAATCTGACCGTTTATCTTAAGCTGTTGTCCAATTGGATTCTGCCCTTCAAACAGATCATTTGCCACAGCACTGCCTATTACAGCTGTCTTCAGCTTGTAATCATTATCAAAGGACAGAATAAAGCGGCCTGCCTGAACATGTCTGCTTTTAATATACTCATAATCCTCATTTGATCCAATAACTGTAGTACTTCTGCTCTTTGTCCCTGCCTTTAGAGTCATACTTCCATTAATAATTGGAGCAATCATGCTGATTTCACTACTGTTTTCGTCAGAAAAGGTTTTCAGCTCATTGTAAGTAATATTTCTGTTACTTCCCCTTCCCATTATATTTATGGTAATAATATTACTTCCCAGTCCTTCAATGGAGTCTGTTATACTTTTCGTACTTCCCTGTGCAAAGGCAACTGCAGTTATTACCGAGCCAACACCGATAATGACTCCCAGCATGGTTAGAAAGGCGCGTACCTTGTTGCTGGCGATGCTCTTCAAGGCCATCTTAAAGGCTTGAAAAAAGCCCATTTATACCGCCTCCTTATCTTCAATTATCATTCCATCCTGTATTCTAATAGTTCTTCCCGCCTGAGCTGCAACATTATTATCGTGGGTAATAAGCACAATTGTATTTCCATCATGGTGCAACTGATGGAGAATATTCATTACATCTGCCCCCGATTTTGTATCCAGATTACCTGTGGGTTCATCTGCCAGAATAAGCGGAGGCTTACTTACAAGTGCACGGGCAATTGCAACTCTTTGCTGCTGACCACCAGATAACTCATTTGGGGTATGGTGGATTCTCTCCCCAAGTCCTACCATCTCAAGAGCTTCAATACTCCTTTTTATCCTCTCCTTATGGCCAACCCCCTGATATATAAGAGGCATTTCCACATTCTCAACGGCAGTAAGCTTCTTTAAAAGATTAAAACCCTGAAAGATAAAGCCTATCTTGTTATTTCTAATATCAGCAAGCTGATTGTCATTCAGCTTGCTTACCTCATGTCCGTCCAGATAATACTCTCCCGATGTAGGTACATCCAGACAGCCCAGCATGTTCATCAGAGTTGACTTGCCGGAACCGGACGGACCCACAATTGCTACAAATTCATGTTTGGCAATGTGCAGAGAGACATTGTTAAGAGCGTAAACTGAGTTCTCACCCATCTCATAGATCTTACACATATTTGCTATTTGTATCATTCTATCCTCCATGCCCCCAATGCAACTAATTTATAATCTAACGTTGGTTTTGTGAGCCAGCCTGTCTGCTTGAGCTGCCTGAAGTTCTATTGTTCTGTCCTCCTCCTGGCATACCTCCTCCTGGCATACCTCCAGGCATAGCTCCTCCCATGCCTCCAAACCCGCCAATACTAAAGCCGTTCTGAGTATTTGGTGTACTGGAGGTTGAATTGGCCACAAGTGGAGGAAGAACTACGATTTCTCCTTCGGTCAAACCACTCTTGATTTCAACGTATTCATCATTGTTGACTCCAAGTTCGACCGCCTTCATTACAGTGCCTTTATAATACTCACTGTTGGCTTTCATAGCTGCTGACATCTGCCTTCCGGAACTTGCCTGACTATTGTTCCGGTTGTTTTGGTTATTTGGATTATTCTGACTGCTTACTCTATTCTGGCTGCTTGCCTTATCCTGATTGGCTACCCTATCCCCACCAGAACTTTTATCTGGGGGAACCGGGGCTTCTTGTTTGTCTGGAGCACCAGCAGGTGCGTTTCCGTCGGGCTTATTCTCTCCCCAGTTTCCTGGAGCTCTTCTGTTTCCGGTCTGAGTGTTATTTGAATCTTCTGAGCCTAACACTCGAACAAATGCCCTGTCCCCCATTTTTGTTACTGCTTCCAAAGGTAGCATAAGTACATCATTGGCCTGACTCAAAATTATGCTGGCATTTGCATTCATTCCAGCCAAAAGATTTTCAGTTTCATTTATTTTTATCTTTACATCATATGTAGCAACACCGTTTGTCGATGTACCTTCCATAGCCTTATATATTACCTCACCACTAAGAGGTCTGGTGTTTGTATCTTCAAGAGCATCGATTGTTATTGAAACCGCCTGCCCTACCTTTACCTTTGAAATATCCAGTTCATCCACTGAAATTGTAAACTGCATCTGTTCAAAGTCTCTTATACTTATAAGAACATCTCCAGATTTAACACTGTCACCTGCCACAGCTGTATCACCGGTAACAGTTCCGCTGATGGTGGAATAGATTTTATAATTTTCCAGTTGCTTTTTAGCTGCCTCCAATTGGTTACTGAGATCCTGAACCTTAAGGTCATTTGTCTGAGCTGTTATCTGCAGATCATCATTTTCTATCCGAATTAATACATCACCCTTATTTACATGTTGGTTTTCTTTTATGTTAACTTCTGCAAATGTACCGTTCGTGACTGCCTTAACTGCCTGTTTGTTCAAATACTCAAACTTTGACACTTCGCTGCTGCTTTTGATTCCATTTGGTGTGATAACTTCTACCATTGCTGTGTTTGAATCTGTGAGTCTTCCCGGATTATTAACTGTAACCTCAATGTTTCTGACAGTTCCTCCGTTTGAAGCTGTATATGTATACTCTTCTATGCCTGTCACTACCCCCTCAACAGTATCATATATTTCCTGTACTGCTACCTGCACCTTCTGTCCAATACTTATATCCTGAATATCTGTTATACTGAACGGAACTGATAATGAAAGCTTTGAAGTATCAGTTATTGTGAAAAGTGTCATATTATTGCTTGCACTTTCTCCAACTTTTGGAGTGATATTTGTAACCTTTCCGCTAAAGGGTGCAGTAATATTAAGATTTGAAAAACTTTTCTGATTGCTGTTTATACTTAACTGAGCCTGGCTTATCTGATTTTCAATTTTTTGAATATTAAGCTCTGCATCAGTATCGTCTATTTCAAATAGTAAATCTCCGGCTTTTACCTTATCACCTTCCTTGAAATAGCTTTTTGTAATTTTCCCCTGCACATTTGACATAACATCCGAGGTGTTAGCGGAGGTCACCGTTCCCGAACCCGATAAAACTACTTCTATGTTTCCACGTACTACCTGTGTCTGTCTTTGGGCTGAAGCAGAAGTACTACTCGCAGCTTTATTCTTTGTCATAACAAAAAATCCTATTACTACGGAAATAATAACTAGAACTGCTATAGAAAGTGTTATAATCCCCTTTCTGCTTAACTTAATACGCTTTGCGCCTTTCTGCATGATTCCACCTCTTCATATTTGTTGTAATTAGATATAAAAGGGTTACAATATAATTACCTTTATTTTAATATCAATAGTATTAAATTATTATGTTAAACCTGTGTTTGAATTGTGAACAAAATGTTAAGTATCCTATAAAAACCGCATAAAAAAGACCTTGTTAAATGTCAACAAGGTCTTTTTTATATCGGATATTAGTTTTGTCTGTAATCAATAATTCTTTTACTCTTCTTTTCACTTCTTGGAAGGCTGCCAATGCCACTGACTTCTGCAATAATATGTATACCAATCCGCTTCTTAAACAGGTCCACAATATTATATTCAATTTCTTCCCGCTCAGTGTCACCGTCAGAATTATATTCTGCTTTTAAGGTCATAACATCCTTTCCGTTTATATGGTCTATTATGATCTGGTATTCACTGCTGACACCCTCAATTTCTCTTAAAATTTCATCAATCTGACCTGGATAAATATTAACGCCTTTTACCTTAACCATGTCATCAGTACGTCCAATTATCCTGTCTATACGCGGATAGGAAAGACCGCAGGCACATTTACCGGGTATTATCCTGGTAAGGTCTCTGGTTCTGTATCTAAGCAGTGGAGCACCTTCTTTTCTCAACGTGGTTATTACCAATTCCCCAACTTCACCCTCTGGGAGAACCTCTCCGGTAGCTGAATCAATTATTTCAAAGTAAAGAAAATCGTCGTAATAGTGCATTCCGCTATGGCAATCACAATCAATTGCGATGCCCGGACCGTATATTTCGGTTAATCCGTAAATATCATATATATCTATACCAAGCTCGTTCTTGATCCGCTGTCTCATTTTTTCTCCCCAGCGTTCAGAACCGATGACACCTTTTTTAAGATAAATTTCGGAACGAAGCCCTCTCTTCTCAACCTCTTCAGCCAGAACCAATGCATATGAGGAGGTTCCAATAATTACTGTAGATTTTAAATCCATCATCATCTGCAGCTGCTTGTCTGTATTTCCGGGGCCCATAGGTACTGCCATTGCACCTAGCTTTTCACAGCCGGCCTGGAAGCCTATACCTGCAGTCCATAAACCATAGCCGGGTGTTATTTGAATTCGGTCTAAAGGAGTTATACCGGCTATTTCATAGCTTCTGGCCATCATTTCTGCCCAATCGGACACATCCTGCGCAGTGTATGGAATTATTATAGGCTTTCCTGTAGTTCCTGATGAGGAGTGGATTCTTACTATATTTTCATCAGGTACAGCCTGAAGTCCTAGAGGATAGGCCTCTCTCAATTCTTCCTTTGTTGTGAAGGGAAGATTTTTAATCATTTCCATGGAAGTAATTTCATTAATATTTACTCCGCTTTTTTGAAATTTCTCACTGTAGAAAGGACTGTTTTTGCTGACTTTCTCAAGTAAATTTTTGAAAAGTTCAAATTGACCTGCACTCATCTCGACTCATCTCTTCTTTCTATGAATTTATATAATACTTAATTATATAAGCTTTTAGCTTATTTGTCCATTAAGGCTGTTTATCAGTAGCCTCCGAAATGTTCCTTTCGTATCCTGCTGTAATAGTCAACAACATTTCTGTCGTATTCGGCCTCCATTAAGTTTGAGGACAAAAGGAAGTCAGCCGTTGACTGATTCATAGCTACGGGAATATCATATAATACTGCTATTCTTAATAATGCCTTTACATCAGGATCATGGGGCTGAGATGTAAGGGGATCCCAAAAGAATATCATAAAGTCTACTTCACCGTTTGCAATACAGGCACCTATCTGCTGGTCACCGCCCAGAGGCCCGCTCTTAAAGCGCTTCACAGGCAAACCGGTGTTCTCTGAAATAAGTTGGGCAGTTGTTCCTGTTCCGCATAAAAATTGCCTGCCAAGTATATCAGCTTTACTCTTTACCCAGTTTATCAAGTCCTGTTTTCTGTTGTCATGTGCTATTAATGCTATATGCTTTTGCTTTCCAAGTTTATTTCCACTCATAGTATCTCCAATCTCGCGCAAAGCGCGTGTACAAAAGTAATGAAAAGACACGTAGTGGCTTTTCGCTGCGTGAAAAGCACGATGACTTGCCGAATGTATTTTTCACGCTTCTCCAATCTACGCGCATTTCACGCTTCTACGCCAATAGCGTGTGTGTTGTTTAAAATATAGTTATAACCCAGTTCAAAAGCTCTTTGGTTCAACTCTCTGAATTTCTGTGGTACGTTTTCAATTATGGCTTCTTCAATTACTTCCTTTGCAAAAGGCATACCTGCTGCGGCAGCTGCTCCAAGGAGAACAACATTTACCGCTTTTACGCTCCCGGCATTTTGTGCAATACCATAACCATCGATATAATAGACCTTATCAGTATTACTGTTTATAAAGTCGGTTATTGTATCAACATTATACCTGGAAGTTCCCAGAGATGATGATACAGGTTTGATGGTCTGAGTATTAACTATACAGCAGCCGCCCTTTTTTAGTCTTGGAAGACTTCGGGCAGCTTCAGACAATTCGAAAGCTATAAGCATGTCGGCATTGCAAATAGGAATTATAGAACTTGCCTTTTCACTGTTTATTCTAACGTGACTTACAACGCAGCCTCCCCTTTGTGACATTCCTATGGTTTCAGAGGTTCTTGCAAAGCAGCCCTGCTTGATTGCCGCAGCAGCTATCAACCTCGAAGCAAGAACTGTTCCTTGTCCTCCTACACCTGCTATTAATATATCGTACTTCTCATTTATGTTTGTTATTTTATTCATTTTCAGAACCTCCTATGGCATTGAAAGGACATACGTATGTACACAAACCGCAGCCGTAACATAGTGAAGGTTCGATTACTGCCTTTCCGTCTATAGTAGATATTGCCGGACATCCTATTTCGGTTATACATTTCTTGCATTTCTTACAATTATCATTAACTTTATATTTAACTACAGGCTTGAACAATGCAATACAGGGAGCTTCAAATATGACAGCCGAAGGCCCCTTGAAGTCTGCTGCCTTCTTAATTATTTCAACAGCGCTTTTGAAGTCCAGAGGATTCCCTTTTTCTATATGTCCCACTCCGCAAGCCTTGACTACACCATAAATATCGACTTTTTCCGATATGCTGTTCATCATGGTTTTACCTATGCCCGGATGGGGCTGATGTCCTGTCATTGCTGTGGTACTGTTATCAACTATAACTATTGTTATATCAGTATTGTTGTATACTGCATTAATAATTCCCGGAATTCCTGTATGGAAGAAGGTAGAATCTCCAATGAACGCGATACTCTTAGTATCGGGCTCAGTTCTCTTTATACCCTGTGCAACAGTAATACCGGCTCCCATACATAAACAGGTATCTACCATTTCCAGCGGCTTTGCATTGCCTAAAGTGTAGCAGCCGATATCTCCGGTGCACACAGCCTTCTGCCCCTTCATTGCCAGTTTGACGGCATAGAAGGAGGCTCTATGGGGACAGCCTGCGCAAAGTACCGGCTGTCTGACAGGAAGCTCAGGCAAAGCCGCTTTTGGAGCTGTTTCCACCTTTATACCAAGGAATTTGGAAAGTTCCTCATAAACCAATTCAAAGGTATACTCTCCTGCGAAAGGAAGGTTTCCGGTTTTTTTACCAAGAATTTTTGCATTATTACCTGTTGAAGCACAGAGCATGGTCAGTTCTTCTTCCAATACCGGGTCCAGCTCTTCAAATACCAGAACCTGTTCTAGTCCGAAAAGAAACTCTTCTGCCTTTGCTCTGGGCAGCGGATAAGGGGTACCGACCTTGAAAACCTTTACATCAGCCTGAAGCTTCTCAAGTGCTTCAACCGCGTAAGTATAGGCGACACCCGACGCAGCTATGCCAATCTTGCCTGAACCGGAGACCTTGTTGAAAAGGGCAAGGTCAGAAAAGATTTCTCCAAGCTTGTGCTGCAGCTGTTCTATATGAAGATGCTTTCTATAAGCAAGGTTGGGAAATATTATCCACTTGGGATCCTTAACGAAACCCTCCGGTTTATGTTGAGCCCTATAATCATCCAGGTCAATTGTCCCGCAGGCATGACAAACCCTCGTAGTCGGCCTGAAAAAAACAGGCAGTTCAACCTTTTCGGATAATTCAAATGCATATTGAATCATTTCAAATGCTTCTTCCGGAGTTGACGGATCAAGAACAGGCAAATTTGAAAATCTAGCAAAATGTCTTGTATCCTGTTCTGTTTGTGATGAAAAGGGACCCGGATCATCTGCGACCAATACAACCATACCGCCTTTTACTCCGATATATGCAAGGCTCATAAGGGGGTCGGCTGCAACATTCAGTCCCACCTGTTTCATAGTTACTAGGGTTCTGGCTCCGCTATATGCAGCACCTGCGGCGATTTCCATAGCGGACTTTTCATTTACAGACCATTCAACATATATATCACCCGGATTATTATGGGCTATTGTTTCCAATACTTCTGTAGAAGGAGTCCCGGGGTATCCGGTTACTACATTAACTCCTGCTCTTATAGCTCCAAGGGCAATAGCTTCATTACCCATAAGTAGTTTTTTCGCCATTCAGTTCTCCAATCAGCTGCACGTGCAGCGGTAAAATTTATATGAAAGCCTTTCAGGCTTTTGTAACGGAAAATATAATTGAACAATGCTCCACGCTTTAAGCCAAACCCTTCTCAGTACGTATAACTCCTCTAACCTTGTATTAAAAATTATAACATAGATTTATTATATTTGGACAAAAAACTACATTATAAATATAATATAATTAAAGGAACAATCTGGATTATAAGGAGGATTTTATTATGAAAATGGTGGTTGCAATAGTAAGACCTGAGGCCTTTGAGGATGTAAAGCAGGCCTTGTTTGATGCTCAGATTCATAAAATGACTGTAAGCCATGTAAAGGGCTGTGGTCAGCAAATGGGGTATACTGAAAGCTACCGTGGTACCGTAACGGAAGTAAATCTTCTTAACAAGGTTAGGTTTGAGATATCAGTTAACGATGAATACGTAAAGCCAACTATCGATGCCATAATGAAAGCTGCCAGGACAGGTAATATCGGTGATGGTAAGATATTTGTCCTCCCCATTGAAGAATGTTATCGAATCAGAACCGGTGAAGAAGGTCGTGAAGCTATAGGCTAAAGGTATACCTTAAATCTTAACGTGAAATCAATACTTTAGATCCCCGGCTTTTGCGAAAAGAGTGCTGAACCTGATAAAATGTACAGGAAGTGTGTCAATAAGAGTACAGCACAAACAAAGAGCCGGGGGTTATTTTTTAATTGAATTAGTTTCCCCTTATTATTAAATCTGAAGGTTCCGGACCCCGGAGAATAAATTTCTGCCCATAGCGGTATTTTCATAGTCTTCATCATTGATCCCCATTAAATAAGCCAGTGTCGGCATAATATCAACCTGTCCGCCTGTGATCTTTATTTCCTTAGGCTTTATATCCTTATTGTATATTATAAGTGGAAGTTTTTTGTTATTATCCAGCCACCATTCATCCCTTTGTTTTATAGCATCAATTTCATTCTTAAAGTATTTATGTACACCTTCATGGTCACCGGTAATTGTAACCAATGTATTATTCCAGCAGCCCCTCGCTTTAAGTTGATCCAGCAGCATTCCAATTTGTTTATCGGAATAGCGTATGCACTGGTAATACCCTCCAAGTTTTGATTGACCAAGCTTTCCGTCTAATTTTAATTCCTTATACTTATCAGGTAATTCAAAGGGGGAATGGCTTGAAAGAGTAAACACAAAAGAAAAGAATGGTTGCTTTTGTGTTGCAATAATGGGTAAAATCTGCTCAAAGAAAGCCTTATCACTTATTCCCATATTGATTTTTTCCGTTATATTATAACTTGAGGAATCATAACACTTGTCATAGCCCATTGAAGTCAATGCAGGCTTAACATTCCAAAGAGCCCCATCATCTGGATGAAAGGACGAAGTGAAATATTTTTTTGCTTAACGGTTTAGGAAGCGAGTTGTACTCTGTAAACGCATTGTATACAAAAGTATGTCCTCGTTATCTGGTATGTTTTCTTTCTTGAATTTATACCAGTTCTCTTTGTCAACCTTGTCAGCTTCAGACAGATTTATCGTACTTTCCTCAATATTATTTTCAATTTACTATAAAGAATGAGATTTTTTTATTTTGATCCGAAATACAAAGAAAGCCTCAAGCTGTTACGCTCAAGGCCAAAGGTCTAAAAATAGAAAAGTATATATTTTCTGCCCGTAAAGCAACAAGACCCCAAGCATTTCTGCTTGTAGGCCTAAAGTCTTGAGACATACTTTCTTACTCTTTCAACTTTTTAAGCAATATAAAGAAAGCCTCAAGCTGTTATGCTCAAGACCAAGGGCCTTAAGAATAGAAAAGTATATATTCAATTTTCTTCCTCAAATGCAACAAGACCCCAAGCATTTCTGCTTGTAGGCCTAAAGTCTTGAGACATACTTTCTTACTCTTTCAACTTTTTAAGCAATA
>JAEZKZ010000102.1 GCA_023415305.1 Bacillota bacterium
GGTAAGGGGGGGATATAATGTTGATGAAGTTGTCAGAGGAGTTAATGGGGGCAGCTTAGTTAATCTGGAAACAGTAAAGGTTCCGCCGTTTTTTAATGATTATATCAGGAACGATGCATTATAACGCTTAGTTTATGGATTTCGGGTTAATAAGGCATGTTTATATGTATGATTACGGGGGGTAAAAATGAAACATAAACTTATTAGATCTGCCAGTGGCAAAAAGGTAACGGCTTTTAGATTTATTGTTTTTACGATTTGCATTGCAGCACTTTTTTGTATGGATTTTTTTAGAATAGGTGATGAAGGCTTTAAGGTATACAGCGGTGGAGTCAGTACCCCTGACATGCACTTTGGTTATGTACCTGAATGGCTATTCGGCATTATTAATACTCTGGGTAGTGAGGGCAGATTATTTTATCTCAAATTCCTGCTATTTGACTTTATTTTCATAATAAGCTTTGCGTTCACACAGGCTGAAATTATGAAAATAATAATGGGAAGGGCACTACTGGCCGGTAAATGGCGGTATGTTATCAGCCTTTCATATTTGAGAGGCATATTTGATGCTGGTGAAAATATTCTGTTATTAGTAATATTGAAAAACTACCCCGAACAATTAAACGGAATGGCCATAATAGCAGGTATATCTACAAAACTTAAGTTTATCACGTTAGCTCTGTGGGTTGTGTCTGCGTTAGCGGTTTTTATAGTAAGAAAGTTAGGAAACTCTTCAAAGTAAATGATTGTGTTGTTATGGATGTCCCTTGACACTTATCAGAAATAAAGCTTTAATATACTTTATGAATATGAATTGTGAGGGATATAATAGTATGGAGACTATCAGAAAAATTCAATTAAATGAACTGAAGGATATATATGAACATATAGTTCGGGACTTTGCCGAAGGAGAATACCCCCCGTATAATAAACTGTATGAACATCTGGAAATGAATATTCAAACGGGCTGGATACTGGTGAAGGATGGTAAGGATGTAGCCTATTCTATATGCGCCGAGGGAGCCGATGGATATGTTCTGATAAGCCTTTTTGCAGTGCTCAAAGGAAACAGGGGAGAAGGTATAGGGACGCTGTTTCTGGAAAAACTGAAGCAAATTTATTCGGATTCGAAGGGAATTATTGTCGAGATTGAAAAGGCTGAAGAGGCACTTCATGAAGAGGAGACCCGTGTTCGTGAAAGAAGACTTGAATTCTACAACAGGGCAGGCTTCAGTCTTGTCCCCGGGATTCAATATGCCATATGGGATGTGCCTATGCATTTAATGGTATGTCCATTTAAAACCGATTTGGATACCATAAATAAGAATATAGGTGAAATTATTTATGAAATATACCTGTTGCTGTTGGGTGAAAGCCACATTCATAAGATGGAGTTCAGAAGATTATAACTAAATATATAAAATGAGCGCCTGTACCCGGATTTACTGGACATACAGGCGCTTTTAGCTGAGAAATATATTACAGCCTTTTTTATCTTAATCAAAATTTATTTACCTAAAATACTTTCCAATAGCCTCTTGAGGAAAGGTTTTTTATTTTTAACTGTTGAAGCAGGAGACTGTACACTTTCGATTGATGGAGCAATCTTTGCATTAGTGGCTGTAGCCTGTTTGCTCACGTGATTAGTCGCGTGATTAGTTCTGTTGGTATAATTTCTGCGATCGAAACGATCTTTTCCGGAATTCTGCTTTATTTCTCCTCCAGATTTGCGAACAGCAGGTTTACCTGTAATTTTATTACTGACGTTTTCTTTCCTGTCCGAATACGGCTTCGATTTATTAAATGACTTCAATGCCTCCGGGCTTGATTTTACAGGCTTATTCTTACTTGACTGCCTGCGGATACCTTTATCCCCAGAATCCGATGATGATGCAGCTGCTTTTCCAGACACTGAAGAAGGTGCTTTGGATTTTCCAGACACGGAGGAAGCAGCTTTGGATTTTGCAGACACCGATGAAGCTGGTTTAGATTTACCAGAAGGTAATGAGGATGCCTTTCGAGGTGCTCTGGCCGGCTTTTCCTTGAGCTTGTTGGCTTCAAGCCAGCTTTGTGCTTCGGCACTTCGCTTGGTAAACAGCTCCTCAGATGGCAGATCAGCTTCCGGTATCATCGCACCAATATGTTCCTCTATTTCGTAAAGGCTCATTATATCATCACTTGTTACAAGGGAAAGGGCTCTTCCACCATTTCCGGCTCTTCCGGTTCGACCTATTCTGTGAACGTAGCTGTCCTTTTCAACAGGGACATCATAGTTAATTACCAGAGAAAGATTATCGATATGAATACCTCTGGCGGCAACGTCGGTTGCCACAAGAATATGAAATTTACCCTGCTTGAATTCGGAAATAGTTTTTGTTCTCCTGCCCTGTGGGATATCTCCATGAATCGCTTCAGAAGCATACCCCTGTTTGGTTAAAAAGCTTTGAACCTTATCAACAGCCATTCTTGTATTACAGAAAATCATACAGCTTTCGGGCTGTTCAACCAGTAATAGTCGATTTAACTGAGTTCTTTTTTCATTTGGTTGCACTCTGTAATATTCCTGTTGGATGGTATCTACCGTTTTGGTTTGAGATTCAATTTCTATTGTTTCGGGATTCTTCATATAGTCACTGCATATCCTGTGTATTTCAGGAGGCATTGTGGCTGAAAAGAGCAGAGTAACCCTGTTTTTCGGAACAGACCGGATTATTCTTTTAACCTGGTCAAGGAATCCCATATCCAGCATTCTGTCTGCTTCATCCAATACAAGAAAACGTATGTTTTTTGTAACCAAATTTCCCTGCTGAATGTGGTCAAAAACTCTGCCCGGAGTACCTGTTACAATAGAGACACCATTTTTTAAAGCCTGTATCTCGGTATTAATACTATGCTGTCCGTATACAGCAGTGGTTTTGTGATTAAGGTAACGGCCCATTTTTTTTATGTCACTGTCCACCTGAACAGCAAGCTCACGGACGGGTGTCAGAATTAAACCCTGTGGGCCATTGCCTTCAGGATCGGTCATTTGAAGCATAGATACTCCAAATACTGCAGTTTTACCACTGCCTGTCTTGGACATAACTATAAGATCTTCATTATTCAGTATATGTGGTATTGCTCTGCTCTGTACCTCAGTCGGTGTTTGGAAGCCCATATCTTCGAGGGCCTTTAAAATTGGTTCTGAAATGCCTAAATTATTAAAACTGTTTTCCATAATATCTTCTTTCGTTGTTTAGAATGTTAAGATTATATCATTAAATTAAGTTTTTTTCCATACAGTAAGCCTGGCGTTTGATAACTGCTCTCTTTATCAGAGTAAATTTATGTATCCCCTATAGAAATTTTTTCGGATTATTTATTAGTTTATACAAAACTGTAAGTAAAAACCCCATTCCGTTCGTATATTAATAATAATAGGATAAAAAACAGGTAGAGTAATAAATTATATTACTATCTATTGTAGTATAAGAAAGTAAAATGAAACTAACTCTGCCGGAAATGGAGACGCTATGATAGTAACTACAACACCTTCGGTTGAAGGAAGAAAAGTAATTGATTACAGGGGCATTGTTTTTGGAGAAGTTATTTCGGGGGTAGACTTTATTAAGGATTTTGCAGCAGGCCTTACCAACTTTTTCGGAGGCAGGTCGAATTCCTATGAAGGCGAACTTGTACAAGCAAGGGAAAATGCAATAGCAGAGATGATTAGAAGAGCTGATAGTATGGGTGCAAACGCAATAGTAGGAGTGGATATCGACTATGAAGTACTCGGTCAGGGTAATAACATGCTGATGGTTACTGCTTCGGGAACTGCTGTTGTTATTGAGTAGATTTTGTTAGATTAATTAAATATCTATTTTTTATTTTTGAGTAACTTTAGTTTTGAGAAATCGTGGTAAAATCATAAGCTGAAAATTTTAACGGCAGTATTGATATTCACGGATACAACTGATAATATGTGTTTTGTGGCCTCCGGCTTCGTTATATAATCTTGGATTTGAGGTTTCAGAATGATCACACTATTACTTGTAATTATATACTTGTCGTTTATAAGCTTAGGTTTACCCGACTCGCTGCTTGGATCCGCTTGGCCTGCAATGAGAACAGATATGGCTTTGCCGGTTTCCTTTGCCGGAATCCTTTCGTTTATAATAACTGGGGGTACAATAATTTCCAGCCTCCTGAGTAGTAAAGTAATCCGGAGATTCGGAACCGGGAAGGTAACAGCTGTCAGTGTAGGTATGACAGCATTTGCTCTTATGGGCTTTTCAATGTCACCGGGGTTTTTGTGGCTATGTATTCTTGCGGTACCTCTAGGATTGGGTGCCGGCTCGGTTGATGCTGCCTTGAACAATTTTGTGGCTCTTCATTATAAAGCCAGCCATATGAGTTGGCTTCACTGTTTTTGGGGTGTTGGAGCTACGGCCGGCCCCATTATTATGTCGCTTTTTTTAAGCAGAGAAGCCGGATGGAAAATTGGTTACAGAACTATAGGCATTATACAGGTATGTCTGGTTATTATACTTTTTGCTTCACTGCCATTATGGAGAAAGGTAGGCGGAAGTACAAAAACCGAGGAACTAACCGGAGCCTCTCCAAAGTTTAATGATATTCTGCGTATTCATGGAGCAAAACCGGCATTTTTTACTTTTTTCTGTTACTGCGCGTTAGAATCATCTGCCGGCCTTTGGGGTAGCAGTTACCTTGTTTTAATCAAGGGTGTTTCCTCAGGAACAGCTGCAAAGCTGGTATCACTGTATTACTTTGGAATTACGCTGGGAAGGTTCATTTCCGGCTTTATAACAATGAAGCTTAGTAACAGGTCGTTGATAAGAATCGGAGAGATAGTTATAATAGCCGGTTTGGTATGCTTGCTGCTTCCAACTGATATTGTTTTAATTCAGACAGTTGGTTTCTTAATCATAGGATTGGGTTGTGCTCCTGTTTTCCCCAGCTTGATACATGAAACACCGACACGGTTCGGAAAGGACTTGTCTCAAGCCTTTATAGGAATACAAATGGCATGTGCCTATATAGGCTCGGCTCTTATGCCGCCAATATTCGGTTTTGTCGCACAGAGAACTTCATTCGCCCTGTTTCCATTCTTTTTGCTGGCTGCTTTATTATTAATGACTCTGGCAAATGAGAGGATCAATAGTAGCAAAACCAATCTCAAACTTTAATTAAATATTGCATTAAAATGAATATATTTCAATAAAAATGCAGACTATAGCAATAAAGAGCATCCTGCCAAAATGGTATGGATGCTCTTTATTTATGATACAGGAGGATACTCTTAATAATGCTACCCAGAAAGAAGCCCGGAAGAAGTAAGTGGATAATTGCTATTGTTTTTTTACTTTTGGCAGCCGTTGCCGTTACCCTTTATTTTACAGGAAGGGATTCCAAACTTTATGAGAGTGTTAAGGCAGGTCGGGGAGACATATCCACCTATCATTCTTTTTCCGGCAATATTGAGGCTAAAAACCGACAGGCCGTGATTTCGGGAATGGTTATGCAGATATCTGATATATATGTTTATGAAGGCGATAAGGTTAAAAAAGGTGATATACTGGCTGAAACCTCAACAGGAGACGAGTTTGTCGCAGATATTAACGGAGAGGTTGCCAACATCAATATTGAGGAAAATACAATGGTGATGGCTGGGGCAAAGCTGATGGATATAGTTGACTATAACAACCTGGAAATTAATGTGCGGGTTGACGAATATGATATAGGTTCTCTTAAAAAAGGTAAGGAAGCTGCTGTAAAAATAGGTGCACTGAACAAAGAACTCAAGGGTAAAATAAGGGATATTTCACGGGAGGGCATTGTTGTAAATGGATTGACGTTCTTCACTGCAACAGTTGACCTGGACCGGGATCAAGACTTAAGGGTAGGCATGTCGGCGGAAGTACGGCTTGTTAATAATACTGTCAAAGGGGTCATTACAATACCTATGTCAGTGGTTCAGTTTGATGAAAACAACAAACCGTATGTGCTTAAGGAGAACGAAAAGGGTAGGCCGGTCAGAACCGATATAGTAACCGGCATAAATAACGGTACGATAGTAGAGGTTAAAGAAGGTGTTGCTGATGGAGAGGCTATTTTATATCATAATCCCGATGAAATGGACGGGATGAGCTTTAGAGGTCCAAGAACCAGCAGGAACAGCGGAGGCGCTGATTGATGGGTAGAATACTCGAGATGAAAAATATTTCAAAGAGCTACTTCATGAATTATGAGGAGCTTGAAGTACTTCATAATGTAAATCTCTCAGTTGGTTCTGGGGAGTTTTTATCAATACTTGGACCCTCCGGATCGGGGAAATCTACCATGATGAATATTATTGGCTGTCTGGATGTACCAACTTCAGGAAGCTATTTTCTCTCGGGGAAAGATATAAGTCAGCTTGATGAAATTGAACTGGCCAAGGTCAGGAACAGAGAAATTGGCTTTGTATTTCAAAGCTTTCACCTGCTGCCCAGATTATCAGCTCTGCAAAATGTGGAACTCCCTCTTATTTATTCGGGAATGCCATATTCGGTAAGACAGAAGAGGTCAAAAGATATTCTTGAGAGGGTAGGACTGTCAGACAAGATGAGTAATCTGCCTAATCAGCTTTCGGGTGGGCAGCAGCAACGTGTAGCAATTGCCCGCGCACTGGTCACAGAACCAACAATCCTGCTTGCCGACGAGCCTACAGGTGCTCTTGACCAGAAAACCGGGCTTCAGGTTATGGAATTGTTTGAAGAAATAAACCGGGACGGCAGGACAATAATCATGATAACCCATGATACAGGGATAGCACAGCGGGCAAAAAGGGTAGTAAACATTCTGGACGGAAGGATATCGGAAGGCAGTTGTCAGTAGGTCGACAGCAGGAAGTCAGCAGGCAGAAGGCAGTAGTGAGTAGCAGCGGTGAAAGAAGTCGGAAGATATATCGGATAAACAGCGATCAGAATCAGCCGCAGAGGTTAGCAGCAGGGAGAGTCAGCAGAAAGCTGCGAGCAGACGAAGGAGGTGTGTGATGCTCTGGGAAAGTATAAGAATGTCCTGGGAGAATATAGTTAAAAACAAGCTCAGGTCAGCTCTTACAATGCTTGGTATAGTTATCGGAGTTGCATCTATTATTGCACTCATAACAATTGTTCAGGGTGCAACAGCCAGCATTAGTAATGAAGTTAATTCGCTGGGTGTAAACAAGATAATGGTCAATGTAACAGGAACTCCTCTTAAGGCAGGTTTGACGAATGATGACATCAAAGCCATCTCCGGCTTGAAGAATATCAGCGGAGTATCTCCAACAATTGCCGGAAAAACGTCAATTGTGTATAAGGGTACTATTAAGGAGAAAGTTACAGTACAGGGAAAAAATGAAGTGTTCTTTAAAACCGATAATAGTTTGCTGAAATCCGGCAGGTCTATAAATATACTTGATATTTATTCTAAAAACCAGGTTGCCCTATTAGGAAACGATGTTGTTAAGGATTTATTCTACGGAATAAACCCAATCGGAGAAGAAATAATAATTAACGGAACTGCTTATACTGTAATAGGAACACTTGAAGCTTCAAGCGGTTTCGGTATGAGTTCCAATAATGAAACTGTTATTATTCCCTATACCACTGCCCTGAGAAGTCTGGGGATAAAAAGTGTTTCCAGCCTTGATGTATATCTGAAGGATACAGATATGGCTGATCAAACAGTAATTGATATTAAGGGGATACTGAGCCAGGCATTCAATTATAAGGAGGAAGCTTACACTGTATTCAACATGGGAGATATGATAGAGTCCTTCCAGAATATGATGGGTATCATGTCCATGCTGCTGGCCGGAATTGCAGCAATTTCGCTTGTAGTAGGGGGGATTGGCATCATGAATATGATGTTGGTTTCCATAACTGAAAGAACCACTGAAATAGGGCTCAGGAAAGCCCTTGGAGCTACCCCTGATAAAATTCAGATACAGTTTATAATTGAAGCCATATTTCTTTCGGTCATAGGAGGCGTTATCGGGCTGTTAGCAGGCAGTATACTGGCATATACTGCGGCATTACTGATCGGGATTATTTTTTCAATCTCAATAACAACGGTAGCATTGGCTGTAGGCTTTTCTGCCGCAGTGGGAATTATTTTCGGTTATATGCCGGCTCGTAAGGCAAGCAGACTCAATCCCATTGATGCCTTAAGAAGCTTATGACGAGGCGATAATAGCTATCCCCAACCTCGTTGAATCTAGGTGTTATAATCTTTTGTTTCATTATATAAAAATCAGGTATAATTATATTAGTAAAAAATAAAAGTCATATCAGCAGAGGTGCATTATGGATATTCATGACAGGGTGAGTACTGGCTTAAAAGGCTTTGATAGGGTGATTGACCAACTAAGGCTGGGAGATAATGTGGTTTGGCAGGTAGATTCGGTTTCTGACTACCGGAAAATGCTTGATCCGTATGTCAGTCAGGCCAGAGCTGATATGCGAAGAATGGTTTATATCCGGTTCGGAGGACATGAACAACTGGTTGAGGAAGGCCAGAATACAAAAATTTACTCTATTGACTCCAGTAAAGGGTTTGAGAGCTTTGCAACAGAAGTCCATAACATAATAAAGGATGAGGGAAAAAAAGTTTTCTACGTTTTTGACTGTCTTACTGACCTGCTCATTTACTGGTATTCAGACCTGATGATCGGAAATTTCTTTAAGGTAACCTGTCCCTATTTGTACGAACTTGACACCGTTGCATACTTTGCCATCATACGCAATCAGCATACATACAGCACCATAGCAGGTATTCGTGAAACAACACAGCTTTTGCTGGATTTATATCAGGTTAACGGCAAATATTATATTCACCCCCTCAAGGTATGGCAGCGCTATTCCCCAACGATGTTTTTCCCGCATTTAATAGATGGTGAGAACGCTTCAAGTATAACAGCAAGCTCTGAAGCAGCAGAATTGTTCTCCAGTATAAACCGCGGTGAGGACCGCCTTGATCATTGGAACATTATTTTCAACCGGGCAAAGGATGTGCTGAAACAGTCTCATATGGAACAGGAAGCCACAAAGAGGCTTCTGATGTACATGATTATAGGAAATGACTCGCGAATGTTCGAGCTGTGTAACAAATATTTTTCCTTACAGGATATTCTTCAAATCGCTTCCAGAGAAGTAGGTACAGGCTTTATCGGGGGAAAAAGCGTAGGTATGCTGGTTGCCAGAAAGATATTGGAGAAAGCGGGCAGGGGACACTTTACAACATATTTGGAGCCCCATGACTCCTATTATATTGGTTCCGACGTATTCTATACCTATATTGTGCAGAATGGGTGGTGGAAACTCCGTACAAAGCAGAAAAGCCATGAAGGCTACTATAAATATGCTCCTGAATTAAAGGAAAAACTCCTTCACGGGAAATTCCCCAAAAACATTCAGGAACAGTTCCTGCAGATGCTTGAATATTACGGGCAATCACCTATAATCGTGCGTTCCAGCTCCTTGCTGGAGGACAATTTTGGAAATGCCTTTGCAGGGAAATATGAAAGTGTATTCTGTGTAAATCAGGGAACTCCCGAGGACAGGTATGAAGCTTTTGAAGAGGCTATACGTACAGTGTATGCCAGTACCATGAATGAGGATGCCCTGGCGTACAGGATGAACAGAGGACTGTCGGATAGAGATGAGCAGATGGCAATTCTGGTTCAGCGTGTTTCAGGTGACCAGTATAACGAGAACTTTTTCCCCCATATTGCCGGTGTGGGGAATTCTTCAAACCTTTATGTATGGGACAAAAATATCGATATGGAGGCCGGAATGCTTCGTCTTGTTTTCGGCCTGGGGACAAGGGCTGTAGATAGAACTGAAGGAGATTACCCAAGAATAGTTTGCCTTGATAATCCTCAGAGACTTACACCGATGAATGCCGAGGACCGGAAGAAATTTTCCCAGAACGGAGTGGATGTGTTGTCGCTCAAGCAGAACACTCTAGAAGTCAAAAAGCTGGAGGATATTCTGGACTCGGATATAAAGGTTGACAAAGAGCTTTTTGCAAGTCTTGATATTAATACTGCCGCACGACTGAGGGAATTGGGATATACAGATAGAAAGGCTCCGTATATTCTGGATTATAAAAAGTTGTTTGAAGAGTCGGATTTCACTTCAGTTATGAAGGACATACTTTCACTGTTGTCAAAAGTTTATGACTATCCTGTAGATATCGAGTATACTGCAAATTTTTCAAAGGATAACAGCTTCAAGATAAATTTACTGCAATGCCGTCCGCTTCAGACCAGAGGTCTGGGGAAATCTGTAGATATACCTAAGCTGGAGGATTCAGGTGCGTGTCTTTTCTCAAGCAAAGGTAATTTTATGGGCGGGAATGTAAGGCTTCCCATAGACTATGTTATTTATATTAAAGCACAGGAGTATATTGATTTGAATGAGCAGGGCAAATATTCCATAGCCAGACAGGTGGGACGACTGAATAGGGAATTGAAAGGTAAAAATGTGATGTTAATGGGCCCTGGTAGGTGGGGAAGCACAACACCTTCACTGGGAGTACCGGTACATTTTACGGAATTGTGTAATATGTCTGTAATTTGCGAGGTCTCAGCAAAACAGGCAGGACTTATGCCGGAATTATCCTACGGAAGCCACTTCTTTCAGGATATTGTTGAGGCCGGTATTTTCTATGTGGCTTTGTTTGATGGAAACGAGGAAGTTGTATTCAATCAGGAAAAAATAATAAATAAGGATAATCTTCTGGAAGATATTATATCGGACAGTACCCAGTTTTCCGATGTTATCCATGTTGCCGAAACCAAAGGTATGGAGCTGTTCTCAGATATTGTATCTCAGACACTATTGTGCAGGTAAGTTAAACTTTATTTGTTATACTCTTTAGTAACCTATCCGGATTTTAAAATTAAATTAAAACTTTTTTTGACTTTACGAAAAACATTTATTGACAAATATGTTATTATGATTTACTATATAGTAAAAGCGAACGACCTATTCATTTTTAAGAGGATAATCAAAATGGTTCAATACAAAAAAGACGAAATAAAGAAAAGAATTGATGAGGCAGCGTTACATATTTTTTCAGAAAGAGGCTATGAAGATTCAAGCATTTCTGACATAGCAAAAATGGCAAATGTATCTGTAGGAAATATCTATCGTTATTACAAGGGAAAAGATGAAGTATTTTATTCAGTTGTATCGCCAGATTTCATTGAAGAATTTAAAAGTACTCTACTCAATAAAATTAGTTCTGGTACATTAAGCTCAAATTCTGATACCTTCTTTTTAGCTAATGAAGAATATATTGAGTTTATGGCTTCAAATCGTGAAAGGATGTTAGTAATATTTTCAGGAGCCAGTGGTACCAGATACCAATCAATTAAAGATGAGATAATTGATTACTTAATAAAAACAGTGAGGGATAGTTATTCTGAAAAAGATAATGGGGAATATAATGACGTCATAAATGACAACAATTTTGAATTTGTGGTGAGGTCTATATATGCCAGACTGATTGAACTGGTTTCTGACATCTTAATGCGATTCAATAATTTATATGAAATAAGAAAATCTCTAGAGATTATTGACTCTTACCATTTATTTGGAGTTTTGGAGTTATGGGAAAAAAGGATGAGTAAGCAAAACTATAAATAAAGTTATTAATTGGGGGAAGTGTATAATGTATAAAAGAACTGTAAGCTACACAATCATTATTTTTTCAATTATATTAGCAATTGCTGTTGTTTTACCTACTGGTACCGCAAGTAAAGTAAATCCACTAGGTTATAATTCTATTTGCTCTTTTGCACCTATTAGTTCAATTATTTTCATGGCGGTTGCCGGATTCGCTTTTCTGAGACTTAAAAAAGATTCGACAGATGTCAGAGTTGGAAAGGATAACTCCCAATCAGCTAAAACAGGAAGAAGTAAGAAGTTCCCGATATCATATGTTATTCGGATGGTTTTTAGTCTAGTAGGATTTATATACGCTCTGCTATTTACAATAAGAGGCATAAGTATACTTGTATTTATTATTTTGAATTTTAGCAATATTTTTTCTGTAATAAATAGTCGAAGTTTAGCAGATGTTAATGTTCACAATTCTCTTATTGAAATTTTTAATAACTCTCCCGTTCACTGGTTCCAATCCGGTATTCTTATTTTTAACTTCCTAATCATGATTCATGGCATAATCGGAGTCTACTATATTTTTTCAACCGGCTATAAAATGAAGCCAATGAATACCGAAAAGAAGTTATTCTACCTTCAGATTTTATCCTCTATTGCGATTCTTATATTCGTTATAACACAAATCAGGACTTCAGGAGGAACCATAGTAATGATGGGCGTTTTCTGGATTCTTAATATCCTGATTTCGGTACTTGGAGGTTACCATATTGGGAAGGGATTTTATAATGCTGGTATTACGCTTGGGATTGCTTTGTCTGAGCGCACCAGGAAAGTGATGATGAAGTCAGCTTGGTTTGTTGGAACACTATCGGTAGCACAGATTATTGCTTCATTTCTATAAAACGTATGGAGGACAAAACAATGATGAATGTTATAGTTGTAGGATCAGGTATTTCAGGCCTTATGACGGCAATTACTCTGGCCCGTTTAGGCGTAAATGTGACCATACTCTCATATTATGAAGCTATGAGATCAGCGTCCTGTATGGCGCAAGGCGGAATTAATGCGGCTGAACCCCGTGAAAAAGATACACCAAAACAACATTTCATTGATACTATCAGTAGTGGGGCGTGGCTGGCTGATCAGAAAGCAGTAATGGATATGTGCGAGTTTGCTCCAAAGATTATTTCAATGTATGACAATATGGGTGTTGCTTTCAACCGACATTCCAATGGCTCACCTGATACCAGGTTCTTTGGAGGGACTAAATTTCGTCGTACCCATTTCGCCGATACTACCTCAGGATTTCAAATCCTTTCGGCTCTTGATGGACAGGTACGTCGTTACGAAGAAAAAGGACTTATTAAGAGAATAAATGGACGGGATTTTGTAAGTGCTCTTGTAGATAGTGATGGTCGTTGTCAAGGTTGTGTTGTTCAGGACATTTATACTATGAAGCTTGAGGCTTATACCGGATCGGCACTTGTAATCGCTACCGGCGGATATTGCGGACTTTATGGATGGGCAACCACAGCGCTTTTGTCCAATGGCGCTGCCGTAGGGCAGTTATTGAAGCAGGGAGTACCAGTAGCAAATCCTGAGTTTGTACAGTTCCATCCAACTTCTATTGCAGATGGAGATAAACCTCGCTTAATCAGTGAATCTGCGCGTGGAGAAGGAGGACGCCTATGGGTGCCGCGAGATGGGAAACCATGGTACTTCCTGGAGGAAATGTACCCTGAGTTTGGAAATCTGGTTACAAGGGATGTTGCCTCCCGTGCTATATACAAGGTGGTCATGGAGATGGGATTGGGGGTAGATAACAAAAAGCAGGTATACCTTGATATAACACAACTTCCAGAAGAAGTGAAGACTAAAAAGCTATCAAATATAATCGAGCTATACTATAAGTTTACCGGAGAAGACCCTAGATCTGTTCCAATGCGTGTATTCCCTTCACCGCATTATTCTATGGGAGGTATCTTTGTAGATGCAAAACACCGTACAAACATGGGTAGCCTCTATGCTTGTGGCGAATGCGACTATCTATATCACGGTGGAAATCGTCTTGGTGGGAATTCACTGTTGTCTGCCTCATATAGTGGTTATGTTGTTGCCAACACAATATTCGAAGATTACCAAAAGGGGCTATTGGTGAAAGAACCATGCTCTAGTGAGATTTCGTGGATTAAAAAGACAATTATTAGTTGGGAAGACGAAATCAAAAGCTATTCTTCACGCAGCGGAAGTGAAAATGTAATAAACGTTTCAAATGAACTTGGAGATGTCTTGACTCTTTGTGCAGGTATAATAAGGGATAATACACTACTTAAAGAAGGACTTGTTAAAATTAATGAGCTAAAAGAGAGATGGTACAGAATTACTACATCTGATAATAATCACTGGGCAAACTCAACCAACATATCAATCAGAAAGTTACATTCATGTTTAGTTCTTGCTGAAGCTATTATTGCCGGTGCGTTGGCCCGTAATGAAAGTCGTGGTTCGCATTACAAGCCGGAATATCCTAAAAGGGATGATATAAATTGGCTGAAAACAACCATAGCTAATTATACCAGAAGTCAAATTGTTTTAAATTACAAAACGGTTGATACACCTCTCTTAAAACCCGAATAAGTACTTAAAAAGTAATTGGTAACTTTCTGATTAATTTCCGTGAAGGGAGAACGAAATGTCAGTTCAAAAATTAATTTATCTAAGAGTAAGACGTCAGAATTCACCGGATGATAAGCCATATTGGGAAAACTTTTCACTTGAATATAATCAAAACGATACTCTTCTGTCATTACTTCAGAAAATATCAAATGAGCCTATAACGATCGAGGGTAAGAAGACTACCCCTGTTCATCACGAGTGTAACTGTAAAGAAGAAATATGTGGTACTTGTACTGTGAGAGTGAACGGAAAGCCTACCATGTCCTGTTCGGCATTATTGAACAACTTACCTGTTTCATCAGAGAGTAATCCGATTATCATAGAGCCCCTTGAGAAATTTCCTGTAATCAGAGATTTAACTGTAAACAGGGATAGAATTTTTCAATCTCTTTACAGTGTGAAAAACTGGGTGGAAATTAATGATATTTTTGGTCCGCCTTTAATATATGCACCGAATGAACAACTTGAAATGTATTCCTATGCTAAGTGCATAAACTGTGGAAGTTGTTACGATGCCTGTCCAAGGACAGATGGTACCGACAAAGCATATTTAGGGCCCTCAGCCATTGCTCAGGTGGTGAAACTGAGTATCCACCCTGCTGGAAGAAAAAACAGGAAAAAAAGGCTGGAAGCCATCATGGGAGACGATGGTTTATCGAAATGCGGAAAGGCATTGGTCTGTGAAAAAGTATGTCCCAAGAACGTACCACTTGTACGTTCCATCGGACGTGCCAACAGAGATGCTATAAAAAAGCTGTTCAACATTATATAAATATTAAGTTTTTACACGGCATATTAAATTTGCGTACTACGTATATCCTCCACCTTTTTTACTCCCTTATATTCATAAACCGCAGCTAATATAAACAAAGCTGTATTGCCCTTATTTATTATACCGACGTAAACAGGCTGGAGTACTGAGGGCGCTATTAATGATAGAACCAGGCCGAAAATGAGGAAGAGAAATGGATTCAGTATTGCCGTCCACCGGCTGAAGATAGTTTTTCCCCGTACTATCAAGATAAAGAGAATTACCTGAGGTATGACCCAGGACAGTATGTAATGAACTACGAATACAGGCATGATTGCGCCCATTATGTTGTTAATTACATCTTCGGCAAGGAGTTGCTGTCCTTCAATGCACAACTTTTGATAAATTATAGGGAAGTAGCATAGAACACTATGTACAAAAGAAGCACCCATTATAACACCATAGGAAACCGTTCCGAAGTAAATATTGGCCAGCCGGGGATGAGTAACCGACAGCAGCCTCCTGATCGACCAGAAGCCAAGAAGATAAAATGGTATGAAAAAAGCGCACAGATTCAGGGAAAGCGGAAATCTCCAGGAGGCCATATCAGCCCAGATGGGATCAATAAAGGTGAGACCTTCGGCTGCACTACCTGTGTATTCCAGAAGATAGTCAGAGGCTGCAATTATTGCAGCACTGATTGCAGCTAAAATGCAAAAAAAATAATACTTCTTTTTTCTTAATTTTTCAAACAATATGAACACCTCTTTCTGTTTAAAAATGATTTGGAGCAAATTACATCTTTAATCCTTACCATAGATCTCCTCCATTGTGAGGTCAAGGATGCCGGAAAGATTAACAGACAGAGCCTCTTTAATAACTTTATCCTTGTTAAGAGAGACAAGAGCCATGATTTTAATATAGTTTGCCAATACACGCCAATCGCAGGAAGGACTTCTTTCTTTTATACAATCCAACAGAAGGGTAGTAGTAGTCATAACATCCTCGTCCTTTGGAATAATACCCTTTGGAAACCTTGCGCCTAAAACCGCTAAGTCTTCGGCGGTTAGGTATAAGTACAGGTTGTTTTCAGGGTCAACCATATGTTCAAGATATTGTCTTACTTCCTTTCTTTCCATATAGCCGTTTTTATCCAACAAGGACCTGAAATGTTCCTTTGACTCATTCCTTTTATTCTGTATAATTTCGGAAACAAACTCTTCCTTCGAACTAAAGAAATTATAAAAGGTGCCTTTGGCGATACCGCAGGATTTAGCTATTTCTTCAATAGAGGTTTTTTTCATTCCATATTTTTTTATAAGTTTAAAGCCGTTTTTAAGAAGGCTAATCCTTATATTCATTCTTTTTTCTTCGTCAAAGATTACAGGCATAGCTCACACCTCAAGTTAGTATTTTAGGACTTAAGATCCGTACTAATCGAATATATTTAGTCCAGTCCATCAAATATATATAATCGTCTATATGGATAAATGACCGTAATATAATTTTAAGTCATTTAAATTATATTACGGATATGTAACAATGTCAATTGGAGTTCATAATACACCAAGAAAAGAATTTGTCATAGTTAAAAATACTGTATAATCAGAATAGATAGGATTATTAATATAAATAAAAAAGGAAAAACTATGGATCTGAAAGAAGCCGTTAAAAACCTTCCCAGACAGCCGGGAATATACTTTATGAAAAATACATATGGAATGGTTATATATGTTGGTAAGGCAAAAGACCTCAAAGCCAGAGTTTCTCAATACTTCCAGAGCAATAAAAACCATTCTCCGAGAATAGTTGAAATGATTCAGCAGATTGATTCATTTGATACTGTTACCGTTGATACAGAACTTGAAGCGTTTCTGATGGAAGGTGAAACCATCAGAGAGCTGAGACCTCCCTATAATAAGCTGCTTAAAAACTATCTGAACTATAAATACATAAAACTGGATATAAATAAGAGCTATCCCATTCCCGAAATTGTGACGCAGCCCGGGACGGATAAGGCTATGTACTTTGGTCCCTTTACAAGCCAGAGCTCATTGGAAAATGCCCTTCTGTTTCTAAAGGATCACTTTAAAATACGGAAATGCAACACAAGAACAGTAAAAAGTAGTCCGTCGGGCTGCCTTAATCTCCAGTTGGGCAACTGCTCCGGCCCCTGTACAGGAGAGGATGTTCTGGCTCAATATAATGACCAGATGCAAAAAATTATCCTTCTCCTTCAGGGGAAGGATCAGGAGCCGGTACGGTTGTTGAAGGAAAAAATGCTGTCTTCTGCAGAAAGGCTTGAGTTTGAAAAGGCCGCTGCACTCAGGGAACAGCTTAGAGGAATAAGACATGTATTGTATAAGCAAAAAATAATAAAGATATCGAGCTACGGAAGGAATATCATAGCTGCAGAGAGGTGTGGAGATAATACTCTGAAACTGTTTTTTATCAAAGGGAACAGGCTTCTGCATAAAGAAACCATGATAATTCCGGAGCACGCTGAGGACGTACTGGAGGAGACTATTAAACGGCTTTCGGTAAGCTGCTTTAAAAGCCATAGGGATATGGACAGGACCCTAAGTCAGGAGGATATAGATGAAGCACATATCATTTATTCTTATTTAAAGAAACGCAAAAACGGTATATTTAGCTCAAATGTTCCCTCTTCCAGGCTTGAAACTCTTAACTATAGAAGAATAGCCCAGCTTATATTAAAGAATAATGAAAGGGAGAAGAAATAAAATGAAGATAATTTGTTAAATGTAATTGTGGAATAAAACAGGATATATACAGTATCCACTTAATCGAATCTTTTTCATAATTTAAGGAATAATATTCTTAAATAACATCAATCGGTACATGCTCGATGGTGGTGTATTCTTTTGATACCGCATAGTGAGAGGAATAGACGGAGAATATTATGGAAAAGACATATAAAGGCCTGTCTCCATGGCAGCTTACCATGATGGCCCTTGGGACAGTAATAGGAGGATCGTTTTTTCTTGGGTCTTCGGTAGCCATTGAGGCTGCCGGGCCTGCAGTAATTGTTTCCTATATTATTGGTGGAATTTTAGTTTATATTATTTTATTTGCTTTGTCTGAAATGACGGTAGCCAATCCGGACACCGGCTCCTTCAGGACTTTTGCCACACTGGCTTTTGGCCCGGGGGCAGGCTTTACCGTGGGGTGGGTATACTGGACAGGCATGGTACTGGCAATGTCTAGTGAAGCCACTGCAGTATCAATATTGATTCGTGAATGGATACCAAAGGTCTCCATTTCTATTCTGGGGAGCAGCATAATAATTGGTGTTACACTTCTTAATTTGCTTGGGGCCGACAAACTCAGCAAAATCGAAAGCAGCCTTGCAGCCGTAAAACTTTTTGCCATAGTGTCTTTTATTATTCTTGCAGTATTGTTAATTCTCGGATTAATACCAGGAATACCTGGAATAGGAGCCGGAGAAATAGTTAAAGAGCCCTTACTGCCCAGGGGTATACGTGGGGTAGCGGGAAGTATGCTGTTAGTAATCTCTTCATACGCAGGCTTTGAAATAATCGGACTTGCGGCATCTGAAAGCGACAATCCAAGGAGGACCGTCCCCAAAGCGATTTCATATACAGTAATAAGCCTGGTGGGAGCTTATATTATATCTGTTGTAGTATTGCTGCCTCTTGTGCCTACAAGTGCCTTAAATGAAAATATAAGTCCCATGGTGGCTGCTCTGAACAGGTGGGGTATAGGATGGGCAGGTACTGCTATCAATTTTGTTTTAATAACAGCCATACTGTCTACAATGCTTGCTGCCATGTTCGGGCTTGGACGAATTATGCGTTCTCTTGCCTCGGAGGGACACGCACCCAAATGGCTTAGGGGCGAGAGAAATGTGCCCTATCGCGGAATTCTCTTTTCCGGATTTGCAATGCTTTTAGGACTTTGGGTAGGTCTCATGTTGCCCAGAGTATACCTGTTTCTTGTTAGTTCCGGCGGGTTTGCCTTACTCTTTACCTACGCAGTCATAGTAGCAACTCACATAAGGTTCAGAAAAAAATATGGCTGCCCGCCCGAGGGCAAGTGTCAGATGCCGGGTTATCCTATAACCTCCTGGCTGGCCTTGATCAGTCTTGTGATAATTATTGCCAGCATGCCCTTTGTGCCGGGACAGGCTTCGGGACTCATTGCAGGAGTGATCATTGTTTCAGCCTATGCTCTTTTGTATATAGCAGTAAAGATAGTATTTATCAACCGTAAGAATAAGTTGTTTATTAATGCTGAAGATAGAAGAGGATTGAAGGCTCACCTTTCTACAGAATTTTCGCGGGAACTCACAGAAGACATCAAGAAAAACAAACAGAAATGGTACGAAGATAAAGATAAGCATTAGAAAAGAAACAGAAAAAATATGTTGAAGAGACTCAGCCCGTTTATTATGGCTGAGTTTTTTTATTGAGTATTCATTATCATTTATATTTTATAAATATTAAGTTATTGACAATAGTGTATGTCATACAGTATACTGTAAATGAGGTGATCAAATGGAAAGTTTTGACGAATTGATAAACTCGCTGATAATTGAACTAAAAAGAGGAACCTTGGTTTTATCAGTACTAAGTCAGTTGAACAATCCTGAATACGGCTATTCGCTGGTTCAAAAACTGGAGGAGAAAAATACGCCAATTGAAGCCGGGACGCTCTATCCCTTACTTCGAAGATTGGAAAAACAGAACCTTCTGATAAGCCAGTGGGATACCAGCGAAAGCCGGCCAAGAAAGTTTTACGTTTTAAGTGATATGGGAAAACAGGTTTACACCAGTTTGAAAAAGGAGTGGAGAGCCTTATCCCAACAACTTGAGGGGTTATTAAAGGAGGATGAGTTATGAGCTTGATAGAACGTTATATATTAGCTGTAACTGAGCGACTACCGGAAAATATTCGTTATGATGTTGCAGAGGAGTTAAGATCCAATATAGAGGATATGCTTCCTGAGAATGCTACCGAGGGTGACATCGGAGAAGTACTTGAAAGACTGGGAAATCCAAAAAAGCTGGCTCAGGAATATAATCCAACAAAGAGGTATCTGATTGGCCCAGCAATTTACGATAGTTATATAGCTGTACTTAAGACGGTGGTAGCAATTGCAGTAACAGTAATCACATGTATTGCATTGCTTGATTGGGTATTGAAAGGGTCGAGTAATATAATTAATGTGAATATATGGGTTGATTTGTTTAGCGGTTTGATTGAGGCAGCCGTTACCGGCGGATTACAGGCGGCTTTTTGGGTTACCTTTGTGTTTGCTATAATGGAAAGAACAGGTATCAATGAGGGGGAACTTCCTTTTGCAAAAAAGAAGTGGTCTCTGGACGAACTTCCTACTGCTCCGGTGCCTGAGAAATCAAAAATATCCAGAGCTGAAACTGCGTTTTCAATATTTTTTACAATACTATTTACAACGTTGATCTTTTTCAAACCGCAGTTGATTGCAATTTATATTAAGAGCTCAGGTACAACTGAAGTGATCCCGCTCTTTAATTCCGACAGACTTCAAATCTATATAGTTGCCATTTTGGTTCTGGCTCTGATACAGCTATGTGTGGCAGGATGGAAGTTTGTACAAAGAAACTGGAATGTACCGCTGGCAATTGCCAATACAATTCAGAACTGTGCGAGTAGTTTACTAATAATACTTATGTTTAATGACAGGTTGTTATTTAATGTTAATTTCTTCTCAAGAATTGGAGAGATGCTTAAAATCCCGGTAAGTGAAGTCTCAGACTATTGGTTCTTGGGTACAATGGTATTTTCAGTTATTATATTTACAGGGGTGGCTCTTTGGGGCAGTATTTCAGGGTTTTTAAAATGCAGAAGATAACCTTATTCAACTGCTTTAAGAGAACTTACCATATCTATTCTTCTGATTTTACCGGAAAACAGAAAGTTTACAAAGACAGATAAAATAAACGTAATTATTGTACTTATAACAATATTAAAAACCGATATTATGCACATCATGTCAAAGCTGTCTCCCATATATGCAAGTATAAAATCTATCAGCCACTTGCCGCAGGGGATACCGAAAACAATGCCGATGACAGTAAGCCAGATATTCTGAGTCAAAAGCAGCTGTCGTATTTTTCCTGACTGAAAGCCTATAACCTTGAGTGTAGCAAGCTCTCTCTCCCGTTCAGTGAAGGAAAGCACTCCCAGGTTGTAAAGTACTACAATAGCCAGCAGAGCTGCTGCTGTAATAAGTACGTAGACCATAATACTCATTGCTTCAGTCATGGTTTCATAGCTTTCAGTCAGTTCCCTTGTAGACCATATTCTTTCTACACCTTCCGGCAGGACTGAGATTTCCTTGCCTGAAACAATAGCTGTCGGAGTAAATTCAAAACCCTGCTGCTCATATAGTTCTCTGGACATTGTTATACCCTGAGATACGGGAGAACGGTAGATTTCTCCGACTTCGCCAGTTATCCATTTTTCCTGACCGTACATATGCCAGGATATTTTATCTCCTTTTTCTACTCCCAACAATTGCGACATTTTATAGCTTATTGACAGCTTGTGGGAAGGGAGGTCAATATAGTTTCGCTGAGGGTCGGTAAATTTTATAAGAGATACCATGTCCGTTACCAATAGCTCTCCGGACTTTTTAACACCGTTTGCCTTTATTTCAACTGCACTTTCCATCAGGGCTTCGCCCTCTGTTTGCTTTAGAATAGCTGTTACAGTGCCCGAGGGAAGGTCCTCGGACAGAGATAACTTTGTACTAAATCGGTTCAGATCCTTATACTGCCACTGAACCACATCATCAAGGCAGTCCTGAATCCCGAAGGCGCAAACCAACAGGGCACTGCAGCCCAATACACCAACTACCGCCATACTGGAACGGATTTTACTTCTGAGGATATCTCTGAGATTCCATTGCGCATTAAAACCAAGATTGGTCCATAGGGCGGTTTTCTCAAAAGCTCCCTGCTTTGTTACCTTCGGGGCTTTCGGTCTTAAGGTTTGTGAGGGAGAATCCTGTAAATTACTTCTACAGGAGAGGTAGGTTGCCAGAGTACAAATAAGGACAGTAATAAGCGCCATCACAAAAAAGGACGGAGATATGGAGGGCTTCCATTCAGGCAGGGTATAGGTGGTCTGCATGGCCCCATAAAACAATCTTGGGAGAGCAAGGGGGCCTGTCGCAGCACCAGCCAGAGCCCCGACAAGAGAAAGCCAGAAACCATAGGATATATAGTGACGAAGAATAGCTGATTGTTGGAAGCCCAACGCCTTCAGAGTACCAATTTGAGTTCTCTGACCATTAACCATTCTCGTCATTGTTGTTAATATAGTCAGCAGGGCTATGGCCAGAAATACGATTGGAAAAACTGAACCCATGGCCTTGTGCTGTTGTATTTCATTATTGAACATTGAGTAGCTCTGTAAGTTGTCTCTGTCAAGGTAAACACTGTAATGCCCTTTCAGAGCCGAGTCTATTCTGTCTTCCAAAGCCGCATCGGGAGTAGCAGCTGTCTTTACCAGAAGGTCAGTATAGACAATATTCATCTCCTTTGGAAGTGCAGACGCCGGTAAATAAGCAAAGCCGAAATTTGCGTGATTGGGTATAATATCATTTCCTCCCGTTGCAAATACATATTCCGGACTTAGCACAGTGCCAAGTATTTTCTTCTCCAGAGTTACCCCGAATGCAGAAAGTTTTAAAGTATCACCTGTTTTAAGGTTTCTGGCCTTTGCGAAAAGATCATCCAGCCATATACCGTCCTTTTCAGAGAAGATTTCCCCTGTGACAGTATAGGTTTTTGAAATGTTATTTTCCTCAATTATGTGCAGCCTGATGGAAGGATTGTTGTCATAATTAGCCACAGCGTCAAGAGAAAGTCTTCTTTGAACCTTTGTAACACCGGTTACTCCAGATACATCATTAACATCCTCCTGAGAGAAATTTCTGCCGTAAACCCACACGTCTGCAAGATTGGTCTCCTTATAAAACTTGTTTGAGGTTTGCTGAAGGCCATACCATTCTCCGCCAACACCCGCATAGATGAAAACTCCGAGAAAGGCCATAAGGAAAATGGATATAAATTGTGTTTTATTATGCTTCATATCTCTGAGCATTTTTCTAAACAGCATCACCAATTCACCTCACTTACAGCCAGGGGGGCATCATTGATAATAACATCTCTCACTTTACCGTTTTTCAGTTTTATAACCTTGTCGGCAGTCTGCGCCAGAGCCGCATTGTGAGTTACTATGATAACAGTTTTATTTTTCTCTCTGCTCATTTTCTGCAGCAATGACAGTATAACGACACCTGTTTCACTGTCAAGAGCTCCGGTGGGTTCGTCACACAGCAGCATTGCAGGGTTTTTGCAGATGGCTCTGGCGATGGAAACTCTCTGCTGCTCGCCGCCGGACAGTTGTGAGGGGAATTTCCCAAGGTGTTCTTCGAGCCCAACAGAAGCTAAGACTTCTGCGGCATCCAGCGGCGATTTTACGACATTTTTAATCAGCGCAACATTTTCGAGTGCAGTCAAAGTAGGAATGAGGTTGTAGAACTGAAAAACAAAGCCCACATTTTCTGCACGATAGGCTGTTAGCTGCTTTTCGTTGTATTTGGCAATGTTCTCACCGTTTATAATTATCTCTCCGGAGGAGGCAAAATCCATACCGCCCAAAAGATTTAGAACTGTAGATTTGCCGGCTCCACTGGGCCCCAATATTACTACAAACTCGCCTTCGTTTATGGAAAAGCTCACATTGGAGGCAGCTAACTGTTTTTTTGCTCCAATATCATATTCTTTTGTAACGTCCTTAAATTGTATAAGAGTATTCATATGTCCCCCTAAGCCCTTTTATGGATTTGAACTAATAACGAAATAATAAAATGAAAAATCCCCCATATCAGCTGCGAGGCAAATAAACGAGGGTAAGGATATTATCAAGAACCTGAAATATATTTCATATTTATTATAAGGTCTTTGGATTAATATGTCAATATAAATATGAAATTTATTTCATATTTATAAGGTTGCAAGTTATACTTCAATCAAATATAATTATGGCAGGAATAATGAATCGTTTTTGCAGCAGACCTTGATAAATTAGAGCTAGTTGTTATATCAGGACAGTAGACTACCAATATGGAGATGAGACAGTAGTATGAGTAATTCTGGAATAAGGGAACCCAAGCAGCAGCGTTCAATTGAAAAAAAGAGAAAAATAGTTGAAGCAGGTTTTAAGCTATTTTGCGAAAAAGGCTACTATAATACCAACACCGCTGAGATCGCCAAAGAGGCCGGTGTTTCCACTGGAATAGTATATAACTATTTTAAGGACAAGAAGGATATATTCATTGAAGCTGTCAAATTCTATGCAGAGGGAATGACAAACCGGCTATATAGAAGTCTTGTTGCACTGAAAGAACCTTTAGATTTAGTCGATACCCTTAATAATATAATTGATATATTTACTGATTCGCATACTTTGCCAAGACAAGCCCATGAGGAAATGATGGCCATGTCTCATACCGACCAGGATGTAAGGGACTACTTCTGTTATTTTGAAGTTACAACAGCCAATACAATAGTAGAACTAATGGCCCAACATGGCTTAAAACCGACAAACGCCCACGAAAAGGTTCATATTACAATGGGAATGATAGAGAGTTTCTGCCATGAGGTGAGTTATCATAAGCATGATTACATGAATTATGAAGTAATGAAACAAGAGATTATCCAGGCCATAGTAACTATGATGAGTAACTGATATACCAGCATCGTAATAGGAACTAAATACTTTTTATTATCGAATCCAGAAGACCCGGGAATTTATGTTCCAGTTCCTGATATCTTATGGATAAAAACCTTTGTTTACCTTCAATGCGTACATAAATAAGGCCTGATTCACGAAGCACCTTAAAGTGGTGTGAAAGGGCAGATTTAGGTAAATCTATATTACAACAGGCACAAGTCGTTTCAGTTTGATTCGACAGATTTTTTATTATCTGAAGTCGGATAGGGTCGCCTAAAGCATTCAATACCGTAGATAAACACATTTGATCTATATTAGGGTGGAATAATTCCCTCAAAATATTACCTCCTGAACGTGGCCCTCATGGCAAATATTACTTTGCTGATTTAAGGGTTTTTATCTCATTACCCTTGAAGTATACCACAATCTGTGATATATTGAAATAGTTCAATAATATTTGAACAATTGAACAAAATTGACTGTTAATTATAAACAGTATTTTGTTATAATTAAAATGATATAAATAAATTAACTTATTAAGTAGATAACGAGGAGTAGTACATGAGAGATGTATTGGAAGTTATCAAGAGCAGGAGAAGCGTAAGAAAATATAAACCTGATCAGATAACTCAGGATAAGCTGGACAAAATAATTGAAGCAGGTATGTATGCCCCATCTGCTCACAACCAGCAACCCTGGTATTTTACAGTTATTCAGAATCAGGAGTTGCTTAACAGGATTAACACATATGTAAGAGGGCAAATGGCTGAGAGTGATAATGAATGGATAAGAAGAATGGGGTCAAAACCTGATTTCAAGGTGACATATGATGCCCCTACGCTTATCATAGTTTCAGCCAGACAGGATGCCATGGCCTGGAGGGCTGACTGTGCTGCGGCTATCCAGAATATGCTCATAGCGGCTGAGAGTTTGGGTGTAGGTTCAGTTTGGCTGGGTCTTATGAGATTTTACTTTGAAAATAAGGAAGAGACAGCAAAATTGAATATTCCCGAGGGTTATATGCCTTATTATGGTGTGAGTTTTGGCTACAAGGAAGCTGGATGGGTTCAGCCGCCTCCAAAAAGAAAATTAAATTTAGTAAGTTATATTAGATAAATTATATTAAATAAATTATATCAAATAAATTATATCAAATAAATGTTGCGTGATTTACTAGAGGTAATTAAAGGATAATAAAATTTTGAATTTTTTGATTGACTGAGTGGGGAATGGGTATTTAATTTTAGGAAAATGTTATAATGATTAATGTTTACAAAATTATTATATCGATTATTTTTGTTCCGGCAATCTTTTAAGGAGGTGAAAAAAATGATAATTACCAAGGACTGGTCTATAACTGACATAGTTGAAAAATACCCTGAAACTGCTGAGATATTATTAAATAATGGCATGCACTGCTTTGGATGTATGGCTGCGAGATTCGAAAACATAGAACAGGGAGCACTTGCTCACGGCATAAATGTTGACGAATTAATGAAGGAATTAAATGCTTGTGTTGAAAATAACAGCAAATAATTAAAAGGTATATATAAAGCCGGACAGTGCATTATAAGAGCAGGGTTCGGCTTTTTATTACCCGTAAATTCAACTACAGCTTCTGAAAGGATTTAATCTATAATAAAATATTGGAGGGAATTTGATGGACCAAAACATAAATTCTGAAATACTCGATAAACTGACCAAAGTATGTATATGTAAAGCTATTCCCAGAGCAACAATAAAAAAAGCAATTAATAATGGAGCGAAAACTCTGGAGGAAGTGCAGAAGGCTACAGGAGCAGGCAGCGGACCCTGCGGAGGCAGACGCTGTACTCCGAAAATACTGGAATTGTTGGAGACAGAGGCTACTAGCTAGTTTTCTCTGTCTCCGTTTTTCTGTCCTGCAGAAGATTATATGCAAGGCCTAAAAACACCAGTATACCCCCAAGGACCCTACCTGTGGACATTTCACCAAGGTATATATAATCAATAATTATAGCTACCAGAAGCTGACCAACGAATAATAGTAAGGTTAAGTAAATAGCTGATACTTTTAAAGTAATGTAATTTGACAACATTACTACAATAATTCCGATTAATCCCCCTGTATAAGCCCATAGTGGTATTTCCCCATACTCAACCTCTGATATTTGCAAAACTTCTCTACTGGCCAGCATAAATGCAAAAGAAAAGATTAACCCTACAACGTAATTCCAAAAGGTACTTTGAAAAACACCAATTTTTGAAGCCAATAAGGAATTGAAAGTCCTTGCAGTGACAATTGAAACACCTGCTAAAATAGAGATAATGACATAGAACATTGATACGACCTCCAATCTATAATACAGCCATTACAATTATTCCTGAAAGGATAATTGCCAAACCTATAAATTTCTTTTTTACAAGTTTAATTTGTTTCATGTTGAACAATCCAAAATGGTCTATTATCAATGCTGTCAGTAATTGCCCAAACAGGCCTAAGCCAAGAGGTAATGATACGCCGAGGCGTGAGTAGCTTATATTGGAGAAAAGCACGGTTAATACTCCAATAGCGCCTCCACTGTAGAAGTATAACGGTATTCCTTTTTTACCTATAAGCCGGGCTCTACCTGGCAGCATAATGGCAATTATCCCGAAAAGTCCAATTATGTGAATGATAACAAGAGCACTATAATTTCCTGTAGAAGCTGATAATGTGCCATTTACCATAATCATTACAGATACCAGGGCTCCAATAAAAAGAGAAACTGAGTTGAACATATGACCTCCATAAAAAAATCTAAACCAGAGAGATAACAAAAAATTTTTTGATTGGCTGGCTAAAATAAATTTAACATGATTTGGTTGATGAAAGGTAGGACATATGTCATAGTTAATAGTATAATTGTTATATATTATCAAAAAAGGGATGTAGGACTATGCTTAAAGAAAATAATCGACTTTTGATTGACAAATATATAAGTGAACTTTTTACTGACGAAATCTTCACCAACGATATGAAACCGTATATGGAGCTGCTTTTTTACAAAAAGAATGAGTATATATGCAGGGAGGGTGAGGAAATAGGGTATTTGCTATTTATTGTGGATGGTAAGGCTAAAGTTTTTACCACAGTAAGTAATGGTAAATCTCTACTCCTGTGTTTCTATCCTAAAACAACAATTCTTGGAGATATTGAAATGGTTGATGACAGAGCTGTAGCAACAAATGTTCAAGTAATTGAGGATACCTATTGCATAGGGATATCCAGGGAGAACATAAAAAAACACCTTTTGGAGGATTCCAAGTTTTTAAAATACTTATGTAATTCTTTGGGACAAAAGTTACACAGGAGTGCTAAAAACAGTGCAATAAATTTACTGTACCCTCTGGAAAAGAGGCTGTCCAGTTACATTCTTGCAGGAGGTGATCTCTTAGATAACGGTTCAAGGGTCTTATCGGTTAACGAGAATCTCATAGAACTTTCAGAGCTCCTTGGGACAAGTTACAGACATCTTCATAGAACTCTGAAAAGTTTATGTGAAAAAGGCATACTGAAAAAGACAAAAAATGGATATGAAGTGAGTGATCACGAGGAAATCAGCCACCTGGCAGCTGATTTATATAGTTAGGCACTTCTTAAATTAAAAATATAAATACAAAATAAATTGTAAGCAGACAGATACCTATAGGTAGCCCGATTTTAGCCCATTCCCTGCTCTTAATATTAAGTTTTCCAGCTGAAATAATATTCGGTATATTCCCGGGTATCAACATTCCACCGCTGAGCAGTAATCCCATAAGTATTGCCTGTATTTGCTTAAGGCTCATGGCAGGACTTATTTCGGCAGCTGCCAGAGTCGCATTGTCAAGGACTGCTGAGGACATATTGATCCAGTATAGAATACGGCTGTCAAGATGTATAATATAAGTATTTATCAGCGGCTTGAATCCGGACCCCAAAAGTTCAAGCGCAATTATGAAAAGAAATATTTTAAAGGCTCTTACAAATACATCCTTAAGGCTTTCTGATTGTACAATGTTTTCTTCTTCAATGCTCCAGTTTTCATCACTCTCTTTAACCTCCGGAACCTTATCCTTACGTGCTGCAACCAAAGCTCCCAGAAGCCCCATAACTATTACACCGGGTATTACATATATTCCTATATTCCTGGTAAGGTAAAAGAAATCCACTTTTAATGCAGACACAACTATAGTAGATAGGGGCTCACCAATTGGAGTCAATGAGGCACCTAAACCGATAGAAAAACAGGCGATAACTGTTAATATAACCTTTCTGCTGTGTTTAACGGGAAGGGCGTGTATAATTTCCACAAGTATTAATGCAGATATAATTGCTGTAATAAAGCTAGACAACAGACCTAATACCGTTATCAGTAAAAAAATGAAAACCGGTAAAGGCATTTTTCTCGTCGCAAAACTTACAAATATCTTTATTTTTTTAACTGATACCCTGAATATCAATCCTGCTATAAGTACCGCAGCTGTTATGAAATATAAAAGATAATTCATAAAAATATGTGATACCAGCTCGAAGGATAAAGCCTTTGAAATTATTGTAGCGGCTAAACCCATAACAAGAAGAAAATATTCAAGGTTATGCTCAATTTTTTGAAAGGCAAAGGGTAAAACCAGAATCATTGCCAGTACAATGATTAAACCTATTATCATTTTAGACCTCCTAAAAACCATTTAATTTATTAGTATCTTATTTGTTTATCCTTATGCTATGCAAAACGGTTTTTCAACAGTAGCTTACCTCATATTATTAACAACTATCAAAATTACTTATACAGATAATTGAAAACCAAAAAGGGCGGAATGCTCGCTGTTAAACGAGCTTCCCACCCCAGAAGCCTAATTCATCTTGAAAGCAATGTACACCTTGTTATGGGTAACGTTGCCCAACCGGATAAACAAATTTGAAATTTGCCTATATTATAGCATCAGGAATATGAACCAAGCAAGTAGAGAATCTCCGTCTGCAGTATGAAATCCATGGTAAAATCTATCAATAAATACAATATATTGACTTATATTGCAAAGAGTACTATTATAGTATTTAGTAAATTAGTAAATTACTAAACCAGTTGTAAAAGAGGAGTTAATTATGAAAATACCCACAGCGCTAAAACATAAACCTGTTGTAGTATCCGAGAATTATGAAAATGTTGATGGCAGATATGCCTACAATACTGATGCCAAAGGGCTTTCTCTTGGACTTGCACAATGGAATGACAGAGGAAAGGTTGATATTTCGGCAAAGGTGTGGAGATACACCGGGGAAAAATGGTCCAGACAGTCTGAAGAACTGCCGCTTCACCGCGTTCTGGATCTGGCCATTATGGTGGCAAGAACCAAGCTGTTTATCAAAGAGGAGTCTTACAGGTTCCCAAAGTTATATGATTCTGAAAAGCCTGTTATTGACAGGGTGGGCTTGCAGGGCGATGCTATGACATTATCAGTCTGTACTGATAATGAAAAAATTGATGAGGACCTTAGACTTTTCAGTCAGGCATTAAGTGATGATGATGAACTTATCGGGGAACGCTTGAGTACTCTGGCAAAAATATTAAAGGAGATGGGTTATTAAACCATGGACAAGACTCGAAAAAAGGAACTTCAGAAGCAATACATGAATGCCAAGCATCCAATGGGGATATTTATAGTGCGCTGCAAAGCTAACAATAAATGTTATATTCAGACGACTTCGGACCTGAGAGGTGTTATGAACGGAGCCTATGTCAGGCTTACAGGAGGAAGACATCCAAACCGGGAACTTCAGAAGGAATGGGATGAACTGGGAGAAGAGAATTTTACCATTGAAATACTTGAACAGCTGCAGTATAACGAAAACGATGATGGAAAAACCGACTATTCAGAGGAACTTGATATTCTGAGGATGATTTGGGAAGAAAAGCTTGCAGCCGAGAGTAAGGTACTATATAAAAAAAGCTTACTTAATAAAATTTGATAAAACAATAATCCTGCAACATAGTTATTTACAGCACATAACATATAAGGTATAAGCAGTAATACATGCAAATAATTTATAATAATAATATTTTTTACTTGTGTATTCTAATTAAATGTGATATGGTATTAAACAATGGGTTATTTATTTTCTACAAAACTTCTCTTAATTATTATGGAGTGTGCTTGCTTGGGAATTTTTGAATCCAAATAATTTAAGGAGGTATATTGAATATGGCGGATAAGACTATAACATGTAAAGATTGCAACTCAACATTCATTTTTAGTGAAAATGAGCAAGCCTTTTATAAAGAAAAGGGTTTTGACAACGAACCTCAGAGATGTCCTGATTGCAGACGTGCAAGAAAGCAGCAAAGAGGAAACAATAACAGAGGCGGAAACAGAAGCTTTGGCGGCGGAAACAGATGGTAATCAAGGGGAGAGTGATTAACTCTCCTTTCTCATATGTAATTATATTGATACAAATGGAAAATACTTAAAAGTGGATTTCTTTATGAATATCCGCTTTTAGTGTTTTTACAAGGTTATCTCATTAATGTAATACTAATAAAAAGGGGTGTATATTATTAAGAAAAATGAATTGCAGTTAAATGAAGAAATTAAAGATAATGAAATACGGGTAATAGATAGCGATGGTTCAATGTTGGGAGTTATGCCAACTAAAGAGGCAATAAAACTGGCTTTTTCAAAAGAACTGGACCTTGTCAAGATTGTTCCGAATGCGGCTCCGCCGGTTTGCAAAATAACAAACTACAATAAAAGTGTTTTTGAACAGGCAAAGAAAGAGAAGGAAGCGAAGAAAAATCAAAAGATTGTTGAATTAAAAGAAGTACGGTTATCGGCCACAATCGAGAAACATGATTTTGAAGTAAAAGTAAAGAGTGCTACCAAGTTTCTACAGAACGGAGATAAAGTCAAGGTGTCTATAAGATTTCGGGGCAGAGAAATGAAGTATACCGTAGCTGGCAAAGAAGTCCTTGAAAAGTTTTCTGAAGCCATAAATGATTATGGAACTGTTGATAAATTTCCGAAGCTTGAAGGCAGAAGCATGATTATGATAGTAGTTCCTAAAAAACCGTAAAAATTTTAAAACGATCATATTAAATGAGCTGCGCATTGGCGGTTATTCAACCACCAATGCGCAGCTGCAAGGTACTTTAGTTTGGATTATTAAAGCTTGGGGGCTGGGCATTTTCAGAGTTGAAATACTGCCCGCCGGGAGTTGATAAATTAAAGTACAGCTTGGAATCCTTTGTAATACCCCAATCTTTCAGTGAACCGGTGTCCTGAATCCTGTTGAAGGCTTCACGGAACATTGTATTATGTGCTTCTTCGCGATTAAGAAGAAAATCTATTGTTTCTCGTACTCCCTTATCATTTATCTGTCTGTATAAGTATTGATAAACGACTTTGGCACGCTGTTCTGCGGCAATGTTTGATAATATATCTGCCGCAAGATCTCCTGTTTCATTAATATAAGCTGCTGTCCATAATTGTCCTGAAGCGTTAGCTAACATAGGTGTAAGACCTGTTAAAACGTGTGCTTCAATGTTTCCAACAGTAGCATTATTTGCATCCAGAACGTGACCATTCAGAAGATTAACAGTTTGAGCCACCATTTCCATATGACTTAATTCTTCAGATGCTATATCCAAAAAAAGGTCTTTTATTTCGGGGTCTTTTATTCGTGCACTTTGTGAAAAATATTGTAAAGCTGCTTTTAGTTCGCCCTGGGGGCCTCCAAGCTGTTCCTGCATCATAGCTGCAAAGTTGGGATTTGGCCCATCTACACGTACATCTTTCAATAGTGCTTTATCGTGTTTAAACATATCGTCATCTCCTCTTCTATATAACGTTTCTTCTATATAAAAATACAGTTTTATCATTAGCATATATTTTTTAAAGTATACAACAGCAGGTATTTTTTAATATATTACTACATATTTGTGGTATGTTGTTATATAATGGAATTTATTTGGTAAATGGGGGTTTGAGATGACTACAATAAGTGAAAGAATAAGAACGGAATTACTCAGTATGGGTGCGGCGCTTGTCGGATATGCTGATTTATCTGATTTGCCTGAAAAACAGATGTTGGGCTATAAATATGGAATATCCATTGCAGCGGCAGTACAACCACAAATTATAAATTCTATTGCTCTGGGGCCTACAAAAGAGTATTACGACGAGTACAACAGGTTGAATATTTTGTTGGACAGTCTGGATAGTAGAGCCGGGGAGCTTATTCGGGAGGCGGGTTACTCTGCTCTGCCAATGACAAGGTCCAATGTAACGATAAATCATACCGACCACTCAACTATTCTACCTCACAAAACGGTTGCTACCAAAGCCGGACTTGGCTGGATAGGCAAATGTGCCCTCCTTGTAACTGAAGAGTTCGGATCGGCTGTAAGAATTTCATCAGTGCTCACAGATGCGCCTCTGGAAGCAGCACAGCCCATAACTGATTCACTATGCGGTAATTGTGACAGTTGTGTCAAAAACTGTCCGGCAGAGGCTTTGTCCGGTGAACTGTGGTATTCAGGTAAACCCCGTGGGGAATTTTATGATTTTACTGTCTGCAGAAACAAAGCGGTGGAAAGAACCTGGAAGATAGCTGCCGGTGAAACTATATGCGGACTGTGCATATTAGTATGTCCAAGAACAAAAAAGTATATTGAGGCTTCTGGTTACAGCTACGGCTTTCCGGCAGTAGATATTGCCTCAAAGGCTGATCTGGAAGAAATACTCCAGCTCCAGAAGCTTGCTTATCTAAGTGAGGCCGAGATTTATAATGACTTTAATATTCCTCCTTTGCTTCAAACAATTGATGAGCTGGAACAGGAAGCAAAGAACTGTATTATACTAAAAGTAGTCTCAGACAGAAAAATAGTCGGTTCGGTGAGAGCCTGTGAAAAGGCGGGAACTTGCTATATAGGAAAATTGATTGTACACCCGCGATATCAGAATAAAGGGATTGGAAAAACTATGCTTTCAGCCATTGAGAAGTGTTTTGGTCATGTTCGCTTTGAAATTTATACAGGCTCTAAAAGTGAAAAAAATCTGGGCTTGTATCAAAAAGCGGGATACAGGATTTTTAAAACAGAAAGGGTTAATGACGAGCTTGGTTTTGTATTTCTTGAAAAATAATTGAAAATGGTACGCATATGGATAACCAGGAGCATACAAGAGAAAATATATATAGAACTTAAATTAATTTTTGATGATATGTTTTTATTGAACAAATGGTGGTATTAATTAGTAAATACCATCATTACTATTTTTATAACAATTGTATGTATTTACATGTCAAAAAGGTAACATAATTTATTGATTGTTTTACGTTTCTTTGATAAGATTGTATCGGTAAATGTAGAATTTTGTTGAAATATGTAGTAAACAGACAATTGCTGCTGGAGGAATTTATGAAAAAAAATATTTTGGTTATCGGAGCAGGCTATGCAGGTATACTGACAGCCAAAAAGTTAGCTAAAAAGTTTAAGAAGAATGATACCGTAACTATAACAATAATTGATAAGAATCCTTTTCACACCATGCTGACCGAATTGCATGAGGTTGCAGCCAACCGTGTTGATGAGGATAGTATTAAAATAAGCCTGAAGAAGGTTTTCGCCGGCAGAAAGGTAGATGTTGTACTCGATACAGTTAAATCAATTGACTTCAATAATCACACAGTAGTAGGTGAGAATTCTGAATATTCTTACGAGTATCTTGTAATTGCCGCCGGCTCAAAACCTACCTTTTTCGGAGTGCCCGGTGCAGAAGAGTTCACTTTTAAGCTTTGGACCTATGATGATGCGATAAAATTAAGAGAGCATATTCATAATTGTTTTAGAAAGGCAGCAATTGAAACTAATTTCGATAAGAAGAAAAAACTTCTGACCTTCTACGTTATCGGAGCTGGCTTTACCGGCGTGGAAATGATTGGCGAATTGGCGGAATATGTTCCTTTTCTTTGTGAAAAATATGAAATAGAAAGAGACCTTGTTGAACTGGTTAATGTGGATGTTCTTCAGAGAGCAGTGCCCATACTGCCTGAAAAACTCTCCGAAAAGGTAGAAACGCGTCTTGAAAAAATGGGTGTCAAGCTGATGCTCAACTCGGGCGTATGCATGGTTGGAGAGGACTTCATTGAAGTAAAGAAAAACAGTCAATGTACCAGGTATTCTGCAGGAACTGTTATCTGGACTGCCGGTATTGAAGGTTCTGACATTACAAATGAGGCGGCAAAAACTCTTGAATCTGTTAGCAGAGGGCGTATAAAGACAGACTCTTACCTTAGAGCAGTAAATGATGAACACGTTTACGTTGTGGGCGACAATATGTTTTTCATACCTGAAGGTGAAGAAAGACCGGTTCCTCAGATGGTGGAAAATTGTGAACATAGTGCTGATACATGCGCAAATAATATATATTCTGCAATTACAGGAAAAGGTGAGATGAAAGTATACAAACCGGCCTTCCATGGAGTAATGGTTTGTGTGGGAGGACGTTATGGCGTTGCCAGGGTTGGTTTCCCCAATCGTATGTTCAATCTGCCGTCCTTCTTTGCAATGTTTGCTAAACATTTTATAAATATAATTTACTTTATACAGGTATTGGGCTGGAACAAAATTTTCAGTTATATAAGACACGAGTTTTTCACCATAAGAAATTGCAGAAGCTTTGTAGGCGGCCATTTTTCAAATAGAACTCCAAGCTTCCTTTTAGTTGCTTTGAGAGTCTGGTTAGGTGCAGTATGGCTTTTTGAAGGTATAATGAAGATTGTTGAAGGTTGGATGTCAGCACCAAAACTTACAGGCTTCTTTGGCGGGGCAAACTCATGGTATAACAGCATTCTCTCACAAAAAGCTGCCGAAGCAGGTACAACGGCGGGGCGGGCTGCAACGGCGGGGCAGGCTGCAACTGATGCTATAAGCGGGGCGACAGGAGTAGCTGATGCAAGTGTTGTTCAATCTGCTGTTGATGCAGTTAGTGCCGCTACGGGAGGAGCTACAGACGGTGCAGTACAGGAGGCTGTAAAGTCAGTCGGAACGGCTATAATGAACTTTGATGTTCTTGGATTGTTCCGTTTGATTTTTGTAAGTGGTAAGGAACTGTCCCACTCAGCATTAAGCGATTATGCATTTAAGCTCGATGTACCATTATTGAACTGGTTCCTGGACAAATTTGTAATGCCAAGTGATTCTATGCAGATATTCATGCAGGGCTTTATTGTAATCGCTGAGATATTGATTGGTCTGGCACTTATCGGCGGATTGTTCACAACACCTGCATCCGCATTGTCCCTGGTACTGCAATTTATGTTTGTATGTACAACGGGATTATACCTGGGAACCTTCTGGATGATATTTGCTGCAATTGCAGTTTTGATTGGCGCCGGGAGAACCTTTGGACTGGATTATTATGTAATGCCATTCTTGAAAAAGCAGTGGAAGAAACTACCTATTGTGAGAAGGTTGTATATTTATAATGATTAATGAAAACATGAAGTCGCAAAATAAAGTTGAGTTTATTGTTTATGACGGAGCTTTGGAAATTGTCAAAGAAAAGGTAAATAAGGCATTAACCGATGCTCCCGTCATTATTCGTAAATATACCGAGCATTTAACGGCTTCGACAGGCAAATACATCAGGGCTGTTTCGGTACTCATTTGTGCCCAGAACAGGGAGGGTAAGATTCATCCCAACGCTGTCAGCATTGCTGCCGCTATTGAGCTGCTTCATCTTGCAACCCTGGTACATGATGATGTAATAGATAATGCGCCAATCAGGAGAGGTAATATAACACTCCAAAAAAAGTACGGAAGGAAGACGGCAGTCATCTGCGGTGATTATCTCTTTAGTATAGCGTTAAGAATGACGGCTTCAATTCAGAATAAAGAGGAATATATAAAACTGAATGTACCGGATTATATAGGCAGAGTTTGTCTGGGAGAACTAAACCAGCACATCAATAACGGTTTTCTTGATTTGACGGAAATGCAATATTTAAAAATAATTTCAGGAAAAACAGCTGCCCTTTTTGAAGCTTGTTTTCTGGCAGGTGCAGTACTTAGTGGACATACCTCCCAGGATAAATCAGGTGAATCAGTCATACCTGACGAAAAAACTCTTAATCTGTATAAGCGATTAGGCAGATACATCGGGATGATTTTTCAGATACAGGATGACTGCTTGGATTTTGAAAAGACCGAGGCAGTAGCCAAAAAGCCTGTCCAATCTGACTACCAGCAGGGAGTTATTACATTACCGTTAATATATACCTTTAGAAAGATGATGGGATTAAAGGAAAAGGCCCGCGATAAAGAACTGACCACTGACGAACTGAATGATGCCGTTTTTAAGACAGGTGGGCTGAATTATACACATTTGATTTCTGAAAAATATTACAATAAATCAATGAAAATAATTGACAACCTTGATATTTCTCCGGACAAAAGGTCAAAGCTTATATATATTTTGGATAAGTCATATGGCAAGTCCTGAGACCTGAAGGGTGAATCAAAAACCCACAATGTGTCTTTTCCTAATTATTTGGGTACACGCGCTTTGCGCGTAGATGGGAATCCGGATGCTTTTAAAGTTGCTTGACTACACAGAAATAAAAACAAAAATAACAAGTATTTTTGCTTTTCTGCTTACATTATCATACCTATTTTATATTGGTAGAGAAATAGACTGGAAGCTTACGCTGATATTTTTTGTCTCAATGTTTGTGTTTGATTTGACCACCACGGCCATTAACAATTATATTGACTCAAAAACCAATAGCCAGACGCTGGTTTTCAGCCGCAGAACTGCACTACTGATAATATACGCTTTATTTATGATTTCAGTCTCGTTCGGCTTGTACCTGGCGTATCTTACGGATGTAGTAGTACTGCTGTTAGGTGCTGTATGCTTTCTATGCGGAGTATTCTATACCTTTGGTCCGGTACCTATTTCCAGGCAGCCTTTAGGAGAAATATTCTCTGGATTTTTTTATGGATTTCTTATACCGTTCATTCTTCTATACGTCAATATGCCGGAAGGAACGTACTTAACTTTGAGCCTTGACCTTGAATCCATAAATCTTGACCTGAGGGTAATGCCTCTTGTAACTGTTATTTTACTATCCATTGCTCCTGTTTGTGCTACAGCTAATATTATGCTGGCAAATAATATATGTGATGTTGACAAGGACATAACAGTTATGCGTTATACGCTGCCTTATTACCTTGGAAACAAACCCTCGCTGTATTTATTTGCAGCCCTGAACTATATTCCGTATGCTGCAGTAATAATAATGGTTCTTTTAAGTATATTATCCCCCGTTTGTTTAATAGCCTTACTTACACTTTTTTTAGTACAAAAAAACATTAATAAATTTTTCAAAGTTCAGGATAAGGAAAAAACCTTTATATGTGCAATTAGAAATTATGTGATTATTATGGCTTCGATCACAGTGCTTATTTTTATATCAGGACTAATTTAGTCCAATCTATTAATTAATCGTCAATGTAAAATAAAAATATATTTATGTGATTATTAGTTAATAATTTAACACTATATACTGGAAGGCATGCAAGCGGTTTAGGCAGCGGCTATTAATAATGTCCTTGATAATGCTAGCAGTAGAAAGAGGTTAGCGTGAAAAATACTTTTTGTAAGGCATCGTGCTTTTCACGCAGCGAAAAGACACTACGTGTCTTTTCATTACTATTTGTGTACGCGCTATGTGCGTAGATGGGATATAATATGAAATTTTTTAGAAAAACTGATATTGTAATTGTTTTAGCGATAATTTTGATTGGTATATTATCTATAGTTATATATAAGCTTAATTTCAAGGAAAAGCCGGCCAGAGCCCAAATATACTACAAATCTCAGCTTGTAAAAACTGTTGAGCTTACCGGCGGGCAGGATATGCATTTTTCAATACCCCAGAACGAAAATGTAGTATTTCACCTGGAACCGGATGGAAGCATATCCTTTGAACAGTCCGACTGTCCGGACAAGATTTGTATAAAAACAGGTAAACTGCATACCATTGGTGAAACAGCTGCTTGTTTACCAAATGAAATATTTTTAAAAATTGTTCCCCGGAATGACCGGGATACCGAAGATATTGATATTATCGGATAGATTCATCAGTATTTGCTGTCGTGTTTGTACACTAACGGGAGATATAAATGACAAAAACAAAAATTCTTGTTTTAACTTCATTACTTTTTGCTGTTGCATTAGTGCTTTCCATTGTGGAAAACTCACTACCTTCAATTAGCTTACTGGTACCGGTTCCGGGTGTAAAGCTGGGACTTTCAAATATTGCAGTTATGTATGCTCTGTTCTTTCTCAATAAAAAGTCTGCTATAGCCATTGCTGTATTGAAGGGTTTGTTTGTAGTAATGAACAGGGGGCCAATAGCCGGATTGCTGAGCTTAAGCGGAGGATTACTATCAGTAATTGTCATGTCCCTACTTGTGTTTATTTTTAAGGATAAAATATCATACCTTGTTTTAAGCATTTTTGGATCGATAATGCATAATGTGGGCCAGTTTATTGTAGTATCAGTTATCTATACAAATATTCATCTCTGGGTATATCTTCCCGTTCTCTTAATTTCGGGGGTAGTCGCCGGGATAGCTACTTCAACTCTCTTAAGATTTATTTTACCTGCTTTTAACAGGCTGGTATCTAATAAATAATATAAAATTTATGGAGGAACTACTATGAAAAAATTACTATCATTGGTATTGGTTTTAACTCTTGCAATAACTTTTATTGCAGGCTGCGGAACTACAACATCTGAAACAAGCGGAGGAGCTACTACCGGACAAAGCACAGGCGAGGGTGTAAAGACCGGACTCGCAGTAATTACAACTGTAGGAAAGTCTGTTGATGCAGGAGATAAAGATGGTTATGCACAAACTGACTCGGTTGCTGTTGCAGTAACTGTTGACAAGGATGGCAAGATAGTCAAATGCGCTATTGATACCGCACAAACAAAGATTAATTTCTCAAAAGAAGGTAAAATTCTTTCAGACCTTAAAGCTGAGTACAAATCCAAACAGGAACTTGGAAAAGACTATGGAATGATAAAGGCTTCGAAGATCGGAAAGGAATGGAATGAACAAGCTGATGCATTTGCTGCCTATGTAACAGGAAAAACTGTTGCCGAAATAAAAGGTATAGCTGTTAATGAAGAGGGTGTTCCTACAGCCGCTGAGCTAACTTCATCTGTAACAGTACATATAACTGATTATGTAGCCGCTATTGAAAAGGCTGTAAGCACTGCTAAAGATTTAGGTGCAAAAGCCGGTGACAAGCTTGGCCTTTCAATATTAACAAATATAGCAAGTTCAAAAGATGCGGGAGATAAAGACGGTCTTGCTCAGACCTACTCCAACTACTCTGCTACTACTTTTGATGCTTCTGGTAAAATAACAAGCTGTGTTATTGATGCTTCTCAGGCCAATGTAAACTTCACTAAAGAAGGAAAGATTACTACCGACTTAAAGGCTCCAGTGCAGACAAAGGTTGAGATCGGCGAAGGCTACGGAATGAAAAAGGCGTCAAAGATCGGCAAAGAATGGTTTGAACAGGCAGATGCCTTTTCAAAATATGTTACAGGAAAAACAGTTGAAGAGGTTAAGGGTATTGCTGTAAATGAAGAAGGGGTACCAACAGCAGCTGAATTAACAAGCTCGGTAACAGTTCATATTTCAGACTTCACAGCAGTGATTGAAAAGGCTGCAAAAACAGCTAAATAAAAAAGAAACTAGTTGTAAAACATAAAGTATGGCTATAAAATATTTATAACCTAACAAAGGTTAATAAATTTAAAAGTCTATGGCAGATATGAGAGGTAGTTTTCTAACTACCTCTCTAATGGTTTGTAATATTAAAATTTATATGACCGAGAGGAAATTTTTGATTTTTTGGTTACAGACTGCTAGCCGTATTGAGGTGAGAATTTGTTAAAAAAGTTTATTGCAGTTATGGTATTGATAGGGTTGGCAGTAAATTTGATTTCCTGCGGAAAACCCGAAAAAAAACGTTATGAGGCACAGTTTTTGGAGCTGTTTGATACTGTGACCCAAATAGTAGCATATTCCGACAGCAAGGAAGAATTCACAAAACAGTCCCAGTTCATATATGATAGCCTGAAGGAATATCACCAGTTATATGATATATATAACGATTATCCCGGAATAAATAATATAAAAACTGTAAATGATAATGCCGGTATAAAACCTGTTAAAGTGGATAAGAAAATAATCGACCTGCTTCTTTTTGCGAAAAAATGGTATAAGGATACCGATGGAAAATTGAATGTAGCATTGGGGGCGGTTCTTAAGATATGGCATAATCACAGAGAGGCAGGCATTGAAGACGAAGCTCACGCTACCCTGCCCGGTATGGAGGAGCTTAAGGAAGCCTTCAAACATGCTGATATAAATAAAGTAATTATTGATGAAGGAAATTCTACAGTTTTTCTTAAAGACCCCAAAATGAGTCTTGATGTCGGTGGAGTGGGAAAGGGGTATGCGACAGAACAGGTTTGTCTGAATGCTGAGAAAAACGGGTTTGATTCAGGCCTCATAAGCGTGGGAGGAAATGTCAGAGCAATAGGCAGCAAGGGCGCATCGGAGGATTACTGGAACGTGGGTGTGCAAAATCCAGACAAGGAGAGCATGGAGAAAACCTTGGAGATTGCCTACTTAAAAGACATGTCACTAGTATCCAGCGGAATTTATGAAAGGTATTATATGGTCAATGGTAAGCAGTATCACCACATAATTGATCCCGAGACTCTGTTTCCGGCTGACCACTATGCTCAGGTAACTATACTTACAAAGGATTCAGGGGTAGCGGATGCAGCTGCAAAAGCTGCCTTTATACTGACCTTTGACAGGGCGCTGGAATATATAAATGCCCTTCCGGACATAGAGGCCATGTGGGTTTTTAAAGACGGTACAAAAAAGTACAGCAGCGGCTTTGAAAAATATTTAAGAAATAACTCTAAATAGTCCTAATAATCTAATTGATAAAGCAAATTGTGATTGAAAATAAATAACGGGGAGTGGAGCAATCATGGAAAAAAGAAGATTTGGGAAAACCGGGCTTGAAACATCAATTCTGGGTTTTGGAGGTTTCCACCTGCTGGAAATACCTGCGGAAGAAGCAAAGTACCTGCTTAACAGGTATTTGGATGCAGGCGGAAATTATATTGAAACAGCGGCAGGCTACGGAGATGGTGAATCGGAGCGGAAAATAGGTTATTCGGTGGCGCATAGGAGAAATGAATTCATACTGGCTACCAAGACTGCAGATAGAACCAAAGTGAAATGTCTTGAATCTCTGAACCGGAGCCTTAGTAATTTAAAGACCGATTATGTGGATTTGCTGATAATGCATGCAGTAGGTACAATGGCCGACCTGGATGTCATTCTGGGACCTCAGGGGGCACTGGAGGGTGCTCTTGAAGCCAAACGCGAAGGAAAGATAAAACATATAGGCATTTCCATGCACGGGCAGCCTGATGTATTAATAAGGGCTTTGAACGAATATGATTTTGATGCGGTAATGACCACTATAAATTATTTTGACAGGTTTAATTTCCCAGAAATCGAGGAAGTATTGGTACCTCTGGCCCTTGAGAAGGAAACGGCCATCATACTGATGAAGCCTGTGGGTGACGGCCTGCTCTGGAAGTCGGCCCCGCCGGCCTTCAGGTATGCATTCTCCCAACCGGCGGCAGTAATAGTTGCAGGTATAAACAACCGTGAAATGTTGGAGTCCGATCTGGAATATGCTGAAAAATTTGTTCCCATGTCAGGTGCTGAAATGGAGAGGCTCTTTTTTGAAGCTCCCGAACTTGGAAACTATGTGTGCAGGCAGTGCGGCAAGTGTAATGAACACTGTAAGGAAATTCCCATTCAGGAGATCTTCAAATATGAGGGTTATTATGACAGGCAGATGGCGGACGGTATTGTAACCAATGCTGCCGAATATGCTCTTAAGGAGAGGCTGCGTTTCTGGTTCGGAAACAGGGAGCTGGCAATGGAACGCTATAGAGCGCTGGAAATCAGTCAGGACAAATTGAATGCATGTGCTGACTGTATTCCGGAATGTCCATATGGAATAGATATTTTAAGAAAGCTCTCCATTGCTGATTATAAGCTTGCAGGAAGAGATATATACTAACTCTGTAGCGTTGATTCACATGCGAAAGGTAAACTACATGGCCAATTAACCTCATTTATTCGCCTCATGAGCGGATATGGGAGTAGACTGACTTCATTACATATTGTTGCCGCTATTACGGCTCAAAGCCACTATAGCAGATCAGGAGGTTAACATGCAGACTTTTCAGGAATTATATAACAGATTGGTGAAAGCGGCGGTTGAAAACAGGGTTGAGCAGGAAGTTGAGGAAATCAAAAAACAGGATTTTGATCCACATCAGCTTGATTGCCTCTTACACCCGAAGGATTACGGCCCGGTTTGGCGACTGGGTCCTTGCGACTGCTGTGGAGATGGAGAAAACTGCCCCACCAGATGTCTATTTGATTCAATTGAAAAAGATGAAAAAGGGAATATATCAATCAATATCGAGAAGTGTGTGGGTTGTTCGGATTGTATAGACAGATGTAAGGCCGAAAAACTGGTAGGCAGCAAGGATATCCTTCCTGTACTGGATGCTGTCAATAATGCTAAAGGACCTGTCTACGCAATGATAGCACCGGCTTATATAAGCCAGTTCAGTGAAAAGGTTACTCCCGGCAAACTGCGTAGTGCCTTTAAGCGACTTGGCTTTGCCGGGATGCTTGAAGTAGCGCTTTTTGCAGATATTCTTACATTGAAGGAAGCACTGGAGTTCGACAGGAAAATACAGGACGAAAAGGATTTTCTTCTGACGAGCTGCTGCTGCCCAATGTGGATAGCCATGATAAGGAGAGTCTACAGTCAGTATGTTCCCCATGTTCCTGGCTCTGTTTCGCCGATGGTAGCCTGCGGCCGGTCGGTTAAGCTGCTGGAGCCAAACGCTGTAACTGTGTTTATCGGACCATGTATTGCAAAGAAGGCCGAAGCCCGCGAAAAGGATATTGCAGATGCAGTTGACTTTGTTCTGACCTTTCAGGAAGTCCAGGACATTTTTGACGCCGCCGGTATTGATCCTGCCGGGTTGGAGGAGGATTTGAGAGACCATTCCTCAAAGGCCGGAAGAATCTATGCCAGAACCGGCGGGGTTAGCGAAGCGGTACAGAGTACTGTTGAGAGGCTAAATCCCCACCGTAGGATATCAGTCAAAGCCCAGCAGGCAGATGGAATGCCGGCCTGCAAGGAACTTCTGACAGCCCTGAGGGAGGGGCGGATAACTGCGAACTTCCTTGAGGGAATGGGCTGTGTTGGAGGCTGCGTAGGTGGACCCAAAGCCATATTAAACCGTGAGGAAGGCAGAAAAAATGTAATAACCTATGGCGACGAGGCAACCTATTCCACACCTATTGATAACCCATATGTAATTGACCTGCTCCGTCGGCTGGGCTTTGATACCATTGAGAGCCTGCTGGAACGCAGCGACATTTTCACAAGAGAATTCTAGTCACAAAGAGCTTACTGAAACAGTATGGTTAACATACAATTTCCTGTAAGCTCTTTTTTATGTAAATCACACTGTTTAGAGCGTAACCCATTATGGTAACCCGACATATATTATAAGGGGATACTGCACTTATATGCCAATGGTTATTGGTTATTGGATTGCAAATCCAACAGAAATAACAGGAAAGAGTGATTTATTTGAGAATACATGTTGTACGACGTGGTGAAAGCATCTATACAATTGCACGTAGTTATAATGTCTCACCTCAGAAGATAATTTCTGACAACGAGCTCAGGAATCCTGAACAGCTGGTAGTAGGACAAACTTTGGTCATACTTGAGGGAACCCGGTATCATGTGGTGACCCCGGGACAATCCTTATATTCCATTGCAGCTTTATACAGGATAAGCATAAATGAAATACTTGAAGCAAATCCTCAAATTACCAATCCGGCACAGATATCAGTCGGTCAGACAATTGTTATTCCTCCCAGAACAATTAATTTTGGAACTACCGAAGTTAATGGCTACACTTTCCCGAATATCAATACTGAGGTTTTAAGAAAGACTCTTCCCAATCTCACATATCTGAGTATATTCAGCTACCAGGTAAGGTCAGACGGAAGCCTTAAGTCAATAGACGATGAACCGCTAATTCGTGCAGCACGGGCAGCCGGCGTAGCACCTTTAATGGTTATCACCAACATCGGAGAAGAAGGAGGCTTTAACAGTGACATCGCACATGAGGTTTTAACCAACCAAGCGGCTCAGGATAACCTTATAAATAATCTGACAAGAACTCTTAGAGAGAAGAATTATTTCGGCCTCGACATCGATTTCGAGTATATCTATCCCTATGACAGAGAGAGCTACAATAATTTTCTAAGAAGAGTAGTAAACACATTCAGACCTCTGGGATACACCATCACCACAGCGTTAGCGCCCAAGACCTCGGCAGGTCAGGTGGGAAAGCTTTATGAGGCCCATGATTATCCTGTTCACGGGGCTCTTGTAGACCACGTTATTATTATGACCTATGAATTTGGCTATACCTATAGTGCGCCAATGGCAGTATCTCCTATCCCAGGTATAAGGAGAGTGCTTGATTATGCAGTAACTGCTATTCCAAGAGAAAAAATATTTATGGGTATTTCAAATTATGGCTACGACTGGACTCTGCCGTATCGACCGGGAACGGCTGCCAGAACTGTGACAAACACCGGGGCTGTGGAGCTTGCCTGGAGAAGGGGTGCTGTCATACAGTATGATGAAAGAGCACAAGCTCCGTTTTTCTATTATTACGATGATAATGGAAGACAGCATGTGGTGTGGTTCGAGGATGCCAGGAGCGTATTGGCTAAATTTACTCTTGCCAATGAATTCAGACTGGGAGGACTAAGTTATTGGACAATAATGAGCTACTTCCCTCAAAACTGGCTGGTTCTGAGAAATGTTTTCAATATCAGAAAGGTTCTATAGAATAAGTAATTTTTCCATTTTTTTAAACTTATTGACATTAGGTGTAGCTTGTGTTATTGTCTGCTTTGAATAGTTTTTAACGAGGCGTTATAATTATTCACATTCGTATGTAAAGCCTTGGATAACAAGGATATTCGTTAGGTTGAAATCCACAGATTGATATGCTGTGGATTTTAGCGACTCTATTGAATGAAAGGAAGCAGATATGAATAAGGCGGAACTTTTAGGAAGATGGACCAAAGAAAAGTCTGAAGAACTTTATGGTATTAAAAACTGGGGTAACGGATATTTTTCAATTTCAGACAATGGGGAGGTTCTGGTAAACCCGTATAAGGATAATGAGTCGGCTGCAGTCAGCCTTATGGATATTATTTCCGGTGTACGTGAGCGCGGGCTTGATATGCCTGTACTTTTACGTTTTGAAAATCTTTTGGATTCACAGATTTCTTTTCTGAACAACTCTTTTAACGATGCGATGAAAAAGCTTAATTACAGGGGCGCTTACAGAGGAGTTTATCCGATAAAAGTAAACCAGCAGCAACAGGTAGTCGAGGAAGTAACCAAATTCGGACAGCGCTATCACCATGGTCTTGAAGTAGGGAGTAAAGCTGAGCTGGTTGCAGCTTTATCCGTAATGAAAGATAAAGAAGCCTGCTTAATCTGCAACGGCTACAAGGATGAAGAATTTATTGATTTGGGACTGTACGCGGTAAAGATGGGCTTTAAATGCTTTTTCGTTATTGAAATACCCGGTGAACTGGATATTGTAATGGAGAGATCAAGGGTGTTAGGTATAAAACCCAATATAGGAATCAGAATAAAACTTTCTGCAAAGGCAGGAGGGCATTGGACCGAGTCTGGCGGTGACAGAAGCATTTTCGGCTTGAATATGTCACAGGTTATTGCCATGGTGGACGAGCTCAAGGAAAAGAATATGCTTGATTCACTTAAGCTGCTGCATTACCACCTCGGTTCACAGATTCCAAACATCAGGGATATCCGTTCTGCTGTACTTGAGGCGGCTCGTGTATATGCCGAGCTGGTTAAGGAAGGCGCACCGATGGGGTTTCTTGACCTGGGCGGCGGATTGGCTGTTGACTACGACGGTTCGAACACTAACTATACCTGCAGCCGTAACTACACGGTGGAAGAGTACTGCACCGATATAGTCGAGGCCGTTATGACAACACTTGATTCAAGTGAAGTACCTCATCCTATAATAGTGACCGAATCCGGGAGAACGACAGTTGCCTACTATTCGGTATTGCTGTTCAATGTTCTTGATGTGGAAAGGTTTGAGGAACATAATATACCGGATACTTTAGATGAAAATACGTCTGAGCAGATAAAGAACCTGTTTGATGTAAACAAAAACGTTACTCAAAAGAATGTTCAGGAGTGCTATAATGATGCTCTCTACTATCGTGATGAAATAAGGGATATGTTCAAGCATGGAAGGATAAGCCTCAGAGAACGTGCATTCTCTGAGAAAATATTCTGGAATACCATCAACCAGATTGCTAAGGAAAAGCAGAAACTGAAAAACGCTCCCCCTGATTTGGAGGATATTGAAAGCGCAATTGCGGATATATACTACTGTAATTTCTCGGTATTCCAATCCATTCCGGACAGCTGGGCTATTGATCAGCTTTTTCCAATTATGCCGCTTCACAGGCTGCTGGAGATGCCAAAACGCGACGCAGTTATAGCTGATATTACCTGTGATTGTGATGGTAAGATAGATCACTTTATTGATCTGCATGATGTACGAAATACTTTGCCGCTCCACGATATGAAAAACGGTGATGACTATTATCTCGGAGTATTCCTGGTTGGGGCTTATCAGGAAACCCTGGGGGATCTTCATAACCTTTTCGGAGATACAAATGTAGTCAGTGTCAGGATTAATGGTGACGGAACCTATGACCTTGTCAAGGAAATTCACGGCGACAGTGTATCGGATGTTTTGTCATATGTAGAATTTGACCCGAAGGACATGCTGATAAGCTTCCGTGAAAAAGCTGAGGACGCTATTCGCGATGGTCTTATCTGTGCAAGTGAAAGACCTGAAATAATGAGAGCCTATGATAATGGTTTGCGCGGTTACACTTATTATGAAAGGTAAGTTTTGTACAGATAGATTGCATTTAAAAGATTTAATCATAATTTGAAATTAAGATAGACGGGCAGCTTAATAGAGCTGCCCTTTATTATTGGGTTCTTTCATCAAAAATTACAGCATTATTATTCGCAGAAGATAGCTCTTCAAGATCGTCATAAGGAGGTCCAAACGGAGTACGCGAGGTAATCACCATATCTGCGTCATTTGGAAGACCAAGCCAGGAGTTTTCACTTATTTGTGCCCTTCCTCCGTCAATTGAAATACCACAGCGTGTATCTGATATATTGTTTACTGATATCAAACCACGGGAATATTCCAAAAGGTGTAATCCTGTGTCCAATGAATTAATTCTGTTGTTTTCAATAACATAGTTATCAGCCCCCTCCTCAACTGTTGTTATCCCAGCCAGAAGCTGCGGGGAAACCGTTTTTCCGGGGCCTGAAAGGTTGCAGTTTACTATTACGGCGTCGGTTGACATGATTCTGATTAGTTCAGAAGGGCGTCGTACTGCACTTCCTATTGATATTCCGTTCAGGCGTACAGCCGGTGCATTGATAATCACAGGAGTTGAGTCGGTTTCAGGTGAAATGGACGGATTTTCTTCTCCCAAAAGGGTTACTCCTGCCTTTGTAATATTTAATGTACCAACGGTAAAGGCTCCTCTGAGATGAACCGTTCCTCCCGGCTCAACAGCTGCTAGTGCTACTTCTATAGTTCCCAGCGGATGCCGTTGATTTCCTACTCCACCTTCAGCTCCCGAAAGGGCATATATATTTGTAAAGTCTACAGAGTACTCAACGGCGTAATCAAGTACGGTCTGTATATCTGATGCATTGGCGTAACCTGCTGCCGGGCGCTGTGTTATTAATTCTGAAAGCACCTGCGCCTGCTGGGCGCCGGAAATGGTATCAAACTCTGCAAGATTTAAGCCTAGAGCCGGATTGCTAACTGCGGCTTGCATTTCGGTTTCTGTTTCAGCCTGATTGGCTGCAGTCAAAGGAGGGGAAGGTTCTTCAGCAGGTCCTACCTTCAAAATAAGAAGAGAGGCTGTCACATTGATTTCAGTACCACTCAATCTGTAGTTTAATATTATAGGCTCAAGGCTGTTATGGTTACGTACTGTCAGAATATCGCCTGCTTGAGCACTTATAACAGCCATTCCGGAATTTGAGGAAGACGAAGGCAGCCCAACTGAATAGGTCGAGCCCGGAACCATATTGTTATTCAGAAATAGAGCAAACTGACTTGGCCTTTGACCATTCACACTGAACCAAACAGCATAAGTGCCTGGCTCATCTAGTGAGACCGAACCACTTCCTGCCGTGTGAGACACTCCATGCATAATTCCGTTATTACTAAAGGGTACACTGCTTTCAGGAGTAATGCTTTGGTTTCCGGTATTATAAACATATCCGTAGGCTATGGTGGCTTCAGGTGCTATGACGGTGTAATTCAATATCAGTTTAGGGAAATAAGGCTCCCATATAATATTATCACTTCCAAACTGTATGAGTGTATTAGCAGCTGAATTTGTCAGAGCAAGGCCATTATTTACATATATTCCGCCCAGCCAGTCATTTACAAGCTGGGTAACGTCTATATGTATAGTTTTATACAAGTCCTCTGATGTAATATCAACCTGTGATGAAGTGGCTTCAATAGTTGGAAATGTATCATATGTCACATAAGAGGCGTCAAAGGATTCAGTTACCCTGTTTACGATAATTGTATCTATGCCGGGTACGGTCTTTGAAATTACAGCCAATTGTAAATATGCACTATCTACTGAATTTGCAGCTATAGTTGTAAAATCAAACTTAAGTAAGCCTATACAGTTTTCAAAAATTTCATCTTTACCTGCGTAAAGCAGGGGATGATATGAGAAGTTATCCTTAGGTTGAGCTGAGGATACAAAAGTATTCTGAGAAACAGTTAAAACAACGGGAGTCATTAATATATTCCTTCTTTCCTTATAAAATATATGTGTAAACATAATTCTCTACTTTACATAATATTTGTTTCAGTATAGGAGTGTTACAGTAATAAGGAAAGTAATGCCTGGTTTTTCTATGGATATGGAAAAATAAAGGGCCTCATAGAGTGATTTATCATAAATTAATGGATTTCAAAAACATACATAATTTTTATTAGTGAATAAGGAAGCTATAGTTAAGCAAAATAATCAGTAGTTTAATAAATATTGTTTGTATCGAGGTATTTGAATGTTTGGAAAATTTGACTTAAGGTATAAACTTGCAATTGTTTGGGTCGCAGGTTTTTTACTACTTTGGTTTATTTTTTACGGCACATTCCAAACGGATAGTTTAAAGCATGACTTAGATAATATAATCAAAGGGATAGAGAGAAGCGACTGGGAGCAGGTTGATAAGTTTACAGCTGAATTTTCAAATGATTATTATAAAAAGAAATACATTTATCAAATTAATAATTCCACAGAGATGTTTGCTACCTTTGAGTATTCTGTGAGACAGTTGAAGCTGGCTGTCAGGAACAGACAGGAAAGTGCACTGGAGTATGCAGGTCTTTTAAGAGAAGGTATTAACTACGTTGCTGAACCTTTTACAGGACCGTAATATAACATATAGGCAGCTGATGACTTTATCCATGAAAATTATCAAATGGAGACCGATCATGAATATTTTACTTAGTTATAGTATAAGAGTAATTATTGTATATTTCTTCACATATCTTGCAACCAGAATTCTTACTAAAAAGGCAATAGCGGAGATGACTGCTTATGAGATGGCTGGTCTGATGGTATTTGCAAATGTTGCTTCAGAACCTCTTGTTGACAAGGTTGCCATCAAATCAGTCTACGGTTCGGGAATTCTCGTAATATTAATGATTATTGCCACGAAGGTGGCTCTGTTGAACAAAATTACACCCGTTATGGAACATACCGCTTCAATAATAATTCATAACGGAAAAATAGATTTTGAACAGCTGAAAAGGTTAAGTCTCAGTTTGAACCAACTGCTTGGCCTTATAAGGCAACAGGGTTTTGACAAAGTTTCAGATGTTCAGACTGCAATCTTCGAGCCAAACGGTCAGCTCTCAGTTTTTCCCAAGGCAGAAAATAGGCCTGTAACCTTGAAGGATATGAATATGACTGCTCCTGAAAGTTCTATAAGTCTTCCATTAATAATAGACGGAAATATAATCAGGGAAAATCTAACGTATATGGGTAAAAACGAGATGTGGTTGATGGATGAGCTTAAGCAGCAGGGAATTACCGACCCTAAAAGCCAGATTATACTTGCAGAACTTGATTCATCTCATAAAGTTGTTATTTTTAAAAAATAGTAATTTAGAATATGCTGCTAGTTTAATTCATGTTAAATAAAATAATATTAATTCGTATAATACATATAACATTCAATAATAAATAAGCAAGAAATATTGAGGAATATGTAGATTTTTGGTTGGTAATCTCAATAAAGCAGAATATTTTCTATTTTTATTGATTTTTTAATGTATTTTTTGTATAATCACGCTTGTATTGTTGACTGGTCATAAAAATTATGGCCGCTGTACGGACCAAAGCCACTAAAGTGGCACATGGCCAATTAACCTCCTTTATTCGCCTCACAGCGGGTTTGGGGGAAATAGTTTCATTACTATTTGTGTACGCGCTGTGCGCGTAGATGGGAGATAATATGGGAAAAGCTTTAATTATTGGCGCAGGCGGAGTTGCCAGTGTTGTAATCCATAAGTGCTGCCAAAACCCTGATGTATTCGAAGAAATATGTATAGCCAGCAGAACAGTTGAAAAATGTGAGGCTATAAAGGCTAAACTGGATGGAGGAAAAACAAAAATCCAGACAGCCCGGGTTGACGCAGATAATACTGATGAGGTTATTGAACTTATAAATGAATTTAAACCGGATATTGTTATAAATGTTGCATTGCCGTATCAGGATCTTACTATTATGGATGCGTGTCTAGCTACAAAAGTGCATTATCTCGATACAGCAAACTATGAGCCGCCCGAGATACCAAAGTTTGAGTATAAATGGCAGTGGGCTTATAAAGAAAGGTTTGAAAAAGCAGGTATCATGGCTTTGTTGGGCAGCGGATTTGATCCGGGCGTGACAAGTGTTTTCTGTGCATATGCTCAAAAGCACTATTTTGATGAGATTCATTACATTGATATAGTCGATGCTAATGCAGGTGATCATGGTTATCCGTTTGCTACAAACTTTAATCCGGAAATCAATATACGCGAAATTACAGCTCCCGGAAGTTACTGGGAGAATGGGCAATGGGTCGAAACCGAACCGTTGGAACTAAAAAAGGTTTATGATTTACCCGAAATTGGACCAAAGGATATCTATCTGCTGCACCATGAAGAAATCGAGTCTTTGGCTGTAAATATAAAGGGTGTAAAGAGAATAAGATTCTGGATGACCTTCTCAGAAAAATATCTCACTCACCTAAGAGTTCTTGAAAATGTAGGTATGACATCTATTGAGCCTATAGATTTTGAAGGTAAGAAAATAATACCTCTGCAGTTCTTAAAGGCTATTCTGCCCGATCCGGCTTCACTTGGCCCGAGAACAAAGGGTAAGACCAATATAGGCTGCATAATTCAAGGTATTAAGGATGGAAAGCCAAGAACCTATTATGTATACAATGTATGTGTCCATGAGGAATGTTATGCTGAAGTTGGTTCCCAGGCTATATCTTATACTACCGGAGTTCCGGCAATGATTGGAGCTATGATGATGTTAAAGGGAATCTGGATGAAGCCTGGTGTTTATAATGTTGAGGAATTTGATCCCGATCCGTTTATGGATGCCCTTAATAAATGTGGTCTTCCATGGAAAGAGGATTTTTCTCCTACACTTCTTGATTAATAAAATATGAGTACGCCGCTGATTCCCATTCTTTCTCTGTAACAAGGTGAAGCAGCGGCGTAAAGTTTGTTATAGAAAGGCGAAACTATTATGGATATAGATGTAACAAAACTACCTACACCTTGTTATATAGTTGATGAAAGACTATTAATTAAAAATCTGGAAATTCTTGATTCTGTTCAGAAAAGAACCGGCTGTAAAATTCTTTTGGCTCAAAAGGGCTTTTCAATGCATTCGGTTTACCCTTTAATTGGAAAATATCTTAAAGGAGTTACTTCAAGTTCACTATTCGAAGCAAGACTTGGGTTTGAAAAGATGGGGAAGGAAGTTCACGTATATGCTCCAGCGTATATTGAGGAGGAATTCGATGAACTTCTTAAATACTCAGACCACATGGTGTTCAATTCCTTTGATCAATGGAACAAGTTTAGAGACAAAGTAAAGAACTATCCCGGAAAGAAGATTGAATGCGGAATACGTATAAACCCTGAATACTCGGAACAGGACCATGCCATATATGACCCGTGTGCAAACCATTCAAGGCTGGGAGTCACGCTGAGGAACTTCAAACCGGACCAGCTTGAAGGTATAGACGGACTCCATTTTCACACCTTGTGTGAGCAAAACTCTGATTCACTTGAGCGTACAGCAAAGGTGGTTGATGAGAAATTCGGAGAGTTTATTAAAGATATGAAATGGCTGAATTTGGGTGGAGGCCATCATATTACAAGACAAGACTATGATATAGAAACACTAATACGTACAATAAAATTCTTTCAGGACAAATATGGAGTTGAGATTTATCTCGAGCCCGGAGAAGCAATAGCATTAAATACCGGATACTTGGTTGCCAGAGTTCTGGACATAGTTGATAATGAAATGAATATTGCAATTCTTGATACTTCAGCAGCGTGTCATATGCCTGATGTCATTGAGATGCCTTACAGACCCAATATAATTTCTGCCGGCAAGCCTCAGGAAAAAAATCATACGTACAGACTCGGAGGACTTACCTGTCTGGCGGGAGACATAATCGGGGACTACTCCTTTGACAAGCCTTTGAAACCCGGTGACAGATTGATATTTTGTGATATGGCTCACTATACCATGGTGAAAAACAATACTTTTAACGGTGTTAATCTTCCGGCTATAGCACTTTATTGTGAAAAAGACGGAATAAGGATTATAAAAAAGTTTGATTATTGTGATTTTGAGACTAGATTATCGTAAATATTGTTTAAATTGAATAATTTATTTTGTATAAACCTAACAAACAAGTTAGGTTTTTTTGTTAGGTAACAAAATTATATGAAGAAGTAAGTTTTGTAAATTAATTTGATTGTTCTTTGATGCTATTATAAATACATAAGTCAAACAAGCTTATATATTAAAGGAGGTAAAGAACAATGAAAAAAGCTATCAGTAAGGCTATGGCTGCCGGATTAGCAATTGCAATGACGTTGTCTATTGCTGCTTGCGGTTCGTCAAAAACAGCAGAAACTTCGACCTCAACAGCAACAACAAGCGCTGCCCCATCAACTACAGCAGCGGCAGAATCTTCAACTGCAGCACCTGCGGCTGATCCTGTAAAACTAAGTCTATGGCATATTCAGACAACTGAGCCAATGCCCACAATCATTAAAGACAGTATCGACAGATTTACTAAGGACAATCCAAACTACTCTGTTGAAGTCTCTGTAATGCAGAATGATGCATTCAAAACCAAGATTGCAGTTGCAATGGGTTCAGATCAAATGCCTGATATCTTCCCACACTGGTCAGGCGGACCAATGAACACCTACGTTGATTCAAACAAAATAGCTGATCTGACAACTTACATGAACGAAGGCGGATATAAGGATCGCTTTATGCCGGCTGCTATAAATCAGGCTACATACAAGGATAAAATATGGGCAGTACCTGTTGAAAATACTGCAGTAGCAATGTTCTTCTACAACAAGGACTTATTTGCTAAATATAACCTTCAGGTTCCAAAGACAATCTCAGAACTCGAAACTGTTGCTGATACTTTGAAGAAGAATGGAATAATTCCTTTCTCCTTAGCTAACAAGACTCAGTGGACCGGTTCAATGTATTATATGTACCTTGCTGATCGTTTCGGCGGAGCAGAGGCCTTTAATGCAGCTGCACAACGTACAGGTTCCTTTGAAAACGAAGCATTTACACAGGCTGGAAACAAGATTCAGGACTGGGTTAAGAAAAATTATTTCAATAAAGGCTTTAATGGTCTGGATGAAGACTCAGGACAATCACGTATGCTATTGTATCAAGAAAAAGCTGCTATGACTCTTATGGGTTCATGGTTCCTCTCAACTGCTAAAGGTGAAACAGAGAGCAGTAAAGATGCAAAGATAAAAGACTTTATGAAGAAGATTGGTTCGTTCCCATTCCCAGCTGCTGAAGGCGGAAAAGGTAGCCCAGACTCAGTTGTTGGTACAGTTGGAGATAACTTCTATTCAGTTGCTGCAAACAGTAAAGACGTAGCAGGCGCATTCAAAGCAATCACTTACCTTATAGATGATACAGCTGTTACCAAGCGTATCGAAGCAGGAAGAGTGCCTCCTGTAAAAGGTGTAAAGGTTAGCGATCCACTGCTCCAGGAAGTATTGAGTGCAGTAGAAAAGGCTCCTTCCGTTCAGTTATGGTACGATCAGTATTTGCCTGCTGATGTTGCACAGGTTCACAAGGATACTTCACAAGCTATTTTCGGTCTTGCGAAAACTCCTGAACAGGTAAACAAAGAAATGGAAGAAGCAGCAAAAAAAGCATTTGGTAAGTAATTTATTAACTGGTAAATAGTATAATTAATAATTGATTGGGTATCACTCATCTGATACCCATCAATTATATTTAAAACTTTATTTCCTATAAAATAACCGGTCTGAATTATGCCATATATTCAGAGGGGAGGAGAAACAATGCAAACTACCAAATCACTTTTAATTCACAGAAAACGCAGCACAGCAATTGCGGCAACAGTATTCCTTATTCCGGTATTCTTTTTTATTTTGATTTTTATTTTATACCCTATAGTTAATTCCTTCTGGCTAAGTCTTCATGACTGGAACGGAATTAGCTCCGACAAGGTTTTTTTTGGCTTGGAGAACTGGAAAACACTTGCGACAGACGCTGTCTTTTTCAAGTCTTTTCTTAACAATATAATAATAGTTATTTTGTCTATAGCAATACAGCTGCCCATTGCTATGGCATTAGCATTCCTGTTGGATACAGGAGGAAAGAAATTAAATTTCCTCAAAATGGTTTATTTTGTACCTATGCTGATGTCTTCAGTTGCCGTCGGTTTCCTTTTTAAATATACCTATGACCCGCAATTCGGCCTTATAAGTGCTGTGTCAACCTTGTTAGGCGGGGAAGGTATGGTAGACCTTCTGGGTAATCCACAGGTCGCTATTTATGCAGTTATTGCGGTTATATGCTGGCAGTTTATCCCTTTTTACATGGTTTATTTCCTGGCTGCCTTTAGTTCGCTTCCGGTAGAAATATATGAAGCTTCGATAATTGACGGTGCTACATACGGACAGTATTTTTGGAGAGTCGCACTGCCAGGTATGAAAGGTTCAGTTAAGAGTGCTGCTGTTCTTTCGCTGGTTGGTTCACTAAAGTATTTTGATCTTATATACGTTATGACCCAGGGCGGCCCTAGCGGTGCAACCGAGCTTATGGCTACATATATGTATAAAAATGCTTTCCAGACAATGAAAATGGGCTATGGTTCAACAATTGCATCAGGTATGTTTATTGTGATAACGTTAATCTCATTGTTAACCCTTCGAGCACTAAACGGAAAGGAGGAGGCGTAGAGTATGATTAAGAAAAGAATATCAATACTAAAGATAATCATAGCACTATTAGCTTTATTTTGGTTGGTTATTGCAGGAGCCCCTTTTTACTTCATGGTAGCCTCCGCCTTTAAAGAGCAGTTTGAGATTTTGACCGCTGGTGTATTTGCACTGCCTCAGGGATTTTATCTGGACAACTTTATCGGTGTTATCAAAAGTGATTTTTATAAGTATCTGCTGAACAGTACCTTTGTAGTAGCTGTATCACTGGCACTTATCTTATTTACAGCACTATGTGCGGCTTATCCCTTCTCAAGGTTTAAATTCAAATTTAACAAACCTCTGTTCGGACTTGTTGTAGCTGCAATGGCAGTGCCTATACATGTAACTCTTATACCTGTTTTTCAGCTGACTCAAAAAATCCATTTATATGATACAATTTTTGCACTTATAGGTCCCTACACAGCTTTTAACCTTCCAATATCAGTCTTTATTCTGACAAGCTTTATGGCTGATATACCCAAAGAGCTTGAAGAGTCTGCTGAAATAGACGGCTGTGGTAAATACAGAACCTTCTTCCATATTATTGCACCTTTATCAAAGCCCGGCTTAGCGACATTAGCAATTTATAACGCTGTTAACATGTGGAATGAATTCAGTTTTGCTCTTGTATTGACCCAGTCTGCTAAAAGCAGAACACTACCCTTATCAATATGGGATTACCAGGGGCAATATAATTCCAACATTCCAATGATAATGGCTGTATTAACATTATGTGCACTTCCTATGATAGTAGCTTTTGCAATTGGCCAGGATAAACTAATCAAGGGTATGATGGCGGGAGCTGTAAAAGGCTAAAACTAAGCAGACAGAAAGATATATATTGTAAAATTAACTTTTTTGGTTGTTACCTTAATAAATCTGTGGTATATAATATTAAAAGTCTATACAGTATTATCTACCGGTTTTGTGCATTCAGAATGCAGGAGGTAAACGTGAGAAAGATACTACTAGCTCTTATTGTTCTTATTGTAATTCTTCCGCTGTCAAGCTGTTTTTACGATAGTCAGATTGGTATGACTACTCAAAGAACTCAGAAAAAACAGATTACTCTTTACAGTATACAGGGAGACTCTGCAGTTAACGAGGTTATTGCAGAGTCGGTAAATCGTTTTGAGCAAAGCAATAAAAGTTTTGAGGTAGTACACGAACTGATTCCCAACGACCTGTATAAAAATAGACTTTCTGTCTGCGTTGCCACAAATCAGATGCCGGATGTATTTCCAACATGGTCCGGTAGCATACTTAAGGAATACATAAGCATTGGTGGAGTTGTAAATCTGAACGATTTTATGTACAAGGATAATTACTTGTACAGATTTAATAAGAAAGCAATTGATATGGTAACAATGGATAACGGTATATGGGGTGTTCCGGTAGAGAACATGACGATAACCTTGATATTTTACAATAAAAATATCTATAAAGTCCTGAATTTATCGGAACCAACCACCTTCAACCAGTTGAAAGACAATATAAAGGTACTTAAAGAACATGGATACATACCTTTTGCCCTAGCAAACAGAACAGCTTGGACGGGTTCCATGTTCTATATGTATTTCGTTGATAGACTTGGGGGACCAAAAGTATTTGATGATGCTGCTAACAGAAAAAACAACGGTTCCTTTGATAACGAGGTATTTGTAAAAGCGGGAGAAATGGTACAGGAACTGGTAAACCTGGGGGCGTTTCCAAAGGGTTTCAATTGGCAGGATGAGGATGCAGGTGACGCCCGTAATCTTTTATATAATGAATCAGCTGCAATGTTTTTATCGGGTAGTTGGTTTCTGAGTAATGTTAAGTACGAAAACCCCGAATTTTATAAAAAAATAGGTATTTTCCCATTTCCCGTAGTAGAAGGGGGAGAAGGGCATCCAGACAACACCATAGGCACTATGGGAGATAATTTTTATTCTGTTGCGAGTTCCTGCCATTACATAGACGAAGCCTTTGAGCTAATACAATACCTTATTGATGATACGGCAGTTCAAAAACGTATACATGCAGGTAAAATTCCACCTGTAGATAATGTTGATATAAAAGACCCGTTGACTAGCGAGGTCTTGAAATATATAAGCAAATCCCCAAATGTTCAGTTCTGGTATGACCAATACCTGCCTCCAAAGCTTTCAGAAGCCCATTTGACACTTACAAGACAAATTTTTGGAGGAGAGGACCCTAGACGTGCTGCAAAAAAAATGGAGGAAATAACTCTACAGTACTATAATCAATAGAGGGTGACGTATATGAAGAACTGGTTATTACAGCTAGCTAAAAATAAGTTGCGAAACATGCCTTTCAGAACAAAATTAACGTATTATCTTGTAATAACAATATGCTTAACTGTATTGATTGTGGTAGGCTTTTCTTATACTGTAACCAGCCGTTCCATAAAACAGCAGGCAAAAGATATGACCATGCTTCAGCTTCAGCAGAACACTTCAAATCTGGAGGATTATCTGAAGAACATTGAAAGTACCCCTGATAGCATTGTTACTGACAGAAGTCTTCAGGAATACCTTTCAAAGCCTGACATGGATGGTGTGGATTTCTCAGATACAGTTGATGATGTTTACCGTTCCATGTCCAACATAATAGGTTCGAAAAGAGATATTCTATATGTTTGTCTTTTTAAAGCAATAGATAACAATGTGCTTTATCTTGGTCCTACAAAGGCAGGACAGGATTCTGACTTTTCGAATATTGCCGGATTTCTTTCCAAAAATGATATTACAGGAAGTCCAATCAGGGTCAGCTTCAGACAGGATCCTGTTTTAAATAAGAAATATACTCTCACTGTATACCAGCCGATATTTGATAAGTATAGGATAAAGAAACCTATTGGAATGCTGGGTATATCTGTTACTGAGGATGTTGTAGCAAGGTTTTATTCTCATACGCAAAGGGATCTGCCTCTCGAGACCTTTATTATGAACGGTCAGGGTACAATTGTTTCCCATACCAACAAAAGTAAAATATCAAACAATGCTCGCCTTGACGAAATAATGAATAAAAAGGACGGCTCAACCGAAATAAACGGAAAGCTGGTAGTTTATAAATATATAAAGGATTGGGACTGGTATGTAATAGGAACACTCCCGATAAATTATCTTCTGAGAGATAACAATGTCATGCTGCTGGCGATACTGATTATTGTTATAGGGACTGTTTTTCTGGCTTCATTCATATCGTTGATATTCAGTAAACATTTATTACGTCCCTTTAATGATTTGATTTATAGGATGTCCATGGTTTCCAAGGGAGACCTGACAACGCGTATAAATCTGTCTGAGCACGGTTACGACTTTGAACAGGTTTCTAAAGGCTTTAATCTGATGGTTGGACAGATAAATGTACTGATGCGAAGGATCGTTGATGAACAAAAACAGCTTAAAGAGATTGAGTTTAAAGCTTTGCAATCGCAAATTAACCCTCATTTTCTCTATAACACTCTTGAATCTATACATTGGCAGGCATTGATGTGCGGACATCATGAGATTTCCACAATGGTTAAGGCACTTGCCGGCTTCTACAGAATAAGTCTCAGTCGCGGTGAAGCCATAATTCCATTAAAGAGCGAGTGGCAGCACGTGGAAAATTATCTGACCATTCAGGAAATGAGATATAAAGATAGTATGGAAAGCTATATTGATATTTCAGAAGAGTTTCTGGAAGTAATGATACCTAAGATGACACTTCAGCCTCTGGTGGAAAACTCCATATACCATGGCTTAAGAGTTAAGCAGTCAAAGGGTTTCATAAAAATAACCGCAGTCAGAGAAGCCGATGACGTTATTGTAAAGGTCATTGATAACGGGGTCGGTATGATGCCTGACCAAATAAAAAGTTTGAACCGTACACTTGAGGATAACGATTCAAGTGTAGGGTACGGGGTCAGGAATGTACACAGAAGGATAAAATTATTTTATGGAAATAAATACGGTTTGTTTTATGAAAGTAACGAGTATGGTGGTATAACTGTAAATGTAAGATTACATATTAATCCAGGGGCTTACTTAAAATAGATGAAATAGCAGAAAATACTGAAAATGCTTAGGTGCTGAAAATGCTTAGGTGCTGAAAATGCTTAGAATACCCAAAAATACTGATAATGCTGAATATACCGAGAATACTGACCATATGCTGAGTATACATCAATATTAAGTAAAGGTATAAAACAAAAAGGCAGGTGAAGGATATTGTACAAAGTACTAATAGTAGATGATGAGGTAATAATCCGGAATGGCTTATATAATATGATTCCTTGGAGTAAGCTTGAAATTGGCGAGGTCAGGACTGCCTCCGGTGCTCAGGAAGCATTGGAAATTGCGAGGGAAACAATGCCCGATATTGTACTTACAGATATCTGTATGCCTGAAATGGATGGTCTTGAAATGACCCGACGGATGCTTGAATTTTTACCGGATCTAAGGGTTCTTGTACTAACAGGCTACGATGATTTTAAGTATGCACAAAAAAGTTGTTCTCTGGGTGTTAAAGAATTTATACTGAAACCCGTTGACGAGGTTAGTCTGATAAACAGTATCAAGCTTCAGGTGGATAACCTTAAAAGTGAGCTGCAGTCTTCAATCAAAAGTAACATTCTCAATAGAAAACTTATACTTGAGAATCAGAAAGCTTTTGAAAGATCACTTATGCAGTTGACGGAGAATGACAGTAATGCTGAAGAATTGTATATTGACGGACTTATTCTGGAGGACAACTGCGAGTATCAGGTTTGTCTGATTTCACCGGTTCTCTCCGGTGACAGTGTTTGGTCCCAGCATAAGAATCTTTTATTAATATCCATAAAAACAATTCTAATAAATATGATTGACTCAAACAATTCCGGGTGGACCTTTCAAAACAGAGAAGGGGATATTATTGTTATATTTTATATAAAAAGCAGTGGAGAAAGTGCCGAGGACCAAATAGCCAAACTACAGGAAATTGTTGGAGTAGAATATGATGTTGATTTAAAAATAGGAATTGGGCCTATTGTTTCAAATATTTCAAAAATCAATACATCATATATTAAAGCAAGAGAGAGTTCAAAGATTGAGACTGCGGTTACGGCAGGGAATACTGATGAAGTATCGAATTTTGAAGCCATAAGGCAGAAGGATAAGCTGCAGTATTACAAGGAAAAAATGCTGGTAAGCTTTCCTGATACCGAGGCAGTTAAAATGTATTTGAAAATGTATATAGATGAAGTTAGAAATTCCAGTATGAAAAAGAACAATGCAGAACAAAAGTTTTATGAGCTTGCGGCGGCTTTCTACTGGCAATACCTGAAGACTACCGGATATCAGGCCGACGGACGGTTGGAGACCTTGATTACAACACTTCATAATAATGATCTTGAAAATTGCTGTGTTTTTATTGAAATGTTTATTGCTAAGCTTATGTACAACAATAAGAAGCAGATGCATGAAATTGTAGAGGCTGCTACAAAATACATTAATGAGCATCTTACCGAAGATTTAACAGTATTTACACTTGCAGAACAATTTCACGTTGCTCGCAACTATTTTTCAAGGCTCTTTAAGAAGGAGATGGGGGAAGGCTGTAATGAATATATTACGAGACTTCGTATCGAGAAAGCAAAACAACTATTGGGAGCTTCAAGGCTCAAAACCTACGAGATAGCTGAGAAGGTAGGATATAACGATACAAATTATTTCTCCCTTGCCTTTAAGAAAAATACCGGCTTGTCCCCTAAAGAGTTCAGAGAGAGACTTAACAATCCGGAATAAAGTATTTAGCATAATGAATGTACAATATCGGTAGAGAAGAACTTGCTTACTATTACGAGAACTCAAAAGGCTGGATAGTGGGAGATATAGATATTTTGCTATGATTGGAGCTTCTTTTGCTCACGTGGAATTATTGAAGGCGAAATTTAGTCTGAAATAGTACTACAATAAATCTGAATAGAGCCCTGATTAGCTATAACAAAGTTAATTAGCAATAATTTGTGAAAAAACAATTCGATAATAAGTCGGGTTGTTTTTTCTCAATATTTTTAAGTACTGAATTGTTTGTACAAACGGGTTTGGATATTTCTGTGATATTGCTTCTGGGTTTTTTTTGAAATATAATTATATGAAAATAGTACTTAGAAAAAGATGAAACTAAGAAAAATATCTATGTTCAAATACTTTTTAACATATGTTTTTTAATGTATTCAAAATTTAAGCTTAAAAAGGTGGTAATTTTTATGGAAAAGACAAGATTGGGACGCACCGGTCTTATGGTGACCAGGACCAGCTTTGGAGCACTCCCCATTCAAAGGGTCTCCTTTGATGAGGCGAAAAAGCTTCTGGTTAAGGCATATGACAATGGAATAAATTTCTTTGATACAGCCAGAGGCTATACCGATAGTGAGGAAAAAATCGGATATGCACTAGCTGAGGTCAGGAAAAATATAATTATAGCTACTAAAACCTTTTCACAGGATAAAAAGACTTTATTTGAGCATCTTGAAACAAGTCTCAAAAATATGAAAACAGATTATGTGGATATTCTGCAGCTCCATAATCCTGCCGATCTTTCTGACCCCAATGACCCGGACAGTACTTATGCCGGTTTGCTGGAAGCAAAGAAGAAGGGGATGGTACGTTTTATCGGAATTACCAATCATAGAATAAAAACAGCTATGGAAGCTGTAGCTTCCGGACTTTACGATACGATGCAGTTCCCATTGAGTTCCCTTTCCTCGGATGTTGACCTGGAACTTATTGAGCAATGCAAAAAATACGATGTAGGTTTGATTGCTATGAAGGCAATGTCAGGTGGACTTATTACCAACGCAGCCTCGACCTTCGCGTTCTTAAGGCAGTATGAAAACGTTGTGCCCATATGGGGAATACAGAGGGAGTCTGAGCTGGACGAATTCCTGTCTATGGAAGAGCAGCCTCCGATACTGGATGAGACTCTATGGAAGGTTATTAATAAAGACAGGGAAGAGTTATCGGGAAATTTCTGCAGAGGCTGCGGCTACTGTATGCCATGTCCGGCAGGGATTGAAATTCCCATGCAGGCCAGAATATCTCTGCTTTTGAGAAGAGCACCCTATCAGCAGTTCCTGCAGGATGAGTTTAGGAAAAAAATGGACCTCATACCAGAGTGTATAGATTGCGGAAACTGCAGAGACCACTGCCCATATAAAATAGACACGCCCAACCTGTTAAAACGTGAGTTGGAGAACTATAACGAGTTTTACAGGGCTCATATGCAGGAATAATTTTATTGGATATATAGGACATACTTAAAAGGTTAAAAATCCGTTTTGAGGGGAACCCATTATGAAAAATATTTTTCTTTATAATACAAAGGTTGGTATTTTAGGAATTGCCGAAGAAAATCACTATATAACCAATGTCTTTTTTCAAAGCCAAATACATGAGTTAAAACATGCACCGGTAACAGTTGAGGCTGTTAATAAAATTGTAAATGCTAAAGGAATAGTTATTGATGGAGAAAGCTACTCCATTCAGGAAACAAAGCCCCTCAGGGAGGCTTCAAGTCAGCTACAACAATACTTTTCCGGGAGCCAGAAAGGCTTTGAATTGCCTTTAGCACCTCAGGGTACGGCTTTTATGAAAAGTATATGGGAGTGTCTTATGAGAATTCCTTATGGAGAAACCAGAAGTTATAAGGAAATAGCACAGGCATCAGGCAACATAAAGGCTTCAAGAGCTGTGGGTATGGCAAATAACAGGAACCCGCTGCCTTTTTTTATACCCTGTCACCGGGTGATCGGTTCAGACGGAAAATTGATAGGGTACAGAGGAGGCCTTGAAATAAAGAAGAAACTATTGGAGCTAGAAAAAAAGCATGCAGATATTTAAGTATGGACAACGAGAGATTCAATACCTTAAGAAAAATGACAAGAGACTGGGCGCCGCTATAGATAGGATAGGTATGATAGAGCGCGGCATAATTCCTGACCTGTATGCTGCTCTGATAAACAGTATAGTCGGACAGCAGATTTCATCAAAGGCGGCTGAAACAGTATGGAACAGGTTCGTGGAGAAAATAGGGTGTATCACGCCTGGAACTATTGCAGCAACAGCGCCGGAGCTTATACAGCAGTGTGGAATGTCAAACAGAAAGGTACAGTATATCAAGGGTATAACCCAGGCTGTTATTGACCGAAGTCTTGACCTTCAGGAACTGCAAAGGAAGGGGGATGATGAAGTAATATCCTGTCTCTCTTCTCTAAATGGAATAGGAAAGTGGACCGCTGAGATGCTTCTTATATTCTCAATGGAACGTCCTGATGTAGTAAGCTGGGGAGACCTGGCAATACGCCGGGGAATAATGAAACTTTACGGGTTGGATACTTTGTCTAAAGAAGAGTTTGACAAGTATGTAAAAAGATATTCTCCATACGGATCGGTAGCTTCGCTGTATCTTTGGGCGTTATCAAAGGAATAAGAATTTGTATTTAAGTCACAGGATACATGAGGTTAACATAACATGTATTGGAGGTGGTTTTTTTGGGACGCAAAAAATCTACGAATAATGCAAAAAAAATAGAAAATCAAACCAATGTACATGAGGAAGTACAAACCCATGTACATGAATTTACAAGTAGTACAAAGTTAGCAGAGGAAAATGACGAAAGGCATAATCATCGTGTAGCCGGTGTGACAAGTCAAGTAATTCCGATACATGGGGGCAGTCATAAGCATGCTATATTATCCAATACTGACTTTTTTGATCATCTTCATGAAATAGGTGTTGAAACTGGCCCTGCTATTAATGTTGGTAATGGTAAGCATGTCCATTTTGTCCAGGGGATGACAACAGTAAATGATGAGCACTGCCACAATTTTGCTTTTGCAACACTTATAGAAGCTCCGTTACTACCTTTACATTGATAAAAACTAAATAATTCTATATATTCCCTTATTTTTGAACTGGTAATAGGCTGATATGCTCCGTCTTAAGTAGAAAGGTAAAATAATTAATCCTGCTACGAAGGGGAGCATTTTTATATCTTAAATTGTAAATGGTTAAAAGATTTGGTTTTATTCAATTCTTTTTCTTACTCGAATATAAAACTTTCACAATCTATTGTAACGAATATTACATTATGATATTTTTGGTGTAACGAATATTACATTTCAGTGCATTTGATAAATTGCACTTAATAAATTGCATATAAGAAGAGGAAAATTATGGAGAGACAAAAATGGCTGGTTATTAACTATAACCTCCCAACTGAGCCTTCAAGACACAGAGTTGCAGCCTGGAGGGCTTTGAAAAAGATTGGAGCTGTTAATATTCAACAGTCCATGTGGTTGTTGGCCTACAATGAAGAGAACCATTCCGCACTTCAAAAAATATCTCAGGATATAGAATCTTATAGTGGAGAAGCATTTCTAATGGAAAGTACCTTTTTTGATAAAAAGCATGAGGACAGGATCATCTCATTGTTTAATGAAGTTCGAGACGGGGAATACAGTGAATTTATCGGTGAATGCCGGAAGTATCTAAAAGAACTCGACAAGGAAATTTCTGTGGAGAAATTTACATTCGCCGAATTGGAAGAGGAAGAAGTTGAGCTGGAAAAGCTTTTGATGTGGCATAGCAAGATACTGTCCCGTGATATTTTCGGTGCTTCCCTGCAAATATCTTCAAAGTCGATACTTGAAGATATTACAAAGGCTTTTGATAATTATAGTGAACTTGTGTACAGCAATAATCAAAAATAAGGTGGAGTAATAAAGAATGGAGCATAAAAAGATACTGGGGATAGAAAAGAATATTTTCTTTACCGGAATTACCAGTTTTTTAACAGATACGACCTCTAAGATGATATATGCAGTAATGCCGTTGTATCTGCTGACCCTTGAAGCATCAAAAACGGAGGTATCTCTCATTGAGGGAATTGCTGAAAGTACTGCATCACTGATCAAAGCAGTATCGGGTTGGTGGAGTGATAAAATCGGGAGAAACAAACCATTTATGATAATCGGCTATGCATTTACTGCCGTATTGTCACCGCTTTTTGCCTTTGCAACAACACCGCTGCAAGTTCTGATTATCAGGTTTTGCGAAAGGGTTGGGAAAGGAATAAGAACGGCGCCCAGGGATAGTCTCATAGCCGGCTCTGCTGAAAACGGAACAAAGGGAAGAAGTTTTGGGTTTCATAAGGCCATGGATAACAGTGGAGCTGTGCTTGGGCCATTATTAGCATCAGGTATTCTGTTTCTTTTTCCAGGGGATTACAGAAAAATCTTTATTTTAGCGAGTATACCCGGTATTCTTGGTCTTATAAATCTTATTTTCATTGTTAAAGAAGCAAAAAGAGCAAAGAAAGAAATACCTGAAAGAGTGTCATTGAAAAGCTTCCCCAATAGTTATTATGTTTTTCTGGCCATAGTTTTTGTTTTTACCCTTGGAAATTCTACCGATGCATTACTTTTGGTTAAGGCAAGTGATGTGGGAGTAAAGGCAGCCTTTATTCCAGCCGTTACAGCTGCAATTCTGATGATTGCATTTTTATAGAAGAAGCTTATCACAAAAAACGAAACCATAATTTTGAAAGTTATTTTGATAATTGGGTATATATATTAATGTACTCAATTTTTTATTGTCAAGGTAAGTATAAATTTTTCCGGTAAATCAGAGTGTAATTGATGGAATAACTTAGATTTAGATTCAGAATAATCTACTGGAGAAAAATGGAGGTGTGATATATGGGCAAATTTGAGAGATTTGAAAAAGTTGGATTACGGGATAAGGAGACAAAAGCGCTAATAGCGGTTTATCCAAAAAAACCGGAGGGAACAGATGAGCAGATTGAGTCAGATGTAAAGTATTGGTATTATCAGAAAAACTGTGGAGCAGAAGAGGAGTTAAAGGGTCTATTTGTAGATCATCTGACAGAGCATGAATTAAAGTCAATTCAATAAAGATTTTTCATAGCTATTAAAATTAACCCGGAAGAATGATGAGAATTGCCCATTGCTTTCCAGGCAATTCCATCAATTTTTGGGCAGTTATTATAGTAAAGAAATAAACTACAATAAAAATATAAAACAATATGGATAGTCCATAATCAAAAAATATTTTAAAGTCCCCCCCCTAAAATTTTTTAATGATGTCGAATAATTAAATAAAATAGTAAATATTGTCCATTTTAGGATGAGGTGATTTTATGGACGTTAACTTAATTAATCCATTTATAGAAGCAAGCTGTACAATTCTGAAATCAGTTGCTAATATCGATTCATCACTTGGAAAGGCGTATATTAAGACTTCGCCCTATGACAGTGATTCTTTGTCAATTGTTATTGGTATTATTGGTGATATAAAAGGCCAGGTAATATTTAGTATGAATAGAAATGCGGCCTGTAAATTGGCATCTTGTATGATGATGGGGATGCCTGTCGAACAGTTGGACGAGATTACCAAAAGTGCAATTTCGGAAGCAGCAAATATGATACTTGGAAATGCAGCTACAATACTTGCCTCGAAAAAAGTGGTTGTAGATATAACTCCACCTGCATTATTTGAAGGAAATGACATGCATGTTTCAACACCAAAAACAAGAACAATTTGTATTCCAATAAATATCGATACTAATGAAAAAATTGAATTGAATATTTCAACACAGGAGTAATAGTTTCATGTTACATACTTTTACCCCCGGCTTGAATAATATCTATCATAAGACGGGGGTAAGTTGATCCTTAATCTAAGCAAATCTAAGCAATCTAAACAATCTAAGCAATCTAAACAATCTAAACAATCTAAACAATCTAAACAATCTAAGCAATCTAAGCAATCTAAGCAATCTAAGCTATATGAGCTTATAATTACTTATCCTCGAATTCCTCCTTTAAAAGGATTTTCACGATATTGATTATTTCTTCATCCACAACTCGATAGCAGATTTCAAGGCCATTACGCACTCCAGCTATTATACCTGCCGACTTTAGTTTCGCAAGATGCTGTGATACTGTTGACTGGGGTAGCCCAAGACATTCCTGAATCTTAGTTACATTACAACTACCATCCATTAGCCCTTTGATTATGCATAGCCTATGGGGATGAGCCATAGCTTTAAGTTTATCTGCTTTAACCTCATACTTTCCTAAATCAATCAACGGAAAACCTCCTAACGTTTACAGTTACAATAAAACCTTTAATACGATTAAATAAACAGACTCATATCCGATTCTTCAGCAGAACCAAGGAAGGATGCGACACCGCCTATAGTAACTCCTTCAATGAGCTCCTCTTGTTTAATTCCCATAATATCCATTGACATGTTGCAGGCTACAAACTCGATACCATTCTGCCTTGCTTGCTCAATAAGAACTTCGAGAGAAAAGATATCTTTTTTGTTCATAAGATAACGTATCATCTTTGGTCCCATTCCTGCCATGTTCATTTTAGATAGGGATAATTTATTTGATCCCTTAGGCATCATAACACCAAACATTCTAGAAATAAAGTCCTTTTTTACACCTTTTCCTTCGGGCTTTCTTAATATATTCAAACCCCAGAAGGTGAAAAACATTGTAACCTTTCTGCCCATTGCTGCGGCACCGTTTGCTATAATAAACGATGCAATTGCCTTGTCCAGGTCGTTGCTGAATACAATCATTGATTTATTATTATTCTTTGTAGTTGGTAAATTATCCTTTTTAATTTCTTTTTTTATTGTTGCAGTAAATACGTTCTTTTCATAGCTTACTCCAAGCAAGACGTTTCCGGTAGTTTTGCACCAGGTCTTAATATCCTCCTGAAAAGCAGGATCTGTCGCTTTTACTTCCAAAATTTCATTATTATCCATATCCTTAATAGCATTAAAAACCTTCATAATTGGTCCCGGACATTGAAGACCGCAGGCATCAAGTCGAAGACTGATTTTAGCTTCAGCAGGTTTTTCTGTTTGATTTAATTTAGAATTATCGGTAGCTGCTGCAGCTTCTTTTTGTGCTGAAGTTCCGGATGTTGAAGTACTCACTGCACTATCAGTAATAAAAACTTTTTCATTTGACTGTTTACCTGCTGCCATATTATATAGTTTATAACCTCCGCTTAAGTTTTTTACACTTCTATAACCCCTTTGCATTAATACCCTTGCAGCGATATAACCTCTTAAGCCTACTTGACAGAAAATATAGATTGATTTATCCTTTGGAAACTCTTCCAGTCTGTCTCTCAGTTTATCAAGGGGAATATTTATTGCACCGGGAATTGACCCCAACTGAGTCTCCTCGGGTTCTCTGACATCCAGAAGAATGTCTTTGGATGTATCAATCCGGTCCACCTCGTCCCAATGAAAGACAACGGAGTCTCCCTTTAATATATTATTTGCTGTATAGCCGGCTATATTAACCGGATCTTTTGCCGAAGAGAAGGGGGGCGCATATGCGAGTTCCAGAGTCTCCAGATCTGAGACAGTCATTCCTGCACGCATAGCTGTGGAGAGCACATCCATTCTCTTGTCAACTCCTTCATAGCCTGCTATTTGCGCCCCGAGAAGCTTCCCGTCTGTATTACCGAATAAAAGTTTGATAGTCATTGGTATAGCTCCGGGGTAATAGCCAGCATGAGAAGCAGTATGTGTAATGGACTTAAGGTAACTAATTCCGTTACGCTTCAATATTCTTTCACTATTGCCTGATAAAGCTACTGTCAGATCAAAAACCTTAACTATTGAAGTACCCTGGGTGCCATCGAATTTCTCCAGCTTTCCGTAAATATTGTTTGCAGCAATTCTACCCTGCTTGTTCGCCGGCCCGGCAAGGGGAATAAGCGCCTGATTACCACTTATAAAATCCTTTACTTCGATGGCGTCACCCACGGCATAAATATCAGGGTTTGAGGTCTGCAAATACTCATTAACGTAAATACCGCCTGTTTTCCCAATTTGAAGGCCTGCTTCGACTGCAAGACGAGTTTCCGGTCTGACTCCGATACCCATAATAACCATGTCTGACTTTAATACTGCTCCACTGGACAATTTGACAGAAATAGCAGTCTCATCCTCTTCAAAAGCCTCAACGCCATTTTTCAAATAAAGAGCAACGCCCTTTGATTTTAAATGCTGATGAACAATGGCAGCCATTTCAAAATCCAAAGGGCCTATTACATGGTCGGCAAGTTCAACAACTGTAACGTTTATGCCTCTCATATGCAGGTTTTCTGCAACTTCAAGACCAATGAAGCCTGCACCAACTATAATAGCATTCCTCGGAGATGTATTGTCTACATATTCCTTAATCCTGTAAGTGTCAGGTATATTTCGGAGTGTAAATATTTTTTTTGAATTGATTCCTGGCAAATTTGGTCTGACAGGTTCTGCACCTGGCGAGAGTACTAATTTATCATATGTTTCCTGATAATGTTCATTTCTGAGTCTGTCAAATACTTCAACAGTTTTATTCTCTGTATTGATTCTGGTAACCTCGGAATAAACACGAACATCTATATTAAAGCGCTCCTTCATTTTTTCCGGAGTTTGCACCAACAGTCTTTCCTTTTCCTTGATTACTTCACCGATATAGTAGGGAAGACCACAATTTGCAAAGGATATATGTTCACCTTTTTCTATAAGGATTATCTCTGAAGTCTCATCAAGTCTTCTCAGTCTGGCAGCGGCACTTGCTCCTCCCGCTACACCGCCAATTACAACTACTTTTAAACTCATAATCTGACCCCCTGTCTCATAACTAATCAAAATATTGATATATTATAATTTTACGATATATTGCGACTATCGTCAAATACTTTTTGAATATATGATTTATGCATATATTTTTTAGGAGGTTATATACTAATCTTAAGTACTTTTCTTTGGCTTTGTAATTTTTAACATAATAAAACAGCTAACAATGAAATGGAGATAACCATGACAACAGATAAAAAAAGCAGAAAAGCAAAAGATAAAAAGCAAGATGGTGCATTTTCTTCAAAAAACATAAAGCATGACCCACAGGCTGAAAGTGCAAGAGCTAAATTTGGAAAAGATACCATGGCTGAGGAATGATTCATTCACAGTATTAAATTTATCGCAATAATATGTGCGTTATGTTAAATTTTTGTTTCGTTAAAAAAATAACGTTAATAAGGTAACAATGTGGGTATAAATTAATGTGAGAAAACAATTATTTCAATGTGGAGGTTACTTATGGGTAACAATAATATATTTGATTTAAGAGGAAAAGTAGCAGTTGTAACTGGAGCTTCATCGGGCTTGGGAGTGCAGATGGCAAAGGCATTGGCTCTTCAGGGGGCAGATATTGCCATATTGGCTAGACGTAAGGAAAAGCTGGACAAGGTTGCCGATGAGATTAAAGAGTTGGGAGTAAAGTGTTTGTCGTTACAGTGCGATATTACAGACACGGCTTCAATTGTTGCCGCTGCTGGAGCTGTCAAGGCTGAATTTGGAAAAGCGGATATTCTCATAAATAATGCAGGATCAGGAGGGGTTGGGCCGGCTGAAGAAACAACTGATGATGCATGGAGTAACACCATAAAGGTTGATTTGGATGGAGTATTTAAGGTGGCAAGAGAATTTGGTAAAATTATGATTGAAAATAAATACGGACGTATTATCAATATTTCATCAATGTACGGAATGGTAGGTAACATGGCATTACCGACTGCAGCTTATCACGCAGCAAAGGGTGGAGTTGTCAACCTGACCAGAGCCCTTGCAGCAGAATGGGCTAAACATAATATAACCGTTAATGCAATTTGTCCTGGTTACTTTGCAACTGAACTTACAGTTGACACATTAAACACCGAATCATTTTCAAATTATATGAAGGCAACCGTTCCGGTGGGTAGATATGGAAAAGAAGGAGAACTGGATTCAACTGTTGTGTATCTGGCATCAGACTATTCTTCATATGTAACAGGAGTTATATTACCTGTGGATGGTGGATATACCTGCGTATAAATAAATGTGATAGCTTAAAGTAATTTTTATACCAAATCCAAAAAGGGGCTGTCGCACTAAATAAAAGTGCGCGGCTCCTTTTGTATAGTGATTTCTTCTCTAATATGATTCTATTAAAACTAGTATTTTGGGGTAGTATGACTGTAAAAAATTCTATGCTTGAAGTAGTTGTAATACTGCCTGAGGTAAGTTATTTGCCTGAGCAAGCATCGACTGGGCGGCCTGTTCAAGAATCCTACCTTTTGTAAAAGCTGTCATCTCTTTTGCCATGTCCGCATCTCTGATTCTACTTTCAGCAGCTGTCAAATTTTCTTCTGCATTATTTAGATTATTAAGAGTATGTTCCAAACGATTTTGAGCAGCACCAAGTTTTGCACGGCTTGAGCTTACTGCACTTATAGCATTATCAAAAATACCAATTGCTTTATCTGATTTAGTTTCAATATCAATTTCAGATAAGCCAAGTTTATCAGCTGTTACCATTGGAAGCTCCAACATCATGTTCTGACCGGCATTAGCTCCGATATGCAACGTAAAAGGATCAGAAATATTAAATTCCGGCCATATTACATTGATGCCGTAGGCAGATAGGGGCTGACCATCAGTAGTATCAGTAGCAGTGCTTTCATCGATAACGGCTTCCCTTGTAATTTCAGAACCGGAAACTCCGGCATCAAATCCTCCAAGAGCACCTGCATCGTTATTAGTCAGATTTATGTAATAACCAGTATAACCTGCCAACGTTCCGTTTATATATTCATCGCCATCATTTACAAACTTTAACTTAAAATCGTTTAGATCAGTGAAGGCACCTGTAGAGGCTAATGCTGTATCAAGGTTGTCACCCGCAGCCAACCTGCCCATAACGTCGATAATTCCGGCTCCGCCTTTTATTCTAATGGATGCGTCCATGTATCTAACAGCTACATAGCCACAGGAATATAAGATGCTTCCCGAAGCCGAGGGATCATTTATTTGGTTGACAATACTCTGAGCTGAGTTACCCGACAAATCTCCGACAAGCCTCCCATCGGCACCTGCAATAGCCTCAGCCGTACCTTCAATAAACCATAGGGGCAAGCCTGACATGTTCATATTCTGCATCATAATCGAATGCGTCAATTCATGAGCCACAATTTGATCATTATACGCAAAATAGCTTGAATAAGGGTTGTTACCACTTGCACCGTCTGAAGGCGCGAAATCGAGCAATTCTATCCTGATACGTGAACCGTTTGCATCAGCAAGAACACCACCTAAGGTCCCTTGCTCCAAAATTACACCCAGATCATTTTTTGGTGTTAATCCATAAATATCTTGTATTCTTTTGGCACTGACTTCCAACCAGCCTGTTTTTAGTCCATTTAAGACATTACTGGTAACGGAATCAATATTGTATGTAGGAAAGTTAAGAATTTTTTTTGTATTAAATTCGGTACTGTTGGCAATCCTATCAATTTCTTTGGTTAGTTGGTTTATTTCATTTCCTATCTCTTTTCTTTCAGATTGGGTGAGTGTGCCGTTGCAGGCTTGAACTGATAGCTCTCTACCTCTCTGCAGAATAGAATGAACTTCATTCATAGCGCCGTCTGCCGTCTGAATCAATGAGATACCGTCTTGTACATTTCTTGCAGCCATATTCAAACCGCGAATTTGTCCTCTCATTTTTTCAGATATAGCGAGGCCTGCAGCGTCATCAGCAGCTTTATTGATTCTTTGACCCGAAGAAAGTTTTTCAAGGGAGTTGTTTTTTAATTTACTATTATTTGTTACTTTATTATATGTATTAAGTGCAGGTAAATTATGTGTAATGAACATTATATTCTCTCCCAACATAATGATAGATTAATTATTATATATCGGTATATTACTAAGTTTAATTAATAATTTTTTTAGGTCCGATACTAGAACAAGGGTTTATAATGTTCCTCACAGACAAGAGGTGGTCTGTAATGAAGTACTGGGAGAGAATGTCTGTTTAACAAACGCAAATATAACTTATATAAATGAAAGGTTACAAATATCTTATAAGCTTGCATTTATATAAGTTATACAGGAGTATAGACTAAATTAATGTTTTACAACACTAGATTTTGGGGTTAAAAAATCTTTAGGAGGCCGGCAACTATAACAATTACAGCAAAAATCATTCTATAGTACGCAAAGCCTTTCAGTGGCTTCTTTTTCAGATAGGATATAAATTTGCTTATAACAGCTACCGCTACAACAAACGATACAATGAAACCGACTATAAGTGCTGTGATTTCAGTACCTGTTAACAGATTAAAGCCACCAAGCTTTACAATTTTCAAAAAGCTCATTCCCACCATTACGGGTATTGCAAGGAAAAAGGAAAACTCTGCAGCCACAACTGTAGAAAGACCTGATACCCAACCGCCAATTATGGTTGAGGCTGAACGTGACATACCCGGAATTATGGCCAGACATTGAAACAGTCCGATAATAATGGCCTGCTTTGGTGTAACACTGAGCTTCTGCTTTGTAAGATTATTATTTCGGAATTTGTTTTCGGCATATATCATCCAGATAGCACCGATGAAAAGTACTATTGCAACAACAATTGAACTAGATAGGTACTGATCAGCCAGATCATCAAACAATATTCCCAGAATAGCTCCTGGAACGCAGGCTAGGGCAATCATTAGCCAGAATTTAAAACCTGATTTTTCATAGCCGACTTTACTCGGGAAGAAGTTAATAATGGTATCCTTGATTTTTTTCCAGTAAAGCAGTACGACAGCAAGTATTGCTCCCAGCTGGATAACATAGGTATACATATCCACATATCGTGGAGTTGAACTCTCAAAATGCAGCAGATTTTGAAATATCCTCAAATGCCCTGTTGACGAAACAGGCAAAAACTCTGTAATTCCTTCAACAATACCAAGTATAACTGACTTGAGTACGAACAATAAAAAATCCATTTTTTCCTCCATGCTCCCTAAACTACAATTTCACATTTGCATATATGAATTGTAAAAAAAGTACTTTATATACTTTATGGGTATTAATCTTTTTTATGAAACGAATAGTTATATTAAATAGTAATATTAAATAGTTATAACGTGTGGTTATAAGTCTAATTATTACTGCTTATAACACATACTTATAGGGTACAAAACCTCTGAAGTTAAGTCAAGTTACAATATATTAATTTTTAGTACTTTAAGTTTACGGTAAGTAAGTTTGGTTTGTCTGATTGAAATTTGGGTACAAATTATTGTAGACATAGCTTTATACTAAATGTACAATATTTTTTAGCAAGCGTCTTTATTTCGTTCCTCTGCGGGAAATCCTTGTTGTAAGAGACGTCATGGCCAGTTAACCTCCTTTATTCGCCTTATAGCGGTAAAGGATATAAATTATTATTACATTTTGTGGCCACAATGTGGCTCGGAGGTTAATATGAGACTCAGAAGAAAACCATGGGCAAGGCCTGAATTGGCAGCGTGTCCTTTTTATATTGATAATCCGCCCGAACTAAAGGGCAAATGGCAGGAACTTTTCGGAAACAGTAAGCCCATGCATCTGGAGCTTGGATGCGGAAAGGGCGGATTTATTTCCAAAGTCGCCGCTGCCAATCCACACATAAACTATATTGCGGTAGATCTCAAGAGTGAAGTACTTGCGCTTGCAAAACGCAAGATAGAAGCTGAGTACGCTGCCGCCGGAATAGGGGAAATAAATAATATAAAGCTGATGTCCCAGAATATAGAACAGATTGACAATATGCTGGCTCCTGCTGACGTAATTGAAAAGATATATATTAATTTCTGTAATCCCTGGCCGAAATCCCCTTATAAAAAGAAAAGACTGACCCACGGAAAGCAACTGGTTAAATATAAAACCTTTTTAAAATCAGGTTCGGAAATATGGTTTAAAACCGATAATGATGAACTTTTCAGGGAATCAGTAAAATATTTTGAAGAAAATGGGTTTATAATAAAATATGCAACTGAAGATTTGCATGCCAGCGGTTTTACTGAAAGTGTACCCACAGAGCATGAAAAAATGTTTTCTGAAGAGGGTATTAAAATTAAGTTTCTGATAGCATATTTAACCCATTGATAATGTAATGAGATACTATGATAATATAGCTAGATGATATTTGTACCGAGGTTGGCGATAAAAGTTGCAGTACAAACTTTGTAAGTGTGACGGTAAGCGTGAAGATGTATAATAATCGCATTCAAATTAAAATTACAATACTTTAAGTTAAAATACAATACTTTAAGTTAAAATACAATACTTTATTAGAGGAGAAATATGGAATTCTATCAACAGATATCAAAGTATTATGATTATATCTTTCCTACAGGTGAAGAGCAGGTAAGGTTTCTGAAGGAAGTTGCGGGTAATCCTCCCAGAAGCGTACTGGATATAGCCTGCGGAACGGGGGGCTACTCCCTTGAGCTGGCTGCGCAAGGTTACAACGTAACGGCAGTTGATCTTGACGCTGGAATGCTTAAGCAGCTCGGTGACAAAATGGACATTTCAAAAGGGACCTTGGAATATTTTCAATCAGATATGGTTAAAGTGAAGGAAAAACTTCAATCAAAATTCAATATGGCTTTCTGCATTGGTAATTCATTGGTGCATCTTGAAAATATGCAGCAGATAAAAGAGTTTTTGGTGAACACAAGAACAATGCTGGAGAATGACGGAAGTCTTATTCTGCAGATAATAAACTATGACAGAATAATACTAAGGGATATTAATAGCCTTCCTACTGTAGAAAATAAAGATATTGGGCTTAGTTTTGAACGAAATTACGAATACAGCAAAGAAAACAAAAAAATAGCATTCAAAACAAGACTTACAGTTGAGGGAAAGAGCTTGGACAACCAGGTGTTACTTTACCCGTTACGTCAGGATGAGCTTACTGAAGCTCTTAGTGATGTTGGATTTAAAAAACTGAAGCTTTTTGGAGATTTTAACGGTAGTGAATTCGACAAGTACAATTCTTTCATGCTGGTAGTATGGGCGAGATAATAAGTCAGGCAAGAAAGGTAGCGCATTAACTTCTATCCTTTTTAGTAATTGAACCTGTAATAAGGCCTTATTTAAAACCAATCGGAAAAGGAGCATTAAGTGTTATATGAGCAGAATCGGACAAGAAATAAATAAACTGAGGTTACAAAAAGGCTTGTCACCCAAGCAGCTTGCAAAAGCCTTGGGAGTTTCAGAGAATTTTGTGTTGGACATTGAATCCGGTAAAAAAATTATTAGTGACGATATGATAGGAAGAGTCTCAAAGGCTCTCGATTTTGAACTTGGACCTATAGGCTTATTTGCTTCTGAGGATAAGCAGGGAGATAAATATGCAGGGGCCGAAAGAGCTGCCGTTCCCGCTGCCGTAACCTCTAGCGTAAAGCAGCAAGCCGGTGCTGCCCAGAACAAGGTGAATCTTAACCAGCCGGTACAGGAGGTTTGGGATGATGCCTTTGGCAATATTCTAAAAACCGTACCTGTATATGATTATAGGATGGACAGGCTGATTGAGAAGAAGCTTCTACCTATTGAAAAGAACAAGGTGGAAGGCTTTCAAAAGGAGAAAGTGTTCTATCTGAATATTGAGGACACTGATATGACTGGCTTCAGAATTGCTAAGGGAGACAGGGCTCTTTCAATATTAACTGGTGAAATTGATGCTGACGGAATTTACTTTATTGAATATAATGGAAGCAGGGCAGTCAGACAGGTCAAAAAGCTTCAAGCAGATAAGCTGCTGCTTGTAAGCAATAAAGGTACACTGATTACTGAGACAATAAGTACGAAAAGTATAAAAGTCATTGCCCGACTTGTCAAGCTTGAAATATCACTTTAAGCATAAGGAGTACATATGCAAAAGCTTGTTAAATCCCGCTCTAAAACTATAGGAATGCCACCTGGGACTCTCGTCCATATAGGAGAGAAAAAACGTGAGACCACGTTAATGACCTTAATTGGCTACGACGAGGAAAACTTTGAGCAAAAGAAGCTTGGCATAAAAGGACTTGAGGCACTTAAGATCAAGGAGACGGGTACTACATGGCTAAATGTTGAGGGCCTGAGTGACATAAATGTTCTGGAAACAGTAGGGACAGTGTTCAGCCTGCATCCCCTTATATTGGAGGATATTTTAAATACAGACCAGAGACCCAAAATTGATGTAAATGAAGAATATATATATATTTCTGCTAAAGTGTTGCTCTACGACAAAGAGTTAGGGGAATTGGATATTGAACAGGTAAGTTTTATTTTGGGAAAAAAGTATGTTATAACTATAACGGAGAGAGATACCGATGTCTTTGAGCCTATTATAAAAAGACTACAGCAGGGGATGAGCCGCTTCAGAAAGCTGGGTGCCGATTACCTTGCCTACAGCCTGCTGGATGTTGTTGTGGACAATTATTTTACAGTACTCGAAAGCTTTGGAGAAAAGGTAGAGCTAGTTGAAGACGAGATGATGGTCAGAAACAACAGACAAACACTGAGAACAATTCACGAACTGAAAAGACAGATGCTATTGCTGCATAAGGCAGTTTGGCCTCTCAGGGAAGTACTTTCCTTCCTTGAACGGGGTGAAAGTCTTATGGTACACGAAACAACAGACATATATATAAGGGACCTTTATGATCATGTTATACAGGTAATGGATACTACAGAAACACTTAGAGATATTCTATCAAGTATGCTGGAGGTATACCTTTCCAGCAGCAGTAATAAAATGAATGAAATTATGAAGGTACTTACCATTATTTCTACGGTGTTCATGCCTTTGTCCTTTATTGTAGGTGTTTACGGAATGAATTTAAGAAATATGCCCGAACTGGATTGGCCCTTAATGTACCCGGTCTTGTGGCTGATTATGATTTGCATATCTGTTTCAATGCTTATATATTTTAAAAAGAAAAGATGGTGGTAATATTAAGACTGGCTTGATACCAGCTTTTTATTTTTCAAGCCGACTTTGATTTTTGCAACAATTAAAGTGACAATCGGGATAATAACCTGAAAGGGTAACGCGTAATATTGATATATATTAATAGCCCAATCAAACATTTCAGATAAGCTTGAATAAAGCATGCATGACAGGTTCATCATCAGAAAACCGATTGGTGCTGAAACAGGCCTGTAATTATCAATATTCAGTATTTTTGAGAATCCTTTTACAGCGGCATAAAGACAGGTGCTTATTTTTACGAAACCTCCCAGTATAAAAGTAATTGCAACTACCACCTCAAATCTTTGAACTATTTCACCGATATTTATAGTTCTTACCGCAACATATGAAGGAAAATACAGGTCGATGGAGTACTCAACTCCTAAAACAGCAATATTCCTGACAGTAATTAACAGCATAAAAATGCATCCGATAAGGGTACCGATAAGCATAACCCTGAAACATTTTTTTATGTCCTTCAAAGAATCAAAAATCATTGTAAAAATTATCGATTCAGCAAAAGGGAAGGCAAATACTGTGAAGGTACCCGGCAGAATAGTTTTTATGCCATTATAAAGAACTGGTCTTAGATTAATCATATCGGCATTTATAGCAGACAGGGCAACAGTAATTGCTATATTTATGGCAACCAGCGGAAATACAAATGAAGACCAGCGGCCCATAACTTCAATACCTGCCTTAACAATCCAAATACATAATAAACCTATAAAAACTGCTATAACAGGTTGCGGAGTTTCGGGAAAGGATATGGTCGATACAAATTCGGAAAAGTTTCTTATTACAAGTGCTCCAAGATGAAAGGCATACCAGCAATAAAGCAGGCAAAATATTTTTCCTGCGATCTTTCCATAGGTATCAATAAAAATTTCGAACAGATTCTTCCCCGGATGCAGTTTAAGCAGAAATGAATAAATAAGGATTATGGGTATTGATATAGCCATAGCCATAAGAATTACAATCCATATATCCTGCCGGGTTTCATCACCAATACTCATTACCATGAAGCTGCCGGTTATAAACATGGCAATCATGTATATACCCTGTCTGTCCGAAATTATTTCTATATCCACAGTACTCATCCTTTGTTTTGAATTTATTTAATTATTGTTTCCAAATCAGTGATACTAATTTAGTAATGCCAGCCGAAGGATTAGGTAAATTTACTCCCAGCTCATATAATAGATATAATGTATATGATATTGCAAACATAACCAGGTACACCCAAAATTCCTTCAGTTTCTTCTGGTGATAAAGAGGAGTGAGATCTAGAAAAACGTATAATGCATATATTGTCGAACATATTAATATCATAATTGACATAGTTCACACTCTCTTTTTAACTGTTTTGGAGTTCAGGCCACTGCCTGTGAGGATAATATTAACATTGATTTCCGGTTCGATTTGTGAAAACAGGTCAACCTTCTTGTCTTGTGAAGCACGCCATACAGAAGGGAGATATGCCTTTACGTATTTTCCAAAGCCAAAAATATCCGAACCAAAGTCCCTCTTAACCTTTTTGATAAGTTCTTCTGTTTTATTCCGCAGATCATCCTCTGCTTGTTTTTCCAATTTATAGAATTTACTATCGGCGAGGAGATCCTTAGTGGTTTCCAGTTCTGCTACACTGCCTTCTATCTTGATATCTATTTTCATTTTAAGTCTATTCTTATTTATTTCCGGTCTAATCTTGGTTTTGGCTTTTTGAATTTCAAGCGTTACATCAGAATCCTCCATTTTAAAGGTCATTATACCCTTTCTGACCTTATCGGTAATAAATAAAAACTTGTTCGTTTCCTCAGGATTAAGATAGCCAATCAGCTTGTCTTCTTTAAATACAGCGGCTCCATATAATTCAGCTGTCCGCTTTTTTTCATTTTCAGTCAGGCGGATTGCGGGAAGGCAGGGAGAAATTCCTTCCTCTTCAAGTATATTTATCAATTGATATGCCTGAATGGAGGGGCTGTTTAAATCCCTATTCCTGGTACCTAGCATTTTCTCAATATTGTTTGCGCTGGTCTGAGATAGGAGCATTTGTTGTTCCAATATCTCTTTTGCAGTTTTTTCCCGAGAAATTATTACATACATTTCTTCACGTACTTCAGCATCTCTGGAAATAAAATCAAGGGCGTCAGCCAGTCCTTCTTTTGCAACTTCCTGACCAACCACAACAATATTGGCATGTGCCCAATACAATCTATAGCCTGTCAGATTTATGACTTTTCGTATGGCTTCAAATAATGTTTTTCCTTGTGTCTCAATATTTTTTCCAGTCTGCTTTGCATCTATTCCCGTTGTCTCAAAATCTATTACTTCAACTGTAACAAGGTATTCTCCCGAGGGGGTTTTGTCTATTGAGAAGCCTGATACCAGCGACTTTTTTTCAAGATCCGAATAATTCCAGCAGCTGCAGGTAAACATTAGGCTGGAGAGTATAATTACTGCAAGTAATATTTTGTGTAGCTTCATTTCCTTGTACCTCTGCTATTCATCCGTATCCGGTTATTTGAGGTCATGAATTTCGGACGGTATTTCATATATGGCCAGGGTGCCCTAATGGCTGTGTCCATCAAGTCAGCTTTTGTTATATTTATCAAGCCCAGCATATAAGGAACCCCAAAGGAACGTAACTCCAGTAAGTGTATCACTAGACCTATCATGCCGAACATATATCCATACAAGCCTATAATTGATGAAAAGAACAGCAGTATTAGTCTTATTGTAATAAGTACCCCGTTAAGCTTTGGAATGCCCAGACTGGTTATTGCAGTCAGCGCCACGATTATTACTACTGGAGAGCTCACAAATCTAGCTTCAACTGCTGCCTGGCCCAATACCAGGGCCCCCACGATACTCAGTGCCTGACCTATATTGGATGGCATCCTTGTTCCGGCCTCCCTGAGAATTTCAAAGGTAAGCAAAAGCAACAGGATTTCGATGACTGTAGGGAATGGCACACTTTGTCTCGCTGCAGAGATACTTCTGATCAGTGGCGTAGGCAGCATTTCCTGATGAAAGGTGGTCAATGAAGTATAAACAGCCGGCAGACTGATTGATAAAAGGAAGCTAAGAAACCGGATGAGCCTATTCACCGATGAAAAATAGAAATTAATATAGTAATCCTCGTTTGATTGAAAAGATTCAATAAAAACATGGGGAACAGTAATGGCTATAGGAGAACCTTCCATAAGCAATGCTATACGCCCCTCTAATAGGCGTGCTGCAACAACATCGGGCCTTTCTGTGCTTCCGATAGTCTTAAAGGGTGATAGCGGTGCATCCTTTATTAATTCGGTTATTGTCCCTGTAGCGAGAATGCCGTCAATATCTATTGTATCCAGCCTCTTGTTCAATTCAGTCAATATTTGCCCATTTACAATTCCGTCAATATAGGTTATACAAACTTTGGTAGCAGATTGAACCCCCAATTTTCTAAATTTGAATTTTAAATTATTGGTTGCCAGTCTTCTTCGTATCATAGAAAGGTTTTCCAGCAGTGATTCAGTAAAGCCCTCTCTTGGCCCCCTTATGTTTTTTTCACTGTCAGGCTCCTCAATAGCCCTGCTTTTCCAGCCCTTTGAACTGACTATAATAGCTTCTGAAAAGCCTTCCATAAGCAGTACGGTATCACCAACCACTATCGCTTGTGCCAGTTCGGCAGAATCGGAGCTTTTTTTTAGATTATTGGACTCCAGTACATGATTGAAAATATTACAGAATATATCCTTGGAATTATCAAGGGATGTGCTAACCATAACAGGCTTTATTATATACTCATTGACAATTTCAGTTTTTATCATCCCATCAATGAATAGGGCACACAGCTTTATATTACTGTTTTGATTGTTTTCAAAGTACCTTATCAAAAAGGTTTCGTCATTGTTGAACAGGTCTTTAAAAAGAGCAATATTTTCTTCAAGTGTTTTAAAAAGTGTCTGAACAGCAGCAGTAGCATTGCTATCAGTACTGTCAAAGGAATTGCAGCTGGTGACTTTTTTTTGCTTCTTTATTTTAAACATATATAAACACCTTTTTATGCAGAGGTTTATCAACGTATAGCAGTTATTATTTGCATTATTTTATATAAAATACGGCTTCCTTACAAAATTGTAATTTAAGAATTCACGCAGTTGTAAGCTTTCCTTCGTATAATTTGATGTATGCAGAAGCTAAGTTATGCTTCAATACACATGTTAACAAACGGTCTGGATAAATTCCGGTTTAATAATTTCAGGCACAGTGCCAATTAAGTTATGAAAAACGAATGGAGGAACAAGGATGGAAGTTTTAAGAATTGAAAATCTAACAAAGAAATATGGTAAGGGCCAAAATGAAGTTGTAGCTGTGGACAATATTAGCTTTTCAGTTAATAAGGGTGAATTTGTAGCAATCGTCGGTCCCAGCGGCTCGGGTAAAAGTACTCTGCTGCATTTGCTGGGCGGTGTTGATAAACCTACCTCCGGTAAGGTTTATATAGATGATACCGATATTTACGGCCTTAAGGAAAAGGAGTTATCTGTTTTAAGAAGAAGAAAGGTCGGTTTTGTGTTTCAGGCCTATAATTTGATTCCGGTATTATCGGCAGAGGAAAATATTCTAATGCCCCTTCTGCTTGATAACAGGAAGGAAGATAAGCAGTACATTGATGAACTTCTCACCATATTAAATCTGAAGGATAGAAGAAGACACCTGCCTTCGGAACTTTCCGGCGGTCAGCAGCAGCGTGTTTCCATAGGAAGGGCCCTTGCAAACAAACCCTCTATAATACTGGCGGACGAACCTACCGGAAATCTCGATACAAAAAACTCCAGAGAAGTCCTGGAACTGCTGAAATACTCCGCCAAAAAATATAATCAAACCCTGATACTCATTTCACACGATATGAATATTGCCGGTATGGCAGACCGGATAATCAGTATTGTAGACGGAAGAATTTCTTCTGATAAGGAGGTCTGATGATGAAGAATTATTCTACATTAACGGTACGATATCTGAGAACGCATCTGGGTAGAACCATACTAACTCTCGTCGGAATCATTGTGGCCATAGCAATGTTCACAGCTATAGGCAGTATTTATTATAGCGGTATTAACGATGAGATAGAGCGCGCCAAAGAAAATGGAGACTATGAAATTCTATTTTATAATGCAGACAGAGAGCAGGTTAAGGTTCTTACTGCCAATGCGGAGATAAAGAATGGTGGTATGGTAAAGGAGGAGGGAACATTTACAATTGAGACCAATCTGCTTACCGAGTCCTTAAAGAAAGTCAATATTAAAGCGTATGACCGAAGTGCCTTCAGTGAGATTTTCAGAGTAAAGCTTCTTGAAGGAAGATTCCCCGAAAATAGCTCTGAGATAATAGTTGATAAAAAGTTTTATGCGATACTGAAGGATAAACATATAAACTCTGTTATGGACGGAAGTATCAAAACAAAGCAGGGGCAGAGTTCAAAAATCCAGTATAAGGTAGTAGGTGCGTATGAAAGCAAAGAAATTACTAATACTGCCTTAAGTTTTCTGGATATAAAGACCTCAGATAATTCTAAGAATTATTCTTACTTTGTCAACCTTAAACAAAAGTCAGGTAAACCGGATCTGGCTATAAAAATTGCAAAAGCGAACAATGTCAAAGTTGATGCCAATACAAAGCTTTTATACCTGATAGGTGACGGTCCCGATAAGGAAAAGAATAATCAAATGGAATTAATCTTCGGGATTATAGCCGGGTTTGTTGTAATATCAACGACGGTTGTCATTTATAATGCCTTTAATATTTCGGTAATGGAAAGAATCAAGCATTATGGAATACTCAGGAGCATAGGAGCAACAAAATCTCAGATAAGAAAGCTGGTGTTCAGGGAAGCTTCTATAATGAGCGCTATTGCTTTACCCATAGGAATATTGGCTGGATTTGCCGGAATAATGATTACCTTCAACTTGATTATGGATGGTTTTCTGGGTGCTTTTAAAATCGGTTTCTATCCTCAGGTTATAGCTGTAGCCGCTGTATTGGGCCTTGTTACGGTATTTTTGTCGGCCTTCTTTCCTGCAAGGACAGCTTCAAAGGTTTCTCCCATAGATGCCATAAGAGGAACAGTGGTTGTGAAGGGAGATAAGATTAAGAAACGCAGAGGCCTACTAGCAAAAATGGTCTTTAAATTTGAAGGGCAGGTTGCCTATAAAAATATTAAGAGAAGCAGAAAGAGATTTTATATAACCTGCTTGTCGCTGATGATATCTCTTATTATGTTTGTATTCTTCTCGAACTTTATTGATATTATTTTTGAAAGCAATAAAATAGCAAGCGGAATGTTAAAGGTCGAGGCAGCCTTTTTTACAGAACAAAAGCCTGGAAGATCATACCTTGATGAAGCACTTTCACAACAGTTAAGCAAAACCGAAGGTGTAAAGGAAGTTTTTAACGTGAACTATAACGAAGTCCCTATTTTACTTGACAAAGAAAAACTTAACGAGAAATTTATTCCTTCGCTGAAACTTAAAAAAACTGAAGAGTATGAGGGGAAATATATCGTAAATGGTACTCAGTTATTTGGTTATGATAAAAAGTCCCTAGACCTCTTCAATAAGGAAAATAAGTCCAAAATCAATTACGATGACCTGAACGATGAAAATGGAGTTATTATAGTTAATAAGGCTGGTGGGTTCGATGAAAACAATAAGCGCTTTTATGATGGCTTTACCAACTACAAGGTGGGAGATGTAATTACCATTCCAATAATGAATCAGAAATTCATCGATAATCCTAATAACCAACAATTAAAGGAGATTGCCCGCAAGGGAGAAACCATGACCTTAAAGGTAATAAAAGTAGTAGATTATGAAGCTATCGCCGGTTCTGTAGTTAATGATTGCTTTGGTATGATTATGTCTTCTGAGAATTACGTCAAACTAACCGGTGTTAAGGGGCTGTCAGTAATAGCGGCAAACTTCACGTCCCCGGAGGTTGCAGATAGGCAATTCGAAAAACTTAACTCTCTTGCAGATGAGAATAAAGCTGTTTACCTGGATATGCAGAAAGAGAAGAAAAAGGTTGATGATCTTATCGGACAGATGAAGATACTTGTATATGGTTTTATCGGTTTGGTCATTGTTATTTCTATTGTAAATATAATAAACACTGTTACAATAAATCTTTTGGTCAAGAAAAGAGAATATGCAACCTTTAAAGCAATAGGAATGACTAAGGGACAGTTTCAGAAGCTTGTACTTCTTGAGGGAGCCTTGTTTGGAATAATTGCATGTATAATTGGCCTTCCTATTGCTTTCGTACTCACATACTTTGGTATAGTAAACAATAATCCTATAGGTGAAATAGGTTATAGGACTGCAGTATGGCCCTATATATACGGAGGAATTGGGATGATAGTAATAACACTGCTTGCAGCAGTAATACCGCTGCGGAAGTTGAATGAGATGAATATAGTCGAAGCATTGAGAATTGAGGAATAGGTGAGTTTTTTATTGCAGGGGGCTGTTTGTGAAACAGCCCTTATTTTCTATTATTTAAGTTGTCATATTATTTGCTCAAAGTAATTAATTTATTGTTAAATCTGATAAAATAAGACTAATAATATAAATAACAATATAAAACGCCGGTATTAGAGTACCTGATACTTATTCAGCAGGTATACAGCAGGTATATACAGATACTAGGATAAAAACTGGAGGTCCACAGAAAAATGAATATTTTACTTGTTGAAGATGATGCGCCTCTGTCTATGGGAATAGAATACGCCCTGAAGAAAAACGGTTTTACAATGAAGGTGGCGAAAACAATACAGGAAGCCCACAGGCTTTTTAATTCGGATATTGATCTGATCTTACTGGATGTAACTCTTCCTGACGGTAATGGTTATGATTTCTGCAAGGAGATAAGAACTGGCAGTGATGTACCCATTATTTTTATGACTGCCCTTGATGATGAAGCAAATGTAGTTTTTGGCCTTGATATAGGAGGCGATGATTACATAGCAAAACCTGTAAGAATAAGTGAACTTATTTCCAGAATCAATGCTCTTATGAGACGTCAGAAAAAGAGTACAGGAGAGGGGATAGGCTGTATTGTCAGCGGAAATGTTGCTGTTGAACCTTTAAGATGCAAGGTCACCGTTGGGGGAGAAGAGGTCGGTCTGACAGCAGCAGAATATAAGCTTCTGCTGCTGTTACTGGAAAACAAGGGACAAGTATTGAGTAGAAATATAATAATCGAAAAGCTTTGGGATATTGACGGTAACTATGTGGACTATAATACTCTGAATGTGTATGTTAAAAGGCTTAGAGAAAAAATCGAAGCAGGCGGTGAAAAGCACATTGAAACTATCAGGGGAATGGGCTATGTTTGGAAGGAAGATGCTATAAAATAGATGTTTGGCGGAGGAAGTAAATGAAAATTCTGAAAAATACCGAGGTTAAATTGTCGTTGGGCATTCTTGCAGTACTTCTTTTGGTATTCGGAGCCGTGTGCATGTATATGGTACATAGCTATACCAGGACACTTAACAAGATTCATATACAACAAAACATTGCAGTGATAGGAGCTGTAGCTAGAGAGTACCCTGAAGCAGAAACAGAAATAGTAAGGAACTTCACAGGTGACTTTCAGAAGGATTATGAATTTGGAAAAAGTCTTGCAAGTAAATATAATTATGATGAAAATTTAAGTATATATAAGAATAATTCTGTTACCAGAGACTTATGGCTTACTAATATCCGCTTTCAGTTATTGATAGGCTCCTTTGCATTGGTATTGATTATTTTTTTCATTCTAAGCCTGAACAGAATTTATTCCCGTATCCGAAAAATAAGCGAGGGAGCTGAAGCAGTTGTTGAGGGTAATTTTCAGCCTTTAGAAGGTGGACGTGAAGAGGGAGATATGGGTTTTTTGATCAGTCAGTTCAACCTAATGACCCAAAGACTCAGTGAGAACGTCCAGGCACTCAAAGATGAAAAGCTGTTTCTTAAAAGGCTCATTACAGACATTTCTCATCAGCTAAAGACTCCGCTGGCTTCTCTTATAATGTTCAATGACATTTTAAGAAATGATTTAACCATATCAGAACAGGAAAGAACGACATTTATCACTGAAAGCAAAAATCAGCTGGACAGAATAGACTGGTTGATAAAAAACCTCCTGAAGATGGCCAGGCTGGAAGCCGGGGTAGTTGAATTTAAAAAAGAGAAAGCACCGATTCATAAGTCTCTAGAAAAAAGTTTAGCAGGGTTAAAATACTTTGCTGATGAAAAAAATATAATTATCTCTGTTGCAGGTGACCGGAATATATGTGTAAATCATGATGTGAGCTGGACGATAGAAGCTTTTTCAAACATAATAAAAAACTGCATAGAACACAGTTCCAGCGGAGGGAATATAGAAATCAACTGGGAGGAGAACAGTGTATTTCTGGAGGTTGTTATAAGTGATAGAGGAATGGGTATTCCCATGGAGGAACTGCCAAGAATATTCGATAGGTTTTATAAGGGGCCTAAAAGCTGTAACCCGACTAATATCGGTATTGGACTATATATAACAAAAAATATTATAGAAGGTCAGGGAGGAGCAGTTTATGCTTCCAGTGAACCCGGAAAGGGAACAAAGTTTATTATAAGGTTTATGAAAATAGATTAAATTCATTAATTTGTAAATTATATTTGTAAAGTTGATTTATTATAGTAAAATAATAGTATAAAATAAACGCGTGACCACAGCTGCAATTTCTATATTTGTGTTTTATCAGGTTGTTGCGCGGAATGAATTTAAGGAGGAAAATGTATGACAAATTATGATGTATATCTTTATGGTATGACCTTGGTTTCAACTATGCATTTATTGACAAAGGAATTTCCCAAGGAGGATTCTTATTCTGAAATAAAGGAGAGTTATATTCTCCCAGGTGGAGAAACCGGCAACTGTGCAGTCGTCCTTGCTTCCTTGGGCTGCAAGGTTAAGGCGGATGGCAATTTTCAAGGAAAAAAAACCATGCCTGTATTAGACAAGTATCTTGTAGAAAAATTTGGGGTTGATATGTCAAGAATATATAATGACCCTGATTTCGACGGTGTACAGGATATGGTCCTAATTGGAGGAAACACCCGAAACTGTTTTGGAACCTTCGGGGCATATTTTAATGACAGAGTAAAAAGATGGAATTCCCCAGTAAAAGAGGATATAGCCGATTCCACTGTTGTGGGGCTTGACCCGTTTTTCATGGAACAATCCGAAATAGTGGCCAAGTATTGCAGAGAATTGGGTAAAAAGTACGTTACAATAGATTGTAAGCCGGACACTATTATTCATAAATATTCTGAGGTTAATATTATATCAAATGAATTTATACAGGACAATTATCCTGATACCGATGTAAATGAGCTCTTTAAAACCTATACCGACAATACCGAAGGGCTTGTTATATTTACATTTGGTTCAAGGGAAATAATGTATGGGAGGAAAAATCAGCCAGTACATAGTTTTAAGCCATTTAAGGTACAGGTTCAAAGCACACTGGGGGCTGGAGATTCCTTTAAGGCCGGTACAGTTTACGCAGTTTTCAGACAGATGCATGATAAAGAGCTGGTTGAGTTTGCTGCAGCAACTGCAGCAACAGTGTGCAGCAGATTTCCCTTGGCATTAAATCCACCTAATTTGGAAATAATAGAGCAATTAATTAAAAAATAGTTGTTTTAAAACTAGTCCTTTCAGTATATAATGTAAATGCGAATGATTCCCATTTGGCAAAATGATGGAATACTTTTATGATAAAATAGCTCCCACCGAGGATAAGAGATTCATAAAGGATAGATTATTTCACCATGATTAATACGGGATCGACTATCAACTACAGGGGAGTACTTGAAAGGAGGAATTTCTGATTATTAAGAGGAATGCTAAAAGAGAACAAAAAATTAAACTTATGGCAAGTTCAAAAAGTGATTTGAGGAAAAGGATAATATCATTGGTCTTGGTATCCAGCCTTTTATTCGGTATTATGGCATTTACCGGTTGTTCGACAACTGATAAAAAGGAGAAGGGGGACAGCACCTTCACCATAGTTACCTCATTTTATCCCATGTATGTATTTACCAAGAATATCATTGGTGACATACCGGGCGTCGAACTTATCAACATGACCGAGCCCCAGACAGGCTGCCTTCACGACTACCAGCTGATTCCGGCAGATCTGAAGACTCTGGAAAAGGCAGATGCATTTGTTATTAACGGTGCGGGGATGGAAGCCTTTATGGATAAGGTAATTAAGCAGCGCCCTGACATGGATGTTATCGAGGCTGCCAAGGGTATTGAGCTGTTAAAGGATGAAAACGGTGAAGATAATCCTCATGTCTGGGTAGGTATCTCAGGTGCGATAACTGAAGTGAACAACATTGCTGAGGGACTGGCAGCCTCAGATTCAAAGAATGCTGCTGCCTACAGGGAAAATGCCGGGAAATATGTCAAGGAGCTTGAACAGCAGAGAGATAAGATGCATCAGCAGCTGGACAGTTTCAAAAACAAGGATATAGTGACTTTCCATGAAGCTTTCCCCTATTTTGCGAAAGAATTCGGTCTAAACATTGTAGCAGTGGTCGAAAGAGAGCCTGGAACAGAGCCCAGTGCAGGTGAACTGGCCGAATTGATAGACAAGATAAAGCAGACAGAGGTTAAAGCACTTTTTGCTGAACCCCAATATTCCCAAAAAGCTGCCGAATCAATTGCAAAAGAAACCGGGGCCAAGGTATATCTGCTGGATCCTGTTGTTACCGGTGAAAAGACCGCACCTGCCGACAGCTATATAAAGACAATGGAACAAAATCTTAAGGTGTTGGTGGAGGCTTTCCAACAGAATGGATAGAAGATTAATTATATAAGGTTTATCAGAAGGTTACTATATGAAGAAAAGCTTTTATCCTGCATTAAATACTCAGCACGAAAAAACATCCTGTCCGGGCCATTCCCGGCAGGATGTTTTTGTTTTTGTTAATCACTTATACAATACTTTTTACCTAGTTAATTACTTTTATATACCTAACCAATTGCTTACCCTTCAGACATTTTCTTCAGCTTTGAGTACCTTTCCTTGGCATGTTCTTCAGCCATACTGAACAGTTCCTCAGCTTCTGCAGGGAACTCCTTCACAAGTGAAGAGAATCTTACCTGATTCATCAGGAAGTCTCTGAACCCGGAATTAGGTTCTTTAGAGTCAAGAATGAATGGATTCTTGCCCTGTTGCTTCAAATCAGGGTTGTATCTGAACAGATGCCAGTAACCGGCCGATACCGCATTGGCTGAGTTGGCGATACTTCTTCCCATACCGTCCTTGATACCATGGCTGATACAAGGTGCATAAGCAATGATTATAGAAGGACCGTTATAGGCCTCAGCTTCAGCTATAGCCTTCAGTAGTTGATTTCTGTCGGCGCCGATTCCGACCTGGGCTACATAAACATTTCCATAGGTCATCATTTGCCCGGCCAAATCCTTCTTGGCAGCCTTCTTACCTGAGGAAGCGAATTTTGCTATTGCTGAAGTAGGGGTTGCTTTCGAAGCCTGGCCACCGGTATTTGAGTATATTTCTGTATCAAACACCAGAACGTTTACATCATCACCTGAGGCCAGCACATGGTCAAGACCTCCATAACCGATATCATATGCCCAGCCATCTCCGCCGACAATCCAGATTGACCTCTTAACCAGGTAATCCTTTTTCTCAAGCAGTTCTGCTATAAGCTGGGTTTGCTGCTGGTCTTTAGGTGAATAAGCTTTCACTGCCTCCAGAAGATCTTCGCTTGCACCTTTTGAGGCTTCTCCGTCTTCAGTGCTGGCTACCCAGGCTCCAAGCTTGGCTTTCAGATTGTCATCAATATCCATATCTGAAAGCTGAAGTGCAATATCCCTGATACGCTCTCTCATCTGCTTTACCCCAAGGTAGAAGCCATAGCCGAATTCTGCGTTATCCTCGAATAATGAGTTTGCCCAGGCGGGACCTTTTCCTTCATTATTTACGGTATAGGCACTGGCTGGATATGAGGCACCCCAGATAGAGGAACAACCGGTAGCATTTGCAATCATCATTCTATCACCGAAAAGCTGTGTGACAAGCTTAATATAAGGTGTTTCGCCACAGCCTGCGCAGGCGCCGGAAAACTCGTATAAAGGCTTCCGGAACTGGCTATCCTTAATTGTCTTGTTTCCAAAGTTACCGCCTTTGTAGGAGACCTTGGTAGTAGAAAACTCATAATTGGGAATTTCATGTTCAGTCTGAGTGCTCAGTTTCTTCATAACCAGTGCTTTTTCCTTGGCAGGACAGACATCAGCACAATTGCCGCAGCCTGTACAATCCATAGGACTGATCTGAATTCTGAACTGGTATTGTTCCATGCCCTTTCCAACTGCCTTTCTTGTCACAAAGGTGTCAGGTGCGGAATTCATTTCCTCGTCGGTAGCCAGTACCGGCCGAATTACTGCATGAGGACAAACCAGTGAGCAAATATTACACTGAATACAGTTTTCAGGAATCCATTCGGGAACATTAACAGCTATACCACGCTTTTCATAAGCTGACGTACCGTTAGGTATGGTACCGTCCTCCAATTCCACAAAGGTACTTACAGGCAAATCCTCACCCCTCATGGCATTCGACGGACGGAGAATATTCTTTATGAAATCGGGTTCGACAATGTCTGTATTTGATGTGTCCTGAGCATCCTTCCAGGATTCGGGAACATTTACTTTTACTACTGAATCAATACCTTTATCAATAGCTTCCTGATTGATTCTTACAACGTTTTCACCTTTTTTACCATAGGACTTGACTACTCCCTCTTTGAGATAGCGTACCGCTTCATCAATGGGAATTATATTAGCCAGCTTGAAGAATGCGGCTTGCATTATCATATTAATCCTGTTTCCAAGACCTATATTCTCTGCAATTGAATAAGCATTAACGGTATAGAATTGTACATTGTTCCGGGCAATCTGACGCTTTAATTCAGCCGGAAGATGGTCTTCAAGTTCTTTTTCGTTCCACAGGCAGTTTAATACGAAAGTTCCGCCTTTCTTTATACCCTTAAGCAGATCATACTGGTTTACATAGGACTGATTGTGACAGGCGATATAATCAGCTTCATGAACAAGGTATGATGATTTTATCGGCTCATCACCGAAGCGCAAGTGAGACATAGTGACTCCGCCGGATTTTTTTGAATCATAGGCAAAGTAAGCTTGAACATATTTGTCGGTATGATCGCCGATAATTTTGATAGCCTGCTTGTTGGCTCCTACGGTACCATCGGAACCAAGTCCCCAGAATAAACATTTGATGGTTGATTTTGGTGCAGCATTAATATGCTCATCAATATTAAGGGAAGTATGGGTAACATCATCTACTATACCGATTGTAAACCCGTCCTTCGGGCTTGGCTGCTTGAGATTGTCATATACGGCCTTAATATGTGCCGGTGTTGTATCCTTGGATGCCAGACCAAAACGACCTCCGACTATTAATGGAGCATTCTCCAGTCCATAATAGGCTGCCTTTACGTCGAGATACAGTGGTTCTCCTATTGCACCGGGTTCCTTTGTTCTATCAAGAACTGCAACTTTTTTTACTGTCTTTGGAATTACATTTAACAGGTGCTTGGCTGAGAAGGGTCTGAATAAATGAACCTTAACGACACCGTATTTTTCACCGTTTGCGTTAAGATAGTCAATGGTTTCTTCAATTACATCAGTAATTGATCCCATCGCTATTATTATATTTTCCGCATCAGGAGCACCATAATAATCAAAGAGACCGTGCTTTCTGCCGGTAAGCTCTCCAACCTTATTCATATAATCTTCAACTATACTCACAATATTGTCATAGTAGGGATTTGCTGCTTCACGATTCTGGAAATAAACATCCGGATTCTGAGCAGTTCCTCTTGTTACCGGATGATTCGGTGATAGAGACCTGTCCCTGAATTCCTTGACTGCATCATAATCTACAAGGCTGGCCAAGTCTTCATATTCCAAAGCTTCAATCTTTTGAATTTCATGAGAAGTTCTGAAACCATCAAAAAAATGTAAGAAAGGAAGTCTGCCCTTTATTGCTGCCAAGTGTGCAACCGGTGCTATATCCATTACTTCCTGCACTGACCCGGAAGCCAACATGACAACTCCTGTTTGTCTTGCTGCCATTACGTCCTGATGGTCTCCAAATATGGACAGAGCCTGGGTTGCAATTGCTCTGGCACTGACGTGAAATACAGCAGGCAGCAATTCTCCTGATACCTTATACATATTTGGTATCATTAACAGTAATCCTTGTGAAGCGGTAAAGGTTGTAGTCAAAGCTCCTGCCTGCAACGAACCGTGAAGTGTTCCTGCTGCACCTGCTTCAGACTGCATCTCTACAACACGGACTTTTTGTCCGAAAATATTTTTTTTACCTTTGGCAGACCATTCATCTACGGATTCCGCCATGTTCGACGATGGTGTAATAGGATAGATAGCAGCTACATCTGTATATGCATAGGCAACATATGCAGCAGCCGTGTTACCGTCCACCGTCATTTTAATTTTTGACATAAAAAAACCACCCCGCTATTTATAAATTTTATTAAAGTCTACTACCGTTATCTACCCATTTTTTTGCTTCTGAAACGCCCTCTTCATCAGGGATAATGACATCTGTATGCTGCTGCTTTGTTTTTTCCTTGGTCCATGCTGCAGTACCTTCATTATCAGTGGGTCTGTAGGCTGTTAAGCGCCTGTTGTCATGACCGTCAAGTTGTGCATCTTTTTTACCCATAAACTTACCTCCATATACAAAAAAATTTTTACTGATGTTTTAGTTTTTCTTATTTTTACTTATTTATTCTAATTCTTATAGTTATTCGCCCAAAATTTATCTATTACACAAAACTAAGTGAGTAAATAGTAACTTTGTTCTGTAATTAATCATACAAAGAAGGGAGTGAACTTGTAGATTGTAAAAAAATATATAAACAGTTATAATTTATATACTAAATAGACACAAAAAAACTCATTATAGATATATAATATATCATCAGCAAATCAATTCAAAAATTCAGAAGGATGGCTGTTATGCAAAAAATAAATCTGAACTATGACTGGTATTACAAAAGTGATTACAATGAGAATTATTTAGAAAACTCTTTTGATGATAGTGGTTTTGAATTGGTTAATATACCCCATACCAATAAAATTCTCGACTACAATAATTTTGATGAGGCTGAATATCAATTTGTATCCTGTTACAGGAAAAAGCTTTACATAGCTTCCGAACTGATTGGTAAGGCACTTTTACTAAAGTTTGAGGGTGTTTCATCGTATGCAGAAGTATATTTAAACGGTAGTTTTATCGGAGAGCATTCAGGGGGTTATACGCCTTTTGAATTTGATATATCCGATAGGGTTCAATATGGTAAAAACAATTCACTGGTAGTGGTATGCGATTCTACAGAGATGAAAGACATCCCGCCCTTTGGCAAGGTCATTGACTATCTTGTCTATGGAGGAATATATCGTGAAGTGTGGCTGGAAATCAGAGAGAAAGCATATATAAAAAATATTTTTATAAGAACATATGATGTTCTGACACCTGAAAAAACATTGGATATAGATATAGAACTTTCACAGGCTTATCCGGACATGTATATTGAGTTTAAAATACACGATGCTGAGAGACGGCTTGTTAGCCGGTTTACCTATCCGATGGGAAATTCAGTATGGGGTAACACCCGGGGAAAGGTATCGAATGTCCTGATTTGGGATATTGAGAATCCCGTAATATATAAAATGGAGGCCCGGTTAAAAATAAATCAAATTGTAATTGATAGCTGTGAGACCAGGTTCGGATTCAGAGAAGCTGTATTCAGACCGGAGGGCTTTTATCTGAACGGGAAAAAAATAAAGCTGATTGGCTTAAACAGGCATCAGTCTTATCCCTATGTCGGTTATGCAATGCCGGAATCAGCTCAAAAAAAGGATGCCGACCTGCTTAAATATGAACTGGGAGTTAACATGGTACGAACCTCCCATTATCCACAATCCAGACATTTCCTTGACAGGTGTGACGAAATTGGACTGCTGGTATTTGAGGAAATCCCAGGCTGGCAACATGTGGGGAAGGAAAAGTGGAAGGAGCTGTCCTGCCAAAATGTGAGGGATATGATTCTAAGGGACAGAAATCACCCGAGTATTGTATTGTGGGGGGTAAGAATCAATGAATCCGCCGATTATGATGAGTTCTACCATAATACCAACAGAATTGCCCATGAATTGGATAATACCCGGCAGACCGGAGGTGTGAGGAACTTTAAGGACAGCAGTCTGCTGGAGGATGTTTATACCTATAACGATTTTATTCATAATGGCAGTAATTCAGCACTTGAGCTGCCTTCAAGGGTGACGAAAACCAATGCCCCCTATCTTGTTACAGAACACAATGGACATATGTTTCCTACCAAGCGCTTTGACAATGAGAGCAGAAGGCTGGAGCATGCCTTGAGACATATGAGGGTTCTGGATACTATGATGGGCAGCAGCAGAATAAGCGGTGCCATTGGCTGGTGCATGTCCGACTATAACACTCATAAGGATTTCGGAAGCGGAGACAGAATATGCTATCACGGTGTCAGTGATATGTTCAGAATACCTAAGCTTGCCTGGTATGTATATGCATCCCAGCAGGACCTCGTTCCAGTGCTGGAACTCTCTTCATCCATGGATATAGGAGAACATTCCGGAGGAGATATCGGAACCGTATATGCCTTTACCAACTGTGACTATATAAAACTCTACAAGGATAATGAGTTTATTAAGACCTTTTATCCTGACAGGAAGCAGTTCCCTAATCTGAAACACGCCCCGATAAAAATTGATGATTTCATTGGAGACCTTCTTACAAAGTATGAGAATATTACCGGTAAGGACTCTCTTAGAATGAAAAGCGTATTAAGGGATGTTTCCAAATTCGGAATGAATCTTCCCTTTGGCTCGAAGCTTCTTATGGGAAGGCTGATGCTTAAATACAAGCTCTCAATGGATGACGGTATGAGACTTTTCGGAACATACGTAAGTAATTGGGGCGGCCAGCGCATCAGCTTCAGATTTGAAGGCTATAAGAACAATGAGGTGGTAAAGAGTGTAACAAAGTCAACTTCAGAGACTTCCTGCCTTAAAGTTGAAGCTGACAGCAGTGTATTAGTTGAAGCCGGGACTTACGATGTAACAAGGATTGTATTAAAAGCAACCGATCAAAACGGTAATATTATGAACTATGCAAATGATGCTATGGCAATTGAAGCCAAAGGACCAATAGAGATTATGAGCCCAAAATGCATAGCCCTGATCGGTGGAGTTAGAGCCTTCTGGATAAAAACAAAAGGCAGTTCGGGCAAAGGTATTGTAAGAATTAAATCTGAGAAATATGGAGTTCATCAATTAGAGTTTGAGGTAGTAAAAGAATAAATTGCTGAATGTAATGGTCTCGTAATATCAAAGCTAATATACAGAGCTGTACTATCAACTCGAATATTAGCTGATATTATTTAACAGTAAGTGAGTTACTGAGTTTTTACAAGCTTTAAAAACTTTACCGCGAAAGGTATTGCCACTCCGCCAAGGATAACGAAGGTTCCTACAAGACCGATCAATTGGGGCAGCGGTAGTCGTATTCCGTAATAATTCTGAACAATAGATTGGATGATAACCATTATCCCTACCAAAGCAAGTAAAACCAGTAGAAGCGGTGTGAGTATATAGCCGCGCCGATCCTTTTTATACAGCCAAAAAGCACATAGTATACAGGCAGGCAAGATAACCCCCAGGTCTATTGCAAAGGTTGGTACTGTTGTATATATTTCCAAAGCGTCTATTGAACCTGTGATGTCCCCGCTTAAGGTTGCAGGCAATATAAAAAAAATCATCCAGCACAGGGTAGAACAACCACCCACAAAAATAGTAATTAGTGGACCTGTAAACCTCTTATCATATACCGATTTCGGATACGGTTCCTGTTTCATCAGCCCGGCGAGATTCCATATAAAGGAATACAGTGCTGTACCGAATAAGACTAAATATAAAATATAAATTCTATTAAAGGAGAACTCGGTAACTAGGCAAATTGCATGATATAAAAGACCGCTTAGCAAAGAGACCTTTACAAAACGAATCCACAAATATTTTCCCTCTAAAAACACGCCTGCAATTATAAGGATACCTACAACCAGCATTGTGATATCCGTCCCTTTACCAGTGGCTGCTTTAAGAATTGTATCATGGGCATATATGCCATCTCCAAACAAATAACTCTTTTCTCCATATGTATTAATAACCTCAAGTCGGCTACCTCCACTGGAATAGAAAATGCCGATACACGCAGATATCATCATAAGAACAGCTGCTATCAGCGAGAGTACATCAAATTTTATCTTTACCATGAAAATCATCCTGCTTTCTAAAATTATCTAAATTGCTAAATAATTTATTACAGACATTATTAACCGTATCAAGCTGTTCTTCTTTGACTCCTTCAAAGAGTTGCCTAGTATAGAGGATTCCCAGCTCTTCATTTGCTTTTAAAAATTCCTTTGTCTTGTTTGTTAATTGTACTTCCAGAGTTCTTGCGTCCTTTTTTCCCTGACACAATTCTACATAACCCTTGTTACGCATGATCTCCAACATTTTTCTAACATTTTGTCGGGTTGTTCCGTTTACTTCAGCAATGCGGTTAATTGATAAGTCTGTTTCGGGCATATTTGAAACAATAATAAGCAGAAACCACTGTTTCAGGCTCAAGTCATCAAATAGTCCATCTCCTTTACTTTGTATCTTGTTTGCTACAATGAGAATGTTTCCAAATGTTATCTGTGCTTTCTGAATCCAATCCATTTTTTTCTCCAATATGCAACTAGTTGCATTTATTTTATGCAATTAGTTGCATATTGTCAAGAGCTTTATGCAAAAGGATTCAATAAAAGGATTCTGAGCGTAGCACTTTATTCTCGGCATTACATATTATGTAGTATACTATTATGTTAATCAGAGGAGGCATTCTAAGGTGCAAAAATGGCCATTTTTTAATAAACCGAAAGTTCAACCCGAACAGAAACAGGAGGCGGCCCAGCAGGCTATACCCAACGGTATGACCATGCCAGCGCAGCAGCAGAAGCCCAACCAGCAGGCCATGCCCAACGGCATGACCATGCCAGCGCAGCAGCAGAAGCCGAACCAGCAGGCCATACCCAACAGCATGACCATGCCTGCTCAGCAGCAGAAGCCCAACCAGCAGGCCATGCCCAACGGCATGACCATGCCCCTTCCTACTGTACCTGCACCCAAGGATAATTCCATGTATATGAGCCCAGTCAAGAATATGAAAATGGGTCATAATAATGATGACATTATGGGTCAGTACATGAATAAACCCAATATAATGGGTCAACAGCAAATGGAAAATAATAATCTCTTATCAGAACAAATGAAAAATTACAATATGATGGGTCAGCATATGAAAAATGATGAAAGTATGATGGGCAATTCCATGAAGGGTGAGGATATGGAGGACCAGCTCGATAGCCAGGTAAGTATGGCTGAAGCTCTGGAACTTATTAAAGCAGCAGTTGAAGGAGAGAGAGAAGACAGGATGTTTTATGATTTCCTTATAAATAATGCCCCTAATAACAAGGACAGAGAAATTATAAAGGGTATCAGAGATGATGAAATTAGACATGCAAAATTATTCCGTCGACTATATTTTGAACTTACCGGTAAAGTTATCAGTCCTAAACAGGAGGTTGACTTCCAAAAACCAGCAAATTATTGTGAGGGCCTAATAAGGGCGTTAATGGGTGAGCAAAATGCTGTGAGAAAATATCGCAAGATATTGTTTGCCATGAAGGAAAGAAGTCATATAAATACTTTAACTGAAATTATAACCGATGAGATAAGACACGCTTCATTATACAATCTGTTAATTCATAATAATGACTGCAAGTATCAGTAAGGGTCAAAAGGATTACTGAAGAACAGTCGGGCTTATGCCTGGCTGTTTTTCAGTGTATAGGAATTCATGCCTTTTATAGTCGGTGAAAATGCCATTAAACTCGAGCTGGAAATATTAAATCATTCCTTTAGTTCACACAGCTAATTTAAGATGGACAGCACGTTCGCTATAACTACTTAAAACTATTTGGTAATTATGCTTATGGGAAATATCCTGATGATTTATGCAAAATAGCTAAATTTATGCCTAAAGGGTGTACATAGTCAGACTTTTAGGTTAAATTGTATGTATATAAGAAAGGATTACCTAATAAAATAGTCACTGATTATTATTTTGGTGATCAGATATGGATATGCGGATTGCTGCATAAAAAAATATAAAAGAGGCTGATTATGGATATAGTACTTAAGTTTTTTGATTTTGTAATGCACTTGGACAAGAATCTGACCCAACTGGCAAATGATTTCGGGATTTGGACGTATCTTATTCTATTTTTAGTGATTTTCTGTGAAACAGGTCTTGTTATAACACCGTTTTTACCTGGTGATTCAATGATATTTGTAATAGGTGCACTGGCCGCCAGCGGCGATTTGAACTTCCCGGTGATAATTGCAGTTCTTATTGCAGCTGCCATATTGGGAGATACGTGCAACTATCATATCGGAAAGTTCATTGGTCCGGCAATTTTCAAAAAGGACAACGTAAGATTCCTAAAAAAAGAATATCTTATCAAAACTCATAATTTTTATGAAAAGCATGGCGGAAAAACCATTATTATTGCGAGGTTTATTCCCATTATAAGAACTTTTGCCCCGTTTGTTGCGGGAATGGGTTCAATGAGTTACCCAAAATTCATAAGTTATAATATTATCGGCGGAATTTCATGGGTTGCACTCTTCTCCTTTGGTGGCTTCTTCTTCGGAAACATGCCTATTGTTGAGAACAATTTCAGTCTTGTGATAATTGCCATAATATTCATTTCTCTTGTACCTGGTGTAATTACGTATTTAAAGGAAAGAAAATCAACACCTGCTGAATAGCTGATAAAAAACCAAAAAATGCTGAAAATACAAAAGTTCCGGCTTGCTGATAACATTGTTATAATGTAGGGCAGCCGGTTTTTTATTGTTCCTTACTTAATATCATTGCTATTAAACATATCTGAATTTAATATTATAAAAGTTCACCCAAAGTTCACAATTTTTATTTATAATTTATTAAGAAATGAAAAATTTTGAAAATATTGAAGAATTCCTCGACGTAAATGACGTCGGTTTCCAATCAGAGTGTTAAAGGAGGCTGTGGCTTTGATTAAAATATTGCTTGCCGATGATGAAGAAAGAATGAGAAGACTGGTTTCAGACTTTCTGAAAAGACAGGGATATGCCGTTGTTCAAGCTGAGAATGGACAGCAGGCTATTGAAATATTTAATATAACAGGAGATACTCTGGATCTGATAATTCTGGATGTAATGATGCCAGGGATGGATGGCTGGGAAGTTCTGAGGCATATACGCCGTAATTCCAGACTTCCTGTTATAATGCTTACTGCCAAAAGTACCGAAGCTGATGAATTGTTCGGATTCGGGCTGGGTGCTGATGAATATATTACTAAGCCCTTTAGTCCGATGATACTCATTGCAAGAGTACAGGCAGTACTGAAGAGATATAACATGGTGATAAGTGAGAAAAAGAACTACAGCGGACTTGAAATAGATCAGTCAGCCCATACTGTCACTTGCGACGGAGAAGAGGTTGAACTGACTCCAAAGGAATTTCAACTGCTGGTATACCTTTGTGACAATGTTGGAATAGCCCTATCCAGGGATAAAATATTGAATTCGGTTTGGGACTATGAATATTTCGGAGATGCCAGAACTGTGGATACCCATATAAAAAAACTCAGGCTGAAGCTGGGCAAGAAAGGCGATTACATACAAACTATAAGGGGACTGGGCTATAAATTCGAGGTGTCCAAATGAGAATATCCTTAAAAACAAAACTTTTTTCAGCTTTTTTCGGTCTGATTATCATCTTTGTTTCTATTTCACTTATTCTAAGCAGTACTCTGTTGGAAAAGTACTATTACAGTAAAAAAGAAGATGCAATGCTCCAAACCTTTGATTCCATTAGGGAGGCTTATGAAGCCGACCCTGACAATGTATTAATAGATTTGGAGAAGATTGAGAACCTTAGGGGTATAGGTTTAACTATCTTTGACAAGGATTTCAACATACTTTACCAATCTCGACAGAGGGTTATGAGTACTGGTGCCAGAAAATTCAGATTTGAACAGATGGAACCGATTCCTGACTGGTCGCACATAAAAAGCAGGTTTTCAAAGGTGACGCAGGAGAAACCGGTAATAGAAAAACGATTTGACATGAGAATGGAGTCCAGCTTCATATCACTGTACGGGAGGATTGATGATAATGTATTTGTTTATTTGGGAACGCCTGTTGCGGCAATTCAGGAGAGTGCCAAAATTGCTGTAAGATTCTATGTGTTTACCGGTATATTTATGGTTATAATTGGAGGTATTTTTATTTACCTCTTATCTTTAAGATTAACAAAACCAATAATTAAGCTTAATGGAATTGCGAAAAAGATGGCAGTTCTTGACTTTCAGGAGAAATTTGACAGTAAGGCAAGAGATGAAATCGGAACCCTGGGAGAAAGTATAAATTCTCTTTCAAATCAACTGGAACAATCTATAGGGGAACTCACGTCTGCAAATTACAGGTTGATGCAGGATATTGAAAAGGAAAGAAAAATAGATGAAATGAGAAAGGTCTTTATAAGTAATGTATCACATGAATTAAAGACCCCAATAGCATTGGTTCAGGGGTATGCTGAAGGACTGAAGCTAAATATAAATGATGATGAGGAAAATAAAAATTACTATTGCGAAGTTATAATAGACGAAGCAAACAAAATGAATAATATGGTCAGAAAGTTGCTTGAATTATCAGAGTTGGAGTTTAACAGCATAGCGTTGGACAAGGAGGAATTCTGTTTATGTGAACTAATAAGAAACCTGTTGAAGAAGAATTCTCTATTATTTTCCGAAAAGGGAGCCAACGTCAATTTTAATAGTAACGGTCAGGAATGTATCCGTATCTGTTCAGATTATTATTTTACCGAACAGGTACTTATGAATTATCTGAACAATGCTTTAAATCATCTGAATTACAGGAAGCAAATCGATATAAAGGTTGAGATCTCCGGAAAGAAAGTCCGGGTTGGGGTATATAACTCCGGCGAAAGAATACCTGAGGAAGCACTGGAGAATATCTGGCAGAGCTTTTACAAGTTGGACAAAGCCAGGACACGGGCATATGGCGGAACGGGACTGGGGTTGTCTATAGTTAAAGCTATTCAAAAAGCTCATAATAATACATATGGAGTAGAAAACAAACCCGACGGTGTACTCTTTTGGTTTGAATGTGATTTGGCTTGACAGGATGAAATTGGATAACGAAATTTACAAAATGTACACAATATTTTCACAATAGATGAGAATGATATTATTGGAAGGAGGTGATAGTATGAAAAAGTTTATACCAATACTAATTACTATCGCTTTAATGATATCAACGGTGTCTTTCAATATTTTTGCAGCCCCTGAGTCAGGCTCTCAACCGGACAACAATATTGAAAATAGCAAGCTCGGCAACAAGGATTATGGAAAGCCTGATAATGAACACAAAGAGAAATGTGAGAATTGTCACAAAGAACCTGTAAAAAGGCTCGAAGAGAGAAAGCAGGAAATTCAGAAAGACCTAAAGGAAGGCAAGATAGCAAAGGAAAAGGCTGACGAATTAACAAAGCAAATTGACGAACGTATAGAAAAAATCAAGAAGTTCAACAGTCTAACCCTACCTGAAAAGAAGGAGCATCTCTCAAAAACTTTCAACTCGCGCTTGGAACAGCAAATTAAGGATGGAAGAATTACAAAAGAAGAGGGGGAGAATCTGCTGGCCGATTTTAACAAACAGCTCGAGGGCTGGGATGGCAAGCAACCTCCGAAGTTCATTCATAATCTAAAGAAACACAAGGATTGAGTTTTTAGAATAAATAAAAGGCACGTATGTAGACTTGACCGGTTTCATACGTGTCTTTTATATTTTCTTGAATAACCCGTTTTATATTTTTAATTTTGCTTTTATATTTTTCTAAGTAACTTACCCTACATATGCGGCTCATTTAGGTTGACATGCAGACCGTATTTCCTTTTAGCAATAAGCTTGCGGGGTTGTATGGCTGAAACTACAACAGTTAACAGTATTATTGCGCAGCCTATATACGAAGTAATACCAGTAAAATGTTCTCCAAGGAGAACTGCGCCTAAAAGGGAAGTGACTACTGGCTCAAAAGCGTATATGATTGTAGCGCTTTCAGGTCGAACATATTTAATGGCCGAGCTTTGAAATAATGAAGTAAAAATTGTAACCGCTGAATTTAACCCGATTAGCAGGAAAAACATCGGATTTAGTATATTACTGAAGTTTATACTGCCGGTTTCAAATACGAGCGCCAGCACAAAAAACATCAAAAGATTTGTTAAATGCTGAATAAAAGTAAACTGTACAGGGTTGATCAAATGTGAAAATTTATTCTGCAGTGCAATAAACAGGGAAAAGAATAGGGCGTTACACAGGGCGAATATGTCACCAGTGTTAATATTAAAGCCTTTTCCCGCACACGTGATAAGATATATGCCCACAATAGCTGAAAATGCCAGAAGGATAGTCCTGGCTGTGGGATGTTTTTTCTCCAAAATAGCCATAATTACAGGTGTTATTACAATGGAAAGCTGAACAATAAATGCAGTATTGGAACCGGAAGTCCTTTTCAGTGCCAGCATGCAAAAAGTATTGCTGACAACAGATGCGAGACTGATAAGAGCACTTGTAATTATAACTTTTTTAGTAAAGTTGTTGAGCTGCTTTCTGAAAATAACAAAGGTTGCAGCCAGACTAATGGCAGCACAGATTGACAATATAGAAAATGAGGGCAGGAAACTCAACAGCATTTTAGACCATATGTACGATGAACCCCAGAATATAGCGTTTAGTAGTAAAAAGAACTGAGCATTTTTTATAGTTATGATTCTCATGGCTGCCTCCAAATGAATTACTTTACATAAATATTATATTCTAAGATTTCGCAAAGATTATTGCATATAATGTTAAAAAATATGCAAAAGCTGCTTTTTGATCATTTACTATAATTAAAACATATACTAGAATAAAGAAGTAGATACTTGCAGTACTCAGTTAAAAATACTAAATGCACCGTGACCAGAGAGTAATGAACTAAAAATGAAATGAATGTGGGGGCGTAAATGGAACAGGGTATAAAGAGGGGTTATCTGAATAATGATTTTAAGTTTTTTCATTTAAGAGATAAAAATAATATTCAGTTTGAACACCATTATCATGACTTTAATAAAATAATTATTTTTATCAATGGTAACGTAATTTACAACATTGAAGGTAAATTTTACAGACTTAAACCGTGGGATATTCTCTTTGTGCCGGGTAATCAAGTACATAAGCCAATTATTGATCCGAATGAGGATTATGAAAGAATAGTTATCTGGATTAACAATGCTTTTCTGCAGGAACATGGCAATAACGAAAACGATCTGTTGACCTGTTTTAACATTGCCAGAGAGAACAGGCATCTGGTAAGGTTGGGAGAGAATTCCCTCAATTCAATTAAAGCCATTCTGACCAGAATCGAGTATGAAATAAAAAACACACAGTTCGGTTCGGGTATACTGGGAAATGCTTTGTTTGTCCAGTTCATGGTATATGTCAACAGGCTTCATCTTCATCCGGATAAGCAGGCTGAGAAAATAGAGGTTGAATATGATGAGCAGATTCAAAAGTTAATCAGGTATATAAATGCAAATCTGGATGGAGATTTAAGTATAGCAACTCTTGCAGCTATGTTCTTTATAAATAAGTATTATCTGATGCATAAATTTAAAGCTAACACAGGCTATTCTATTCATAATTATGTTAACAATAAAAGGATGCAAAGGAGTGCCGAATTTATAAAATCGGGAATGGCTCCCTCCGAAGCTGCGGTAAAGTGTGGGTTTAACGATTATTCCAGCTTTGTAAGGGCCTTCTCAAAAATGTACGGCTCTCCGCCTAAAAAGTATTATAAGGCTTTAATGCATGATAAAGTCGGATCGGTGCAGATCGAGGGTTAATAGTACGGGGCCGGCAAATCCACCGGCCCGAAAAATAAATCAGACGTATATCATTTTTCTCGTCATACCGCCGTCTACTGTTAAATTTTCGCCTGTTATAAAGCCTGATTTATCTGAAGCCAGAAACAAACAAGCCTGTGCTATATCTTCCGGATTACCGACTCTCCCTGCGGGATGCTGCTTGTGGTCCTGTTCAGAAAGTGTATCCTGCTTTGCCAATGAGCTCTTTTTCCAGGAAGATACGTCTATCCAACCTGGACTTATGGAATTAACCCGGATACCATACTGTCCCAGTGAAACTGCCAACGAATGTGTCAAGGCAATGATTCCTCCTTTAGAAGCTGAATATGCTTCAGTATCGGGTTCAGACATGAAAGCCCTGGTAGAAGCAATGTTTATTATATTTCCGCTGTTCTGGCTGCGCATGACAGGAGCACAAAATTTAGCACAATAATACATACCTGACAGATTAACACCAATGGCCTTGTCCCACTCCTCTGTAGAAGTATCAAAAAGGCTTCCGAAGCCCGAAACTGCTGCGTTATTTATAAGGACATGAACTCCACTATATTTTTTCATAGTTTCATCAACCATTTGCTTAACCGAAGGAGCATCAGAAACATCTGTCTTAATATATGTTGCTTCAAAGCCGGAGTTCTTAATGTAACTTTCATTTTCCAGACCTGCTGCCTCATCGATATCAGCTATTACTACATTTGCGCCTTCAACTGCAAATACCCTGCAAACAGCTCTTCCAATGCCTTGTCCGCCCCCTGTAACAATTACAGTTTTATTCTTGAATTCTGACATATACATATCCTTTCTGACTAGGGGTATATTGATACTTCATATTGTTGGTGATATTAAGATATAAATAAATTATATTTTAATATTTATTTATTAAATAATGTTGTCTTGACATAATTTTACTCATAAAATAACATGATATCAAGGCACGATCACTAAAACTGTTTTATGACTCTTCAACCGCGTTCGGAGGATATGGAAACCAAATGAAAAAGAAAATACTTACAATACTCGGTGATTTTTATCACAGCCACGATATGGCTTACAATGCAATGTTGAAAGTGGTGGAGATAATAAAAAACTCCGGCGGCTCAGAAATAGAACTGGTGGATACATCAGTGGAGAGACTTGGAGAGGCTCTCAAACAGAAGTTTGATCTGATTGCTCTTTACAGGGAAAACAGGATAAATCCCACAGATGAGATTGTTTACAATTGGATGAACTCCGAGACAGAACAGCAGATAATCCAGTATGTCAGAAGCGGAGGTAGTTGGTTTGCATGGCACGCTGGACTTGCAAGCTATGATGACAATGAGCTTTACATTAATATGTTAAAAGGCTGCTTTGATTATCATCCAGACGAAAGAAATGTAAAGTATGCTGCTGTTTGCAGTGACATCGGTATAGAGCCCAGAAGCACCTTTGAAGTTATGGATGAACACTATATTGTCAGGGCAGAACCCGCCGAAAACAGCCTTTTTCTGAGGGCTGAATCTACTGAGGGGAGCTCGGCGGCCGGTTGGGCTCACCAGTATGGAAAAGGGAGAGTGTGTTGTCTTACACCTACACACAGAGATGAAGGCATGGAAAATGAAATCATGTTGGACTTACTCAAACAATGCATAGGTTGGTGTTTAAGATTATAATACTCCTGATAGGGATTGACCTAAGCTGTTGATATTAATTTTCTTGGAGGTAGTATGTACAGAGGTTATATGAATATTAGAAAAATCACCTGTCTGTTGGGTATAGCGCTGCTATTAGCAGTATGTCTCACTTTATCGGTCTCAGCAGAAGACGGTAAAGCGCTAAGAATACTTTTTACGCATGACATGCATGATCACTTTTTGCCTAATAAGGCTGAAGCAGACGGTAAGCTTGTTGCAACAGGAGGGTTTTCAAGGCTAAAAACGGCAATCGATCAAGAGAGAGAGCATCATCCGGGAGCTGTTTTAGTGGATGGCGGGGACTATTCAATGGGTACGCTGTTCCAAACCATGTTTTCAAGTGATGCTCCCGGACTTCGTATAATGGGACAAATGGGCTACGATACAGTAACTCTTGGAAACCATGAATTCGATTACAGGGATAATGGCCTTGCAAGACACCTGAATGCTGCTGTGAACAGTGGAGAAAGACTGCCGGAGATAGTTGCCTCCAACATAGTCTTTCCGCCCGCAGAAAAAATGACTAAAGAGCTTAGCGACCTGAAAAATTCGATGGATGATTATGGTGTAAAAGAATATACCGTTATACAAAGAAACGGACTGAAAATTGGAATATTCGGTTTAATGGGGAAGGATGCAGATGATTGTACACCAATGACAGGAGTAACCTTTAAGGATATTTCCGAGAGCGCTGATAAAATTGTCCACAAGCTGAAGAACGTGGAAAAGGTTGATATAATAATATGCCTTTCACATTCCGGAACCTCAAAAACAAAGTCTGCTTCAGAGGATGAGCAGCTTGCAGAAAAAGTACCTGATATTGACGTTATTGTAAGTGCACACACACATACCAAGCTGGAAAAACCTATAGCAGTTGGTAAGACAATAATCGGTTCCTGCGGCGAATATAGCAATTATCTCGGAGTAATGGACCTGGAACAGGACTCGAGGGTCGGATGGAAGCTGAAGTCTTACAAACTAAAACCAATAACTTCCGACCTTCCGGTAAATAAAGAAATAGCAACGACTATAGAAAAATATGAATCGACTATTGAGGAGAACTATCTCAACAAATTTGGTTTGAAATATGATGAGCTTCTGGCACAGACCGATTTTAGTTTTATACCTACTGCCGAAATAGGTGCAAAGCTTAAGGAGGAGCCACTTGGAAACCTGATTTCCGATGGCTACATATATGCTGTAAAGAAGGCTGAAGACAGCAGTTATGAGCCGGTAGATGTTTCGGTTGTTGCGGCAGGAACCATGAGAGGGTCCTTTATCAAAGGGGATATTACTGTAGAAGATGCTTTTATAGCCAGCTCCCTTGGAACAGGACCTGATGGAATGGCAGGTTATCCTCTGATATCAGTATATCTTACCGGACGAGAACTAATGGATTTATGTGAGGTTGATGCATCGGTATCGCCTATAATGAGCAGTGCGCAATTATATATGTCAGGAATTGTCTATACTTTAAACCCCAACAGAATGATTTTTAACAGGGTTATCGAAGCACATCTTGTCAAAGCAAACGGAACGTCTGAAAAACTGGAGGAAAACAGGCTCTATAGGGTGGTTACAGGTCTCTACAATGCTCAGATGCTATCTGTTGTTGGAGAGAAATCCTTTGGTCTGCTGTCAATTGTACCGAAAAGTAAAGAAGGAAAACCCATAATTGATTTCGAAAAGCATATTATTCATGACAGTTCAGACCGTGGTAAGAATGAGGTGAAGGAATGGCTTGCTATTGCCCGGTACCTTAAAAGCTTCCCGGAGGTAAATGGCACAAGCCGAGTGCCTGAATATTACAGCACTGTTCATGGGCGGAAAATAATCGATAATGACAAAAGCCCCGGGGCCATTTTACTGAATCCTAACAGGGTAGCAATAAAGATTTATGTAGTGGCTGCCTTGTCACTGTTCATTATAGCAGCACTCATTTATTCTCTAATTAAATTAAAGAAGCATTTTCGTGGAAAAAAGCAGGCTTCCTTAAAGAGTTAAAGTTATATAACTGAATATATATTGATTCAGCCGGTATGCATACCGGCTTTTTTGATGTTTACTCTATCTATAGAATTTTTTCAAAAAAATGTATTTTATATCTTGACGTGATATATCGCAGCATGATATACTTCAAACACAATATATCACAGCGCGATATACTTAAAATTAGATATATCGCAACACGATATATTTTCAGTGGAACATGTAAAGACATAAAGTGGTGGTGTCAAAGGAGAACTTATATGCGGGAACAACTAAAAAAAACTTACATGCCTATGACGGAATCAGCCTATTATATACTGCTTTCACTTACAGAGCCCAGACACGGATATGGAATTATTCTGTATGTAAAAGAAATCACGGATGGACGGATTAGTCTTGGTGCCGGGACAATTTATGGCACTCTTACAAAGTTTGAGAAGGACAGATTGATAGAGACAGCCGGAGAAGAGGACAGAAGAAAGCTTTATAAACTCACAGAAGATGGCGTTTGGCTGTTGGAGCAGGAACTGAAAAGAATTGATGAGTTATACAGAAATGGACATGGTATTCTGGAGGGGAGCAATTTATGATCAGAGTGTTTAAAATGTGGTGGGCCTGGGACTATGAAGAAGTTGAAAACTGGTTGGAAAGAATGGAAGCAGGAGGCCTCCGACTGGTACAAACTCATTTCAACGGTGTGATTTTTTATTTTGAAAAATGTAAGTCCTCAAAAGCAAGATATTGCATTGATTACCAGAACAGGCTTACCCCTGATTATTTGACAATAATAAATGACGATGGCTGGCAGCTATATCAGATGGGAATGGGCTGGTACATTTTAAGAAAGGAATATGAGGATGAAAGACCCGAGTTCTACACTGATTTTGAAGGTCTCATAGCCAGAAATAAATCACTGTTGAATATAACATTAATCTTAGCACTTGTGGAAATTTTCTGTATAGCAAATCTAGTGTTTAATGTTTATATTCATCCAAGTGCGGGATGGATAGCTTATACCGCAATTTTTGGATCAACAGTAACAGCACTTTTTGCGTTTATTATTACAAACCTGGTTCTGCAGATAAGGAAATTCAAAGAAAAGAAGCAGTAATGCATAATTTATAAATTCCTCGTAGGGTAAATACTTACGAATCAAAAATTAACAAGAGGTGAGATATTTGAGTTTAAAGGTTGAAAATGTATCTAAGAAATTTGGTGAAAAGCTGGTTGTTGACAATATCAGTTTTGATGCAAAGGAGCCGGGTGTATTCGGACTACTGGGGACAAACGGTGCAGGTAAGACAACTACTATAAGAATGATTTTAAACATTGTAAAAAAGGATAGCGGTGCTATCACATGGGATAATAAGCCTGTAACAGAGCAAATTAAAAGGTTTGGCTATCTTCCGGAGGAGAGGGGACTTTACCCAAAGGTTAAAATATCCGAACAGCTGTTGTATTTTGCAAGTCTGAGGGGAGTTGCAAAACAAAAGGCAAAGAAAGACATCGACTACTGGTTGGAGCGACTGGAAGCAACACAATACATAAACATGCCGGCTGAAAAACTTTCAAAGGGCAACCAGCAGAAAATTCAGTTTATAGCCTCTATTATTCATGATCCCGAGCTAATATTTATGGATGAACCCTTCAGCGGCCTTGATCCTGTTAATACAGACCTGTTTAAAGGAGTAATATATGAGCTTATTAACAGGCAGAAGATAATTATTATGTCCAGTCACCAGATGGCAACAGTTGAAGAGTTCTGTAAGGACATAGTTCTGCTTAAGAACGGTAAAACAGTTTTGAAGGGCAACTTGAAGGAGATCAAGCACAGCTATGGAAGAAACAATCTTATTATTAACTGTTCCGGCAATATTCCTGAGCTTGCTGCAGAAGAAAATATAACCACATACAAACAGAGCGCAAACGGTTATGAATTTAAAATCACAGGAGAGGAGCAGGCATACAGAATGCTTGAAAAGATATTGAGCAGGAGGCTTAGTCTTGACAAATTTGAAATCAGAGAGCCATCCTTGCATGAAATATTCATTGAGAAGATGGGGGAAGTAAAATGAGAGAATTTTTAGAAGTCTTTAAATATACCTTTAAAGAAAATATCAGAAAAAAATCATTTATAATTTCTACTGTAATAATCTTGATAGTGATTGTTGCTGCGATGGTTATTCCGGCTGTCATGTCAAGTCTTGGTAGTAGTGACGGGAATAACACTACAACTTCAAATACTACCAGCAGCAGTGAGCCAAAAAATATCTTATATATTCTTGATAAGACCGGAAACTATTCGGATAAACTTGAAGTATTGCAGCAGCAATTTATAGATTATGATGTAAAGCTTCTTTCCGAGGACAAAATTGAAAGCATAAAAACGGATATAAAGGAAGAGGGTACCACCTACCTGATAGTTATTGAAGGAAAGGACAATGCAATACAGATTGACTATTATACCCAGCAATACATGGAGGGACCCAACCCTGATACTGTAAGTAAGGTACTAGGCGGTATTTATTCAACAAAGCTTCTGAAAGAGGCAAATGTATCAGATGATATAATTTCAAAGGCATTGGGGGATTTAAATATAAAAGTCAATGCTCTTGGAAGAAGCAAGCTTGGGGGCTTCATCCTAAGTTTAGCAGTCATTATAATATTATTCTTTGCGGTATACTTCTATGGGTATGGTGTTTCAATGTCAGTTGCTTCAGAGAAAACCTCCAGAGTAATGGAGCTTCTGGTTACTTCGGTAAAACCCTCCAGAATTATCCTCGGAAAAACTGCAGGTATGGGCTTGATTGGACTGATTCAGCTGGCAACGCTGCTTGCTGTGGGGATTGTAACCTATCTTCTGGTTTTTCCTGATAAAATATCTTTCAATGGGATGCCTATCGAATTCTCCGGCTTTACACCGGTTACAGTAGTATTGATTATTGTTTACTTTATACTTGGATATTCACTGTTTGCTTTAATGAATGCGGTGGTTGGAGCTACAGTAAGCAAGTCTGAAGATGTACAATCAGCATTATTGCCCATGTCCTTGCTGTCAATTTTTTGCTTCTATTTCTCATATGGTACTTTCGCAATACCTGACAGTACCATGGCAAGAGTTGCTTCACTGATTCCATTTACTTCGCCCTTCACAGTTCCCTCAAGACTTATGTCGACGGAGGTTCCACCGTGGGAAATAGGATTATCCTTATTTATACTATTAGTTTCAATATTCCTGATTGGTACGCTTTCAATCAAATTGTACTCATTCGCAGTTTTACACTACGGTGACAGGCTGCAAATGAAGAAGCTTTTCCAAATGTCAAAGGCTGAGAAGAGCACTTGATACTATAAGAAAAAACTATAATTAATCTATAAAATCGGGAAATAAATTAAAAAATCTGGAGGGTTATTATGAAAAAATTAAATGGATATCATTCAATTGGGTTGATACTTATAAGCATTTACTTATTGTCGGGTCATACTGGTAATATTCCCCATTTTGTCAAAGGCTGCATTTTCGGAGTGGGTGTTGGACTGACTCTTTTGGGAATTTATGCTTATAATCATGATATAACCAAAATAAAGAATTTAAAGAATAGGTTGTTTGCAAAGGTGGTTGGAACAGGTGTAAAATAATTTCATTTTGGGTTATGTATTGCTAGACCCTTCTATTTAGAATATTATTATAAAGTATCAATCTTAAGATGCCATATGATTATTTCACATGGCATCTTAAATTTCATAATTATTTATATAGCTTATTCACACACGGAGGTCTATATGTATTATCCAATAAAATTCATACCTGTATACAAAGATTATATTTGGGGAGGCCGGTATTTTGAAAAGTTTGACCGTGAGCTTCCCGAAGGATTACTTGCCGAGAGCTGGGAACTTTCCTGCCACAAAAACGGTGTCAGCACTGCTGCCAATGGGGAACTTGCAGGGAAAGCACTGCCTGAAATAATAAAGGCTGATCCGCTGAACATACTTGGGAGTAGAATTCCTGCAGATTGTCAGGAAATACCCCTGCTGATTAAATTAATTGATGCCAACGATAGACTTTCAGTTCAGGTACATCCTGACGACAACTATGCCGCAGTCTATGAGGGAGGCCTGGGAAAAAACGAGATGTGGTACATAGTTGACGCAAAGCCTGGCGCCAAGCTGGTTGCAGGTCTGAAGCCCAGAGTCACAAGAGAGAATTTTGTACAGGCTGTCAAAGATAACCGCATAGAGGAATGTCTTCTGGAGGTCGAGGTACAGCCCGGAGATGTCATAAATATACCTGCCGGTCTGCTTCATGCCATTGGCGCCGGTATAGTCATAGCTGAAATACAGCAGTGTTCCGATACAACATACAGGGTTTATGATTACAACAGGGTGGACAGCAATGGGGTCGGGCGCTCTCTGCATCTCGATAAGGCACTGGATGTTATCAATTATTGTTTGGCTGACCGGGAGGCAAAAGTGAGCGGAGTGAGGCTCAATATAAGTGAAGACGTTACAAAAACAGTGTACCTGGCAAACCGATTCTTTGCCTGTGAAAGATATGATGCAAAGGGCAGTATAATAGAAAGCACAGATGGAAGTATTTTTTATGTATTCATATGTCTGAACGGGCAGGGGACTATTATTTCAGATAGCATGCAGGTAGATTTTAAGGCCGGCGAAACAATATTTATACCTGCCTCCATGGGGGAGTACAGGTTGGAAGGAACCTTTACTTCTCTTAAAACCTATATACCGGATTTACTGAAGGATATAGTTGAGCCGATGAGAGAAGCCGGCTGCACCAATCAGGAGATATTCTATGTGTTGAGCCGCTGAGCCCATCAAGATATTTCATTCAGTGAACGGCTGAGCCAACAGACAATTCAGGAAATTTACTGCTAGGGATACAAAATCTTACTCTTTAGTGTATAATAATTGATAATCAAAATTTCAATTTGGTTAGCGTGAAAAATATATCATGGCACGCTATGGTTGATTTCACGCAGAGGGGGGCCACAAACTGCCTTCCTGCAACATATTATACGCGTTATGAGCGTAGATGGGAGATAACATGATAACTATAAATAATTTGACCAAAACCTATAAAAAATTCAAAGCAGTAGATGGTATATCTTTGACAGCAAAACCCGGAGAGGTAACCATTCTGCTGGGGCCTAACGGTGCTGGAAAATCAACTACCATCAAAAGTATAGCCGGATTGCTTAAATTTGAAGGGGATATAACAATTTGCGGGCATCAGAACAGAACTGTAGAAGCAAAGAAAATATTCGGTTATATTCCGGAAACTCCTGCATTGTATGATTTTCTTACTCCCTGGGAACATGGACAGTTTATTGCCAAAGCATATAAGCTGGAGGACTCCTGGAAGAAGAGAATAAAAGAAATATTTGAGCGGCTGGAGATCTATGATAAAAAGGATAAATATGTACGTGAACTTTCAAAGGGAATGACTCAAAAGCTTAGTATTGCGGTTGCCCTGTTGATAGAGCCCCAGTCGGTTTTATTTGATGAACCTCTGGTAGGTCTGGATCCGAAAGCCATAAATGAGGTAATTAAAATATTTGAGGAATTAAGGTCGGAAGGGAAGAGCATCCTTGTAAGCACTCACATAATCGACACAATTAATGATGTTTGGGATAGAGCTTATATAATGAACAAGGGTAAAATAGTCTGTGATATTTCAAGAGATCAGCTTAAAGACAGGGATCTAAAGGATATTTTCTTCGAACTTACGGAAGGAGAAAAAGAAGAATGCAGGCAATAATGTACATATTACGAAAAGCTTACATAAATAAGATTAAACGTGCTTTCTCCAGTGTATTGTCAGCTGTTATCACAGTTATTGGTGTAGTAGCTATGGGCTTCTTATTTGTTTTGGCATTTGTTGTAGATAAGCCTCCTCTGTCTAGTAGCTCAGCAGAAACAATATTAGCAGGAGTTGTACTTTTGATTGGGATGTTGCTTTATAACACCTTTCTTTCAAGAGACACGGGTATACTGACAATGGCGGATGCCACCTATTTGTTTACCGGACCTTTTGAAAGAAGAACCGTACTGGCTTATATTCTTATATCAACTGCACCGGGAGCGGCGCTGACAGGCTTTTTTATATGCTTTTACATGCCATTTCTTTTAGGCCCTGCGTTGACAATGCCTAGGTTTTTAGTAGTACTGTTAATTATTAGTTTAATGTTTGGTTGCATTTATTTGTCGTATTATTATGTATACATAATTGATACCGAAAAAACCGGTTTTAAAAAGAAAGTAAAATATGGGTTCCTAGGATTTGCAGGTGTTCTTGTTGCTATATTCCTGGGTATGCTGTTCAGCACCGGATTTAATTTTAAAACCACCGTGGACAATTATTTTACAAGCAGCTGGTACAATTGGGTACCTCTGTTTGGATGGACAAAATGGGCCATAAGTTCTCTATTAGCTGGTAATATTCTTTCAGGCCTCATACCGGCAATTACTCTTCTGGCTATAGCAAATGCTGCTTTATGTGTTGCAATGTATAATTGTAAGGCTGATTTTTATGAAAAAGCACTTGAGGATTCTGTCAATCTTCAAAAAATGCTTGAGGATATTAAGACACATGGCAGTGCAGATGCGCGTTCAATTGCCAAATTAAAACAAAAAGGCTTCTCAACTAGATATTATGAGGGTGCAGCTGCAATATTTTCCCGCCAGATACTGGAAAACAAAAAAGTAAGTGTCATGACGAATATGAGAGAAATGTTCCTGGGACTGTTTTACGTTGTATTCGGAAAGGTATTCGGCTTGGAATTCACTTTTGTTTTTGCAATGCTCAGCTTCGGTTCACTCTCCATGTCTTTGAATGATTCATGGCACAGGGAGTTTAAAAAACCATACGTATATCTTATTCCTGCCAGCTCGTTTCAGAAGGTTATATTTTCTGTATTGCCGGGTTTGGTAAAGGCAGTCCTCAGCGGAAGTGTTTCGCTTATAATCGGAGGTTTGGTTTTTAATATAGGAATTCAACAGATTTTAGCTTATTTAATTATATTTATCGGCTTTTCAATACTTTTTGTTTTTGCAGAGGTTTTCACCTACAGAATAATAGGCGCGGGAGCCAATGCTGTAGTTCTAACTCTGATAAGAATGTTTTTTGTCCTGGCAACCTGTATACCTGCAATTATAGTTTTAATTCTTATTATGGTTGTGCTTCAGGATATGCCTGGGATGCTGACGATTTCACTGTGCTTGCTAGGAACCAATCTTGCATCAAGCGCTCTGCTGGTTTTCCTCAGCAGAGGGGTATTTGAGAAAAGCGAAATAATGGCTTAACTGAGCTTAAAGATTAAATAAAAAAATTTCTGTGTAGTGATATTAAATATTCAAAGTAAAAATAACAGTGATATTTTGGAGGGGAAAATGGATAACATAATTTATGGAAAAGCACTTGCTCTGGTAGACCGCAGCTTCACCGGTATTCTTGGTACAGTAGAAAAAGAGGGAATGCCTCAGCAAAAGGCAATGATAAAAACTGAAGCCAAGGGACTAAAGGAATTTTGGTTTTGTTCCAACACCTCATCGAAAAGAGTACAGCAAATAATGGATAATCCCAGAGCCAGCCTCTATTTCTTTGATGAGAAAACCTTTGAGGGCCTGATGCTTACAGGCGTTGCGGAGATTTCCTACGATGATGACAAGAGGAAAAGCTTCTGGCATGAAGAGATGAAGATGTATTACCCTTTGGGGTACCATGATCCGGATTTTGCGTTAGTTAAGTTTACAGCTCTTAAAGGTAATTATTATCAAGGCTTGAAAAACTACGATTTTGATATTCAGGAGCCATAAATTTCTTTTTTGTATAATAAATATATTGTCTTTATAAATTTTTTCTAAGTTTGACACATGGAAAAATGTATTGTAAAATATCAGTGAAAATGAGATCAGGAAGGTCTCCGGATAAAACTGTGCATTGCATAAAACTAAAACATCTTGATGTATCAATTTAACTTGATTTATTTTTTGTGTAGGTTAATTTTTTATATCATGAAAATAGATATTAACTTGAATAGACCCATGAAGGGCTGGCAATATACCCTTTTGGGTCTATTATTTATTGCCTACATAAAGAGTTTAGTCGAAGGGTGGAGTAAGTCCCCCGCTAATAAGAAAATTCGATAGGATTATTGAATATGTACTAAAATTTAGCTCGGCGGATTTTCAAGAGAAAAGGAGACAATTATTATGCATATGGGAGACGTTCTGATATCACCGGAGGTTGGAGGTACGATGCTGGCTGCAGCAGTTGGGGTATCAGCATATTCAATTAAAAAAGTAAAGGAAATGGATGAAAGAAAGCTTCCCTTGATGGGCGTTATGGCGGCTTTTGTATTTGCAGCCCAAATGATTAATTTTACAATCCCGGGCACTGGTTCCAGCGGACATCTGGGAGGCGGACTACTGCTGGCTATACTCTTAGGCCCCTATGCCGGTTTTCTCTCCATGGCGGCCATATTGCTGATTCAGGCAATGTTTTTTGCAGACGGGGGCTATCTGGCCTTTGGCTGTAATCTGATTAATTTAGGTGTGTATGCATGCTTTATTGCCTATCCGCTGATATATAAACTGATAACCAGAACTAAAATGTCAAAAACCAGAATAACAATCGGAAGTATTGTTGCCAGTGTAATAGCCTTGCAATTGGGAGCTTTTAGTGTTGTTTTGCAAACAGTGCTGTCGGGAAAGACAGAGCTGCCTTTTACTGAATTTGTACTGGCAATGCAGGGAATCCATCTGGCAATAGGCCTGGTTGAAGGAGTTGTAACTGCCGCCGTTGTGTCCTTTGTGTGGAAGGTAAGACCGGACATAATAACTGATGACGGACAGCAAGGCAGCAGAAAGAGCTACAAAACAATAATTGTTGGTTTCCTTGTGGCGGCGTTGGCGTTAGGCGGCCTTGTATCACTGTTTGCATCTGCTAATCCGGATGGCTTGGAGTGGTCCATAGAGAAAGTGACAGGTGAGGAACTGAAAGGGGAATCACGGGTTCATCAAGCACTGGAAAATGTTCAGGAAAAGATAGCTGTGCTGCCCGATTACAGCTTTAGAAGTTCCTCGGCTACAGAGGGCGGTGCGGCAGGAACCGTGGTTTCAGGTATTGTCGGCTCGGCAGTAACCATAGGTATAATTGTTGCCATAGGTTTTGTGATAAAATTATTAAAAAGGAAAAGCCACCGACAAACTAATTGATATAACTGAGGAGTCTCACGGAGGTATAAATGGCAGACATAATAGGCTCGGTACTGGAAGTAAAGCATATTGATGAGCTATCAAAACAAAAGAATCCAATAAATAATATTCACCCGCTGATCAAGCTTATATTAACATTGGCCTATATATGTATACTTGCTTCCTTCAGCAGGTATGAGGTGGTTGGACTTCTGCCGTTTATTCTGTATCCGGTTATAGTGATTGTGGTATGTGATATTCCATTGGGGAAAATACTTAAAAGAGTGCTGCTTATAGAGCCGTTTATTATAGTTACCGGTATTCTGAATCCAATTTTTGATAAATACATGGTTGAAATTGGAGGTTTATCCTTTTCCGGAGGGTGGTTGACTTTTTTTTCATTGATAATCAGAAGCACACTTATGGTGACTGCAGGTTTTTTATTGATTGCAACCACCGGTATTGATGATATTGCCAACACCTTGAGTCTTCTCAGAGTACCCTCTGTTTTTGTTCTTCTGTTCCTGTTGACCTACAGATACATTTTTGTACTTATGGATGAGGCGGGAAGACTTTTAAAGGCCTATCATATGAGAGCTCCCGGCCAGTCCGGGGTTAAAATAAAGGTGTGGGGTTCAATGGTAGGGCAGCTGCTGATAAGGACTTTTAACCGGGCACAGACCATATACCAATCTATGATATTAAAAGGCTACAACGGAAGATATAGCTTTTTACACAGAATACCGGTAAAGCCTGGAGATATTATTTACTTTGCAGCTTGGCTAATATTCCTGTCAACTGCAAGGGTATTCAACATCCCCCTGTTAATTTCAGATGTTGTCAGCAGGCTATAATATGGCCTGCTATTTCATTTCTTATTGAACCAGCTTATTCAGGTATTTATTGTCTATTTTAAATATTATGTAGGAGCTTATAACCGTTAATGCACATACCAACAAAAATTCCAAAGTATTGCTGAGACTTGTTGCAAATATACTGGATAAGGCCTTTGACATAACGAACAAATATAGCGGGTGAGAGTAATATACAAAATTTGCACTTGTTTTACAAAAACGTGCTGCCCTGTCGAATTCAGGCAGAGGATACCTCAGACATAGAGTCAAAGCAAATAACAGTAAAGGATATAGAAAAATTGTTGTAATTATGTTGGCTTGAAGCCCAAAGGCTCTTCCAATAAATATTTCAATAAGAAAAAGCACAGCAATAATCCCGGTTATGAGAAGTACTGTTTTATTTTTAACCTTGGTAAATTTCCTGGAAGCATAAATCAATACATAGCCCAACATAAAGAAGGGTAAACCCATAAACAGGTAGCGCCTCACCGTTTCAAGCTCCTGCCAATTATACAGGCTGTTAAAAAGAGCTATTTTTGACCCGATTTTATAGTAATATGCTCCCACAAGGCAGCCTCCACCGTAAAAAAGGAACGACAATATACTTAAGATTACCAGATGCTTCCGCAGAACAGTAACCAAAATAACACAGAATATCAGTACTGGAAAAAACCATAGCTGATAGTGTGAGCCTGAGATGAAGAAATTAACAAGGCTTCTTTTCATAAAAGGTGTAATAGAGCCGTTACTACGTATTACCTGAATTAAATCCACGGAATAATAAATAAAACTCCAAAGGATGTAAATGGTCAGTAATCTCTTTATGTACTTTACAAGGACTTTCTTTCCCTGAATCAGCCCGCTTATGTAAAAATAGCCTGACACAGCAAAAAAGAAAGGCACTCCCAGTCTCGGAAATACAAAGGTTGCGAAATATCCTGCCAGATTTTTATATTCCGTTAATGGTTGAGTATGGATAGCGACAACCATAACAGCACATATTAACCTTAAAATATCAATAGAGTTAATTTTCCTATAATTTTTCTGGATTTCGGCAGCACTGTTTACAGCCCTTGCTTCCAAAACAGGACTATTAGCACTCATATATAATGATCATCCTATCTTAATTCATTTTTATTCATTTTTCAAAAATTCATATATTAAGCAAATTCAAATATCTAAATAACAACTGAAATACTCTGGGTTTACCCGGTTTAGTATAGCATAATGCAAGATTAGTTTCTATAAATTTTTACATACGAGGACTTACAATTTTATTCATATAGGACTGGACTGACACAATATTTTGAGTTAGTATAAATTCAGTAAACGTTGTTTGAAAGGAATAAAATGAGTCATCATAAAGTTGAACTAAAAGATGTAAGTTTTTCATATGCAGATGGGCATCAGGCGCTGGACAATGTCTCCTTTATTCTGGGGCACGGTGAGGCGGTTGGGATTGTTGGTGCAAATGGTGCCGGTAAATCCACGCTTTTGTCTATATTAACCGGAATACAATTTCCACAGAAGGGTGTGGTCAGAATCGGAGATCTGCCGGTCAACAAAAAGACTCTTTCCGAAGTCAGAAGAAGTGTCGGATTGGTTTTTCAGGAACCTGACGATCAGCTTTTTATGACCTCCGTTTATGATGATGTTGCCTTTGGTCCACGGAATTACAAGCTGGATGAGGAAGAGGTCAGGTTGAGGGTTATGGAAGCCCTGGAAGAGGTGGGGATAACTCATTTAAAGGATAGGCCGCCATACAAACTATCCGGAGGAGAAAAGAGACTGACAGCAATTGCCGCGGTGATTTCAATGAAGCCTGACATATTGATTATGGATGAACCGACTGCGTCTTTAGACCCCAAAGCCAGGAGAAAAATTATGAAGATATTGAGAGGCTTCAACCATACAAAAATTATAACAAGTCACGACCTTGACATGATAATGGATATGTGTTCGAGGACTATCGTGCTAAAAAAAGGCAGAATAGCAGCAGACGGACCTACAATGGACATACTAAAAAATGAAAGTCTTATGGAGGAATGCGGTCTTGAGATTCCTCTGGCCCTTCAGAATTGTCCTGTTTGCCGTTCAGATAAGAAAATTAAGGATGGGTAAAAGATGAGAATTGCAGTTATTGATGGTCAGGGCGGAGGAATAGGCAAACTTATTGTTGAAAAGCTCCGGGCCGCTTTTGGTAATGAAATAAGTATTTTAGCTCTGGGAACAAACGCTCTGGCAGTATCATTAATGCTGAAGGCAGGAGCCAATGAAGGGGCATCAGGTGAGAATGCCATTGTTTATAATTGCTCCAAGGTTGACATTATTATAGGCTCAATTGGTATTATATGTGCCAATTCCATGCTTGGTGAACTGACACCGGCTATGGCCAGAGCTGTTTCGGAGAGCGGTGCTTCAAAGGTACTGATACCTCTTAATAGGTGCAATATTTTAGTAGCCGGGACAAAAGACGAACCACTTCCCCACTACATTGATGATGCTATAGAATTGATTGGAGGGTTGCTGGGGCATAAGCTGCGGGATGTTTAAAGGAACTATAAGCAGATTGGAGGTTAGACTGAAAGCCTTCGCTAAAGCTTGTCTTCCTAACTAGCCTATGAATTTATGGCCATGCTAATATTCAAAGTATCTCTCAATACTTTGAAAACGCATATAGCCAATTAATCTTCTTTAATTCGCCTTAGAGCGGGTATGGGAGAAGACAAATTTCTTTGCATTTTGTGGCCGCTTTACAGCTTAAAGCCACTAAAGTGTCAAAACAACAATGTGGCTCATGGAGGTTAATATGTGTGAAGCAAATGTATACCTTGTTGATGAAACCGGAAATGAAGAGCTTATATTAGATTCTGTTGATAAGGTAATACCCGGTGATGATGGAATAACACTTGAAAATATATATTCCGAGAGAAAAACAATAAGAGCAAGAATAAAACTTATGGAACTGGTAGAACATAGAATAATTCTGGAGAATTTAGACTAACTAATGCACAGGACAGTGATGAATTTGTATTTTTATTTATTTAAAGCATTATACTTTTTAGCGGGAGCATTGGTTAATACTCTTCCGAAAATCTCATTATACTTATATGACAGGTCAATAAATATCTATTTAAAAAAAGGTCTGAATTTTGATTTTATTGAAATTCTTCTGGATGTAGCAATAAATCTGGACATATTGGGAATGAAAGAAGAAGCTATTCAATCCTACAAGAAGGTAATGGAAATAAATCCATATGAGGCTAGGGCGTATTACGGACTGGCCATTATTTATGACGATAACAAGGAATATAAAAAAGCCATTGAACTATATAAAAAGGCTATAGAACTTGACCCCTACTATTCCAAGGCTTATTTTTTTATGGCAAATGCATATGATGAAAACGGGCAGAAGCAGGAGGCGGCTGAATATTATGAAAAAGCAGCCGAACTTGAACCTACCCACTTTTGGGCTTTTAATAATCTTGCAGCTGTTTATGAGGAGTTAGGACAATATGACAGGGCACTGGCGGCTATCAGGAAAGGTCTGGACCTGGAACCTGAACACTTTAAGGCATTATTTAATGCCGGTGTCATAATGAATAAACTGGGATACCCTAGAAAGGCCATAGAGTATTACCACCAATCTCTGCATAGAAATCCTAAATATTCGTACACATACTTGAATTTATCTCTCATATATGTTGAGGAGAAGAATTATATCAAAGCTATTGAGGTAATATCAAAAGGGATTGAAAATGTACCAGATGCTTCTTTTCTTTATTATAACCGAGCTTGTTTTTATGTTTATCTTGAAAAATATGAGTCGGCTCTTAAAGATCTTATTCATGCTTCAGACATTAGTCGGGAACTGGAGGAGTATATGCTGAACGACAGAGAATTAGACCCTCTGCGAAACATGGATTTATACAAGGTCAGGTTTGAAAATCCATAGGCTTTTTGACTCCGGTAAAGATATATATAACTTGTAATTGCATAATGACCATATATTGTCACTTGTATTGTCACTTGCATTGTCAACTTAATTGTAAACTAAGAGTTGACACACGGGTTGACAATTAGTTGCCATTGGTTTACAATACTAAATATACATACATATTTAGGAGGCAAACCAATGAAACCGAAACATATTATTTTTGCCGGCTTATTTGCCGCTCTTACAGCCATAGGTGCCTATATCAGGATTCCTTTACCCTACGTTCCTCTGACACTTCAGGTTTTTTTCTGCCTGTTGTCGGGTATATTACTTGGCGCAAGAATAGGCATGATTTCTCAGATAGTATATATAGCTGTAGGACTTGTGGGGGTTCCGGTTTTTACCAGTGGAGGAGGGCCGGGATATGTACTTAATCCTACTTTTGGATATCTTGCAGGTCTAATACTTTGTGCCTTTGTTATAGGAAAACTTTCTGAAGGTTCAACAAAGCTTACAATTACCAGATTATTTTTAGTAAACATGGCAGGAGTACTTATAATTTATGCAATAGGAGTACCGTACCTATATCTGATAAAGAATCTTTATCTCGGAGCAGAGACTCCGCTGTCAAAAGTACTTTACGGAGGGTTTCTTTTGACTATTCCGGGAGATATAATTAAAAGTTATCTTGCAGCACTTATAGGGGTAAAACTTATTCCTGTTGTCAGAAATCTTTTGGTCAAGAAGTATTAAACCAATCCAAATTTACGTTTATGTTTGATAAATATTTGGTATAATAATAGACGTGCAGTTTATACTTATTTAATGAGGACGTTATTATGCCGAATAATACATACACAAATGATAATTTATTAGCACCTGAACAAATAGCTGAACAGACCGTTCAGAACGGATATAAGAAAGCAAGCACCAAAATATCAAGGCTTTTTGTACTTGGTATTCTCGCAGGAGCATTCATTGCTTTTGCCTCGGAAGGTTCGAATGCTGCAATCTATAATATTCCCTGGGCCGGAGTCGGGAAAGCTCTGGCAGGTGCTATTTTTACAACAGGACTGATGCTGGTTATAGTGGCAGGCGGTGAACTTTTTACAGGAAATACCTTGATGGTTGCAGCACTTGCTCAAAAAAGAATAACATTAAGAGGAATGCTGAAAAACTGGGTTATCGTTTATGCCGGTAATTTTGTAGGAGCTCTGCTCATAGCCTGGCTTATTTACCTTTCCGGCCAGCTTGACTTTACTAACGGTCTTCTGGGCGGGTTTACAATAAAAACAGCCGCATATAAGGTATCTCTTGGCTTTCTCGAGGCCTTCATAATGGGTATTCTTTGTAACTGGCTTGTTTCTCTTGCCGTATGGATGGCTTATGGTACAAAGGATATGACAGGACGGTTGCTGGCTATATTTTTCCCTATATGGCTGTTTATAACTTCAGGCTTTGAACACTGTGTTGCAAATATGTACTATATTCCGGCCGGAATACTTGCAAAGAGCAATCCGGAATGGGTAAAGCAGGCAATTTCACTTGGTGCAACCGCTGATAAGATAAACCACCTGACCTGGGGCAATTTTTTTACTCATAACCTTATTCCCGTTACACTTGGAAACATTGTGGGGGGAGTAGTGTTTACCGGAATGGCCTATTGGTTTGTGTATCTGTTCAGGAAGGATTCAAAGCCGGTTACTTAATTGGTATATAAATATCAACTTCACAATAGTCGTCAGTAGTCAAGTTCTCATCAAACCTTTCAAAATGGTAGGGGGCACTCTGCGAATACCCTGATTTGGGTAGCCAGTCTGAATAAATGTAAAAAAGAGTAAAATGTAAATTTGCTATATTAGTCTGTTTGGCATGGTGTAACCCGATATATTTGAAGATGGCATATTTATTAGTAGGTATTTTATGGATTACCATATCCTTCGGTAAAGAGCCTGGGCCTGATACTTGAACAGAGGGTATATAATAAGAGTACCCGGCTTCATCGGTAATGTACTCAACCAACCCAATATAAATATGGGGTTGAATAATATTTCTTATTTCACCTTTTCTATTAAAATAAAAATCATTTCCTTTACTATTGGATTCATGAAATTTCATGTCATAATCAGCATCTATTTTATATTTAATCCCGGCTATTAAGAACTCCGGTTTAATAACTATATCTGGAGTCAAAATATAAGCACTTTCTCCAATTGCTTTTATATAATCAAGATTTATTTTATCAGTTATATTTAGTATGGGCTTATGTCTTCTGAATCTGTCGGGGCTTATGGCAAATGATTTTTCAAAGGCCCGTATATATGACTGCTCATATTTGAAGCCATATTCCGCAGCGATATCAGCTATCTTTAAATCGGTATTTAATAGTTCATAAATACTGCTGGAAAGCTTTCTTTTCTTAACATAATTCATGAGAGTAGTTTTGGAAATCTGATGGAATAGCCTGTTAAGATAATACTTTGATAAGCTGACATGTAGAGATATATCTTCGAGTGTAATGGTTTTCTTTATATTCTTCTCAATGTATTCTATAGATTTAATAATATAATCCAATGAATTATGCTCCATAATACCCACCTATACAGCATGTTACCAAATATTATATTCTTTTTTTGTGTAAAAGTATAGCAAAAAATGTTAATTAAGGTAGCTCTAGGAATAATATAATTTTAGTAGGCAGGTAACAATTGTAGGAGGTGAAACGTTGCTTGATTTTGTTATAAGGTTGGGCTTTGACATATCTGAAATACTGATTCAAATTAATTTAAGTTCAATTATATCTTTATTTTTATATTACATATTAAAGAACAAATTAATACCGACCGCTTATTGGAGGGTGGATATTATAGTAATACTCACAGCAGCTGTTTTAGGCATGTTGCTACCGTTTAATACCTTTGGAATGCTGCCGATATTCTTTGTTTTCCTTCAACTTGGATTTAAGTACTATCAAGTTATGCCGATTTTATTATCTAATTTTATTTTTAATATGTCTGTTCCCTATAATGATCCCACGTTTGTATTCAGGACAGGATATAAAAGGATTATGTTAGCTTTATTTATTGGAATTATTGCGGGATTTATACTTAAGAGAATAAGAAAAATCGAGTCGGTTTTTCGAATAAATAAAGAGTCGGAGATACCAGATAAACCTATTGGAATAACTAGTGCTCTGAAACTCATTCATCATAATATTAACTTTATGGGAATTTATATGATACTTGGAGTCCTGTTGAACAGAGTATTCAATGATCATGTAATGTATACTTTAACGAGTCAGGTTGCCAGTAATTCGCATACTGCATTTATACCCCGTTATATGTCAAAGTTTAACATTGTCAGCCCTGGGTTTCTCATGGCCCTGTGCATTGTTTTTGCATTATTAAATATATCAAATCTTTCAGCGATGGTGTTGGTATTCAAGCCTAAGGGGGTTGTTTTATGCGTAGGCTATTATATGTTATGGGCCACATTTCTGGCATTAAATATGTTCATTAGATAATTTGTAAAGATAATTGGAGGTAGAAAATGAAAAATTCTAAAAGCATTATTATTTACGGAATCATAATTTTATTGTGCATCGCTGCCTTTGGGGGGTACATTGTAACCCGTTTGAGTAACGACAAGGACAAAACACAAGCTGTACAAGCTGTTCAAACCATTAACACGGCAGAGCCATCAACTGCGGCATTAGAATTAACTGGTGCCGGGGCAAGTACTGTTACAAATAGCGACATTGAAAGTAAAAATGAAGAAAAAAAACAAAATCATATACAACAGGTCATGAATAGAGAAAACGAGGAGCTTAATCCCAATCCTACTGTTGGAGTAGGGAAAGGTGAGGATTTTGCCAAAGTAACTTCAGATGCTGTAAAAAATGCAGGGGGTTTGCAAGATATAATAAAAAAAGGTGACGTGGTTCTTATAAAGCCAAACCTCTGTGTACAGACTGAAAATTTCGGATCCCCCATGACTACTGATTACCGAGTGGTTCAGGAAGTTGTGAAAATTGCAGGTGAATGCGGAGCATCAAAGATTATAATAGCTGAAGGTAATTTTGCTTCAAATGCTTTTGAAAATTTAGAGAACAAATATACTACCATTAAAGGTGTAGAATTTTATAACTTTAATGATTGTGAAGAAAAAGACTGTTATGAGCTCACTCCTAAGAAAAGTCTTGTAGGTAAAGCTATTTTTGTACCAAAGGTTTTTATGGATGCAGATGTTGTAATAAATATTGCCAAGTTGAAAACACACTTTATAACGAATGTGTCACTAGGCCTTAAAAACTGCATTGGTATCCCATCCTATAAGATTTATGGTGGCAGTTCAAGTAAAGATGGGCTTCATTCATTGGGGTTGGAAGAAGTTATCCTTGACTTGAACAAGATCAGAAAGCCCGAGTTCACTATCATTGATGGTATAATCGGAGGGGAAGGTTTTGGTCCTTATGATAATACTCCCGTAAAATCAAATATTGTTTTCGCAGGAAAGGATACTGTTGCAGTGGATACTGTAGCTCTAAACTTCATGGGATTTGACCTTGAGAGGGTAACTCATGTGAAAAGAGCAGCTGACGAAAAACTGGGAATAGCTGACCTGAACAAAATAAAGGTTAATGGGGCTGACTTGAAGAAGGACAGTATGAAATTTATTCCTGCTGTTGAATACTAAGCCATGTTTACATATATTGGACATGAATTGGAAGGTATATTAAGACTGATAGTTATACAGTTCCGACAGATATTTCCCTATTGGATATTGGGTGTAGTAGCAGGATCGATTCTTTCAGTATATGCTTTGGATAAAATAGAAAAGGTTATCGGAAGCCTTTCAAAAGAGCGTTACAGCTTGTTGAATATCATCCTTGCGGCTCTACTTGGAGTGGCATCGCCCATTTGTATGTATGGAACAGTTCCTCTGATTGTGTCGCTGGGAAAAAGAGGTCTTCCCCAGTATATTCTTGCAGCTTTTATGATTAGTTCAATATTACTAAACCCAAATCTTCTGATGATGAGCTTTTCTCTCGGGATGCCAATCGCATTGTTCAGACTGTTTTCGGCTGTAGCTGCAGGAGTTGTGGCAGGAAGTCTGGTAAAAATTTTCTTTAGGAGAGAAAGCCTGTTTAAGTTTGCTGAAAATGGTAGCAGCGAAGTAAACACCAGAAAGAGGAAAAAGTTTCTGATGGATATACATAAATCTATCACAATTACCGCTCCATACTTACTTGCAGGGATATTATTTACAGCCATATTTGACAGGTACTTCCCAAAAGGATACATTGTGGCTGCCTTTGGAGAGAACAGAGGATTGGGTGTCCTGTTTGCAGCCTCCATGGGAGTACCTATATATGCTTGCGGAGGAGGCTCGATCCCGCTTTTGAAGCTATGGCTGCAGGAGGGCATGACAGCTGGTTCTGCCATAGCCTTCATGCTTTCGGGTGCGGCGACAAAGTTTACAAACCTGGGTGCAGTAAAGATTATTCTGGGGGCGGGAAATTTCATAATATATATTGTGTTTAATATATTATTTAGTATTTGCGCGGGTTTACTGGCAAACGCAATTTTCTGATATATCATCAATGAAAAAGCCTCCCATCTCTATAGGTGACGAGATAGGGCGAGAAAACAAGTTATATCACTAGGGGGCGATACATATGAGTAAAGTGTCAATAACTAAGTGCTCAAGTTACGAATTTGATATTGTGAAAAATTCAATTAGAAGTTCACTGGAGCTTCTAGGGGGAATGTCAGACTTTATCAGCGCTGGTGATAAAGTCCTGTTGAAGGTTAATCTTTTAATGAAAAGAAAACCCGAGAAGGTTACTACAACACACCCTGCCATTGTACAGGCTGTAGCCGAACTGGTGCTTGAAGCGGGAGGTAAACCCATTATCGGAGACAGTCCCGGAGGGTATCACTTTTATAACAAAGGCACGCTGGAAGAGGTTTATGAAACCTGCGGCATGAAAGAAGCTGCGAAAAAAAGCGGAGCTGAACTGAATTATGATACTGAGGTAGTTGATATACCCTATCCGGATGGAATGATTATGAAAAGTATAAAAACAATTAAACCCGTTCTTGAGGTGGATAAGATTATAAGTATTCCAAAAATAAAAACCCATATGATGACTGTATATAGTGGAGCAGTTAAAAATATGTTTGGCATTATTCCGGGAAGCTATAAAGCTGAATATCATCTTAGATTTGATGATACCGGAGATTTTGCAGATTTGCTGATAGATATATGTTCTTTCTCTAAGCCGGTACTGACCATAATGGATGCGGTAATAGGTATGGAAGGCTATGGTCCGACTAACGGAAATCCGAAAAAGGTTGGGTTGGTAATAGCAAGCAAGGACCCTTATGCTTTAGATGCAGTTGCAGCAGACGTGATAGGCCTTGAGGGATTACAAGTTCCAACCATCCGCAAATCTATCGACAGGGGCCTGTATAATGGGAATATTGATGGAGTTGAGATTTTAGGAGAGGCAATTAATGATGTAAAGGTTGAGGACTTTAAGAAACCAACAGTAAAGGTTGCTTTCAACTATTACAGCCTGCTGATTCCAAAACCACTGCTGAAGCGAATAAACAGGTTTATCAAGCCCACTCCAAGATTTGATAAGATTAAGTGTAAAGGATGTGCAGTGTGTGCAAAAAGCTGCCCTCCAAAGGCTATTACCATGAAAAATGGAAAGCCTGAGGTTCGGCTTGAAAACTGTATAAGGTGTTTTTGCTGCCATGAATTGTGTCATTCTGATGCAGTTCAAATAAAAAGACCCTGGTTTTTGAGACTTTTACTCAGATGATAAATTAGTTTATTTGTAAAAAGAGGCGTAGAAAAGGCACTTAAGCTGATTCTGCGCCTTTTAACTTGCAATGGGACAGCGTTGTGATATTAGGTATGTTGATAAATTTGTGAATAAACGCCATATATGTGTTAAAATTATTAAGGAAATTCAGAACACTGTGAGATAACTAAATAAATAATTGCGGGATATGTAACTTTTGATGAATAATTGTGTTATGTTTATTGAAAAAAACTGAATGTTTGTTTAGTTAAATGTGCTGACAAGTAAATCTGATAATATTGCATGAATGCGAGGTTTGAGAATATATGGGGAAAACATTAGTACTTGCCGAAAAACCTTCTGTGGCAAGAGATCTGGCTAAAGTATTGGGCTGTAATCAAAATGGAAACGGCTGCATAATGGGGGCAAAATATATTGTGACCTGGGCCCTTGGACATCTGGTAACACTGGCTGATCCCGAGGTTTACAGTAATAAATATAAAGCATGGAATCTGGAGGATCTCCCCATGCTCCCGAATAAAATGGAGTTGGTTGTAATTAAGCAAACGTCAAAGCAATTTGGGGCGGTTAAGGCTCTTATGCACAGGGCAGATGTGGACGAGCTGGTTATTGCCACCGATTCAGGGAGAGAAGGAGAGCTTGTAGCCAGGTGGATAATCCTTAAAGCTGGCTTTAAAAAGCCCATTAAAAGGCTATGGATATCTTCCCAGACCGACAGGGCAATAAAGGAAGGCTTCGCGAACCTTAAGCCCGCAAGAGAGTATGACAATCTGTTCTATTCCGCTCAAAGCAGATCAGAAGCTGACTGGCTGGTAGGTTTGAACGTAACCAGGGCACTTACCTGCAAATATAATGCGCAGCTGTCGGCAGGAAGGGTTCAGACCCCGAC
>JAEZKZ010000117.1 GCA_023415305.1 Bacillota bacterium
CCGCTCGACTTGCATGTGTTAGGCACGCCGCCAGCGTTCGTCCTGAGCCAGGATCAAACTCTCAAATTAATATTTGAAAAATTTAATTAGCTCATTAAAATTGCTGACTTTTTTCTAATTTCTGAAACGCCTTCTAAGAAGACTATGCAGAAACCAGGTTGTAAAGTTCGCAAGTTGAATTAGTTCGTAAGAACTAAATTCACTACTCAATTTTTAGAATCTGTTTAGATTCTGGAATTTGATTTGAGTCCTTTACTAAAGAATAACTTTGTTGTTTTTGAAACAACTTACATCATTCTTTTGCATGTATTTGTCACTGTTTACTTTTCAAAGTCCAACCTAAGATGAATACTCATCTTAAAAATCACCTACAAATAAATCACTAACCGTAGGCCTTCTATCATGTCACTCAGCAGTGCTGAGCGGCTTTTATATAATACCACACCGCCGCTATCATGTCAACACTTTTTGTAGATTTTTGTTTGTCACAATTTACTATATCAAGTGTTGTTTTGTGTGTTCAGCGACAGCTTAGTTATAATAGCACAGCCAATTATCACTTGTCAATATATTATTTGATAATTATTATTCTTTTATCTATACAAATTATACCTTCCTTATAGCTGCTATTTTGCATCAATAATTAATGCTTATAATCCGCCTAATACTTCTCTCAATAATAAAATATCATTATTATATACTTCCTTGAGTCCCCGGTTATAGATAATACTCGCCGGATGATAAAGTGGAAAGAGCTTATACGTGTTTTCTCCAATCCGGCAGGTACCAAGAGTCCCATGCATATCTCCAATTGAAAGCTCAAAATTACTTGTAACAGCTTTTAGCGGCACATTTCCAAGGGTTACAATTAGTTTGGGACTTAAGAGTATTAATTCATTATGCAGCCATTGTTGACTATTGATTATATCGTTCTTTGTTGCAGGGCGGTTTACAATCCTTCTGGTTTTTTGATTAAGCTTACCCAACCTGTACTTAATAACATTAGTTATATATACTGATTCACGGGTTAATCCTATCAGGTCCATAAATTCCTTCAAATTCTTACCTGCAGCCCCTACAAAAGGCTTTCCCTGGGTTACTTCATCTTTCCCGGGTGCTTCTCCTACAATAACAAGAGGACTGTCTGTGCAGCCCTCTCCAAGCACTATCTGTTCATTCTCAAAAGTTTGAGCATATCGTTTATATAACTCATCCAGTTCGATTCTGATGCTACCTTTCGTCATTTCTGATTATAATCCTTTATATCAATTATTTTATGTACCTTATTGCGTACTTCTTTTATATCTCTGAACATTAAGACTTTTTTGCTCTGATCCCTTAATAGTGCTGCTGGGTGGAAGGTTGGCATTATCCAATAACCCTTACGCTCTATCCACTGTCCTCTTACTTGTGTTATTTTAACATCCCTTGATATTACATATCTAGCAGCAGTGCTCCCAAGGCATACAATTATTTTGGGTCTGATTAGTGCAACCTGATTTCTCAGGAACGGCAAGCATTTCTCTGCTTCTGAATCAGTTGGTGCACGATTTCCCGGTGGTCTGCATTTAACAACATTTGCAATGTAATAATCGTCAGGTTTAAACATCAGAGCCTCAAGTAGAGTGTCCAGAAGCTGGCCTGCAGCCCCAACAAACGGTAAACCTTGTAAATCCTCTTGTTCACCTGGGCCCTCACCTACCAATAGTATGGGAGCATTAATATTGCCTCTGCCGACTACTATATTTGTTCTTGTTCGGCCAAGCTCACAGGATTGACAATTATTGCATGCAGTGTTCAATTGTGTCCAATCCAGCATTTTTACACCTCCCGTGAATAATTCATATTTTTAGGCCGACTATACTTAGCCGGCCTAAAAATTAAAATTGTAATGTAATTATATATCTTCTTGAATTAAAATTCTACTAATGTAGAGAATTCGTAAGGAATTGGCAATTATACTTTAAGTCTGTTCTTAAATCTTTCCACAGCTGCTTGAGTGTTTTCTCTGTTTCCAAAAGCGGTCAGTCTGAAATAGCCTTGTCCACTTGGACCAAACCCGACTCCGGGCGTTCCGACAATATTTGCTTCTTGCAATAACTTGTCAAAGAAAAGCCATGAATCCATCCCGTTTGGCGTTTTCATCCAGATATAAGGTGCATTAACACCACCAAACACTTTAATTCCAATACTCTCAAGTCCGCTTTTTATTATAGACGCATTAGTTAGGTAATAAGCGATTGTCTCTTTTACCTGTTTCTGACCTTCCTCTGAGTACACGGCTTCAGCACCACGCTGTACAATATATGAAACACCGTTAAACTTTGTAGCCTGTCTTCTATACCAGAGTCTGTTTAACCCAATTTCACTTCCATCTGTAGTAAATGCTTTTAACTCTTTAGGTATAACAATATAAGCACATCGTGTTCCGGTAAAGCCTGCAGTTTTGGAAAAGCTTCTGAACTCGATTGCAACTTCTTTTGCTCCCTCTATTTCGTAAATACTGTGTGGCACGTCTTCCTGTGTTATAAAGGCCTCATAGGCTGAATCAAACAGAATTACCGAATTGTTTTTAGCTGCATAGTCAACCCAAACCTTTAGTTGATCCTTTGTCAGTGTTGTACCTGTTGGATTATTTGGTAAGCACAAATATATCAGGTCAACTCTTTCCTTAGGCAGTTCAGGTATAAAGTCATTCTCAGATGTACAGGACAGATAGGTGACATTCGTCCATTTACCGTCTACATATTGGCCGGTTCTTCCAGCCATTACATTACTGTCAACGTATACGGGGTAAACCGGGTCTGTAACTGCTATTCTGCTGTTCAGTCCAAATAGTTCCTGTATATTTGCAGTATCACTTTTTGCCCCATCACTTACAAAAACCTCATCGGTTCCAATGGTAATACCTCTTTTTTTGTAATCAAACTCAACTATTTTATTTATTAAAAAATCGTAGCCCTCGTATTCAGGGTAGCCCTTAAAGGTCTCAACTCTGGACATATCGTCAACTGCCTTATGCATTGCCTCAATACAAGCCTGAGGAAGTGGACGGGTTACATCGCCTATTCCAAGTCTAATTATATCAGCTGTAGGATTTTCACTTTTGAAGGTGTTAACTCGTTTTCCTATCTCAGCAAACAAATAATTACCAGGTAATTTTAAATGGTTCTCATTAACAAATGCCATATTAGGTTATTCCTCTCTTATTTAAATATTTATTTCTCCATCAAATACTTTAACAGCCGGGCCTGTCATATAAACGTGATTGTCAGTTTCGGACCATTCGATAAACAGGTCTCCTCCCAGAAGCTTTACTGTTGCTGCTCTCTCAGATAAATTATTTAATACTGAAGAAACCAAAACAGCACAAGCTCCGGTCCCACAAGCAAGAGTTTCTCCGGCTCCTCTTTCCCAAACTCTCATTTTTAAAGTTGTTCTATCAATAATTTCAACAAATTCTGCGTTTACCTTCCTCGGGAAAAGTTTGTTAGTTTCCATTTTAGGTCCGATCTGAGCCAGAGGAAAACTAGCAACATCGTCTATATATGAAACAGCGTGAGGATTTCCCATTGAAACTGCGGTTACCTTAAATTCCCGGTTATCTATAGTAACCGTTTCAGACACGAATCTATCCTTCTCAGAATCAACCGGAATAGCTTTCGGTAACAGAATAGGTTCACCCATATCTACTCTAACGAGTGTCACCTGCCCATTTTCTATAGTCATTGTCAGAATTTTTATACCGGCAAGCGTTTCTATATTAATAATATTCTTATTTGTAAGACTGTTATCATAGACATATTTTCCTACACAGCGTATGGCATTTCCACACATTTCAGACTCAGATCCGTCGGAATTAAACATTCTCATTCTAAAATCCGCCTTTTGTGATGGAAGTATAAGCACCAACCCGTCTGATCCAATTCCAAAATGCCGATCACTTACTTTTCGCACAATTTCGGATGGGTTAACCAATTCCTCCCTGGTACAATCTACGTATATATAATCATTGCCTAAGCCCTGCATTTTTGTAAATTTCATTTCTACGAGCTCCTTCATATAAAATTAAACCGATCTCTTGGCTAACTGATACCATATATATTGGTAATAATTCCCCATTTTACTATAAACCTAAACTTTCTAACTTTTTCATATTATAGCATAGTGAAAAATGAGCCGCAATAAACTAAAGCACAATTATAAGCTTAACAAGCGGTTAGGGTGGGAACAATATATTCATGGTTAATATTTACATTATTAATTGTATTGTAATTTATACTATATTATAATTATTGTAAAACTTTTCTACATGTCTTGGAGGTTAACTTTGAAGGATTTCTTTAGTAATATTTTTAAACAAATATCGGATTTCATTTCCAAAATAGAAATGCCCGGCTTTGCGACTATGATGCTTGGTGTTACATGTATTTCCCTGCTGATAATAGGCTTTTGGGGCTTTCTTAGAATCAGGAATATTAAGAACGGTTCTCTGATTATATCTGAAAGTGAACTGCTGGATACCGAAAAGGAAACTAAGCCCTTATTTAAGTTGTCCAGAAAAGATGTAATAATCATGCTTTCCATGGTTATATTATACACTGTCCCTGCTGTATACAACCTAGGTAGCCTGAGTGTTCCTGAAACAAGCTGGGCACCTTCTGCGAAAGACGACGGTTTTATTATTGACCTGGGTAAAAAGACTGAAGTTTCTAAAGTAATGATTTATCAGGGTTATAATCATGAAAAGTATGATAATGTTAAATATGACATAATGTATTTGAGCGAGTATAATACTTATTGGAAATCCGAATCCATTGATAAAACGGGTTTTTATTCCTGGAAGGTATCAACAAAGGAGTTTACAACAAGCAAGATTAAATTTGTTCCAAATGCTCCCGGAGCAGCAATAAATGAAATTGCAGTCTTTGAAAAAAGTTCTACCAAACCACTTAGTATTAAAAGTATTGTCTCTACTAATGAAAATTCGGATAGTACTAATATTTCAAAAATTGAAAGTCCTGACCATAAGGCTTATAGACTTGAGAATTTGATAGATGAGCAGAATAAGGTTGATTACTATACCCTATCGGATACAAATACATATTTTGATGAGGTATTTTATCCTCGAACTGCTTTAGACTTTATTTATGAAATAATACCGTTTGAAAGAACTCATCCTCCCTTGGGCAAATATTTTGTTATGCTTGGGATGCTGATTTTCGGTGTTAACCCCTTTGGTTGGAGAATCGTAGGCGCTCTATTCGGCGTAGCAATGATTCCTATTATGTATCTTTTCGGATTAAAAATATTCAAAAAGCGTTTTTTTGCCTTTTGCACAGCCTTTCTTATGATGTTTGATTTTATGCATTTTGTCCAGACAAGAATTTCTACAATAGACGTGTATGTGACCTTCTTTGTAATTTTAATGTACTATTATATATATGATTACTTTATAAAAAAACCGTATAAGGTTGGTTTAACGAAATCACTTGTTCCTCTCTTTCTTTGCGGTCTTATGCTTGGTATAGGTACAGCTACTAAATGGATAGCCATGTACGGTGCTGTTGGTTTAATGTTGATTTTTATAATTACCAAGCTTGATGAAATAGCATGTTATACAGTTTATCGTAAGTACGGATTATCCTCTGATCTTTTCAGCAAATTTTGGAGCAGGTATTTTATTAAAACAGCCTTGTCTTGTGTTGTATTCTTTATAATTGTCCCCAGTGTAATATACTTTGCTTCTTATACCTCAATAATGCTTGTTCCGGGTAATGGAGTTAAGGAGTTTTTCAATAATCAGGCACATATGTATAACTTCCATAATGAATTAAATATCAAGCATTCCTATTCATCCCCCTGGTGGTCATGGCCTATTATGGTAAAACCAATTTGGTTCTACGGTTCAAAAGCCCTAGCAGCCGAAGGCCTTACTTCCAGCATAATATGCATGGGTAATCCCCTTATATGGTGGTTTAGCATACCGGCACTTATTACAGGCATAATTATGGCTATCCGGCGAAAAGATCGCTACATGATTGTACCTATATTAGGAGCACTGTTTCAGTATATTCCATGGATGGTAGTACGGAGAATGGCTTTTATATATCACTATTTCTCTGTTTTACCTTTCCTTATTATTATAATGGTTTATTTGATGAAAATATTTTATGAATACGGAAAGATTGCGAGAAGGGTAATATATATTTATCTAATACTTACAGCATTATTATTTGTAATGTTTTACCCCATTCTTTCGGGGATGATTGTTCCGAGATGGTATGCAAGCTTCCTTCAGTGGTTCCCCGGCTGGAGCTTCAGATATTAATCAGTTTCCTCAAATTAATTAGTTTATATTTATATAGAAGAACCCCGTAGACACTTAAAGACCAACGGGGTTCTTCTATATAAATTGAAAGATAAATAAAAACCCCGCGCACAGCGTTAATCGCGAATGCACAAGGCTTTGTTGGTGGAGGGAGATGGATTCGAACCATCGAAGTCACTGACAACAGATTTACAGTCTGCCCCCTTTGGCCACTCGGGAACCCCTCCATGTGTTTGCGCAGCTTGCACTGCGCAATTTTAAGTTTTTTGGAGCTGGCGGACGGAATTGAACCCCCGACCTGCTGATTACAAGTCAGCTGCTCTACCTGCTGAGCTACACCAGCATATATTATAATTTAAAAATGGCGACCCGGAACGGGCTCGAACCGTCGACCTCCAGCGTGACAGGCTGGCATTCTAACCAACTGAACTACCGGGCCATTTTAAAATTATAATGGTGACCCATAGGGGACTCGAACCCCTGTTATCGCCGTGAAAGGGCGGTGTCTTAACCACTTGACCAATGGGCCATATCATTTATCAGCGGGCCGTTCGCCGACTGACAAAGTATATTTTAACGGGGTATCTATAAAAAGTCAAGCTATTTTTTTATCTTTTTTTTAACTTTATTTTTCTCTAAATATCTAAGCTTAGATTATTCTCTATAACGCCGCCTCTCTCTTGGGTTAAAAGCACATCATCCTCATCTTGTATTTTACTGAAAGTGGCTATTTCCTTTCCTAAGCTCCCCTATTAATTTTAACTATTTACGTTTTTCTTGTACAAGTAATATTCTTCAAATCGGTCAGACTTATACCTGCCTTATTTCGGATTTAAAGTTATAAAGACCTTTTTCATTTCAAAAAATTCCATTTATTTAGGGGTATCCCATTATTTCTAATTTCTGTCGTCCAGTCTAAATTGTTCTTTAATCATGCAATTTGAAACGTTTTAAAACTTAATAAAAGACACACATATCAACTATATCTGATATGTATGCCTCATGTTCCATCGCAGAAATATAAAATGATAATGGGCTCCCTTATTTTTAAATCAGGGATTATCCGTTATAATCGCTGGCTTCAAGTACTTCCCAAGGGTTTATTTCAAACAGTTTATCATAACTTATATCAGGCCGCTAATTATTGAGGTCATGAGGTCCTGAAATCTGTTTCCCTGGAGATAATATTAATTGTACCCCCACACGGTATGGTTATGCTCATGGACCAGAACCCAGGGTAGATATTTCTCCTATCCTCCAACCCACGGATTTACCTCAATCAGTATATTCTCACCCACGCATGTTCCGACTACGCCGTGTACAGACTGCTCCAGCCAGATGTTTGGATAAATACAAACAGTTTTCTCAGAGTCGGGGGTGGGAGCATTTCTGAAATCACCCGATACTTTTCCCTGATAAGAGCTTCAATGTTAAAACCCTCATTTCTTTATTCCCTGGTACGGCTCAATTACTTTAAGCATATAGCCCATTCTATCATACCGCCTTGTACTGACACCGCTTGCATACCATAAGCTTGCCCCCATCACCTTTAAGTATTTCATATAGAATTTTAATTCTTGTGGCTTTACATACAGGGCAGGTTCCTCTACCTCGGGAAGGTAATTTCCATAGGGTTTTACCTCTATGAGTTTTTAAGGCCATAATTTATTTCCTCTCATTAGTTTTATTCAGACAGTATCTGTAATTAAAATATAGCGCCATATGGCCGGTATTTCAATTTCACAAATGATTATGTATTGAGTTTGATTTTCTTTCTTTTCCCTGCCTGATTATTCGTCTTATGCTTTGTTCGGATAGATAATATTTACCAACAAGCGTATCCACCGAAGAACCGCTAACATACTCTCTATATATCAAATTGTTCCGTTCCATCAAATTATCCCTAGTCCCGCTCTTTTCACCCCAGGCTCTTTGCTGGCCATCCTTACGCGGTATATAGATGAATTCTCCGTCTATAAATTCTTGAATTGCTGCTATCATATCTTTTGGTAACACATTCTGAGCCTTAAGATACTTCATTTCTCTGCTCCTCCGATTTCTCAATATGAAGCAAAGACCACAAGTAGTAAGATGAGTAAATTTTATACTTTTCCGAACAATAGAAAACTGCTGAAGGAGTAATACCTGCAGCAGCCTTTAATAACAAGTTATTATTCAAACCTGAAGTAATAAGATACCTAAATTGATCTATATGATACAGAGTACGAATTGTACACGTTCCGGTAAATTTCGAAGGGTTAAGTTATCTTATGAAATCAGGTGCATGCAGAGCATCACCGATATTACTTTTTGCGGTCTTTACAAGTGAATTGTTTATCTGCATCGTTTTCATAAGATCTCCTCCTGATTCTTTATTTTATATCTCTATAAATTACCATTTATATTTTTATTGCTATTACCTTCAAAATACCACAAAAAACCTAATGCTTCAATATCACAAACAATTATAATCATTCTTGATCGTATTTGATGATAATTCTGTATAGACCACTTGGGTATAAAAAAACTGTTGTACATAGAATAAAACTATTCCTTGTACAACAGTCTCTTTGGTGACCCATCGCAGATTCGAACTGCGGACACCTTGATTAAAAGTCAAGTGCTCTGCCAACTGAGCTAATGGGTCATTTGTTTTGTTTTTCCGGACCACAGGTATAAATAATACTTAATAAATAACAGTTTGTCAACATATTTTATAAAAAATACTGGATTATTTTTCTCGTCACGAGTCTTGTACTAAAAAGCAGACAAAAGAAGATGGTATTTTAGTAACTATTTCTGAGTACAACAAAAACTGCCACAAATACAGCCTTTCAGTTTCTTCATAGCAGCTTAGTTATAAAATAAATTAATGTGTTTTGCTTAATACTGAATTCCGATATATTTATCTTACGATAACATGCTCTCGGTCTTTTCCTACCCCTATAAGTCCAATCTTCACTCCAACCAGTTCTTCAATCCTGTTTAAATATTTCCGAGCGTTTTCAGGCAACTTATCAAAGCTTTTTATGTTGGTAATATCCTCATTCCACGGCTCAAAGACTTCGTATATGGGCTCACATTTTGCAAGTTCATTCAGGCTTGCAGGGAAGTATCTGATTGTTTGTCCGTTATACTTATACCCGGTACAAAGTTTTATCTCTTTTAATTTGCCTATTGTGTCTACATGGTTGATTGCCAGAGCTGTCAACCCATTTATTTTAGCAGCATATTTTATCATAACAGTATCAAGCCAGCCGCATCTTCTTGGACGTCCTGTTGTTGTACCATATTCCCATCCAAGTTCTCTAATAGTATCACCTATCTCATTACTTTGCTCTGTTGGGAACGGACCTGCTCCAACTCTTGAGGTATATGCCTTGAGAACTCCATAAACTTCGTTAATGTATATCGGCCCTAAACCAGAACCAGTACATACACCTCCTGAAATAGGATTGGATGAAGTAACAAACGGGTAGGTCCCAAAATCAATATCAAGGAAATTAGCCTGAGCACCCTCAAACAAAATATTCTTACCCTCATCTATAGCTTCAGCAAGAAGACTAGTGGTGTCTGTAATATAGTTCTTAAGCTTCTCAGCATATCCCAGATACTCTTCAATTATAGCTTCGGCCTCATAAGGTTTTCCACCATAGACTTTTTCTATTATAAGGTTTTTGAGTTCAAGGTTGGCCTTAACTTTCTTAATAAATTCATCCTTGTCAATCAAATCACACATTCTAATACCGGAACGCTCAATTTTATCTGCATAGCAGGGACCAATACCTCTTTTGGTGGTACCGATGCTGTTATTTCCCCTGAAGTTTTCTTGAAGTTCATCGAGTCCTATATGGTAAGGCATGATTAAATGAGCTCTGTCACTAATTAAAAGATGGTCTGTCGTAATTCCTCTTTCATTTAAGCCTTTCATTTCCTTCAGCAATACAGCCGGGTCCACTACTACACCATTACCGATTATACAGGTCTTATCTGTATGAAGTATCCCCGAAGGTATCAGATGTAATGCGTATTTGGCTCCATTGGCAACAATGGTATGGCCGGCATTATTTCCGCCTGAAAATCTTACAATTATGTCTGACTGTTCTGCCAGCATATCAATGTATTTTCCCTTACCTTCATCACCCCATTGAGTTCCTACTACTACTCTTACTGCCATAGCTGCTCCTCCTGTCTACTAAGTACAAGCATATTTCTATTTAAATATTGATGTTCACATAAATTCCAAAGTGCTACCATTGATTGGTAATTTACTAAATCAACCTATTAAATTATAACTTAGTACCAAGTATTATTCAACAAAAACAAAAATTCTTAGCCAATCATAACCGCAAGTGTAAGATAAAGCTTTTATCTTCTGGTTAAACAACAAAAAGCTTGAAGCAGGATTAATTCCCCGTCTCAAGCTTTCATCCAAATAACTTATTTGAATTCATCATCCAAATATTTGTCCCCGAATACATTGATATGTACAGATTAATTTATCTTAAAATAATTAAACAATTATTATATAATAAACATACTATTTACTTTCAAGGTATTTGTTGAGCTCATCAATAAGCTTGTCAGCGTCAATGCCATGAATTGAACAGGCATCCTCTATGCTTTCGCCTGATGATGAAGGACATCCCAGGCAATGCATCCCGGCATTAAGTAATATTGGTACTGTACCTCTATCAATATTTAATACATCAGCTATAATCATATCTTTTGTTACTTTTGCCATTATAGTAAACCTCCTTGATTATTAAGAAACTCAAATATATTTACACATGAATATTATACACTAATGAAATCAAAAAATATACAAACATTACTTAAAAAGACTAAATATTATTGATTTTTCTATACTCAGCTTTACCGGTCTCATACAAGTTGTTGCCGTAGCAATCTATAATTACAGTAAGCGGAAGTTCACACACCTCCAGTTTTCTGACAGCCTCTGCCCCCAGTTCTGGAAAAGCAATGATTTCCTGACTTTTTATACACTCCGCCATCAGAGCCCCTGCACCTCCTATGGCTCCAAAATAGACAGCCCCGAATTCTTTCATAGCATTTATTACATTTTGTCCTCTGAGTCCCTTTCCTATCATCCCAGTTTCACCCAATTCAATCAGGGTTGGAGCATAGGCATCCATTCTGTAGCTGGTGGTTGGTCCGGCTGAACCAATTATTTCTCCTTCTCTTGAAGGACAAGGCCCCACATAGTATATCGTTGAATTTTGAATATCAAAAGGTAACGGTTTATTCTCTTTTAATAATTCAAGCATTTTCTTATGTGCAGCATCTCTTGCAGTATATATTATTCCGCTAAGAGAAATAGTATCACCTGCTTTAAAGATCTTAACTGCCTCCCTGTTAAAAGGCGCATTTACATTGTGATGCATTTTTTATCCCCCTGTACCTTTCGGTCACTTATTTGCAGTTTATTCTACTTAAATACTATTTATAGAGCTGTTGTGTTTATCAAAACACTGTCTGACAGTCCTGATTAAAATTATTAAAAAATTTTTACAATAAAGCTTCGGCATGCCGTGTTACATGACAGCTAATATTTACTGCTACAGGCAGGCCTGCTATATGTGTCGGATAGGTTTCAACATTAACTGCAAGAGCAGTATTTGTACCGCCCAGTCCCGCAGGTCCTATTCCAAGTTGATTTATCTTTTCCAGCATCTCTATTTCAAGATTTTTTACATACTCAATACCGCTTCTTCTGTCAATAGGTCTAAGTAGCGCTCTTTTGGCCAGAAGCGATGCTTTTTCCATTGTTCCACCTATACCGACACCTACAACTATGGGAGGGCACGGATTAGGGCCAGCCTTGTCAACAGTCTCCAAAATGAAAGCTTTAACCCCCTCTATACCATCGGAGGGTTTCAACATTTTCAGAGCACTCATATTTTCACTTCCAAACCCCTTCGGAGCAAGTTCAATTTTGAAAATGTCTCCAGGCACTATATCGTAATGAATAACAGCCGGAGTATTATCACCAGTGTTTACTCTCTCAATAGGGTCGCCCACTACGGATTTCCTCAAGTAACCATCCCTATATCCTCTTCTGACGCCTTCATCTATGGCTTCTGCTAAGGAGCCACCCGTAATATGAACCTCTTGGCCTAATGTAACAAAAACTACTGCCATTCCAGTATCCTGGCAAATGGCAACCTGTTTTTCTGCAGCCAGGTCAGCATTCAATAATAACCTTTTCAGTATCTCATTTCCTATTGGAGATTCTTCTGTAGACAGCCCACTCTCCATTGCGTTTCTGATATCCTTGTTCAGAAAATAGTTGGCTTGTATGCATAAATTCTTAACAACCTCGATTATTTTATCAACATCAATATTCCTCATTAATGGCCTCCACACAATGTAAATATTAAAATTCACATAAGGTAAGAATTTTTAGTCAGTGAATTTCTATAAATCTCTGCGTTATAATTATACATATACTCACTCTAACAAAACAACCATAAATATTCATAAAATTGTTAAAGGTTTAGCCTGATAATCAAAGACAATTAAATAATATTTTAGTATAATTATATATACGAGGGGAGGTTATTTATTGAATCCATCTGTAAGTAATATTTTAGTATGCGTCACTCAGCAGAAGACCTGTGAAAGACTGATAAAAAAAGCTCTGGAATTTTCCAAAGAGGGAGATTCGATATTTATAATTCACGTAGCTAAAAACAGCTGGAGTTTCCTGGATAATGACAAGGAAGGTGAAGCACTCGAATATCTTTTTGGTATAGCAAAATCCGTTGGCGCCAATCTTACTGTTCTCAGATCCGATCAAATTGTTGATACCATTGTCGAGTATGCCCGTGAAAATAAAATTGACTTATTGGTGATGGGTGATTCCAAAGGAGACCATAGTGAAAACTATTTTTATAAATCATTAAAATCAACTTTAGACGGCATAGAAATACATGTTGTACCTAATTAGAACGTAATTTGTTAAAATATTTCCTATTTTGCTGGTACAAATTAACTATTTTGCCTTGAAAGGCTTGACTTTAGCCAACTTTCATTATAAAATATTGTCGAATTCCATTTTTAGGAGGTTGTATAATGAACAAATCAGATTTAATCAACTCAATTGCCTCAAAGTCAGGCTTAAACAAGAAGAACAGTGAAGCCGCTTTGAATGCATTTATTTCTTCAGTTGAGGACACTCTCAAGGCTGGCGACAAAGTTACTTTGGTTGGTTTCGGAACCTTCGAAGTAAGAGAAAGAGCTGCTAGAAAGGGTAGAAACCCACAGACTAAGAAAGAAATAACTATCCCTGCTTCAAAGGCTCCAGTATTCAAGGCTGGTAAGGTTTTGAAGGATAATGTTAACGCTTAATATGCCAATGCACCCTTATGGGTACACTACATAAAAGCCCTGAATTACTTCAGGGCTTTTTGTATTTGTGTTACTTTTTAATTTTTCCGGTACAAATACTGCTCTTGCATTGTGGTTAATTATTTGCTCTTATTTTCTCTATAATCTGACAAATCACCTGAGAATTGGTTGGCTTTTTCTGTGTCGTATCCTCGGATATAACATTCTCAATACAGTTTCTTATAGCCCTTTCCACCTTTTGAATTGTAACATTATTTTTAGCTGCTATTTCACGATAAATACCCTTAGGGAGAGAGCCGTTCTGACAATATATATCAAAAGCCTGGGTTACTATATCCCTTATATAGCAATAACCTGTCATGTGTGCCTTAAGGCCAAATTCTCTCATGTATTTTGTAGCAAGCACTTTTAGTTCATCATCATACCGATTTTTCTGCCTATTGGGAATTCTTTCATTGTAATCTTTCATGGAATACTGTTTAACACTACTGTCTGTGTAAATCTGTTTGATTCTTAACGCCAGAACACTTTCGTCAAAAGGCTTTATTATGTAATAGTTTGCACCCAGGTTCATTGCTCTTGATACATAGTTTTCAGTGCTTACAGCTGAATAAACAATAAAGACGGGCAACCCATTTTCCCTATATGCTTTAGAGTATTCCAGAACACCAATTCCGTCCAGTTTCGGCATTATTATATCCAACAGCACTACATCCGGCCTTTCCTTCTGAATCCGTTCAATGGCTTCAACACCATCCTTGGCAATATCAAGCATTTCAAAATCCTGGCCATCACTGAGCTTATCATACAATGCCTTTGCAGTTAATAAATTATCATCTACTATCAAAATCTTTATTTTACTCATTTTTCTATTTAACCCTTTTCATAATTAATGGATGAAAATTTTCGGCTATACTTCAATTTAATATCTCGATTATCTTCCGGCATATTATCTGTGGCTCAGTATCATCACAGTCGATAACCATATTAGCATATTTGTTGTACAAAGGTGTCCTTTCGTCATATAATTCTTTAAGTGACCCGCCTGTCCTGACCAGTTTCCTAGAAGGATCCATTCTCTCCTCTATTATCTGAAAACTCGTGTTTAAAAATACTATGATTCCAATGTGTGTCAGATGTTTCATGGCAGTATCGCTGTGAATGAGACCACCTCCCGTGGAGATTACAGAGTGTTTTGGATTGATTTCCCGGACTACCTCATCCTGAATTTTAACAAAATACTCCCGACCTCTTTCCTCCACCAACTGTTTTGGAGTCTTTCCGGTCCTTTCAGTAATAAGTGAGTCTGTGTCAATGAATTCATACCTAAGTACTTCACTTAGAAGCTTCCCAACTGTACTTTTTCCTGTACCAGGCATACCAATCAGAATAATGTTTCCTGTTTCACAATCGTATGTCATAGGCTATCCCACCTGGAATCCATATCTGTAATACTTTTTAAGCCAGTGGACATAATTATGCTGTCTACCAGCGCTATTCTTACCATTGCCTCGCAGATGGAATACACTCTTGGCACAAGAGATGGGTCACTTCTGGATGCAAACTTGTGTGTCACAGGTTCCAGAGTTTGTACGTTAACTGTAAGTTGATCCTGTAAAATTGTAGGTGTCGGTTTTACTGCTACACGTATACGGATTTCCTCTCCGTTTGATACACCTCCAAGCATCCCCCCCGCGCGGTTGGTTTTGAATCTTATTTTACCGGTTTCTTTATCATAATATGGTGTGTCATTCATTTCAGACCCTTTTTTGGAGGTAACACCAAAGCCTTCTCCGATTTCTATACCTTTTACACCACCGATAGACATCAAGCCATGGGCTATGGTAGCACTGAGTTTGTCAAATACAGGTTCTCCCAGACCTGCAGGTACACCTTTTGCAATTATTTCTATTGCACCGCCGCAGGAATCACCTTCCCTGATTACCTCCAGAAGGTCATCTGTCATAGCTTTTGCTATTTCTGGGTCGGGGCAGTTGATTTCGTTTGTCCTGTAGTTTTGTTTTGCCTGCTCGTAAGTAAAGGGGCCCGCCTTGATGCCATGTGACTCCACAGTGTATGCAATAACATCTATACCCATGCGGTCCAATATCTGCTTTGCAACAGCCCCGCCTGCCACCCTTGCTGCTGTTTCGCGGGCCGAAGCTCTGCCGGCGCCCAGGTAATCAGCATGTTCACCATACTTTTTAAAATATGTATATGCTGCCTGTCCAGGTCTCAGCAAGTCCTTGTTGCCTCTATGCTGCTCAATATGTCTGTCTCCGATATCACTGCTTGGAATAAGCATTGCCACAGGGGCGCCGGTTGTAGTGTCATCCTGCATTACGCCAGAAAAAATATATACCTTGTCTGCTTCCGTTCTGGGCGTATGCAGCTTAGACTGTCCCGGCCTTCTCTTATCCAGTTCCTCCTGAATAATCTGAGAAGTTATTTTAATTCCAGCAGGAACACCATCAACTATTACTACCAATCCGCCCCATAGTTCAGGCGGAACATTGTCACTTTTTCTAAAAGCGCCAGAATAGGATTCTCCGCTCGTTGTTATACGAAATATTCGTCCAAATGAATTTCCAACCATGCTGCCTCCAATATATATAAAATACTTAATAATAAAGTTAATCCTTGTTAATTTGAATATCACCGCCGCATTTTCTGATGCTATCCACAAAATCCGGGAAAGTAACATTCATAGCCTCAGCTGTATCAATAATTGTTTCGCCTTGAGCTCTCAACCCGGCAACAGCCAATGACATAACCACTCTATGATCATCATGTCCACTTACTCTGCAGCCTCTTAGCCTGCTTTCACGTATTATCAGTCCATCAGGCAACTCCTCAATATCAGCACCCATTTTGGCCAATTCAGTGCACATAACATTTATTCTGTCGGTTTCCTTCAGCCTTGCCTGTGGTACATTAACCAGTCTGGTTTCACCTTGTGCAAAGCATCCGGCTACAGCCATTGCAGGCAGAGCATCAGGAATGGAATTCATATCAATTATACGACCTTTTAAAGTCTGGCCCTTAATATTAATTCCGTCAGCCTTATAGGATACTTTTGCCCCCATATCCTCCAAGACGGAAGGCACCAGTTTGTCACCCTGGGGATCACTCATATCAAGATTTGTAAGTTTAAACTCCTGCCCGGTTATAGCAGCCAGTACCATAAAGAATGTAGCCGAGGAGAAATCTCCTGGAATTGTACATTCAAATTGTGAATATTTCTGTTGCCCGGGTATAAAAAACTCTTTCATATTATTATGTTTGTATTTAATTCCAAGTTTGTCCAGCCACCACAGAGTAATTTCTACATATGGTACTTCATTAAGTCTTGTAACTTCAATATGCGTATCGTTTTCCAGAAGAGGAGCGTTAAGTAGAATTGATGATAAGTATTGCGATGTAACAGCGTCTAATGTTGTAAATCCACCTTTTGCCCGTCCCTTTACAACTACAGGGGCAGATCCATTTCCTCGCGTGGTGTAGGCCTCGCCCCCCAAGTTGTTTATTGCACTTACAAGGGGGCCTATTTGCCTTCTTCTTATCTGATAGTCACCTGTCAATACCGAGTAACCGGGTACCAGCGCTGCAGTCATCAAACCTAGCCTTAAGCTGGTTCCCGAATTACCAACATCTATAACATTTTCCGGAACCTGAGGGTTTCCTCCGACTCCACTGACAATATAACGGTTTTCATTCGTTTCATAGGAAGCGCCAAATGCCTTACATAGGTTTACTGCAGAAATTGAGTCATTTGAAATCAACGGATTTCCTATGGTGCTCCGCCCTTCTGCCAGTCCTGCAAAAAACATTGACCTTATTGTATGAGATTTTGACCCAGGAATATTTACTTCTCCGGAAACCTCAGATGGTTTTACCCTTAAAATCATAAGTCTCACCTACCATATTACCAATTTTCATTTTCATTTTAAAATTATACCGATACATGTTAATAATACATATATTATAATTTATAACCGTGCTGCATATCTACATTACTATGTTATTATAACCTCGGGCTTTCGTCAATTTTTTTGCCTGTTTTATCCAGTTAATCGTTACTTTTATCTATAAACTTTGGAGGTGGAGGACCAAAAAACTGGTAATAATTGCAGAGTAATTTTCCATTATATAGTTTTCTTTTTTTATCGGCCCTTCTTCCAAAAAGCTTCTCAAATTCGAGATTTGAGGTTATTACATAATATGACCACGAGTCAAGTTTTTTAAATACAGGCCCCATCTCTCTGTAAAGGTTATCTACATAGTCCTTTTCACCCAGCCGCTCACCATAGGGCGGATTACAAATAATAACGCCATATTTATACCTGGAGCTTATATCTGATACAGGCATTCTCTGGAGGTGAATAGCATCCTCAACCCCCGCTTTTTTAGCATGATACCGGGCAAGACTCATAGCTTCCTCATCAATGTCCGAGCCATGAATTCTTAGTTCCCTGTCTTCTACCATCGAATCATACGCTTCATCCCTTGCCTTGTCCCATAAATCAGATGCAATGATGCCCCACTTTTCAGAATCAAATTCCCTGCCAAGACCCGGGGCAATATTCCTTCCAATTAATGCAGCCTCAATTGGAATTGTCCCACTTCCGCAAAATGGGTCCAATAAAACCCTTTCCTTGTTCCAATGACTTATCAGAATCATGGCACATGCCATAGTTTCCTTCAAAGGAGCACCTCCGACAAGTTTCCTGTACCCTCTTTTATGAAGACCTGCACCACTGGTATCTATAGTCAATGTTACAATATCTTTTAGCAATGCTACTTCGATCCTGAACCTTGGACCGGTTTCCTCAAACCATTCGCATTTATAACGTTGTTTCAGTTTCTCCACTACAGCCTTCTTTACGATAGCCTGACAGTCAGGAACACTAAATAACTTTGAATCAATTGATTTTCCTTCTACCGGAAATTCTGCATCGGCTGGGATTATTTCATCCCAAGGTAAAGCTTTCGTCTGCTCGAATAATTCTTCAAAGCTCAGTGCTTTGAATTCACCCATCTTAAGGAGAACTCTGTCGGCTGTCCTAAGCCAGAGGTTAGCTCTGCATATGGCTGTTTCATCTCCGGTAAAGGTTACTTTTCCGTTTTCAACCTTTTGTTCAAAATAACCCAGTTTTTTAAGTTCTCTGGCTGTAACAGCTTCAATTCCGAAGGCTGAGGTTGCAATAAGTTCTATTTTACTCATTTATTTCCTTTCAATACTATAGTTATTATCTAGCTATGGATTAATATATTTATCTTTGAATAAGTACTACTATTATAACCTTGTAAAATAGTTATAACAACAAGTTATTGGCAATATATATAAAAATATAAATAAAGGTGGAATAAGTAATTATCTATCATACCATCTAAGCTTTACCCAGCTTACATTTATTACATATTTTGGTAAAATTAAATGATTCTTGGATTCTAGTTCCTTGCAATTATCAACTTTAATTGGTGCAACATACAAACAACAGCTTTTATGTGTCAAAATTCTACCCGACTGTATTTTGCTTGTATTCGAGAACATTTTCATAAATAGGGTCAACTAATAAAAACTAATAAATGAAAGTTGTAATTTTTCTGCTTGCATTTTTTTGAGCATTCTAGTATAATTTACTAGAAATAAATTTTAAATATTGGCGTACAACGGGGTATGCAGAAATAGTTCTTATATTCATAGAGCTTTATTGATTGCTAATAAAAAACCGCCCTTACGCCATAATAATAATTGCTTAATATTATTTGTGCAGGAGGGTTTTTTAATGAAAATTTTACAAGGTATTATGGACCAGGTTATAAAAAGAAATCCAAATGAACCTGAGTTTCATCAGGCTGTTCAAGAAGTACTCGAATCACTTGAGGTGGTTGCGGAAAAGCATCCGGAATGGGTTAAGGCTGGAGTATTTGATAGAATAGTTGAACCAGAAAGACAAATTATCTTCAGAGTTCCCTGGGTTGATGATAATGGTAATGTACACGTAAATCGTGGTTTCAGAATTCAGTTCAATAGCGCAATCGGTCCTTACAAGGGCGGTCTGAGATTGCATCCTTCAGTTAATGCAAGTATCCTTAAATTCCTCGGTTTTGAGCAAATATTTAAGAATTCCCTGACTGGCCTACCAATTGGTGGAGGTAAGGGCGGAAGCGATTTCGATCCTAAGGGAAAATCTGATCTTGAAATTATGAGATTCTGCCAGAGCTTTATGACAGAATTATCCAAGCATATTGGTGCAGATACAGACGTTCCAGCAGGTGACATCGGAACCGGTGCGAGAGAAATAGGTTTCATGTACGGTCAATACAAGAGACTCAGAAATGAATATACCGGTGTTTTAACAGGAAAAGGGCTCAATTGGGGCGGAAGTCTTGTTAGAACAGAAGCTACTGGTTATGGCTTGTGCTACTTTATGGATGAAGCATTAAAAGCAAAGGGTAAGTCCTTCAATGGAGCTACAGTTGTTATATCAGGTTCAGGTAATGTTGCTATTTATGCTACTCAAAAAGTTCACGAACTTGGTGGTAAAGTAGTAGCATTAAGTGACTCCAACGGTTATATATATGATCCTGAAGGAATCAAGCTCGATACAGTTAAACAACTTAAGGAAGTTGAAAGAAAGCGTATAAGTGAATATGTTAAGCTTCATCCAAACGCTGTATACACTGAAGGCTGCTCGGGAATCTGGAGTATCAAATGTGATATTGCACTTCCATGTGCAACTCAGAATGAAATTGACGGCAAATCAGCTGAAATACTAGTTAAGAACGGCTGTTATGCAGTTGGAGAAGGCGCTAACATGCCATCAACTCCAGAAGCTGTTCATATTTATTTGAATAATAGAATTATTTACGGACCTGCTAAAGCTGCAAACGCAGGTGGAGTTGCAACATCAGCTCTCGAAATGAGCCAGAACAGCATGCGTTATTCCTGGACATTTGAAGAAGTTGATGCTAAACTTAAAGATATTATGGTTAATATCTATAAGAATGCAAGTGCTGCAGCAAAGGAATACGGCATGGAGGATAACCTCGTAGCCGGTGCTAACATTGCAGGCTTCTTGAAAGTTGCTAGTGCAATGTATGCTCATGGAGTAGCGTACTAAGTAACACCCTTATATTTTTTACGCCAACACCGTTAAATTTTGGTGTTGGCGTTTTTTTATCCTTTTTAGTGAATAGCACGTTTCTTGTGCTTTCCACCCATTACATCCGAAACGTCGTTTATTGTTACAAACGCATTCTCGTCCTTGTCATATATTATTGATTTTAACTTGGCAACCTCAATTCTTGTTACAACTGAATAAAGAATTTTTTTGTCGCTTTTTAAAAATCCACCCTTACCATCTATGTAGGTCACACCTCGACCCAATCTGGCCGTTATGGCATCTGCAATTTCTTCAGCTTTTTCTGATATAATAAAAGCAGCCTTAGCTTCATCCAGTCCCTCTATTGTAATATCAATAACTTTATAAGCAATAAAATAGGCTATTAGTGAGTACATTGCCCTCTCCCATCCAAACACCAATCCGGCACTGCTCAATATAAAAATATTGAAAAACATAACTATCTCGCCTACTGAAAAGGGAGTTTTTTTGTTTACTATTATTGCTACCATTTCAGTTCCGTCAAGAGAACCTCCATACCTAATAATTATTCCCACTCCAATTCCCAGAATAATCCCCCCAAAAACAGTAGCCAGTAATACATCATCTGTAAGCCCGGGAATAGGATGTAATATCTGAACCCATGCAGATAAGGATAGTATTGAAAAGAGCGAGGAATAAACAAAAGTTTTACCTATTTGCTTATATCCAAGAAATAAAAACGGTAAATTTAAAACAAAAATGAATACACTAAGGGGTAGTTTTGTTAAATAACTTGTGATTATTGATATACCTACTATTCCACCATCAATAATGTTATTCGGAATCAGGAAAATTTCCAAACCTATAGCAGCTAATATTGACCCTAAAAAAAGAAAAACATATCTGCTTACTTCTCTTTTTATCTGGTTCTTTCTAGTTGTCATAATTCCACCTCACCATTATATTATTAGCACATAATATAGAAAGCCGAGGTATTTATCTTATAATTGCTTCCATTAAAATAATGCGGAATAGACTGCCGGATATATTCTCGATAATCAATAAGTTTATCAAAACTTGAAAAACTTATTTTATGAAAATCTACACAATTAGAATTGTTTAGATTTGGATAAGTTTGCCTTACTCGAACTGATATACTGTTTTTTAGTTTATCCCTGGAGAAAACAACTGCTTTATTGGTAAGAGAGATTTTTTTATTATAAGCATAGCTATTCTTTTGATTATTCTTAGAGACAATACTATAATTAATACAAATAAATATTGACTCAAACAATAGAATTGAAACAATTAGTATACTGATATACTTTTTATTGAACATTTAAGCCTCCTTTCGAAAAAAGATTGGCACAGAATAATTGTACCATACATTTATTATCTAAATGAATATTTTTTTTCAAAAATCAAGCCAAGGCTCTGTTTTAGGAGCCTTGCAGGAAAAAGTCAGCAGCTCCTTTCTAGTCGGATGCTCAAAAGTAACCTCATATGCCCACAGCGCAATCTGCTGCCCGGGTTTGTTTATCTTTGGACCATAGCGTTGATCCCCATAAAGTGTGTACCCTGCATGAGAAAGCTGGACTCTAATCTGGTGGGGTCTTCCGGTATGTAGTTTTATTTTCAAGAGGCTTAGTCCCCCCTCCGTCCCGATTACTTCATAGTCGAGGACGGCCTCCTTTGCATCTTTTGTTCCTTTTCTTACAACTGAAACCATATTTGTTGCTTCATTTTTTAACAGGAAATCTATCAAAGTACCTTTTTGTTTATCAGGTACTCCTCTGACCACTGCCAGATAAGTCTTTTTAAAGGTTCTATTTCTGATCTGTTCTGACAATCTGGAAGCTGCTTTTGAGGTTCTGGCAAACACCATTATCCCTCCTACAGGCCTATCCAATCGATGAACAAGCCCAAGGAATACCTCTCCGGGTTTATCGTACTTTTCCTTAATATATTGCTTTAATATTGTAAGTAAATCCAAATCCTTTGTACTATCTGCCTGCACTGGAATATTAATCGGTTTTTCAACTATAAGCAAATGATTGTCTTCATATATTATTTTAGGTGTCAAGGATTTTCCCACCTTCCATATATACCACATGGAAGAATCATCCCTGATTGACTTACCGGCAGGCCTACCTCACCGCAGCTGTAAATGCCCTTATATTTGCTGCCGATAGTTTGTTTCAGAATGTTACTTAAAACAGTTGGAGAGAAGCCGGTAGTATAAGAATTAATAAGGAAGAATAGTGGGTTATCGGATAAAAGACCCATGCATTGATCAACAAAATCATACAGGGAATCTTCAATCTTCCATATTTCCCCATTAGGACCTCTGCCATATGATGGTGGATCCATTATAACTCCATCATACTTCTTTCCTCGTCTTATCTCTCTCTGGACAAACTTCATACAATCATCTGTAATAAATCTCACAGGTCTATCAGCCAGCCCTGATAAAGCGATATTTTCCTTGGCCCAATTAACCATCCCTTTTGCTGCATCCACATGGCAAACCTCTGCACCAGCATACGCTGCAGCTACTGTAGCGCCTCCGGTATATGCAAAGAGATTCAGAACTCTGATAGGTCTTTTTGCCTTTTGAATATTATTTATCATCCATTTCCAATTTACTGCCTGTTCCGGGAAGAGACCCGTATGCTTGAATCCGGTGGGTTCAATATGGAATTTTAAGTTTTCAAAACCAATTGTCCATCTCTTTGGAACTTTCCTTTTGAATTCCCATTGACCGCCACCGCTTTGACTTCTATGATAATGAGCATCTGCACGCTCCCATATTTTTTTGTTTTTTACAGGCCAAATTATCTGGGGATCGGGTCTTCTCAATATTATGTCTCCCCATCTTTCTAACTTTTCTCCATCACCAGTTTCTATAAGCTCATAATCTTTCCATTCATCTGCTAATAACATTCTTTCCTCCAATTATCATCCATGAGTCATATTGCGTACTTTGATTAAATCTGAAATTAAATCCATAAATTCTGTTCCTTATTTGATAGCTGTTACTATATCAACTATTTCATCAGGTCTTGAGACTATATAGTCAGGCTTTGCATTTTGTAGCAATTCAAGAGAATCAAAGCCCCATAATACTGAAATCACTTTAATACCAATTTTTTGGCAGGCTTCAATATCCCGTTGTTCATCTCCAATGTATATTACCTCGCTTTTATCGATATTAAGCTTTGAAATTAGTCTGCCTATTGTTACATGTTTAGCAAACAGCCCTTTTGAGGATTCTATATTATCAAACATGTTCAAATCGTTAAACTTCAGAAAGGCTTTAATATTTTGAACAGAGTTCGATGAAACAATACTAAGGACGTATCCGTCTCTATGAAGCTTTTTAAGCATTTCCTCTATACCTTCGATGGGGCTGACTTCTTCTGCGTAGGAGTGATAACTATTCAGGAGTTCCACACCCAATTTCGGTAGTTTGAAAACCGGTATCTTCAGTTCTTTCAGCCGTTTTTTCATGGGAAGTTTTAGTAATTGTTTAATTCCTTCCTGACTAACGGGCTGAAATCCGTATTTCTCAGCCATCTCATTACCTAACTTTATGAATGTTGGTAATGAATCCACCAGTGTCCCATCCAGGTCAAAGATAATATGTTTAATCATGTATCCCCCAATTTATCCTTAGATCTTTAAAAGCCCATATTAAGAAATCCCAAAAATTATTTATAATTCTTCTCTGTACTTGATCATTAATTGTTTAAATAGTTCTGCACTTGTGGGCGGAGTATATGTAATTGTATTTGCTCCTGCCTCTATAGTCTCCAAAATACTTTCATTGGTGGGCCCTCCCGTTGCAATTAACGGAACAAACGGGAATTTCTTACGAATTTCTCTAACGACCTCAGGAGTTTTTGATGCACAGGAGACATTCAAGATTTCAGCACCTGCATCCAATCTTGCCTGAATATCAGTATTGATCGAGGTCACAGTTACGACTATCGGAATATCTATTTTAGCATGCAGAGCTTTTATTAATTCATTTTTAGTAGGTGCATTGACAACCACACCTATTGCCCCTTGAAATTCTGCATCCACTGCTATATTTATAACACGCTTTCCGGTGGTCGTCCCCCCTCCCACTCCGCAGAAAACCGGTATATCGGAAGCATTAATTATGGAATGGGTAATTATGGGCTGAGGTGTAAATGGGTATACCGCCATTACTGCGTTTGCATTACAGTTCTTGATAATTGCAACATCGGTAGTAAACATAAGCGATTTGATATTCTTCCCGAAGATACTTATTCCGCTGGCGCGGTTTATTACCTCAGGTATCTTAACCATATGTTTTCGAAGAGTTCCTTCTATCTCAGGTACAAATGTCATAACTCCTCCTCATACTGCTATAATAATTGATCTCGGAAATAAATTCCAAACTCTTTCTAGGTTAACCTATTAAAACAGGTTGTATACTTTAAATGTATTTTCAGTATCTTTAAACTATAGTATACTAAATTTTTCTTTGGACGTACAGAAATAATAGCTATTGTATTTTGGAAATATAATGGTAAAATATAACTCATTCAAATCGTATATAGAAGGCGGGTTTTTGACAAAATGAACAACAATATTTTATCCACCAAATTTCTCGGCTGTGACAGTGACTTTTCAACTGCTGACATTGTGATTTTCGGAGCTCCCTACGACGGAACTACCACCTTTAGACCGGGAACAAGATTTGCACCATCAACAATGAGGATGGATTCTATCGGAATAGAAACCTATAGTCCTTATTTTGATGCAGATATTACAGATTACTCTGTTAATGATTACGGAGACCTTGATCTGCCTTTCGGTTCACCGCCAAAAGCTTTAAAAATGATTTCCGAAACTTCAAAGTTAATATTTGATCACAATAAAAAGCCTTTAATGATAGGTGGGGAACATCTGGTATCTCTGCCCGTTATTGAACAGGCAGCAAAAAAATATCCCAATTTGAAAATCATCCATTTTGATGCACACACTGACTTAAGAGAGGATTATCTGGGAGAAGCCCTGTCACATTCTTCTGTTATCAGGCGTGCCTGGGATATTCTCGGGGACAACAGTATCTGGCAGTTTGGTATACGCAGCGGAACTCGTGAAGAATTTTACTGGTCAAAAGAAGGCCATACAAATATGTGTCTTCATAATTTTGATACTCTTTATACTGCTGTTGAGGATATAGGTGAATCACCGGTATACCTTACTATTGATCTGGATGTGCTGGATCCCTCCAACTTTCCAGGAACAGGCACCCCCGAGGCTGGAGGTGTAAGCTTTACTGATTTGATTGCCGCGTTTAAGACAATATCAAAGCTTAACATAATCGGAGCAGATATTGTGGAGCTGTCACCACATTATGATCACAGCGGAGCTTCAACAGCACTGGCATGCAAAGTTTTGAGAGAAGTAATAGTAACTATGGGTAAATAATCCACTACTATAACTAAGATTCAGCTTAAGCTGATATAAACCCCGGGATTTGCTGAAAACCAGCCAACCCCGGGGTTTATTGTTTAGCTTTTACAACACTTTGATAAATCCCTAATAAAAATCAATATGAGGCGATATATAAATCTACTATAAGACAAATTTTAATATTAATTCTATTTCAATTGATCCTGTTTAGAATCGATTCTGCCGAGACAGAAATTGTATTCTTTATATTGCAGAGTTGCCTCTTTCTTTTGTTCTGATCCTTATACAATCCTGAATGTCAGAAATAAATATTTTACCGTCGCCAACCTCTCCAGTTTGCGAGTATTTAATAATTGTGTCGGTTATTGCGTCTACCTTTTCATCCAGAACCACCAGCTCAAGCTTTACTTTGGGCAGAACATTCAGAGTTATCTCATTACCCCTGTAGAATTCCTTCCAGCCCATTTGCTTTCCTGCACCCATTACCTGAGATATTGTAATACCATCCATTCCTGCTTCAAGCAATGCTTCCTTCAATTCTTCAAGCTTGGACGGTCTGATTATTGCCTCTATTTTTTTCATACTATAAATCCTCCAATTCTCCTATACATTAAGATGTATGATTTATTAATCCATTCCTGTGAATGAAGGATATGCAGATTCACCATGCTGTGCAATATCGAGTCCTTCGGATTCTTCCCTTGAAGTAACTCTTAAATCCTTCATGACCGCCTTCAGAACAAACATAATAACTGTTGTTCCTACAACTGCAATTGCAATAGTTATTATCATAGCCAATATTTGAGCTACCATTAATTTGGTTTCACCATATATCAGACCGTTATTTGCTACAACTTCATTAACCTTGCTGTTAGCAAACAAGCCTGTTGCGATACCGCCCCAGATTCCGCCGATACCATGACAGCCAAAGGCGTCGAGGGAATCGTCATATCCAAATTTGGGTTTGATAACACTCATAGCAAAATAGCATATTGGACTTACAAGCGCTCCTATTATGAAGGAAGCCCATATTGGAACAAAACCTGCGCCGGGAGTAATGGCAACCAGACCCACAATTGCACCTGTCGCTGCACCTAACAAGGTAGGCTTGCCCCTGGTTATTTTTTCAACCAGCATCCATGATAACAATGCCATAGCTGCTGAAGTATTTGTAGTAATAAGTGCATGAACAGCTAACGTACCGCTTGCAAGAGCACTTCCTGCATTAAATCCGAACCAGCCTATCCATAGAATCGCTGCACCTATGAATACAAGGGGAATATTATGAGGCTGGCTTGAAGTTACACCATAGCCTTTTCTCTTTCCCAGTATTATAGCAGCCACAAGACCGGATACACCTGAACTGATATGGACAACATTACCGCCTGCAAAGTCAATAGCTCCAAGTCCGCTTATTAAGCCGCCTGCTCCCCAGACCATATGCGCCAGAGGATAATATACTATGATTAGCCATAAAGTAATAAAGAAAAACAATGCTGAAAATTTCATTCTCTCAACCAGAGAACCGGTGATAATTGCTGCGGTGATAATTGAAAACATCATCTGGAATGCCCCAAACAGCGTGTGAGGTATGGTTCCGGCATAGCTGCCCGGTTCTCCTGTCACACCATTGAAGAACGCCCATTGGAAATTACCGATTATTCCTCCAATATCCTTACCGAATGAGAGTGAATAGCCTATTGCCACCCACAACACTGAGGCAAGGCCACATACGAAGAATGATGCCATAATAGTGCTAAGTACATTTTTACGTTTTACCATACCACCATAAAATAAAGCAAGACCTGGTGTCATGAAAAAAACAAGTGCTGCCGAGATCAGTATAAAAGCTGTATCTCCTGTGTTAATAGTTGCCATAATTAACCCCTCCATTTATTAATTTTTTTGCCATTTACCGCTTTAACCGGTAAGTTTAGATCCTTAAACCAAAACAACGGTGTGCCTGGAGAATTATCTATTCTCCAAACACACCGTTGTGTTTGATTCGGTAAAAACCAACCTTTACTTATATAGGTCGGACCTTTGGCAGTTTACTCTGACAAGCGTTGTTTAACCCCATAAAATGTTAAGCTGAAGTATATTTTTCTAGACCCTCCCATAATACTTTATGAATATGGGATATTCACCTTAACACCAAAAAAAGCTACCCGATCAATTGTTATCAATTAACCAAGCAGCTCCATCGCTGTCACATTTATTTATTTGAAAATAGTGTACCATAAGAATCTACATGTGTCAATACAGAATTTTATTTATTTAAGACAAATTCTGTAAAAGAAAAGCATATTCATAAGTCAAGTTATCTTAGTCCAAGTAAATATTATCTTCACAAAAAAGAGAGCCACCTCCCAATAGAATCTTATTTCTATCCTGAGACAGCCCCTTTTCCCTACACCCTTATATTTTTCTATACACGCAGGTTCAAAAGACCTTAGATCCTCTTGCCCTATACGCGTTTCAAGGTAAAATGACACCAAACAATACAGAGTATCTATTTTCCTCGTATATTTATAAAGCTTAAAAGCTTATGTAAACTTAGTAAAAGCCAGTAAACCCATATGTGGAATGACTAAATATATCTTACAAAGTAAGATATATGCTTTATTACTCATTAAAGCCTGAAAGTATTTCATCTGCAACTTTAACCTGAGATATTCTTGTATCCATAGCTCTCTTCTGAATATACCTATGAGCCTGAGGTTCAGTCATATTCATTCTTTCAACCAGAAGCCATTTAGCTTTTTCTATGACCTTCCTATCATTTATCTTCTTTTCCAGATCATCATTCTGAAGCTTTAAGCCCCTAAGGGATCTCCGGGAGTTTGCTGCAAATTTTGCAGTCTGCAAAAGAGTTGTTTTGTTTATAGGTTTTGGAAGAATCAATGCACCAACTTTTTCAAGTTTGTACTGCATTTCTTCAAGATGCTCATGTTTAGCTAAAACGATTATGCCAGCATCGGTTTTATCAGCAATATCAAGAACAAGGTCTATACCCAGTTCATCCTGTAAAGGAGCGTTAATCATTATTAATTCTGGTTCAAAAAAATCAAGTTTACGCCTGGCCTCATTAGCAGATAAAGAGTATTCTGCCACCGAATATCCCTGTTGAAGCATGAGGGTTCGAAGGTCTTTAATTAAGTCAGGCCTGCTGCATACTATAAGAATCCCTCCTGCACTCACTGGCAATCACCTCCATCTGAGCGTGAATAACTTGAAAGAAGCATATACAGTATTCTCGTGCACTTGAAGCCCTAATACAGGTAGCTAAAAGCAGCACGTATCTTTACATTAATTTAATGGCTCTACAGGCAGCGATTTAAGATTAATATGCAGAAAGGTAGCGCTCAATCTCCCAGGAATGGACAATATTGTTATATTGAGCCCATTCAGCTTCCTTGGCTGTTATATATTTAGTAAAAATATGATCCCCTAAAACATCCTTAATGTAAGGATCTTTTTTCATTTCTTCCAATGCCAGGAAAAGATTTGAAGGAAGTCTTTGTATACCAAGTTCTTTTTCCTGGTCAGCTGAAAGATTATATGTGTTAATGTCTACGGGAGCAGGAATCAGCATCTTTTTTTCCATCCCGTCCAGTCCGGCTGCCAGCAGCAGCGCAAGTGTAAGATAAGGATTACAGGATGGATCCGGACTTCTTAGTTCCACTCTGGATGACTCTCCTTTTTGAGCCGGTATTCTTAATAGAAGACTCCTGTTCATGTGTGACCAGGCTATATGGACCGGCGCTTCAAATCCGGGGACAAATCTCTTGTATGAGTTCACCAAAGGATTCGCAACAGCTGTTATCCCTTTTGCGTGTTCCAGTATTCCGGCACAGAACATTTTAGCAACATCTGAAATGTCCATACTGTTTTCACCCGCATTGAAAACGTTCTTGCCATCTTTTGAAAGAGACATGTTTATGTGCATACCAGAACCATAGGAATTATAAATCGGTTTAGGCATAAAGGTTGCATGCAGCCCGTTTCTCTGAGCCACAGTTTTTACTACCATTCTGAAGGTCATTATTCTATCTGCGGCAGTCATTACATCACTATACTTAAAATCAATTTCATGCTGTCCTGCAGCATTCTCATGATGTGAGGCTTCAATTTCAAAACCCATGTCCTCCAGGACCATGCAAATTTCTCTTCTGCAGTTTTCTCCCAGATCTGAAGGAGCCAGGTCGCAGTAGCCTGCTGAATCATGGGTCTTATTTGTAGGTCTGCCTTCTGCATCGGTATGGAACAGGAAAAATTCACATTCCGGACCTATATTGAAGGTATAGCCCAATTGCTTTGCCCTTGCCTCAGACCTTTTCAAAATATACCTTGGATCTCCCAAGAATTGTGATCCGTCATAATTTTTAATATCACAAATAAATCTGGCCACCTTTCCGTGCTGCGGTCTCCACGGAATAAGCTGAAATGTATCCGGATCAGGGAATAGCAGCATATCAGACTGTTCTACCTCTGAAAAGCCGGCAATTGCAGATGCATCAAACATAACACCTTCTTCAAGAGCCTTCTCCAGCTGCTGATCGGTAATGGCGATGTTTTTCATATTGCCAAAAATGTCGGCAAATTGAAGCCTTATAAACTTAACATCATTCTGTTCCACAAACTTTAACAGGTCATTTTTGGAAGCCATTTTCCCCACCTCTTTCCTTTAATTTTATTTTTTTATTAAACAATAATTTACTTAATATTTTACACAAATATATTTTCATTGTATATAAGAGTTGATTATGCAGTCGCACTTATATAGTTTATGAAATATACGTTCTTATATGAATATATACTCACAAGTCATATGACAATATATGCCAAATGATTGTCCAGGTCCTGCATCAAAATGTAATAATCATATATGAAACAAAAATATTAATAAAGGTGAACCAACAAAAAAGCGTAACTCATAAACTCCCTAAGGAATATGAGAAACGCCATTGTTTCCAAAAATATGTAACTTCTAATTCCAAGAATTATTTTACTAACATTTTCGGTCTCAGTCAAGTACTTTTTTGCAACTTTCATAATAAGATCCTGCAAAATTGTACAGTTGTCAATATGGATCAAACAGAAAGCTATACTGCGGGCTTTTTTAGTGTACCCACATATATGACTATTCTTAATGCCAAATATAGAATTCAAAATATTTATCAGTTCTTTATAAAAAGTATTGATTTTTTGCAAGGCATATATTATAATCATTGTAAATTAATAATTTTTACAGCAAAGGCGCTGTGTCAGTCAAGAAAATTTTTCTTTGGCTGGTACAGCTTTTTTATTTTTTTTGGTATAATACTAATAATGTACAATTTTGACAAGGTAAAGTTCTATTTGAATATTTTACCTTCTATACAATAATTAAAGTTGGAGGATTATATGGCTGATACAAGTGACTACATTAAATATATAGCCGGTTTAGCCAAACTCTCATTAGATAATGATGAGATGCAGTCATTAGCTGAGGATATGCAGGATATAATCGGCTTAATGGATACTATAAAGGATATCGACACTGAAAGTATCGACGCTACCGAACATATATCTAGAATTACAAATAATACGAGAGAAGATAACCCTGGAAATCCATTTGACACTGAAAAAATTCTTTCTAATTCCAGGTATGCAATGGAAAATTGCTTTGCCATACCAAAGATGATTGAATAGTACTAATTATGTTGCTGTTTTACAACAACAGTAGAATGGAGATCAAAATGGATATTAATAAATTAACTATAAAAGAAGCTCGAAGTCTTCTGGATTCAAAAAAAATAAGCGCTGTTGAGCTTACTAACATATATCTTAAAAGAATACAGGATTTGGACGAAAAAATTGATTCATACTTGTCGGTTTGTGGTGAAAGCGCTTTACAGCAGGCTTCCGAAGCCCAAAAGATAATTGACAGTGGAAGCAGCCAGCCTTTATGCGGCATTCCTCTCAGTATAAAAGATAATATTTGTATAGAGGGTCTAAAGACCACTTGTGCTTCAAAAATGCTTGAGGATTTTATCCCCCCCTATACAGCTACAGCCGTTAATAAACTTAACGCGCAAAAGGCAGTTATTCTTGGAAAAGTGAATCTTGATGAATTCGCCATGGGTGGTTCTACAGAAAACTCTGCATTTAAGAAAACAAAAAATCCTTTTGATTTGTCAAGGGTACCAGGTGGTTCCTCAGGCGGGTCGGCGGCTTCGGTCTCAGCTTCTCTGGCATTGGGCTCTCTAGGCTCAGATACTGGAGGTTCTGTTCGTCAGCCGGCTGCATTTTGTGGGGTTGTAGGTATGAAGCCTACATACGGACTGGTTTCAAGATATGGTCTGGTAGCCTTTGCTTCCTCTCTTGATCAGATCGGTCCTATAGGAAAAACTGTTGAGGATTGTGCAATATTATTAGATGTAATTTGCGGTCAGGATTCCAAAGATGGAACTTCACTAAATTACACCCCCGAAGCATCCTACGCTTCCTCGGTTTCGGGAGGGCTTAAGGATTACAAAATTGGACTACCTAAAGAATATTTGACTGAAGGTTTGAACAGTGAAGTAAGAGACGCTCTGTACAAGTCAATCAATACTCTTGAAAAGCTCGGTGCCAAGGTTGAAGAATTTTCAATGCCAAGTCTTAAGCATGCGGTTCCCGCATACTACCTTATGTCTTCAGCCGAAGCAAGTTCAAACCTTTCAAGATATGACGGTGTCAAGTACGGTTATAGAGCTGAAAACTGCAAAACCTTTAATGAAATGATTGGAAGATCCAGAGCAGAGGGTTTTGGACGTGAAGTTAAAAGAAGAATTCTTTTAGGAACCTATGCTTTGGCATCCGGTTACTATGATGCTTACTATAAGAAAGCACTGAAACTTAGAACCTTGATAAGTAAAGGCTTTGATGAGGCCTTCTCAAAATATGATGTAGTACTTCATCCGACTACTCCTGATACAGCGTTTAAACTTGGTCAAAACGCAGATGACCCGCTAAGTATGTATCTGGCTGATATTTATACTGTTTCGGCTAACATTGCAGGTCTTCCATCCATATCACTACCCTGTGGCTATGACTCAAACGGACTTCCCATTGGCTTGTCCTTTACGGGTAAACCCCTAGGTGAACGTGAAATACTCAGAGCCGCTGCAACTTTTGAGGCTGATTTCGCCCCAGAGTTCAGAGTGCCTGAATTATAGGAGGTCGGAACAATGAAATACATTCCAACAATAGGATTAGAAATACATGCTGAGTTATCCACCAGATCAAAAATCTTCTGTGATTGTCCTGTAAGCTTTGGGGGCGAACCGAATACCAGATGTTGTCCGGTTTGCACCGGTATGCCCGGTACTTTGCCGGTTCTTAACAGGCAGGCAGTTGAATATATCGTAAAAGCCGGCCTGGCGTTAAACTGTGAGATAAATGAGTATTCAAAAATGGATAGAAAGAATTATTTTTATCCCGATTTACCAAAAGCCTATCAGATATCTCAATTTGATTTACCCATATGCAAGAACGGCGGACTAACAATTAATACGCCTGAGGGCGAGAAATTTATAAGAATTGAGAGAATCCATCTTGAGGAAGATGCTGGAAAACTGCTGCATGACGGTTATGATAAATATAGTCTTGCAGATTACAACCGCTGCGGTGTTCCTCTAATTGAAATAGTAACCAAACCTGATCTGTCTTCCTCAGAGGAAGCCAAGGAATTTGTCGAAAAGGTACGTCTTATGCTCCTTTACTCAGGAGTATCCGACTGCCGTATGGAAGAAGGTTCCTTAAGAGCAGACGTCAACGTATCAATCAGGCCCTTTGGAACAGATGAGCTCGGAACCAGAACAGAAATGAAAAACATAAACTCCATCAGGGGTATCGCAAGGTCAATAGATGCTGAAATAATACGGCAGTCAGAGCTTCTTGATGAGGGTAAAAAAATCGTTCAGGAAACCAGACGTTGGGATGATAACAAGGGTGAGAGTAAATCCATGAGAAGTAAGGAAGATGCTCATGACTACAGATACTTCCCCGAGCCGGATATTGTTCCCGTAACCTTTACCAAGGAACAAATCGAAGCTATCAGAAATTCTCTGGCGGAGCTTCCTGACAAGAGATTTGCGAAATATACCGCCGAATATGGTTTAAGTGAAGCTGATGCAAATTTGTTGTTAACCTCTGTAAGCCTCTCGGATTTCTTTGAAAGTGCTGCAAAGGAGTGCGGAAATGCTAAAGCTGCTTCAAACTTCATAATAGTTGAAGTGTTGAGAAGATTGAATGATTCAGGTCTTTTGGCTGAAGATATTCCTTTCGGTGGAAATGTTCTGGGCCGCCTGCTCAAGATGATGGAATCAGAAGAAATAACCGCTGCCAATGCAAAAAAAGTTCTCGCAGAAATGTTTGAAAGCCGAAAAGAGCCTGAGGTCATAATAGCTGAAAAAGGCTACAAGGTTATAAATGATACCGGCGAGGTCGAAAATACAGTAAAGGAAATACTCGCCAACAACGAAAAAGCTGTTGCTGAATATCTGGAAGGTAAGGAAAAAACCTTCGGTTTCCTCATGGGTCAGTGTTCCAGAGCTTTAGCAGGCAGAGGAAACCCAAAGGTTGTACAGGATATTTTACGAAGTGAATTAAGCAAATTAAAGGGAGGAATGTAATCATGAGGTCAATTTCACAAAACGATTCGCAGCTGTTTAGCACTGAAACTATACAGAGTAACTCTGAATTGACGCTTAACGGATCTGTTTACAGAATCCGTAACATGGGTACATTCGCCTTTATTATTCTTCGTACAGGAAGACATCTGATTCAGTGTGTCTATGATCCTGAAATCTGTAAATTTGATTTGAATATTCTTCAGGAAAATGATAGTGTTGAGGTAACAGGAGCTGTGAAGTCCGATAAAAGAGCCTCGAATGGTTTTGAGCTTTGCCTGAAGGAAATAACAGTGCTTTCTTCCCCATTTGCTCAAATGCCTATCAGCATAAACAAAAAAGGGTTAAATATTTCCCTGGAAGTCAACCTTGAAAACCGTCCCTTTGTTCTGAGAAATCATAAGCAAAGAGCAGTATTCAAGCTTCAGGAAGGTATTATATCCGGCTTTAGAAATTTCATGATCTCAAAGGGCTTTACTGAAATTCACTCTCCAAAGATAGTAAAAGCCGGAGCCGAAGGCGGAGCCAACATATTCAAACTTGATTATTTCGGAGAGAAGGCCTTTCTGAATCAGAGCCCACAGTTCTACAAACAGACAATGGTGGGGGTTTTTGACAGGGTATTTGAAATAGCTCCTGTTTACAGAGCGGAAAAGCATAATACCTCAAGACATCTGAATGAATATATCGGTCTGGATTTTGAAATGGGATATATTAAGGATATGTACGATGTAATGGCTATGGAGACAGGTATGCTTAAGGCCGTAATGGAAGAATTAAAAACCAACTACGCTCCCGAGCTTGAACTCTTGAATGTCTCAATACCTGAGATTGATACAATACCTGCCCTAACCTTTATTGAAGGTAAGGAAATACTTAAGAGTATGGGACATAAAATAAAGAATTATTATGATTTTGAACCTGACGAAGAAGTTGCAATAAGTGAATTCGTGAAAAACGAGTATAATAGTGAGTTTGTTTTCATAACCCACTTCCCTTCCTCAAAGCGTCCGTTCTATGCAATGGATGATAAGGAAAATCCTGATTATGCCTGCAGCTTTGATCTTTTCTTCAGAGGTCTTGAGGTTACGACGGGCGGTCAGAGAATTCACGATTATGAACAGCAGGTTCAAAAAATGAAGGATAAGGGCTTGGAGCCGGAGGAATTCCAATCATATCTGATGATCCACAAATATGGGATGCCTCCACATGGTGGTCTGGGTATAGGTCTTGAAAGACTGTTGATGATGCTTCTGAACCAGAAAAATGTACGTGAAGCCTCATTATTCCCAAGGGATATGACAAGACTTGACCCGTAAATTACATTTACTGAATTAAATGACTTAAAACAGAATTTAACTGTGGAACAAAGGCGTTTCACTCCTCTTTTTCAAAGGGAGTGGAATGCCTTTTTAATATTTCAAACAAGAAAAATAAATTATATTATTAGGAGGGTTAAAATTATGGAACGTGTAACTGAAATCTATGGAAGCAGTGTATTTAATGACTCAACTATGCGTGAGCGTCTTCCAAAGGCAATTTATAAGTCTTTGAAAAGAACAATTGAACTAGGTCTGACTCTTGATGAGTCTGTGGCAGAGGTAGTTGCAAGTGTAATGAAGGATTGGGCAATTGAAAAGGGGGCAACCCACTTTACTCACTGGTTCCACCCAATGACCGGCATTACTGCTGAAAAGCATGACTCCTTCATCAATCCTACAGTTGATGGAAAAGTAATTATGGAATTCTCCGGCAAGGAGCTTACCAAAGGTGAACCGGATGCTTCCTCTTTCCCATCGGGCGGACTCAGAGCTACTTATGAAGCAAGAGGCTATACTGCCTGGGATTGTACTTCACCGGCCTTTGTAAAAGATGGCTCACTCTACATTCCGACTGCTTTCTGCTCCTATACTGGAGAGGTTCTGGATAAAAAGACTCCTCTTCTCCGCTCGATGGAAGCGTTGAACAAACAGTCCTTGAGAATACTTAAAATCCTGGGAAACACTACCGCTACAAGAGTAACCACTACCGTTGGACCTGAACAGGAATACTTCCTGGTTGACAGAGAACTGTACAAAAAGCGTAAAGACCTGATATTCACAGGAAGAACTCTTTTTGGTGTTAAGCCTCCAAAGGGTCAGGAGCTTGAGGACCATTATTTCGGTAATATCAAGGAAAGAGTATCGGCCTACATGAAGGATCTTGACACCGAACTCTGGAAACTTGGTATCTCAGCCAAGACAAAACACAATGAAGTTGCTCCTGCACAGCACGAACTGGCACCGATTTTCAATACCTCAAACGTTGCAACTGATCACAACCAATTGACAATGGAACTTATGCAGAAGATTGCAGTAAGACACGGCCTTGCCTGCCTGCTTCACGAGAAGCCCTTTGCAGGTGTTAATGGTTCAGGTAAACATAACAACTGGTCAATGTCAACCAACGATGGACAGAATCTCCTTGAACCAGGTTCAACTCCACATGACAATGTTCAGTTCCTTGTATTCCTTGCTGCAGTAATCAAAGCAGTAGATGATTATCAAGATTTATTACGTTTATCCGTTGCATCTGCTGGAAACGACCACAGACTGGGAGCAAATGAAGCTCCACCTGCTATAGTATCAGTCTTCCTTGGCGATCAGCTTACCGACATTCTGATGCAATTAGAAAACGGTAAAGCAAAGGGAAAGATTTACAACAATATTCTTGAAACCGGAGTAGCAAGTCTCCCTAAACTTCCAAAGGATTCAACAGATCGTAACAGAACATCACCTTTTGCCTTCACAGGTAACAAGTTCGAGTTCAGAATGCTTGGATCATCAGCTTCAATTGCAGGAGCTAATTTTGTACTGAACACAATTGTTGCTGAAACCTTACAGAAGTTTGCCGACAAGCTAGAGGCTGCCAGTGATTTAAATGCTGCTATAGCTTCCCTACTCTCTGAAACAGTTAAGGATCACAAGCGCATTATATTCAACGGAAACAACTACTCCGAAGAATGGGTTGCAGAAGCTGAAAGCAGAGGACTCCTCAACCTTAAGTCCACTGTTGAGTGTATTCCTACCTTCATAAAGGATAAGAATGTAGCGGTTTTTGTTAAACATGGTGTATTAAGCAAGTCTGAAATCGAATCAAGATATGAAATACTTCTGGAAAACTATGTTAAAACCATCAACATTGAAGCATTAACCATGATTTCAATGGCAAAGACCGAGATACTGCCTGCTGCTTTCAAATTCAGCAAGGATCTGTCAGATACCATTAATGCAGTTAAGGCAACTGGCATGTCAGTGGAGGTATCAGCTCAGTCTTCAGTTCTGAAAGAGCTTTCACCTGTACTCAGTTCCTTTGCTTCAAATCTGACTGCATTAAAGAAAGCAGTAGAAAAGGCAAGCAGTGAAACCTCAAGTGCTCTAAAGCAGGCTGAAACTTTCAGCAAAACGGTTGTTCCAGCAATGGAAACCTTAAGAACAGATGCTGACAAACTGGAATGCATACTTCCAAAAGATATGTATCCATTCCCAACTTATGCTGACCTTCTCTTTAATGTGTAACAAGCTTTGACTTTATAACTCAGACTATTTAATGTATGACAACTAACTAGTAGGGGCAATGGTACAAAGGCGTATCCGCGCTGCCGGTAATAGCCGTTTCTGTACCGTTGCCCTTTTCCTTTTCAGGAAAGTATCTTCAACTCACCAAAATAATATATATAACCTAGAAAATTGGTGTGGCTGAAAAATAATTGAACTAAAATGAGCATATTTTATTAGATTAACGCTCTGGATAATCTTTTTAACTTATGCCGGAAATGGGGATAACATGAAAAGCACTTCCTACCTATTTGCTTCAGGTGCACTTCTCACATGCTCTACTGTTCTTGTTGCAGTTTCAGGATGGAATCTCCCGATTTTGGCGCTAAATTTATTTCTACTTATGGGATATTTCATTTTTGTTTGGTCTATTATATCAAGGAGTTTCAAACAGCAAACTGAAAAAATAAAAAAATTGAAAAAGGACTTGAGAAACTTCAACTTTGAGGTTCAAGTAACTTCAAGTCAAATTTCATCTGTTTCCGAAAGTATAGCAGTCACTATAGAAGAGAATAATCAGTTCGCAAAATATGTATATGACAAAGTACGTGAAATGGCAGCTAACAATGATCTTGTCAATTCCAGCATTGCCAATACCCTTTCAGAAGTCAGAAGTATTATGAATCTTCTTGACAATGCAGATGATATAACTGTGGACATGCTAAAGAAGAGTACCATTTCAAAGGATACCGTAAATCTCAGTATGAAAGAAATAATGCAAATAGTAGAAACAATTGACAGTATACATGATTCATCCAATAAAACTCTGTCCAACATGGAAAGGCTTCAGAAGACCTCCAGGGAAATTGTTCATATTCTCGAAACAGTAAGCAATATTTCGAAGCAGACTCAGTTGCTTGCTTTGAATGCCACTATTGAATCTGCACGTGCCGGTGAACATGGAAAGGGCTTTGCTGTGGTTGCTTCAGAAATACATAAGCTGGCTGATGATACAAATAAATCGGTTGGCGATATTAATTCACTTATAAAAGCTATTCAAAGTGAGGTTGAAAGTGTTTATTCCGTTGTAAAGGAAAACGCCTCACGTGTTGACGAAGGAATTTTAGCAACAAAGAATATTGAAGAAAATCTCGGAAGAATTGACAACTCCTTTAATGATGTATTTAGTATGATGGACCGGATAAGTGAACTTTCAAAGGAAGAGGTCAAAATCGCCCAAAACGTGGGTGATCAGATTAAAGAAGTTGAGGATGTTATCTTTCATACTTCAAAGTCTGTCGATGATGTTTGTGAATCAGTTCATCAGCAGAAACATAATATGGAAGACATATCTTCATTGGGCAGTCGCTTAAATGATGCCTCCTCAAATCTTGTTAAACTTTTCTCAAATGAGGCCGAAGCCTTGGAATCAGTCAGTATTGAGGCTATGGAAAAAGCAAGAAAGGCTCTGTCCTTAATAAAGGAAAAACTTTGTATCAGAAGTGAGTTAATCACCTCAAAAGACCCGGACACCCACCAGTTAATTCTGGCAGATTTTATGCAAAAAAATAGTTTTGTAGAGGCTGCTTGGACTAATGACCGGAAGGGTCGTTTTATCTGTTCCATCCCTAAAGCAGGTATTGCCAATGCCAATGTGAGAGAATGGTTCAAACGCAGTATTGAAGGAGAAGATTTCATTTCGGCAATATATATATCAGCAATCACAAGAAATCCCTGTGTTACAGTGTCATCACCGATTAAGAATTCCGTTGGTGAAATAGTGGGCGTTGTGGGGGTTGATATTGTTATAAAGTAAATCGTAATGTCGACCTTCATAATATCACCCTGAACTTCATCTAAAAAATAGTTATAGTTTTCGTTTTACATGCACTAAATTCCATCAAAATTCATATACTGAATAAAGTCAATTACTAAAGACTGAAAGGGTAGTTTTTTGTCAGTAATTGACTTTGTAAAAAGTCAGCCTGCAATTATTGCTTAAGTTCTTACTTTTTACATGCCTCGAGGGACAATGACGTCTGGTCAATTAACTAAACAATTGACTTGAGTATGAGATTTGTCCTTTTTCTTTGAAAACAAATTTCTGTTGGACTTTGGAGGAATATTTATGTGCTCAATACTTGGAATTATTAATTTTAAAGATTCTACTTCAGACATAACGCAAACAGTATTAAATGAAATGCGACGGACAACTGCTCATAGAGGCCCCGACCAAAATGGGTACTTCCGAAGTGAATTTGTATGTTTTGCTCATAACCGATTGGCGGTAATAGATGTAGAAAACGGGCTGCAGCCTATGACAGTTGTTTTTGAAGGGAAAAGCTATACTATAGTTTATAACGGTGAGATTTATAATGCAAATGAATTACGTGCCGAACTGACTGCTGCAGGTGTAAGCTTCAATACACACTGTGATACTGAGGTAGTGTTATATTCCTACATAGTCTGGGGCCTAGAATGTTCCGAGAAGCTTAATGGAATTTATGCCTTTGCAGTATATGATGACATAAAAAGGAGAGTTTACCTTTCCAGAGACAGGATGGGCGTTAAACCTTTTTTCTACACCCAGTCGGGAAATACCTTAATTTTTTCTTCAGAAGTTAAAGCAATTTTAAAACACCCGCAAGTAAAATCTGAATTGGATAGTCAGGGTATCTGGCAGCTGCTTTATCTTTCTCCAATGAGGCCATCAAATAATGGTATTTTTAAGAACATCTATGAGATATCTCCGGGATTTCACGGAACCTATGATATAGAAGGCTTAAAGCTGTCCAGGTACTGGACTTTAAAAGCTTATGAACTGGAGGATTCAAAGGATACAATCATTGAGAAAACCCGTTTCCTTCTGACTGACGCCATTCAAAGACAGTTGGTTTCCGATGTCCCCCTATGCACCTTCTTATCGGGAGGCCTTGATTCGTCAATTGTAACCTCCGTAGCAAAAGAGGACAAGAAAAATGGAGATTTACTTTCAACTTATTCATTTGAATATGAGGGAAATCAGCAGCATTTCGAAGCTACGGCTTTTCAGCCGGAAAGCGATGACGCTTATGCTGCTTGGCTTGCAAAATACTTAAAAACCGATCATACCATTCTTACAGTGAGCCAGCAAAAAATTGCAGATTTGCTTACAGATGCTGTTAAATACAGAGATTACCCTGGTATGGCTGATATTGATTCTTCACTGCTCTATTACTGCAGTCGAGTTAAGAACAGACATACAGTTGCACTAAGCGGTGAGTGTGCTGATGAAATTTTTGGGGGCTACCCATGGTTTTACAAGCCTGAGATGCTTCACAGAGACTTCTTTCCGTGGATACATGATCCTGAATCAAGGGTATTCCTGTTTAACTCCGACTTTGCAAAACCCAAGGAAGGCTTCGAGTTTGTTAAACAAATGTATCTGGACAGCAAAAATGCCTGCCCGCTGACCGGGAATGAATCTGAAGAAATGAAGACCAGCAGGATAGCAACCTGGCTGTCGGTCAACTGGTTTATGGTCAGCCTTTTGGAACGCAAGGACCGAATGTCTATGGCCAGCGGGCTTGAGGTTAGGGTACCCTTCTCCGACCATAGAGTTTTAGAATACGTTTACAATGTTCCCTGGAGTATAAAATTCAAGAACAAGGTTGAAAAATCACTTCTTAGAAATGCTATGGCCGACTATCTGCCGGATAAAATTTTAAACAGGAAAAAGAGTCCCTACCCAAAGACTCATAACCCGGAATATGAAAGAATTGTCACAGAAATGTTTGAAAATGTTTTTGCTGATTCCAGTTCAGTACTAAAGGATATTTTACATCAGGATGCACTTACTCTGCTTCGTTCAGGCAGTAATATAACCTGGTTCGGGCAGCTTATGGGCCGTCCGCAACTGATAGCCTGGCTGATACAATTGGATTACTGGTTTAGAGAGTATAACGTGAAATTGGTTTAGGTGTTAATCTCTGAAATTGTGTACGGAACTGGTTACAGCGCCTTGATAAACTTCTAAGTTAACAAAATTACCATTACACAGCACTACCAAGCTTGGTAGTGCTGCTTATGTTATACCGTAGTCCGGTCCGAGGTCCTATTATGTTTTCTAATAATTCTTACAATGGCATAGGCAAAGGAGCACACTCCAAACAGTATAAGTGCTATTCCCAAGTAAATATCGAACATCCATGGTCCAATACGGGGCTTGTTAATTAACGTTGAATAAATGATGTATCCTCCGTTAATTGCGTAGATCATAAGCCCGGCTGTATTTATTGCAAGGCTGTTATTTCTGCTTAAGCACCATGCAGCCAAAAGAACTAATAGCGCAAATTCCAGCGCAGGTAACCACATAATTCCTCCTGCACTTATTCCAAATATACATACTATACCTAAAAAATATAAAGGTATAAGCAAAATATAGAACATAGTCTTACTGTTATTTTTTAACATTTTAATTCTCCAAGTTATTAATACAAGATTACTTATATCACTGCAAACCAATATACGTATACTTGGTCATCCGTCATCCTATCAATATCCCGTTATAAGTTAGGTTTGCTTAACAATATGTATTTTAAATCGTCATAGGTCATCTGCAGTTGCTCCGAATAATGCTTACCTTGAGTTACAAACTGAAACCCACATTTCTCTATTACTCTTCTGGATTGATCATTTGATAAAAAATGACCAATAGTTAAGGCATCCAATTTTAATTTGTCAAAACAAAACCTAATCACCGCACTAACTGCTTCAGGCATCAATCCCTTTCCCCAATATGCTTTAGATAAAACATATCCCATTTCTTTAATCTTTAAATGTGAATAGTTACTGTCCTCATTAGCCCATGAATTGTGCAATCCTAACGAGCCGATTACTTTATTGTTTTCCTTATACGTTATTGCAAATATATTCTTACCCAATATAAATGAATTTAAAATTTTCCTGGAAACTTCAATGGAATTGTGATGCTTCCACCCCGCCATTTCGCCTACACCTTCAACAGATGCATATTCATAGAAGTCGTCTATATCAGATTCCTGCCATGAACGCAAAATCAACCTGTCGGTTTCTATGTTCTTATCAGTAACATCAATATTTATATCCATACAATCGCCTTCAATCATCAAGTATTTTACTTAAGTATACGCAACTATATCATTATTACAGTTAGTTATTATAGTTAGTAAAGTTTGTTATTACAGTTTGCATTCCGTCAGTTAATACAAATAATACTACAACTGGAATATTGTTGTGTCAATAAGTTTATCCAGTATGGCTTGTCCAATAAAAATAACTATTAATGTTCCGGTAGTTAGTTTCCAAGGTTCATTCTAAGTTAAGTTCATTTAAACTGGGCAAAAGTAAAAATAAAATTGAACCGCTTTACCCAGTTTAAATAACTTAAAGACTTTCATAATCATTTGTTGCAACAACTTGCTTGTGTATCAAAAGTCACTATGTTCTGACCTATCGATAGTATAAAATTACCTAGAGCAGCACGCTGACAACCTTCCACCTCTTCTGAAAGAAATATAGCAATAGCTGTAGCAAGAGCTGTGAGTTCACAGGGAGTTAATGAAAAAAGTCCATCCGGACAACCACTTTTACAATTCTTACTCAACTGTAATCACCTTTTAATCAAATCTATTAATATATGTTATGTTTGTTTGTATTAAATTGTTAAATAATTACTTGTATTTATCGGGTATTAATGGCTATAACTTTTAATTTTTGATGCGCTCAAATCCTAAGTAACGTGTCCCCTGAAAGGTCAGCCTTCCAATATCTTTTTCCACAAGCATTCCATACTCAGTATCTTTAATTTCGAAAATAATAAATTAATTGTCTCCAAAATTTGTATCCATGGACATGAAACCGGCTCCCTACCCTGGGGAGCCAGTTTTGTTGGAGTATGCAATTACTTGCAACCAGTTTTCAGTTACTTATAACTAGTTTATTGAGTTTTTACTGAGGAGGGAATACAATATGTTTGCAAAGTCTGCTCTGCTGCAAGTAGATTTTGGTTTTAGCTGTCTGTATGAGCCATCCTTCATCAAACCGGCTTCAACAAGCTTTGTAATAGTTTCTAGAGACCAGGAGGAAATTTTATTGCTATCGCCAAAGCCTCTGTATTCTTTAACTTTTTTATCCGGCAACTCTCCCAGGTAATTTTTCATATTATACATCATTGTGTATAGAGCTTCACGGGTTATATCTGAGTCAACACCTAACTTGTTATTACCAACACCATTAGTCATACCGATTTCTCTGGCCTTCGCAAAATATCCGGCGAATTCACCGTCAACGTCTGAAAAATTATTCTGTGGGTTATCCAGAGGTTGAATATTATATGCCTTCAGAAGCATTACTATTGCTTCACCTCGTGTTAATTTTCTGGTTGGTTCAAAGTTTATTCCAGTGATTATATCTCTTGCCCCAAGATAAGTAACTGCCGAATAATATTCGTCGGTTTCCTTCACGTCCTTAAAGCTTACTTTATTATAGCTTATAGCATACTTTGAGAAATGTGAGGTTTTAAAGTTTACATTGCCATTTACAAAGGTTCCCCTAACAGGAATCAGATTCTTATTGCTATCAATGTAATAAACAAGAATTGCATTTGGGTCTTCATCTTCTCCAAGGGTGTAAGGAATACTAACAGTTATAGTACCGTCCCCAAAATCTGAAACTGTTTTTCCTCCGACAGATACGCTGAATTCATAAACAGGATGATCTTTAATCTTCCCAGCTGCTGTTGCTGGGAGCTTCGCTATCTCTGCTGCATCAACCTTGGATGCTTTAACTTCTACTTCACCTGTCCCGGCTTTTGAAATCGCTTCGATGGTTCTACTGTCAAAAACGACCTGACAAATACCTGCATCCATTTTAAGGGATGTATCTTTATCAGCTGCCAAAATTTTATTTAATGTTCCGTCAGGCAGTTTTACCTCAGCTGCTTTTGCATCTGCTTCTAAACCAAGTGAAAGAGTAATCGTCAGTTTTTCATCTGAACCTTTAACATTACCTATATTCCTGATTATATCATCTACAACTTTGGCACTAACACTTACAGCAGCTGTTCCATCAGCTTTTACAGCAGTCTGTAATTTTACTTTAATTTCAGACTTTTCTATCTTTGTAGTGTTGTTTGAAGAGCTTGTATCCGAGCTACTGCCTGAGCTGTTACTGCTTCCACTTCCAGACCCGCTACCGTTACCGGGCTGGTTTCCTCCGTTACCGGAATTACCCTTTCCAATTAAGGTAAGAACTCCGTAAACTGATGTATCCTGATATCCATTACCTGAAGTATCATTCCACGTTGTAACACTCTGACGGGCTCCATTTTTAGCATCATTTATCTGTGCGTCAAAGCCAATTTTTTTATTGTTGTCAACTGATATTGTCTTGAATGGTATTTTCATTTCTACTGTATAATTTGTACCTGAAATTTGTACAGCTGACACAAATCCGGATTCTATACCTGATGGATTGAAGGTTACCTCATTGTCAAAATTTACTCTGTACTGCCCGTCATCCTCCTGATAGAATGAAGTCTTTCCATTATTTTCATCAACAAATATTTCTGTTGAATCTTCCTGATATGCGTCTGGACTGGTTTTATCCAGCTCCGCATCGCTTACCTGAACCAGAACATACAGATTTTTATCGTCCCAAAGTGCTTTTGCTGTACCTGTTGCACCCTGCCATGCCATCTGATATTGGTTAATTGGCATTTCACGTGTTTTACTCCATATTGGGTCAATAGTTCCGTCAACTACAGGAGTTCCATAAGCTGCAGTTGATTGTTTTGCAGTAGCAGGAGTTGTAGGCTGATGTTCCGACATATATTTATCTGGATTTAATATTCCGTAATATGCCAGCTTTGCCTGAAGATTCTTGTCAAATACCAACGGGTTTGAACTTGCTCTCCAACTGGTAGCGTCATCCATTCCCCAAATGGTAACACGGGCAATTTTATCAGAATGAGCTTTAAATATTTTAAACAGCTGAGCATATAAATAGCCCTGTGCTTCCTCCAATTTTGGCGAAAGCTGCGAATTACTTCCTGCCTGAATGTCAAGCTCGGTAATGCTTACTTCTACACCAAGTTCAATGAATCTTTCCAAAGATAACTGAACATTTGTTGGGTTGGTACTCAATGAGTAATGTGCCTGCATACCGACACCGTCAATTAAAAGCTTACCCGGATGTGTTTCAGCATATCTGTCGTTGATTTCCTTAACCATGTTATAGATTGCTTTTGATTTACTCTGGTTGTCTTCATTGTAATCATTATAATAGAGCTTTATATCCCAATCAGGATGTACATCCAACACCTCTCTGGCAGCCAGGAACGCCTGTTCTACATAGTCCGGGCCAATTGCCTGATACCATTCGCTGGTTCTGAGTGAACCCTGCCAATCTGCCGGATTGGGGGGATTATCATTCATTGCCTCATTTACAACGTCCCAGGATATGACCTTATCACCGAAATGTTCCATTACATTTTTAATATGAGTCCTCATATTTACAAGAGCCTCATCCCGTCCCAGAACTACTGTTGTATTGTCTTCAGTTTTTGTATTCATCCACTTTGGTGACTGCTGATGCCATACCAAAACATGTCCATGCATTTGCATACCCTCAGCTAAAACCTTATTAACCATGGTGTCTGCCGCATCAAAAGTAAAGTTTCCTTTTGTGGGCTGAAGCGCATCAGGTTTCATTGCATTACCTGCGGTAGCTACATTATTATGCATCTTCAGAAGCTCAAGTCTCACTCCGTCAAGATCTTCAGCAGAAATGGCATTTCCTATAAGAAAATCATTCTGATAAGCAGTCTTAATTGGAAGAAGATCCTTTTGAATATCTATAGGACCTGAACTTGTGGGTACAAAGCTGATATCGTCTATGTAGAAGGATGCAGTAGCATTATTTGAACTCTCTACATAAATTGTCAAGTACTCGCTGGACACATTATTATAACGGTACATACCTTCATACATAACCCACCCCTCAGCTGAACCTATTGTTTTAGCAGAAAGAGTGTTGTAGGCTGCACCGCTTCCGTTACCGACCTGTGTAGAAAGCTGGAGCTGTGAGCTTTCCGGGCTTAAAAGCTTGACCCAGGCTGTAACCTTATATTCAACACCTTTATCGATGTATTTTTCAACACGTAAAGATGGCCCATGCCAGGTTGTGGTTCTGCCTTCTACCTTTAAGGCATAAGACCCACCCGCTGTGTGATTGGCTTCATTTGTAACTGTAAGAGTTTCAGTTCCGGCTCTTCCTCCGAAACCACCTGTTGTCTGATCTTCAAAGGTTATAGTGTTAAATGGTATAGCCGGGTCTCTTGGGGGGTCTTCCGGTGGCTGAGTACCACTGCCGATAGTCGTAATCATAACATCCCCGATATAGAATGGAACTGCTTTACCTTCATCATTTGATTGTACCCGTACTGCATTGTCTTTACTTGTATCTACGGTGTATGAGCCGGTTACTGTAAATGCAGCTCCGGTAGTTACATTTGCACCTGCTATCCAGCCGTAGCTGGAAACATTCTGAAGAAATACCTGTGAACCGGCAGGTACATCTGCGTCGGCATCTACAAAACCTTTAACAGTTATATTATAAGTCTTTCCGTTTTCCATACCTACATCTGTAAAGTTGAAGTCAACACCATCCCAATTGTTTGCTCTCCCGCTTACATATAGAGCTTTACCATCGGCATTTCCATCAAAAGTTTTATCACTTACCGGTGTCAGGCTAGCACCTCCAGCTTGTGAGGCCTTACCAGCTCCATTTGTAAACTCTTCATGCAGCACTACAGTTTCAGTAGCAGTAGTTGTAATCCTAACATCCCCGATGTAAAACGGAACTGCTTTACCTTCGTCATTTGTCTGTACACGCACAGCATTGTCCTTACTTGTATCTACGGTATATGTACCGGTTATTGTTAATGCTGCTCCGGTAGTAATGTTTGCACCTGCTATCCAACCGTAGCTGGACACATTTTGAAGAAACACCTGTGAACCGGATGGTACATCTGCGTCAGCGTCTACGAAACCGTTAACAGTTATAGTATAGGTTTTTCCATTCTCCATACCAACATCTGTAAAGTTGAAGTCAACACCATCCCAGTTGTTTGCTCTCCCACTTACATATAGAGCTTTACCATCGGAATTTCCATCGAAAGCCTTATCGCTAACCGGTGTCAGGCTTGCACCTCCTGCTTGTGTTGCAGCACCCCGTCCATTTGCAAAGTCTTCATGATAAACCGTAACAGTAGCAGTACTCGCTGAATTTACTACACTATTAATTGGTAATAGAGATATTACCAGACACAGTACAAGTAAAACCGAGACTACCTTTCTCCTAAAAACTGTACTACTCAATTAAATTCGCCTCCCTTAATTTATACTTTTTTATGTAATTTTACATAAAATTACCATTTATGATTATGAGTTATCTGTTTCTCCAGTATTGAGAAAAAGTCGACATAATATCTTAAATTCTTAATATAAGGTTAACTTGAAAAAGCCGCAGTGATAGTTGCTATATTAGTGCTGAGACAAAATATTTCAATATGTGTTGAAAGACATATTCAATTTTTTTCATTTGTACAGAAAGTATATAAAATACAGATGTATTCTTATGCTTTTCTATCCAATACATATGGTGTATCTCTAGTATTTGTCGCCGTAGGACCCTACGACATGGGAAGTAGTCAGTCATATGGATTGCTGTGACAAAAAACAGCAATCCATATGACTTTATTATTTATTATTACGTAGTTTGAACATTATGTTTTTTATTTGCCTTTTTTTCCTGATAAGGTAAGAACACCAAACACTGATGTATCCTGATAACCGTTTCCGGTAGTATCATTCCATGCGGCAACACTTTGACGTGAACCATTTTTACCATCATTGATCTGTAAATCAAAACCTATTTTTTTGTTGTTTCCACCAGTTATTGTTTTTAATGGTATCTTTATTTCGACAGTATAATTTGTACCAGATACTTTAACTGCTGAAACAAAACCCTTTGATATACCTGCGGGGTTAAAGGACTTTTCATTTTTAAAGTTTACTCTGTATTGCCCGTCGTCATTCTGATAGAAGGAGGTTTTGCCATTGTTTTCGTCGATAAACACTTCTACCGAATCCTGTTCCCATGGATTTGCACTCTTTTTATCGAGCTGGGAATCACTAACTTGAATCAGCACATAAAGATTTTTATTATCCCAGAGCATTTTCGCTGTTCCGGTCGCCCCCTGCCAAGCCATCTGATACTGATTAATCTGTACAGAAGGTGCATTCTTCCAAATTGAATCTACTGTGCCGTCAATTTTGGGCGTACCGTACATGGCAGTTGCAGTTTTGGCAGTTTTGGGTGCTGCAGGCTTATTCTCCTTCATAAACTTATCCGGATTTATTACACCGTAGTAGGCAGGTTTAGCCTGAAGATTTTTATCAAACAACAGAGGATTTGTTGATGACCTCCAGCTTGTACCATCATCCATTCCCCAAAGTGTAACACGTGAAATATTTTTTGAATATTTCTTAAACAAATCAAACAACTGGGCATATAAATAACCCTGGTCATTGGCAAGCTTTGCTGACAGTTCATAGTTGCTTCCAGCCTGTATATCAAGTTCTGTTATACTTACTTCAACCCCTAAGGAAATAAATCTTTCCAAGGAAAGCTTAACATTTTCAGGATTGGTATTTACCATATAGTGCCCCTGCATACCTATTCCGTCTATAAGCAGCTTGCCTGGGTGAGTTTTTGCATACCTGTCATTTATATCTTTAACCATGTTGTATATAGCTTTGGATTTATTCTGGTTGTCTTCATTATAATCATTATAATATAGCTTAATATTCCAATCAGGATGTGCATCCAGTACCTCTCTTGCAGCTAAAAAGGCCTGTTCAACATAATCTGAACCTATAGCATCAAACCACGGGGTTTTACGTAGGGAAGCCTTCCAATCGGATGGATTGGACGGATTGTCATTCATTGCCTCATTTACAACATCCCATGAAATAACCTTATCACCGTAATGCTCAACAACAGTCTTAATATGAGTCTTAAGATTATCAAGAGCCTCTTTACGTCCAAGAGGAACAGCATTACCCTTTGCATCTGTTTTCGTATTCATCCATGCCGGTGACTGTTGATGCCACACAAGAGTATGACCATGCATCTTCATTCCTTCTGCCAAAATCTTGTCAACAAGCTTATCGGCTTCAGTAAAGGTAAAGGATCCTTTTGTGTTCTGCAATGCATCCGGTTTCATTGCATTACCTGCAGTTGCGACATTATAATGCTTCTTTAACAGATCAAGTCTGACACCTTCCATATCTTCTGCTGATATGGCATTTCCAATTAAGAAATCTTTTGCATAAACATCCTTAATTGCAGTTAAATCATTCTGAATAGCGATTTTTCCTGAGCCCGTTCTTTCAAAGCTTATATCGTCTATATAGAAGGATGCAGTTGCGTCACTAGAGCTTTCCACATATATAGTCAGATATCCGCCTGACACATTATTATAGCGGTAAGTCCCCTCGAATTTTATCCATCCGTCACTTGTGCTTATAGTCTGGGGTGCAAGATTTATATAGCTTGCACTGCTGCCGCTGCCAACCTGTGTGGAAAGCTGAAGCTGAGTGTTTGCCGGACTTATAAGTTTTACCCAGGCAGTAACTTTATATTCTGATCCCTGGTCAACATATTTCTCAACATTAAGAGATGGTCCGTGCCAGGTATTGCTTCTTCCTTCGACCTTCAAAGCATATGAGCCTCTGTCAGTGTGATTGGCTTCATTGGTCACTGTTAAAGTTTCAGTACCTGCTCTCCCTGAAAATCCGCCAGTTGTCTTGTCCTCAAAATTTATTGCTTTAAAGATCTCGGCAGTTGGCTTATCGGAAGGCTGTTGTGCTTCGGATACCTCTTCGGTTATTGATATGTCTCCAATATAGAAAGAAACAGCTTTTCCGGCATCATTAGACTGAACTCTGATTTTTGAATCTTTTGAGGAATCAACGGTATACTTACCGGTAAGTACAAATTCTGTTCCGGCTTTGAAATCAGCTCCTGCAAGCCACGCATAGCTGTCAACCGTCTGTAGCCATGCCTGCGCTCCTGAGGGTACCTTTTCCTTTGAGTCGACATAGCCGGTAACAGTTATATTATAGGTCTTGCCGTTAACCAAACCTGTGTCCTTAAAACTGAAATCCGCAGCATCCCAGTTGTTGGCCCTCTTACTTACATATAAAGCTTTTCCATCATCATTGCCTTTAAATTTCTTATCGCTGACGGCTGTCAGAGATGCTCCACCGGACTGTGCTGCAACTCCCTTGCCGTCCTTAAAGGTTTCATGATAAATTTCCTTTGTTGTTACTGTTGAAGCCTTCTCAGGTGATGAACCTGCAGCTTTTGTACTATCGATTGTAATTAAGATATCACCTATGTAGAAAGGAACTGTTTTACCGTTGTCGTTTGACTGAACTCGAAGTTTTGAATCCTTGGAAGTGTCAACTGTATACTTTCCAGATAATGTAAACTCTTTTCCTGCAGTAAAATCAACTCCGCCCAGCCAGCTGTAGCTATTCACAGTCTGAAGCCAAGCCTGCGCACCAGCAGGAACTTTAACAGAGGCATCAACGTAACCTGTCACAGTTATATTGTAAGTTTTTCCTTCAACCAAACCTATTTCGCTGAAATTAAAATCAGCAGCATCCCAATTGTTTGTTCTTTTACTTACATATAGAGCCTTCCCGTCATCATTTCCTTTAAAAGACTTACCGCTAACCTGAGATAGGACAGCTCCCCCGGATTGTACAGCTTTGCCTACACCATCTGAAAAAGCTTCATGAAAGACCGTTGTCGTTTCAGCTTTTACACTATTTGTAACAGCCAAAAGAGAAAAAAATAAGGCAAACGTCAAAACCAACGCAATAGCCTTCTTAAAATATAAAACGGTACTTCTACTCAATTAAATTCGCCTCCTCTTAATTCTTATTTATCTGTAATTAGATTAATAATTACCAAATACGATAGTTACCGCTAAGTGCCAGCAGTGCGAAGAAATACAGAAGATTGTCATAATACCTGCGATTACCGGTACGTAACGGTTGTTCCCATAGCTTTCTTACAAAATTCTCTTTATATTTACCCTTTGCAGCCAATGAAGACTGCGCCAAGGTTGCAAGGAGACCTATTGGATGAAGCACACCCACAGGTGTCCCATCAACTTCATGCACGAGTTCATTTTTATCTGTTACGGGAGTTCCATCAATATGGTAAACTACATTTTCACTGCCTTTTACAGTTTCGGCAAAAAACTTTTGTATATTATCAGCCTGAGAACACTGCCATTCATCGGCAGCAAACCATTCATAATCCAGTGCAATATTTGCCCCAGTACGGTAAGCATCACTGTAAAAAAGATTGTGGTTTGCTCTATTGTGCGGAGTACCGTCATATTCGGCATATTCAGAAGATAATCCAGTTTCTGGATGACATGCCTTTCGTAGATGTTCACGGCTAAGCCTTGCGGCATCTCTGAAGAATTCGGCGTCCTCAGGATTTCCCCACAAAGCAAACAATTCATAAAAATGTGGTAAATGATATGAAGGATCTGTAAAATTGCAATTTGGAATAAAGCGAATCAATTTTGTTTGTGGATCAAACATGGGGTCTCTTTTTTTATGAACCATTTCATGGAGTATGCTTTTTGCTTCATGAGAATAATTAAATATACCTTCACCGTCTCCCCAGCGTCTCCCGGCAAAAAGAAGAGCCATGGCAAAAAATTCTTCACCATCAGGAGCAGGTCCATCGGAGTTTCTCTTTCCATCCGGTTGAGCAGACCATCCAAAATATCCCCTGTAATTACCCTTATCAAGATACATGAATGTTCTTGTCCATTTCCATATGCGATCAAAGATGTCTTTACGATTCATTTGGACTGCAATCATCATACCATAGCTCTGACCTTCAGTTCTTACGTCCATGTTCCCTGTATCTACAAGGTGCCCCATATCTTCACCTGTTTCATGATAAATACGTTGGTCCTCACTCCCAAAGAATAGTGTATTAAAAGTGGAGTTTAGACGTTGTTGTACTTCGGCTTCAGAATATCCGTACTCAGTAAAGAGATTTGAATATTCACCCGTTTGAAAAGCCTTAGGCATATTAATTTATCCTTTCTACAAATGAACTGAAAAATAAAAATAAAATAAGTAAAGGTTGAAATTTAAGAATTACTATAGATGTATTACTAGATGTATTACTAGATGTATTACTGGATGTATTAAAATTTAACTATACTCTCGTAAGCCTTTTTTTGGTTTATGTTCATCATCAAAAACAAGCGGTCAGTTTTACGCCCTTAAATGGAAAATCCGACATACGGGTTTTATCATGCGACACACCCCTGTGTATACCCTCTAAGAAGCATATTATTTTTTGCAGCAACGTCTGCAATAATATCCCCCTGTTCAAAGTCATAAATATATTCTGATGGATGAAGAAATTGGGGCTTCATTTGATTTTCTGCTGTTACCCCGGAGAAATGATTTATTATAGTTTCTTTATGTGCTTGAATAGTTTTCGGATTTACTGCAGCTCCTATAGGGAAATAATCCCTATAGGCCGCATGTAGTTTGCTGATTATTACTCTTTTACTCCTCCAAGTGCAAGTCCGTGAACAAAATATCTTTGCAGGAACGGATAAACAACCAATATTGGTACAGCTGTCACAATAGTAATCGCTGCTCTGATAGACTGCGAGGTTGCAACATTAGTAGCTCCTCCTTGAGTAGCCGCCTGACTGGCACCGGTAGAAGCAGCTCCTGGATTATTACCTGCATTCATTGCACTTGCAAGAAGTTTCTGAAGTTCATACTGTAGTGTAGATAAGCTCTGCTTTCCGGAATTGTAAAGGAAAGTATCAAACCATGAGTTCCAGGAACCAACTGCTACGAAAAGTGCAATAGTTGCAAGAGTTGGAACACACAGAGGCAATATTATCTGCAGGAATATACGGAATTCACGAGCACCATCCATTTTTGCTGACTCAATAAAGCTTTCAGGTATTGACTTGATATAGGTTCGAATTACTATAAGGTTAAACGCACTTATTATATTCGGTACCCAATATACAGAGAATGTATTGATCATGTCAAGATTCTTTATGAGCATATAATTTGGTATCAAACCTGCATTGAAGTACATTGTCATAACAAAAATAATTGTTATCAACTTTCTTAAAAAATAGTCTTTACGGCTAAGTGCGTAGGCCAACATAGATGTAAAGAACAGGTTTGTGATGACTATAACAATAGTTTTAAAAACACTTATCATAAACGCTCCATAAATTGTGTCCATGTTGAAAACAACACGGTAACTTTGGAGTGAAAATATTCTCGGCCATAGATATATTCCGCCACGAACTGTGTCCATTCCATCATTGAAGGATATAGCAAGGGTATTAAGCATCGGATATAACATTGCGGCAGAAAGAAGGATCAGGAAGGTTGTATTCAATGTTGTGAAAATAACGTTTTCAGCATTTAGTTTTTTAGTTTTCATATTAATCCCCCTTATATCAACTTTTCTTCGCCAAGTTTACCGGCAATCCAGTTAGCACCTGCAATCAGAATAATACTTACTACGGTTTTAAATATTCCGGCTACGGTTGCAAGGGAATAATTACCCATTTGGATACCGTACCTGAGAACAAATATATCAATAATCTCAGACTTCTCAATTACAAGACCATTTCCTAAGAAGTACTGAATTTCGAAGCCTGCTTCAAGAATCCAGCCAATACTCATAATAAGCAGGATAATTATAGTTGGCTTAATTGATGGAAGGGTTACATTCCACATTTTTCGATATCGGTTTGCTCCATCTATATCGGCAGCCTCATATAAGGCAGGGTCTATGGCAGTCATAGCAGCAAGATAGATAATAGTATTCCATCCAAGTTCCTTCCATAAATGAGAGCCAGCTACCACACCCCAAAAATAATTTGGATTGGAAAGAAATTGTACTGGTTCACTTACAATATGAAGCTTCATCAAGATTATGTTAATTATGCCTCCACTTGACGGGAAAGAAAGAACTGTTGAAACCATTCCAGCAACAATAATCCAGGACAGAAAGTGTGGCATATAAGTTATATTCTGAATAATTCGCTTAAAACCAATATTTTTTACTTCATTTAACAAAAGTGCCAAAAGTATTGAACCAATGTAACTAACTACAAGGGTAAAAAAACTCTGCGCCAGCGTATTTCGTATATCTCTTATAAAACGTTCACCATTTATACCGGTAAATAATTTGACAAAATTATCAAAGCCAACCCATTGCTGATCCCATGTACTTCTTATGGCCGGCTTGAAGTTTTGAAATGCCATTGTCCAACCAGTTATCGGCACGTACGAAAACAGTATTTTATATAGTAGGAGAGGCACACTCATTATAATCAGCTCACGCTGTGAGATTATGGTGCCCCAGATATTCCTACGATTTCTTGGAAGAGCCAGCGTTTTTGCCCTCATCTTTTTTACCTCCCGTTTATCTAAAAAAAGGGGACTTGCATCCCCTTTTCCTAGATTAGATTTTTAAATTCAATAAAATAAATGTATTAATAATTCTTGTTTAGTTTCCCCAGCTCTTTAATCTATCTTGAATTCCAGCGTTAACAGCATCTTCGTATGCTTTAACATTAATCTTGCTTACAGAAGTTGTAAATTCAGTCCAGATTTTTTCAAAGTCAGCTGGATTAGCAAGGATAGCCTTTGGCAAGTACTGTAATGAAGCATCAGTTAACTGCTTGTTAGCCATCTGTGCATCACTTCCATCAGGAAGAGCTATACTCCAAGCTGGATAGTATACAGGGTTATCTGGAGCCTTATTGTTGAAGTCTCTCCAAGTCTTTTTGTTATACTTGTTTAAAAATTCCTTATCGTATGGTCTTAATGTAGCGTAGAACTCCTCAGGTTGATCATCTGGACTATATGCATTTCCGTCTGAGAATGAACCGTTGTGCTTAGGCATCATGTCTACGAGAGCCATCAGCTTATTTGTAGATCTCCAAACGAGGTCTTTAGAATCTTCACGCTGTTTTTCATTTCTTTCAAACCTTCCGCTAGCGTTAACCTGATAATCTTCATCTTTAATACCCCATGACAGAATCTTCTGCCAGTCTTCCTTCATTAATTCATTTATGAAGGCAACAGCAACATCTGGCTGCTTACAAGATACTGATACACCCATTCCCTGGTTGATGTTCATAACATCTCTGTCTTGATAGTAAGGAGCTTTCCCGTCAAAAGTCGGCATTGTAGCAACCCAGGTACGTTCATCCTTGCCTGCAGCTACAAGAGCGTCATATGCATTACCAAAGTTCCATCTCTGATCAAACATACCAAGTACACGACCTGTAGCAAGTTTTGCCAGGTATTGGTCAAGAGTTTGCGTAAAGGATTCTTTGTCAACAAGACCCTTTGCATTCATTTCGCTGAGGAACTTGTAGTATCTCTTAGCTACTTCCTTATCAGCGAATATCTGAGCTACGTTGTTTTCATCAACTATAACACCACCGTTATTCGGATGTCCATCGAGGAATTGAGGAGGATTTGTCATACCCCATTCTCTACCTGTAGCTGCAAGAATTTCAAATCCGATAGTTGGCTGACCATCGATCTTTGGATTTTTGTTCTTATAATCTTCAATTAATTTAAAATACTTTTCAAGTGTCATGTTTGAGAGATCAGGATATCCCGCATCTGCTAAAACTGCCTTCTGAATCCAGAAACCTGATGCACCAAAGTTTGTACCAGCTGTGATTTCACCATAGTAACGGTTAAAGTTTGGAATCTGATATATATGCTTTCCTTGGCCGCCGTCGTAAGCTATCTTATTCCAATATGGTTTAACATGCTCATATAAAGCATCTGCAGCTTCTGGCTTTAAATAGTCATCCAAAGGAATATAAGCGCCTCCTGTTACCATACGTGCATTTAAATCACCTACACCCACCAAATCTGGGAACTCACCACCGGCAAGAGCGACACCAATCTTTTCATCCTGCTTATCCGGAGTAATTATTTCATAATTAAGAGTTACACCGAGCTTATCCTTTAAAAGCTTTGAAATCTTGTTGTCTGAAGCTGGAGCTTGTTGATTTGTTGTAATCCAAATAGTGAATTCTACAGGATTGTCACCTGAAAGCTTTGGTAAAGTGCTACCCGTTGATGCATCTGCAGTTGTGGATGGTGCACTGCTTGTAGATGCTTGTGTACTGTTGCTTGATTCACTGCTCTTACCGCAAGCGGACATTGATACTGCTACTGCCGCTGCTAAAACTAGTGATGCAAACCGTTTCATAAATCATCCTCCTTAATTTTAAATGCGGGCTTTAATTTCTACAAATTGTATCTGTAAAAACAAAATACAAAATGTATCCTTACTGTCTATTTGACTGATACACCCGCTTCTTGTATAATTGCATTATATTTTTATTTTCAAATATTGTAAATTATCAAATTGAGGATAAGTATAGGTCATTTTTTAAGGGGTAGGGCAAAATGCTCAAGGTCGTGCTTGTAGATGATGAGCCCTCAGTAATTGAGGGCTTGAGGTTGTTTGTCCATTGGGACAAATTGGGATTTGAAATTGTAGGGGAAGCGCCTGATGGTGTAACCTCTTTTTCGATTATAAAAAATAATTTACCAGATCTTGTTATTTGTGATATCCGTATGCCTGGGCTTAACGGCTTGGAACTAATAGAAAAAGTAAACAATGAAATATTTCCCACGCCCAAATTTATACTTTTGAGTGGATACAACGATTTCTCATATGCCCAAAAGGCATTACAATTAGGTGCTGTTGGTTACCTGACCAAGCCGCTTGACTCAGACGAACTGGAAAAAGAGCTTTTACGTGCTACAGAGAGTATAGCCTCTGACAAAAGTACCAGGCAGGAAAACCTTGAACTGATCCGATATACTGCCAACCAGCTATTTAATGATATTATGGATGGGAAACGAAATGATAAACTAAGCAGAAAGGCTCAGTTTTTATTTGATATCCCTGATAATGCTAAAATTCGTTTACTGCAGGTTGTGGCGAATTCGGGTGAAGACGCATTAAATAAACCTGAAAGCATTATTTATGATATACTCATGGAATTTACTGGCTTAAGAAATGAAAACTGTATGTTCTATAATGGCAGTGGAAGTTATATTATTGTTCTGCACGACGGTATGAGTGCCTTTTTTAATGAAGCCTGGCAAATGGAGGAATTTTGTAATAAAATTAGAACTTCGTCCTCTGAATACTTCGGTTCAACAGATTTTTGGACCTTGATTAGCGGTGTTAATGAAGGAGAAATCATCGATAGCATTTACAGGTGCGGCAAGGAATTGGAACATTTACAAACCTATTATTTGTTGAATCCTGAATATAAGATCGTTTGTTTTAATGAACTTGAAGCTGAACCCATATTGCAGGACGAAGCTGATAACAACACCAGAAACATTTTCCCCGAGCTCCCTTTTGATAAGGTGATGAATTCATTAAAAGGAAAAGAGTTGCCCCTGTTGATACATTCAGTAGACGAGTTTTTCAGCAGGCTTCATGAGGCCGAGCCTTCCCGTCGGCTTTACTCAATCTGTCTTTTCAGATTGGCTGATCTGGTCAGAAAAATGTCCTATGCATATGGTATTGAGGCAAGCAATTCAATTTTAAAGTTCACAAAAGCAATTGGCAGCATAAATCCAAATATTAAAAATCTCGCACTTGAAATGTGCAGCTTTGTTTTCAATCAACAGAATATAAATAATGAAAAACCATTATTACTACTTGAAAACGAGATTTTGGAGTATATCCGAGAAAATTTCAGAGAAAGTCTGTCACTACAGAGTATTGCTGAGAAATTTTCTCTGTCACCAATTATAATAAGTAAAATTATCAAGAAGAAGACAGGTCAAAAATTCAATAATTATTTTAATAGTTTGCGAATTGAATACGCAAAGATGCTTATAGCATCTGACGATATGAAAATAACAGCCATTTGCGAACAATGCGGATATTCCGATTACAAATATTTCACTGAAAAGTTTAAGGAGTATACCGGAGTATCTCCATCGGAGTATAAAAAGAAATATTCATAAACTACCATTTTGTTGCTTAAAATTCAGGAGACATTTATATGAAAAAGTTTTTTGTTCAATTTGACAACATAAGTATCCGCAGAAAATTCATTGTTGTTTATATTTTTTGTATATGCCTGCCAGTTGTGGCTGGAGGTATTATCTGGATGGCTTTTACGTCACGGTCAATGGAACAGAACACTATACATTTTCTAAACCAGACCTTCGAGGGTGCTGCCGGCGATTTTAACATATTAACCCAGACTGCCATTAATATATCCAATCAAGTCAATGCAGACAGGACCTTGACTAACGATTTATCAAACAAATTCAGCACACCGACTGAACATTATGAATTATACTGGAGTAAATTAAGGAACCGTTTCAACATGTATCTGGTGAGTAACCCAGAAATTGCCGAGATTTCATTGTATATTGACGACCCTCATTTTTTTAATACAGACTATTTCAGAGTATTGGATGATAATGTAAAAAAAACCGATTGGTATAAAGTTGTATCACAAAGCAAATCTGATATTGTTGTTTATCCTGCTTCAACTACAATATCTGTTACTCCCTATATAAACAGGTTAACTATTATACGTAAAATAAAATATCCAACCTATTTAAACAATGCTACAAATTATTTGCTTATAGAGTTAAAACTGGACAGAGTCATAGCTAAGCTGAAGGCTGAAAGCGGAAATATGGATGCTTATCTAACCAGCTCAGAAAACAGAATAATCTGGAGCAATGCAATCACAAAGAATATCAATAGCACTACTCCCGGAATACTTGAACTCCATCCTGATAGCGGTTATTATGTTCTCCAGGAAAATATCGGACTTGTCCCCTATTTTGATGGCTGGAAAATAACAGGGATGTATAATAAATCTGTTATATATAAAAGACAGTTTATAGTACTTGCATATATATTATTGATTACGCTATCCTTATCAGGTTTTTCTGTCTTTTTAATATGGGCTGTCTTAAATTCCATGCGCTACCGGTTAACGGCATTGTCAAGGCACATAAAAAAAGTAAGTGAAGATCATCTTGAACCCCTTATACTTGAAAATACCGGGCAGGATGAGATTGGTTGGCTCATTAGGACTTACAACAAAATGATTGCCGAAATAAATGACCTTATAAATGTAGTTTACAAGCTTGAAATGCAGAAGAAAAATATCGAGGTAGAAAATATTAGAGCTGAGTATCATTATCTTCAAGCTCAGGTAGATCCGCATTTTTTGTTTAATACCCTTAATGCCATCCTGGTTTTCTGTGTGAAAAACGGATATACTGAGCTTTCAACAATTATATCAAACCTGTCCAAGCTTTTTAAGCGTATGCTGACAACAGGCAGTGACCTGATTCCTATAGCCGAAGAAATTAATTTTATTGAAAAGTATCTTACTATTGAAAAATTTCGGTTTGGTGACAAGTTTGAATATAGAATTGAAATCTCTCCTCAAATTATTGAGACCAAACGTCTGATACCCAAGATGAGTGTTCAGCCCATTGTGGAAAATGCATGTAAGCATGGCCTTCAGTCATCTATCGAAGAAAATAGATATTTATCAATAAAAGCTGATATTATTGATAACGCAATCGTGATATCGGTAAAAGATAATGGTTCCGGTATGACCAGCGAAAAAGTTAATGCAATTTTTAATAAGTTCGAAAACCCTAAAGCTGCTATAAATCCCGACCCGGGAGCTAATAATGAAGAAGAAAGCGGTATAGGCATACAAAATGTGTATCGCCGCATGATGATGAATTATGGAGATAGATTTCAGTTTAAAATTTACAGTGAGCCTGACAAGGGTACTGAAATAATCTTAAAAATTGAAGAAACATAGCTTACTATTTCCGTTGATATTCGGTAGGTTTTTTACTTGTTATACGTACGAAATGCGCAAAAAAGTTATTGTAATTGTTGTAACCTGCATTGGCGGATATGTCACTCAACTTCATGTCAGTGGTTTCAATCAGTTCTATAGCTTTTTCGATTCTGAGGCGATGCTGGTATTCACTTATACTTAGTCCAAATTGCTTATTGAAGGCATCGCCAAGATATCCTGCCTCTAAAAAAACCATATCGGCAAGAAACGAAACAGTTATATCTTTTTCATAATTTTTATCTATATATTCCTTGACCTCATATAAATAGCTTCTCGAATTCTTTCGCCTTTCTTCGAGCATCAAGTCGATTATATTCGTTATAATATTTGTTATGTAGTTTTTCAGGCTCTCAAAGTCAGGCTGATCTATTATCCCAGACGGCAGAATCGTGTCAATTTTTATGTTCCGTTCATGAGCAATCTGGAGTATACTGTAAATGCAGCTATTTATAAGTATAGAAGCATTTGACAAACTAACATTTTTTACTTTGAAAGATGTAAACACTTTATCTAGAAGTTTCAGAGAATCTTCTCTATTCATAAGTTTAATTGCAGTTATCAGCTCTTCGTCAAAGTTTTCGTCTATTAATTTATGTACACTGTCGGTTTCTACTTTTAACGTGGCGTTAGTGGTGTTTATTATGCGCTTTTCGGATGTACTCCTGTCGGTTTTAAACTTATTAATTTCGGAAGGAGAAAACCCATACATTTTAAAAAATTTAATATCAAATTTTTTCTTTACATCACGTAATACAGTTAATATCTCCTCCTGCTCCAAAGGTTTCAGCATATAATTCAAAACCTTCATCTTCATAGCCTCCTGAGCATATGAAAAGTCTGCATAACCGCTTAATATAATAAACTCGGTATCAATCTCCATCTTATGTAATTCATTAATAAGCTCCAATCCGTTTAAACCCGGCATGCGAATATCTGTTATAACCAAGTGAGGGCGCAGGGCTTCAATATTTTTCAGGGCTTCGAGTCCGTTGGAAGCTACCCCGCACAATTCATATTCAAGCTCTTCCCAAGGTACCATAATTTTCAACCCTTCAATTACTGATGGTTCATCATCAACAATAAACACTTTAATCATTATATATACCCCCACAGTACTTAATCAATATTAAGACGTAATTGAGTACTTTACATCATAAGTAAGCATAATAATAATCTACCATTATTGGACAATAAAATACAACTAAAAATACAAAATTCCGTATTTTTCGTCGTAAATTTTAATTTAACCCTATATCTAGATTAATTTTTAATATCTTATACTTCCATTATTTCATTCTCCTGCAGCAGAGACGCCTCTGTATAATTAATGAACCTACGTAGTTTGTTTGCGGTGTCAAGGGATATCTCCCCTTTTTCGAACAACAACTGAACTTCCTTTCTTTGTATTTGAATAGCTTTATATTGAAGTTCCTTTTTTTTGATTATCTCTTTTTGATCTGTTATAAAGCTGCCGGTAAAGGCATTAAATTTTCGAATAGCTTGATTATAATGTGATAGAACATAATGACATATCTCATTGTTGGTATTATCCATTTGATTATTAACAGCATCTACAGCAGCTTTCGCAATTCTTATTTTAATTTGCAGCATAGTATCGGTATCCCTGAAGCTTTGAAGTTGTGCGTTTCTATTTCTCACAACAACAGACAGAATTCTTGTCAATAAATAAATTAGTTTGTATTTGTATTTTTTAGTCAGAAGCATTTCTCTATAGTTTACTGACTGAAGAAGTCTATTAACTGTTTTCTTGTCGATTAACCCTTCTTCATGCATTGCTTGAATTTCTGTTTTTTCTGCATTGAGAGCAATTACCCATATTTTTGTTTCAGCAGTTTTATCACTGATATCCAAGATAGCTCCCCTCTCCTTATGAGCTATCTGCCATATAACCCTGTGAGAATCAGATATTATCGATAAAGCAGCAGCTTTGTTCTCACTGTCCATCTCTTCTTTCATGGCTTTTATAACTGCTCTCATAAGCTTGATACGGGCTACTTGTTCAGGGCTGATTCTTCTGGTGGCCCCTGAAGGTTTATCTCTCCTCGAAAGAAGAGGTAAAAATATACTTGCAATAACAAGTGACGTCAAAATTACTCCTGCCGCCAGAAATATTATGAGATCTCTTTGAGGAAAAGAACTGCCATTCTGAAGCATATATGGAATAGAAAAGGCGGCAGCTAAAGTTACTGCTCCTCTCACACCAGAAATTGAAATTAGTAAAAGTGTTTTGGGTTTAGGACTATGTTTCCCAGTTCTCCTTCCTATGATATCTGCCGGCTTCCAGCAAAGATAAATCCAGATATAACGTATTATTATTAAAGAAACAGATATTAGTAAAACATAGCCCAGAGCTTTAATGGTGTTTATTTCCTGATTGTAATAAGCGGCTCTTGCAACAGCCGGAATCTGGAGACCTAATAAGACAAATACCAAACCGTTCAGTATAAACATCATTAATGACCATGTGTTTTCGGACATAATTTGTAACTCCAGCGTTGATGATTCCACCCGCTTCTTTTCAATGGAATGGATAATTCCTCCGGCAACAACCGCAAGTATACCTGAAACAGAGAAATGTTCAGCTACAAGATAAACTAAAAATGGTGTGAGTATCTGAATCAGCATGTGGAGTGTAACATCTTCCATTCCAAGCCTTCTTAGATATATCCTGAATTTAATTATTATCAATGCAACTAAAGCCCCGATTGCTAAACCGCCAAAAGCCAGAATCAAAAAGCTATACATTGCCGACTTAATTGAAAAAGCACCTGTAACCGTTGCAGCAACGGCAAATTTAAAAGCAACAAGGCCTGAAGCGTCATTAATCAACGCCTCTCCTTCCAACAGGGTCATAATGTTCTTATTTATATGGGATTTCTTTGATAATGCACTGACGGCAACTGCATCTGTAGGTGATAGAATAGCTGCAAGAGCAAAAGCAGCCGGCAAAGGTATGTCAGGAATAAGCCAATAAACAAGATATCCGCCTATTATTACTGTCGCAAATACCAAACCCAGTGCAAGCAATAGAATTGGTATCTTGAGTTTCCATAATCTACTTTTAGGAATCATCTTTCCGTCATTAAATAAAATTGGTGCAACAAACAGTACAAAAAATAATTCCGGCTCAAGGCGTATGTTTATGCCAAGTGGAAGCAGTGCAAAAATACTCCCCAAAGCTATTTGAATCAATGGAACCGGAATCTTCGGAATAAAATGGTTAACCACATTCGATATTGCTATTGCAATAAGCAGAATCAATACAATAATGAACCCTTCCATACCCTTCCCAATCTCTCTTTCAATCACAAAAATGTAAAATCCATTGTTATTTTAACCAAAACTATTAAAAATGTGTACAGTTTTCGTAGAAATAATTCTTCCAGGCTTAACAAACCTCTCTTCAGCCAGTTCAGCGAGGTAATACAGAAAAATAGACAGAATACATACAACTAGGATTCCTTTAAACATTGAAATAAAGTCCTTTTGATACCAGGCTGAAGTTACATAACAGCCCAACCCTTTTGAAGCACCGAATGTCTCACAGAAGAAAAGTACTGAGAAAGACGTACGGATTTTATTTTTTATATTACCGACAATACCGGAAACTATCTCAGGAATAATAATATCTCTGAACAATTGTTTTTTTGATGCACCAAGGCTTAAAAGATAGTCTATACTCTCACTTCCAATATTGATTACAGTGTCTCTGGCTGAGAGAATAATTTGAAACAAGCCTATAAGTGCTATAATTAGTATTATTGAGCTTTCATGAGCCCCAAATAAAATATATACCACAGGTAACAGTACCGCTTTAGGTATTGGATAAAATAAAACAACCAAAGGATCAAGCAACATATTGATTTTCTTACTCGCGGCCATAAAGTATCCGGTAATACTACCTAGAACCAATGCAATAGTGATGCCTGCAATTATTCGGTATAGGGTTATAAATATATCTAGAATCATATTCTCCCTGAAAAACATTTTAAACGAAACGTAAACTGCAATACTATTTGGAATTTGAGTTTTTGAAAAGATAACAACAGAAAGCAACCACATTATGTTAGTTATCAAAAAACCCTTAAGATATATTTTGGATTTTTTCATACCTATCATGTCTCCAATCTTCTTTGATTAATTGTCTTAGTATTGAAACAATCTTAATAAATCTGGCAGAGGACCTGTCCTCATCCCAACTGCTGAGTCCGGTTATATCGGCAATTATCCTGCCGGTCCCAGAGGACAGGACAATCACTCTGTTTCCAAGGAATATAGCCTCTTCTATACTGTGTGTTACCAACAGCGTTGTTATATTAAATTCTCTAAGAATTTTTTTCAATTTCTTCTGAGCACATTCACGTGACAATAAATCCAGATTGGAGAAGGGTTCGTCCATTAATAGTACATCAGGTTTCATGATCAATCCCCGGGCTATGGCAGTACTTTGCAGTTCCCAATTTGTCAAGCATTCGGGATACTTATCCAATATACTTTCTATATTAAGCTGGTTTGTAAGGTAATGCAGCAGAAATATAACTTCTTTATTGATTTGGACATTACGGATTTTTAGAGGTAACAATATATTGTCTTTTATTGTTTTAAACCTTAAAAGCCCGTATCCATAGGGAATATATGAAATTTTGAAATTGCGGGGAGTCAAAGGCTCCCCATTCATAAGGATATTACCTTTATAACAGCTTTTCAGTCCTGCAATAGTCTTAAGCAGGCTTGTCTTACCACAGCCCGAAGGTCCAATGATGGTACAGGTTTCTCCAGTTGAAACCTGTATGTCCAGCGGCCCGAAAACACTGTGGCTTCCTGTTGCATCATCAAAGTAAGTACTGACATTGCTAAGCTCAAGCATTGATTATTCCTCCCTTTATTTTTTAGACTGATAATTATATTCAAAATCAACTCAGTATATTCCAATACAAAAGTCTATCTATACAGTTATTCTCCAATAGAAAGACTTTTTTCTCTGACAGAAAGACTATTTCTTGAATTTCTGATGGAGCTATGGTATCATATTAATGTGAGATTTCTATTACGCTAATGTTTTTTGTCTTCCAACGGGGGAGTCTATTTAATGGACTTTCCTTTTTATTTGTGTTTAATTTATGTTAAATCACAAATTTACTGTTGCTATTTCTTAATACAATAAAAATGTATGAATTAACTTTAAGCTGTTAGCTTACTTAATCAAAGAGGGTGTTAATCTGGAGAAAATATTAATTGAAATTGCACTTATTCTTGTATTTACAAAAATCGGTGGTCTTGTCAGCAGAAAGTTCAGAATGCCTGAGGTTTTAGGAGCCCTGTTGGCAGGTGTTGCTCTCGGTCCGGCAGTACTAAACCTTGTTGAATATTCGGAAAATATAAAACTATTATCTGATTTAGGCGTTATTATGCTAATGTTTCTGGCAGGCCTTGAAACTAATATCAGTGAATTGAAAAAGGCAGGTAAAACCTCGTTTGTTATTGCCTTGCTGGGTGTAATCATTCCCTTGATACTTGGTACAGCCGCGGCATATCTGTTTTTCTCAAATTTTTGGGAGAATCTTTTTGTTGGAGTAATACTGACTGCAACAAGTGTCAGTATTTCGGTGCAGACTTTAACCGAGCTGGGTAAGCTTAATACGAAAGCCGGAGTGAATATTCTTGGCGCCGCTGTAATTGATGATGTATTGGGTCTTATATTAATATCAATTGTTCTAGCAGTCTCACAAACCATAGGAAGCGGCGCCTCCGGTGCATCAGCCGCCATAAGTCTTGTTCTGACCTTTGGGAAAATAATTGCCTTCTGCGTAATAAGTGTCATTATGATAGCTGTTGTTCCAAAGTATATTAATAAGATATCTACTGATAACAGGCATAAAAAGGATCTTATTGCCTATTCAATAGCCCTGGCTCTGTTACTGGCGTTTATTTCAGAGCTTCTAGGCATCGCTGCAATAACAGGTGCATATATATGCGGCCTTACACTTTCACAGTTTATTCATAAGGAGTATATAGAGAAGAATGTTAAAGCCATATCCTCCGGCTTCTTATCCTTGATATTCTTTGCAAGTGTTGGTCTGGCCGCTGACGTTAAGGGTTTCAGTCCGAAGGTTATTCTTGTTACTCTAGTCATGTTCGCAGTTGCTGTATTTGGTAAGCTTTTTGGTTGTTCTGGCGCAGCGAGAATGCTTAAAATCAGCAGAAGAGAGTCCCTTCAGATTGGGGTCGGCATGATTTCCAGAGGTGAGGTTGCAATAATTACTACTAATATCGGTATGCAGAATCATATTATTTCTGAGGAAATATATATACCGACGTTAATTGTTGTAATCTTGACTACGGTTATTACTCCTGCGTTACTGAAAGTAGTCTTCAGTACAAGGAAAAATCCTAAAGAATTGTCTTTATAGTGTTACTCAGTATATGTATTATGCATTAATAAATACTTCAAAAACGGCGTCCTTTACCATGGAACGCTGTTTTTATATCATTTTAAAACAAAACCCGGCGGTCCATGTAGCTATTCACAAGGACTTGCCGGGTTTTGAAAAATTATTTCAAGATATTATGCGATTGAGTATTTCTATTTTGCAGTGAGCTTCGCTTGCAGCTCAACTACTATTGCCTGGACTTCAGCTGAGGTAATCTCTCCTTTAGGGTTAAAGTTACCTTTGTCGTCAAGCTTCATTACTCCTGAATACACGACGGCTTTTATTACATCCTTAGCCCATCTTCCAGCCTTATCAAGGTCTGATATATCAACCTCTTTACCGGTCAGTTCTTTACCGTTCAGCTGCATAACCTTGACAATAATTGCTGCAAGCTCTTCCCTTTTCAGTTTTTCATTTTCACGGTAATTGCCCATACTGTCAGCAGTTAAAAGCCCCATCTGCTTTGCGGTATCCAGTGCATTCGGAAGCCCTGCTAGAATTATTTCAAACAGCTGGGCTCTGGTAATAGTTTCATTTGAAGCGGTACCAACATCAAAAGTTAAAATATTATTTTCAAACAATTCCTTATTTTCATTTACTTTTCGGCTGTCGCCAACTGTTGAATATGTACCCTTCTTCATCAGGTTTTCAAAAAGTTTTGCAGAAGCCTTTACATCCTCAACGGTCAAGGACTTTATTTCATGTAGCAATTGGAGTTTTTCCTCATCTGTTTTTCCTGAAAGATAATTTACTATTGCATTTGACGCCCCTGAAAGCTCACCGCTTGGGTATGTATATTGGCTGTATGTCTTAAGTATGTATCTTTCCAGATCCTTCTGCGTCAAATTGGCATTCTTTACGTAATCCGCAAGGCCATTATATACATCATAGGTTTCCTTTATATTAGGATCACGGTAGGAAGTAATAATTAGTCCCGAAGCACCAAAGTTTACCATACCTCCGTAAGCACCATACCCGAAACGGATTTTGGGGAGGATATAGTTATCTTCAATAATTAAAGATATCGGCAAGTACTTTCCGGAGAAGGTAGCTCCCATTTCTTCGTAAGTAGCTGACACCATATTATACTGTACTGAAGTATCCATTACTATTGCCTCTTTTACTAAAGGCTTTGGCAATTTTGAATAGTCCTGTTTAACAATATTTTTTGCCGGCAATGCATCTATTACAGAGTTAATAGCGGCTTCAAACTTGGATATATTATTCTTATTTCCAGCAAAGGTTGCGATCATGTTTGTTTTATTTACAACCATTTCTTTTATGGACTTAAGTTCACCAATTACTTCCTCAGGCCTTTCTTCCAGATTCTTTTCAAGCTTAACGAGGAAATTATAGTAATCAAGTCCAAAAATATATGTATTATAATTGCTGCTGTCACTAAAATGAGCGGTGCTTCTGTCCATTAAAACGCCTAAAGGCTCATTGGTAACACTCGCTTTAAAATTTGATTTCTGAGTTTTTACAATATTAAGTAATTCTGTCTTATTATCAAAATTCGTATTAAGCAGCAACTCTTTTACAAGATCTAACTGTTTGTCATATTCTCCTATTAAGCCTATCCATGAAATAGCCATATACGGAGTAAAGCTTTTATCCTTTTTGCCTATTGTTGTTATACCAAAGGAGGCTCCGCTCAAGTATCTCATAACCTGAGTATTTAACTGCTGATGGTTATAATTTTTTGTTTCAAGACCACCAAGAATACTTGAAAACAATTTCAGGTAATGCAGTTTTTCAACAGGTACACTGGAGGTATCCAGGTAAATAGTAGATAAAGCTGTCTCACCAACATTTGCTTCTGAAGACAGTATTCTGATTCCGTCCGAGAGTTTTGCTTCATTTACTTTATATTTCTTAACCTCTTCAGGAAGGTCTGTAATACTCACACCTTTAAGTGATTCAATAACTTTTTCATCATCAGTTCTGCTGTTCCACAGGCTATACGTCTTTGTATCTGCAACGGTTTTTGCTATTTCTTCCTTACTCATTGAAGCCTTTATATCTGCAAGCTTCTTTTTAAGTTCCTGCTCCTTCTTTTCAGCCAATCCGGCTTGAGGAACTGTCGTAACTAATGCTCCATGGTTATTCTTCAGCACGTATTTAGCAGTAAGATTTTCGAGATAGTTGTCTTTCAGATTAGCTGCGAGACCTTTTAATGTTTTATAGTATACACTAATATAGTCAGTTTCTCCGGATATAACCCACTTTTGGGAGATTGCCACAGATAACCCCACACCGAGGTTGCGGCTTTCTGTAATGTTCGCATTACTTAACATAGTTGCCGAAACAATTGCGTCTATGGCAGCCTTATCAATACCTTTTTTTAATATATCACCTATTGTACTGTCAATCAGCTTTCTGAAATCTTCCTTTCTGTTCTCATCGGCATTAATTGCAGTGAATGATAATATGGGCTGAGTTGAAATATTTATTACCTGCGCGTATAAGCTTCCCCCTATTTTGCTTTCATTAAAAGCCTTTTGCAGAGGAGAGGCAGGCTGATTGAGGTATGCACAAACCAGCTCTAATCCTGTAATTTCTTCATCAGTTATATCATTCAATACAAAAGCATAATCTATTTCAGATGCGCTCTTAGTATTGGATTTAGCTGAAACGGGGAATTGATAGGTTTTTTCTACCTTTTCCTTGGCGGGAGCCACTTTTCCGGTATCAATCTTTATATCCTTCTTATCATATTTTGATAGATATTCATCATTTATATGTTTTAGAAACTTCTCATAATCAACATTTCCGTAAAGAACCATTAATGAATTTGAAGGATGATAGTAAGTCTTATGATAATTAATAAGTTGATCATATGTAAGCTCGGTCATAACATCAGGGTCTCCGACTGATGAATAAGACTGGGCACTATTAGGGTAAAGTGTTTTTAGTACATTACGCATTGCTGCCTCATTTATATTGCCAGCCTTCATCTCATTATATACCACTCCGGTTACAGTTAAAGGTGCTTTTTCATCAGCCAGCTCATATCTCCAGGCTTCTCTTGCGAAAATATTCTTATCACTGTAGACCAGCGGGTTGTATACGCAATCTAAATATAAATCTGCTAACTTCATCAGTTGAGCTTCGCTCATAGATGCAATGGGATAGGTAGTCCATGTCTGGGAAGTCATAGCATTAACATAAGTACTGTAAGTTTGGTTTGCTGCAGTAAACATTACATCTTTAAGAGGATATTTTTTGGAACCTGATATGGTTATATGCTCTAAAATATGGTTAACCCCGGTGTCATCTATGGCCGGAGTTTTAAATGTGATATCAAAGGATCTGTCTATATCCTTACTCTGTACAAACAGCAGTTCTGCACCGGTTTTCTCGTGCTCGAACAAAACTGTTTTGGAATTTATCAATTCCATGTTACCTATTTCCTTTGTCTTAAACCCAGAAATTACTGTTCCAACCTCTGGAAGTGCTTTAAGCTGTGTGTCGTTGCTATTGGCGGCTACTGATGCAGGTATAAAGCTGAGCATCATACACAATACCAACATAAATGAAACAATCCTTTTCATTACCGTATTAATCTCCTTTTCTACTAATATGTTTTAATACTTTAACATTTTAGTATACGAAATAAGCTGCAGATTGTCTTACTGATTTGGAGAATTATAGTTATGTATATTCAACATACCTCTGTTATCTGATAATCATCGAATTAAACCCAATAATAATATTTTTTAACCGACATGGGAAATCTAAATAAAGTAAGTTTAATTCCGAAAAAGATCAGAGAGTATTACTTATCAATATGAAAATTGCAATATAAAAAGATAGGAGATTAAGTTTATGCAAAACCTTATAGATAGTACTTTTTTGAAACCGGTTGAATCCTTCTGGATTGCAACTACTCCGTCAACAGACTATCCTTCCTTACAAGAGAATATAAAAACAGACATACTTATTGTAGGCGGAGGAATAACCGGCTTAACAAACGCGTATATGTTGCAAAAGGAGGGCTTTGATGTAGTTGTAATTGATTCCTTCAGGATAGCTATGTCTACTTCGGGGCACACAACAGCTAAAATAACTTCACTTCACGATTTAAAGTATACAACCCTTAAAAAGAAAATCGGAAGCGATGGAGCAAAAAAATATGGTGAAATAAATCAAAACGCTATTTCACTGATCGAGAATATAATAAGTGAAAACAAAATCAACTGTGACTTTAGTCATCAGGCCAACTATGTCTATACCCAGGACGATTTGTATATAGAAAAACTGGAGAATGAAGTAGCAACAGCACGTGAACTAGGACTGCCTGCCGAGTTTGCTACCAATCTTGATCTTCCATATGAGGTTAAGGGCTCAGTACGTTTTGACAGGCAGGCACAATTCCACCCAAGAAAATATTTGCTTGCCTTGGCTGATATCTTTGTTAAAAATGGAGGGCACATATTCGAAAATACCACCGCTATAGACATTCATGAGGATAGAGAATGCAGAACCTCAACCAGGGACGGATTCAGTATTATATCAAGCAAGGTCATTATTGCCAGTCATTTTCCCTTTTACGACGGGGGAGGCTTTTTCTCCACAAGAATGTTCGCAGAACGCTCTTACGCCCTTGCCGTTATAGCTGACATAAAACTGTCGGGGGGAATGTATATATCATATGAAGAACCTACAAGGTCGGTGAGAACTCAGCCTTTGGAGGATGGCGGGCAAATTCTTATATTAGGCGGCGAACATCATAAAACTGGGGAGGATGAAAATGAAAGAGAACACTATAAAAATCTGATAAAGTGGGCAGATGATACCTTTCATGCATTTGAAATTCCTTATCGCTGGTCAACCCAGGATTACACAGCCATGAATGAAATACCTATAATAGGGCACTTAACCTCCCGAAAATTGAATATTTTTATTGCCGCAGCTTATCAAAAATGGGGCATGACCACCAGTACCGTTTCGGCAATGATAATTAAGGATATTCTTACAAAGGGTAAAAGTGAGGCTGAGGATATCTTTTCACCCTCGAAATTTGCCCCCATCAGTTCTGCTAAAAACTTTATCAAAGAAAATGCTGATGTTGCTGAGAGTCTGATAGAGGGTAAGCTGATGAAGTTACCCGAGGACATCTCTCTGGACCCGGGAAAAGGTAAGGCATTAATGTTTAATGGTAAGAGGGCCGGGGCTTATAAAGATATGGACGGAAACCTCTATATAGTTGATACTACTTGTAAGCATCTTGGCTGTGAGGTTCACTGGAATTCTGCAGAAAACACCTGGGACTGTCCCTGTCACGCTTCACGCTACAATTATGATGGAACAGTTATTGACGGCCCTGCCTTAAAGCCCCTGGACAGGCTATTTTGATAACTCTTACTTTATTAAGGAGGTTTCCTTTTTTTCTTTGGCAGGCATTGCTTCAGAGACTTTGTATGTAGTAGTCGTTTTATTTATATTAGCAAGCTTGATCACTATAAAGGGAAGATAAAGAATCAACCAAAGCACGCAGCCCAGTATAAATGTCAATACAAGATACCAAGGCCTCCCTACTAGCTTCTCAAAGCTCTCCATTGGAGAACCTGCTGCCGGATATCGTAAGAAAAAGTAATTACCGCCGGTAATAATGTTAATAGGTGTGATAATCAAGGCAAAGCAAATCAGCATTGCAATAACCTTCGGAAGCTTTCTGATATCCGGCCTGAAGCCCATGCAGAAAACCATAATGAGAGGTATCAGGCATATGATGCCATGTACAAGCATTGTCTGAATATAAATGAAAGACATGGATGGATAATAAAAAACATCAGGTGTCAGAAGTGTCATGAATGCCGGAGCCAGCCCAATTGCATAGGAGTACTCCTGAAGAAGCTTATTTCTTGTAAAGGCCATCAAAGGCAATAGTATTGACATGAGGCTGCATAAATGCAACGGGAGCGTATATCCCCAGGAAAACTCCCCCACACTTTTATACCAAACCATTTGAGCCAACTCCAAAAAGGGAAGTATTATAGAAATAACTCGCAGGGCCTTCCATTTCACTTCAATACTTTTATCTTTCAGAATCAGAATTATTATTAACCATAAACAAATAACCATTCCAAGAGTCAATAAATGTTGACCCGAAAAAAGTTCATTCTTATACTCTTTTGGAATTTGATCTATGTATGAAAAAAAATACTTGAACATAACCCCTATTCCTCTTGATAATATGTTGTCCCCTGATGATATATATTCTATATTTTTACTAATTATTAATAAAGTAATTTATCTTAATTGACACTATATACAATATTGAATTAATATATATATATCTTAAAAAAATAAGCTTAGGAGAGATTAGAATGATTAGACGAGACGAGGTAAATAAGGTTATTCTGCCTGAAAGTGAAATTCCCAGGCAATGGTATAATATCGTAGCAGATATGCCAAACAAACCGGCACCCTATCACAACCCTGCCACACTTAAATTAATTGAACCAGATGATATGAAAGCAATTTTTCCTGACGAGATAATTAAACAGGAAATGACGAGCGACCGCTATGTTGACATTCCGAACCAGGTCAGGGAAATGTATAAACAATTCAGACCCAGCCCGCTCTACAGGGCAAAAGGACTTGAAAAGCAATTGGGGACAACAGCACGTATATATTACAAATACGAAGGAACCAATGCAACGGGTAGCCACAAGCTTAACTCAGCTATTCCACAAGCATATTACAATAAAATTGCTGGAATTAAAAGGCTGGCCACTGAAACAGGAGCTGGACAATGGGGAAGCGCTTTAAGCCTCGCTACAAGCCAGTTCGGTCTTGAGTGTTCCGTATATATGGTAAATGTAAGCTATATGCAGAAACCCTATAGGCGTTCTTTTATGAAAACCTTCGGAGCAAGTGTGGTCGCCAGTCCCAGTGACAGGACCCACTGTGGAAGAAGTGTTCTGGAGAAAGATCCGAACTGTTCGGGCAGTCTTGGAATAGCAATAAGTGAGGCTGTAGAAGATGCAGCAACCCATGCTGACACAAACTACGCACTTGGAAGCGTTTTAAATCACGTGTGCCTCCATCAGACCATTATAGGTATCGAAGCTAAGAAGCAGTTGGAGATGCTGGATGAATATCCTGATGTCATTTTTGCCTGCTGTGGCGGCGGAAGTAATTTCTCTGGAATTACCTTCCCATTTTTACAGGATAAATTCAATGGGAAAAAGCTTAGAGCGGTGGCAGTTGAACCCTCTGCCTGCCCTACCCTGACAAAGGGAGTTTTTGCATATGACTATGGCGATACAGTAAAGGTTGCCCCCATTACTAAAATGTACACTCTGGGCCATGACTTCATACCTGCAGGAATTCACGCAGGAGGTCTCAGGTATCATGGAGATTCAGCAATAGTAAGTCAGCTGTATCATGATGGCATTATTGAGGCAAAAGCATACGGTCAGAAGTCTGTCTTTGAGGCAGCTATTACTTTTGCGAGAACAGAAGGGATAGTACCTGCTCCCGAATCTGCACACGCTATACGCGCAGCAATAGATGAGGCTCTGTTGGCGAAGGAAGCCGGTGAAGAAAAAGTTATCCTTTTCTGTCTAAGCGGTCATGGTTATTTTGATTTTGCCGCGTATGAAAATTACTTTGAAGGCAATCTGGACGATATTGACTACGCCCCTGAAGGCAGTCTTAAAAATTTACCGGATATAAAATAAAATAATTTGGACGCATGGTAGAAAAGAAGAAAGGAAGAGCTGCAATCAGCTTTTCCTTTTTTCTTTTCGTGTGCAACAAATTATTTTATACGGAAGCACTATAGCATACCTTTTCCAACTCATTTGATTTTTCATAAAGTATGAGCAATATTTGAGGCATTTTCCGCAAGAGCAGACAAGAAAAAATTTATAAAATTAAATAAAATAATATAAGATGATAGATTTCTTATTGTAGATATTTATTTATAGATCAGGACAATTTTTTATATACAAAATACTAAGAATCAAGGATACATACTATGAAAACATCGCAAAATTTTACTCAACAAGAAATGAAAAGAAGTTTATTTCTAATAACCGCGGCGGTTATATTCGGAAAGTTTTTCTATGTCACCATAACAGGGGCTCCTTTTACGGGTTTTTTGCGGGCTCTTGGAGCAAGTGACCTAATATACAGCTTAATTGCTGCTACTCCTTTTCTTGGAGGTATTTTTCAGATATTCGCTTCATATGTACTTGAGAAAACCGGTAAAAGGAAACTTATTTTTCTTATTTCTGCTTACATACACAGACTTATTTGGATTCCAATAGTCTTAATACCTCTATTTTTATCACAGCAAAGTAAAGGTACGGCATTAACCCTGATAACAATACTCTTAACCATTTATTCAGTAGCAAACTCCATTATTGTGATAAGTTATTCCTCCTGGATGGGTGATATTGTACCTGAAAATGTAAAGGGAAGCTTTTTTGGAAAGCGTATGGCTATTTCGGCTATTACGGGTATTATTGCCGGGGTTGTATCGGGAAAGTATCTGGATAATGTTACTTCTCTTTTTAGCTTTGCGGTTGTATTTATCTGTGCATCCTTATTTGGTGCAATGGATGCCAGTTGTTTTCTTGGGGTCAAAGATCCGCCTCTTGCTCCTCCTGAAAAAAATGCATCCTTTATTTCTATGCTTTCAGAACCTTTTAAGGATAAAAACTATTTGAAATTGATTATTTTTATTTCCTGCTGGAATTTCGGATTTAATTTTTCCCAACCCTTCTTGAATATTTACATGATAGAAGAGTTGAAAATCGGTTATTTTACAATATCCATCCTAACGCAAATGGTTTCGGGCATAACAACGGTTTTGTTTATAAATCAGATCGGGAAATTATCCGACAGATTCGGAATGAAACCCATAATCCGCCTGTGCTGTTCCTTTGTATGTATTTTCCCCCTGCTTTGGTGTTTGGCTACAAGCTCCAGATATTTATTAGTCATGTCGGTTTGCTTCCTACTATCAGGGCTATTTCAGCAGGGAGTTCAGCTTTTGACTACAAACTTTTCCATATGGCTGGCACCCGAAAAAAACAGGTCAATGTTCCTTGCTAATTTTGCATTAATAACAACACTCTCAAGCGGAATAGCGTATATATGCGCAGGAGCATTTATGGAATCCTCCAAGTCGTTTATAATAAAAGCTAATGAAGTACTTTTTGGACGACAGGTTTTAACTAATTTTCACGTTTTGTTTATAATATCATCAGTACTTATGATATTATCAATAATAGTTGTGTTGCCAATGGTATATGATAAGGACGAAAAAAAATTCCATCTCCTAACAAGACGGAATCATCAGGCTTAATTATTTATCTGTCTAAAATCAAGGATTTAAATACGGCCAGATATTCCCTGAGAAAAACATTCGGGTATATCCACCAGGGAGTGCCAGAGCTTATACCATAAGCATCTAATCCTACCCTTTTGGCCAATAGCTTGGATCTGAACATATGGAAATCGTTAGTTATAATCATTACCTTTTCTGGTACTCTTCCAAAGCTTTGAAAATACAGCCTTTTTGAAAAAACCATGTTTTCATAAGTGCTGGTTGATTTCTCCTCTTTAATTATCAGCTGTTCAGGAACTCCGTGTCTTACAAGATACCTTTTCATGCCCTCTGCCTCGGTAATTGTCTCACCTTTCCCCTGACCACCGGATACTATAATCTTTGTTCCGGGGTTTTCAGCTATATAGTCCAAGGTATAATTCAACCGCTCTTGCAATACAAGCGTGGGAGTCTCACCATTCAGACCGGCTCCAAGAACAATAACACAGTCAACTTTTTTATCCTTCTCTGAAATGGCTGAAGAAACCAATATTACCGATACTATAATAAAAGAGACAAGCCATACAGCAAATGCAATTAAAATAAATTTGCCTACTTTATCATAGAACTTCTTCTTTCCGGCATACACTTTACTGTTAACAAACATCAGACCCAGAATTATTGTTAGGCCCCCCAACCCCGGAAGTAAAATTCCTAAGTCCATACTTCCGCTTCTGCTTCTGATTATTACTGTATCTAAAATAGCTATAACTGCAACTATAAACAAGCTTACCTTTATAAGCTTTTTTTTCCTCACAGCTCCACCTGCCCCTAAAGAAATAAATTAATATTGGAACAAACTGATATTAAAAGTAACAACTATAAATCTGTAACTTATAAAATCAAAATATAAACTAAAAATTAATTGAGTCTCCTTTTCTACCTGATGAAGTAAATTCAAATTTCTTGCCATCGGCAGATTTAGTATACGTTCCATTAAAATTAAAATGGTCTCCTTCAATATTAGGTATTCCATCAACGGTAATCTGTAGTTTGTTTATACCTGGGAGGTTTAATACAGTCATTACAAGTGTATTTGTATTCGTGATGCCTCCGGCACTACCCATGTTAAACTTTGCAGCAACCTCTTTAGGCAAATCTACTGTAATAAAATCGCCGTCTACTACTGCTTTATTTATGCGTAATCCTGTTTTATCAAGTACTTTATTAATAGCTGCCGCAATATCCTGCTCATACAGCTTTTTGTCAACCTTGATATTAGTTATCTCCTTTGGGTTGTCATAATCCTCTGCATCATAATAATACAGTTTCAATTCAGTTGTTTCCTCTACTTGTACAGGGCTGCTTTCACTTGCCTGTACCCCAGTAGGTGAGGCTTCAGAAGCTGTGTCGGTTGTTGGAACAGTTGTGTTGATAGCCGGCTTGTCTTTACCTTGTTCATAGATTTTTGTAGCATAAATAAGCATTCCGATAAGTACAACTATTAATGCAAAAAGTATTACAGCTAAAGCTTTCAGTTTCTGTCTGTTTGTCATAAAAAGCCTCCTTTTTATACATCTTTGGTTTAGTTATTTTAATGTAATACAAGCCCTAAAGTATGTCTTCGCTCCGGTCTCATCAACACCTTCCACATATACAATACCTGCTTCCAGCTCTGAAATGTCCTTATTGAGTATTATTGTGTCCCCTGCAAAAGCTTCACTTAGATAGCTTACCTGAATACTATTTACAGTATACTGACCATGTTTCTCAATTGAAAAACAATCGGCTATATAATCGATATATTTTGAGTTATTGAGATGTCCGTTTATATCAATATCACTGTAGCCTATAACTTTCTTATAAACCTGTTGGAGCTGTCCGTTTGATTTTATTTTACCCATTCTTTCTTCTATAGCCCTGATTGGGTCATAAGTATTAACCCTTCCGGGAAAAAGCTCGGTCTTTCGTATTTCTCTTGTTCGGACATCCATTATAACCCAGCTTGAAATGGCTCTACCAATAATTTCGCCACTAATATCCTTAATATAAAAATTCCTCTCAAACTCAAGCTTTTTGGGTTCCAGTGGCCAGGTTTCCAGAAATACCTGTTCATTGAGGCCGGGGACTCTATCCATCTGAACCAGCATCTTTACAAGGACCCAGGTAACCCCTTTTTCCTGAAGTTCAACGATACCCAACCCAAGATTTTCAGCATGGAGACTGGCTATGTCCTGAAAATAATTAAATAATGAACTAAGCTTAACTTTTCTATAATAATCTGCATCTCCATAGTCAATATGGTATGTCTTCTCATATATTGAATTTATATCGGTATTCATATTTACTCCTAAAATCCCAGCTTCGTTAAATATTTTCCTATAATATGGTCCACAGGAATACATCCGATTACTCTGCTGTCGGTACTGTTATTTCTGTTGTCCCCCATAACAAATACACTATTTTCAGGCACCTCAATTTTTTCATCCGACTGGTATTCCATAGGCTCTTTAATGTAGGATTCCTCCAATATTTCTCCGTTTCTTACAACCTTGCCGTCTTTAAACTCAATAATATCTCCCGGTCTTCCTATAACTCGTTTAACCCAGAATACCTGTTCCTGATTCCCTGTTATTTTTGTTACTATGAGGTTATATTTAAGAGTATCCTTAACATTGTCAATAAAGCTTCGAGCTCTATCTACACGGCTATCTATAATAATTATATCTTCGTAATCAGGTACCCCATGGAATATATTTTGAGTCTTGTTTATTATTATTTTCTCACCATCTTTTAAGCCGTTTTCCATTGAAGGACCTATTACACTTGTGGGCTGAAAAATGAATATTATTATAATTAGTGCGACTATTATTGACACAAGTATGGTTCCAATCCAACTTATCATTTCTTTTATTATCTTCATTTTTTCTCCATTCCGGCATGGGTCATACTAATATACCGTTTATAATTTCTAGTCCTTTACCCATAAATTAGACTCGAAACAAAAAATTTAGTTCCAGTCAATATACGTTAAAATATCCACATTGTATGTTAAAACCTGCATTATCCAAATTATTCTAATTATAATATATTTGTTAGGTTTATTATATATCTAAACTATTAATTTTTCCTTAACTTTTTATGTCAAGCATATGAATTTCTTACTCTTACAACACTCCAAAAATTTGCTTCACAAATGGCTTATATACAAAACATATAAATTGCTATACGTTGAAAAAAGCAACCCTCAAGGATGCTTTTTCCCTTTCTATCTCATGTTTCAGTTAACCAACTTTATTTACTATTTACTTGCTCTATTTAATTATATTATTTCACTTTTATTCCGAATATTTTCTTTGCGTAGCTTCCTACAACAATTGTGTCATCATAGATTGCCGGTGACGATTCCACATTGCCTCCAAGAGAAACAGAATGAAGGGTCTTGCCGTTTATAGGGTCTACCAGATGCATATATCCAGCAAAATCACTATAGACCATGTAGGTCTTTCCATCTGAGCTTTTAAAGTCCAATGGTGAGCACCAGCTGTAAGAGGTCAGTTTTTTCTTCCATATCTCTTCCCCGGTTTTCTTGTCCAGAGCAACCATGGTTCCATCGGAGTTTGAACCGGTAAAACAAATATTGAAGATAACCATATTGCTGATATCATCCTTACCAAGAACAGGCGTTCCCAGTGCCCCACCGTTTATATAGTACTGATATACACACTTGTAATCCTTCTGCCAGACTAATTCACCGGTTAATGCATTGAGTTTTCTAATGTTACAGTCAGCAGTGGCAGCTTTACCACCTTCTCCACGCTTGTCAACCTGATTTGCAGTATAGAGGAATACACCCTCATCAGTCTCTTCAACTACTATGGTCGCATCTGTATCATCCTTGGTTTCATATATCCAGACCGGTTTTAAGGTATTGAGATCCAGGCACTGTAACGTACCTCCGTTATCACAGAAATACATAAAGTTTTTGTAGATAGCAGGAGAATTCTCAATACCCTGTTCATCGTTATAGGGACTTCTGTAACGGTATTTGGTCAGCTGAGGAGCTACCGATAGAGTTCCAGCATCCTTATCAAATTTGGTATTAAGCTTTACTCTGTAAACTAAGCCATTCTCACCACAATTAAGCAAAGTATCTGTTTTACTATCCAATAATGCCGAGGAGTCATTGGCACCCCAACCTCTGAATGCGACCTCGTCCCTGCCGAAAATGGAATAAAGCTCTTTCTGGTTAAGCAGATTTATTATTCGGTATTTATATTCGGTGTATTTTCCATTGTTTTCGTTGATTCCCATTCCGGTATACAATATCGGATATCCTCTAGGGTCCACCATTCCTGTACCTTTTATGGGATAACCTATCTGAATTTTATTTCTGGTAGGTTTACCTGTTTCAAGGTCCAAAAAGTATATATTACCGTCCAGAGCAGGGTAAATTACTTCAACAAGGTCCTTTGCCTTCATATCGGCGTTTATGTTCATTAATTTCCTGACATCCTCAGGCCAGTGGATCAGCAGTGGCTGCCCTGTCCATCCTGTTCCGGGCCAATAGCTGTTATGGGCCGCTATACCACCCAGACCTTCTTTTTCCCAGACGATTTCAAGTTTTTTCTGTGTAACTGTTCTGGTTCCAAAGGAGGCATTATCTCTATGGTTATTTCCCCTAAAAGCTGTTACCCCTTCCAATTGAGAGTATTCAGAACTAGCGCCGAATTCAATCTTATTTTTTTTCTTTACGGTAAACTCCTTTAAGGGTGTATTGTTTCTGAATATCCATGATTTCATAATTAAGCCGTTAGCCAGGTCATTATTGATGGCAAACTCGGTATAGGCTTTCTTTCCACCAAAATCAGACTCCTCTGACCAGGAGGTTTTAAGTTTCTCAGGGTCAGTCATTTCAACAGGCATAGGGTCGGCTACAGGTTCTTCCTCAGGTTCTTTTTCAACCTCATCGTACATGTCCCCGGTAATTTCTGAACTACTTACAGTACCGGATGTATTTGCAGAGGTTTTGACCGTTGAATTCCCACTGGGGTCAAACAGCTTGCTAAGCCCAATCCAAATACCGGTTACTATCAAAGCCATAACAAGTATTGTAATTATTCCTTTTAGCCTGTTTGTTGCTCTTCTTCTGTATCTTCTCATAAACTTCCTCAAAACTCCTCGCTATTTTTTTAATGCTGTTTATTTTATTTTTACCCCGTAAATTTTCTTTGCATAGGTTCCCACTACAGCCATATTGTTGTATACCGACGGTGAGGCTTCAACATTACCGCCGACGAATATTTTATCAAGGTCTTCCCCGGTTTTTGGATCAATAAGGTGCATATCTCCCTTGAAATCACATAACAACATATAGGTTTTACCCTCCTCAGACATAAAGTCTACAGGTGAGCTCCAGCTATATGCGTCCAGATGCCTTTTCCAGACCTCCTTGCCGGTCTTCTTGTCCAATGCTACCAGAGTACCGTCACTTGTTGAGCCGGTTAATGCAATATTAAAAATAACAATATCACTAATATCATTCTTGCCAACAACAGGCGTTGCTAACGCACCACCGTTAATATATGACTGATATACGCAGGAATAATCCTTCTGCCAGACAAGTTCTCCAGTAAGAGCATTGAGCTTTCTTATGTTGCAATCAGCTCTTGAACCGGCCTTACCGCGCTTATCAATCTCATTTGCTGTGTACAGGAAAACTCCGTCATCAGTTTCCTCCAGTGTTATTGTACTGTCGGTATCGTCCCCTGATTTATATATCCACACAGGCTGCATTGAGTTTATATCCAGGCATTGAACAGTTCCTCCATTATCCGCAAAGTACATCAGATTTCGGTAAAAGGCAGGAGAATTCTCTATTCCCTGTTCGGCGCTGTAACTGCTTTTATAACGGTACTTTGTTACGGTGGGCTGTATTGATAACGCGCCTGTCTTGCTGTCAAACTTGGTGTTAAGCTTGGTTTTATAAATTAAACCGTTTTCACCGCAGTTTATCAGGGTATCTGTGTACCTGTTCAGCAAGGCGGAGGAATCATTTGCCCCCCAGTTCCGGAATGCAACAGGATCGTTCCCCGGAAATGAATAAATTTCCTTCTGATTTACTAGATTAAAAATTCTATATTTGAAGGTACCCTTTTTATCATTCATTTCGTTCAAGCCCTGTCCGGTATAAAATAACGGATAACCTCTAGGGTCTACCATTCCGGTACCTTTAACGGTAAAGCCTATATTCATCTTGGGTCTCGATGGTTGTCCCGTCTCCATGTCAAGGAAATATACATTACCGTCAAAAACGGGATAGATTACTTCCACCAAATCCTTTGTTTTCAGATTTGAATTTATGTTCATAGCTTTTCTTACATCTTCTGACCAATGAACCAGCAGCGGTTGACCTGTCCAGCCCGCTCCAGGCCAAAAACTGCCCACACCGGTAACAGCTCCGATTTCATGTGTCCATACAATTTCCAGCTTCTTTTCCTTTACATCGGCCTTTCCCCATGAAGGAGCTGTTCTGAAGTTGTTACCCCTGAAGGTCGTAACACCTTCAAGTTCAGAGTACAGCTCAGGTGACCCGAAGGCTATATTATACGGCGGCTTATACTCTTTAACAGTTTTGTTGTTGACCAGAGTCCAATAAGTTATTTTCCCGCCATCTTTGTATGTTTTTTGCCGGGACCCGTCACTCAAAGCCTTTTCAGTTATTAAACCGAGAGGATTTTTCCACTGCACCAGCAGGTCATCAGGATTTGTACTTTCTGCAGGCTCCTGAAGCGTTCCTTCGGCGGGTGTCTGACTATGTTCTGCTTGTTGTGGGGGTTCAGATGCTTTCGCGGTCTCCTCTGCGCTTATGGCTGTTGTAGATGAACCGACTGTTGTGTTTTCTATTACAGAATTCAACCAGGGCAGATTTCCGTTAAACATTAAATAAACAGCCGTCAATGCTAAGAGTAACAGAGAGAAGAATATCGTTACTGCTGGCAGCAAACTGTTTCTTTTTTTATTCTTGTAATTCATTTTTACCTCCATAAATGATTCGTCCCTAACCTTAATTTAGCGACAAACCCTTTTGATATTATATCAGAATAGGTATGGAATTTATATTTCTTTTTTACTAATTTTTCTTAAGATTCCGTAATAAATCAGTTAAATACTTAAATATTGTGGAAAATTACTTGCTTGATTTGTTAATTCGTTGGTAAATATTCTTCATCATATTGTAATTGACTTACTTTTTATCTATAATTATTTTTACTTGCTATCCATTTCCGAATACATTTCCTATAAAGAGTACAGATTAAAATTATCTTTATATTATTTGTCATTTTAAGCTAGTAAAACCTATAAATTTAAATATATCAAGCATAGGGGGAGTCTGATGAAAAATTATTACAACTACTCAGTTCAGGAAGTTATCAAGGAGCTGAATACAAATCTTAACGGTATCTCGGACAAAGATATTGACAAGATCAGAGAGAAATATGGCTACAATGAGCTTCAGACAGGTAAGAAAGCCGGAGTTATAAAAATTTTTCTGAGCCAGTTTAAGGATTTTTTAGTCATAATTCTTTTGGTCGCAGCTATAGTGTCTCTTTTTTTAAGAGATTATGAAAGTGCGATTGTTATTTTTGCAGTTACTATCTTAAACTCAATACTGGGAACAGCGCAGCACTTCAAGGCAGAAAAATCCCTTGAAAGCCTGAAATCCTTAGCTTCGCCTGTTGCAAGAGTCATTAGAAATAAAATGAGGATTGAGATTCCTTCCCGAGAGCTTTTAGTGGGTGATATTCTGCTACTGGAAGCCGGCGACTTTATAAGTGCCGATGGAAGAATAATAGAAAACTACAGTCTTCAGGTAAATGAAAGTTCCCTAACGGGGGAATCTGAAAGCGTTGTAAAGACCGCAGATGTAATCTCAGGACTTGATATACCAATTGGTGACCGAAAAAATATGGTCTTTACCGGCAGTCATGTTACCTATGGAAGAGCGGTAGTAGCTGTAACAAATACAGGTATGTCAACTGAACTGGGAAAAATCGCAGCCCTGATGGAAGCTGCCGAGAACAAACAGACCCCATTACAGGTCAGTCTGGATAAATTCGGCAAAAAGCTTGCCATAGCCATTCTTGCTCTTTGTGCAATTATCTTGGCTACAAATATTATCAGAGGTTACTCTGCTATTGATTCCTTCATGTTTGCAATAGCTCTTGCTGTTGCGGCTATACCCGAAGCCCTGAGTTCAATTGTTACAATCGTTCTTGCCATTGGGACACAGAAGATGGCGAAAGAGAATGCCATTGTAAGAAAACTGCATGCGGTGGAAAGCTTGGGTAGTGTGTCCGTCATCTGTTCAGATAAAACAGGTACTCTCACCCAGAATAAAATGGTAGCAAAGAAGGTCTTTGTGGGGTGGAAAATATTCGACTCTGAAAAGCTTAATATGGAAGATACTCTTCAGCGTTCAATAGTAAAAATAAGCATTCTGTCAAGTGATGCAACCATTACTGACGGAACTGCTGTAGGTGATCCGACAGAAGTTGCCTTTGTAAAGCTGTCCAACGATTACGGCTACGAAGAAGAGGATGTGCGCGAGGAATACTCCAGATTGTCGGAAGTACCTTTTGATTCTGACAGAAAGCTGATGAGTACCCTTCACAATATTGAAGGTCAGTACATGATGTTTACCAAGGGTGCTCCCGATGTTATTTTAAGCAGATCCAAAAGCGTTCTGACAGAGCATGGCGATAAGCCTCTGGAACAAAGTAATATAGAATTCATTGAGAAGGTAAACAGGGAATTTTCACAGGAAGGGTTGCGTGTTCTGGCCTTTGCAAGAAAGATTTTTGATTCCCAGGTCAAACTAACCGTCGATGACGAGAAGGATCTGACCTTCGTTGGTCTTGTTGCAATGATTGACCCTCCAAGAGAGGAATCAAAACAGGCTGTCGCCGATTGTATACGTGCAGGTATTAAGCCGGTAATGATAACTGGTGACCATAAGATAACTGCATCAGCTATTGCAAAGCAAATTGGTATAATGGATGAAAACAGCCATGCTGTTGAAGGTGTGGAAATCGAAAAATTGTCTGATGAAGAGTTGAGAAGCAAGGTGCAGGATATCTCAGTCTACGCCCGTGTGTCTCCAGAACACAAGATACGTATTGTAAGAGCCTGGCAGGACAAGGGAAATGTTGTCGCCATGACGGGAGACGGTGTAAATGATGCACCAGCGCTGAAACAGGCTGATATAGGAGTAGCTATGGGCAAGGTCGGAACTGAGGTGGCAAAGGACGCAGCATCCATGATTCTTGTGGACGACAACTTTGCAACCATAGTCAAAGCGGTCTCAAACGGAAGAAGCATATATACCAATATCAAGAACGCCATTAAGTTCCTGCTTTCAGGAAATACTGCAGGAATACTGGCAGTACTGTATACATCAATTTTGGCTCTACCGCTTCCGTTTACAGCCATACATTTGTTGTTTATAAATCTGCTGACCGACTCCATGCCGGCAATTGCTCTTGGTTTGGAGCCATACCGGAAGGATGCTCTGAATTCCAAGCCAAGGGATATTAATGAGCCATTATTAAATAGAGGCTTTCTGCTGCAAGTAATTTTTGAGGGTGCTGTAATCGCAGCAAGCGCACTGACAGCTTTTTATTACGGTTTGAATGTTGGCACACCCGCCTTGGCAAGTACTATGGCATTTGCCGTATTGGCCCTGGCAAGACTGATCCATGGATTTAACTGCCGTTCAAACTACCCCTTGTTCAAAATCGGTTTCTTTACCAATAAGTATCAATGGGGAGCTGTTCTTGCGGGAGTAATACTTCTGGCATTGGTTCTTACTGTTTCACCACTTCAGAGCCTATTTGAAATAGATCCAAAAGTAATTGACCATATCGGAATAATCGGTTTGCTTGGACTGGCTCCTTTTGTAATCATTCAAATATATAAAACAATAAGGACGGCAATAACAAAGTAAATTGAAACTGTATTAAATGCTGAAAAATAGTAATGCTATTATAGAGATTATTCTCTAAAGGAGGGACTGAATCCATGCCATTCTTAATTGTGATTTGAAGGGTTTTGGCATGGACCTATTATGGGAAAAAACAAAAGTACTAAATCAGATGGCGCTCAGAATTTTGCCAACACTCAGGATTTAAGTAAAAAAACCCGATATCCAACTGGTGCAGAACCAAATGTTAAAACTTCATCACCAAAATAGTATTACTGAAATTCCCCGGCATCAGCATAATTTACTGACCCGGGGAATTTATTTTTACTTTATCAGTGCTTTAATTATCAATGTAAAATCAGAAAGAATATTTCTCTCATATTCACAAACCATTTTAAGTGTATTAATAATATTGTCCAATAATTCAGGTTTGTTTGATATTGAATACTTCATTTGGTACTGCCTCATAATCATACATTTTTTCTCTACAAGTTGATATTGGTTATAAATTTCCTCCAACTTTGTTGAAGGATACAGCCTTAATAAGTATTCCATACGTAAAAGCATGCATTTTTTATGTTCCCATAATATATGGAGAGGCCTGATATCATAGTATACCTTGCTCTCAGATAAAAGCCTGAAATATTCAATTAGACCGTCATATACTGCAAGTCCATAAACGAAGTTATGCGAAGGATTTCTAAAGGTTCTGTAATTATTATCGGTATGTTGTGAATCTAGAAAATCCGTTAGCTGATCTCGTATAAGTACTAAATCCATTTCGTAAGAGTATTCTTCATTATATGATAATAATTTTATCTGACCATTAGGGCAATATAAAAAGTTACTTTTAACACCTTCTTCAAAGCTATCAAAACTTACCCTTATGTTTCCGAATATCCCCTTCCCATTAAAACCTAAAACATTGTAAGTCTTATCCTTTAAATCATATCCATACACAAGGTTCTCGTGATAAAAAGTCCTGTTTTTATAGCTTCTAGTATCAGGTATGTAATACTCATCCAGATGTAATACTACATAATTGTTTTGATTTATCGATTCTATTACAAAATCATTTATTTCAATATTGTAATTCCTTAGGAGATAACCCTCTATTGAGTTTCTTTTGAGCCAAGGATTTCCCGGATAAACCGAGTCAATCCATTTACTTCCTTCAAGGATGCAAGGCAATACTGAAAAATCGAAAAAAACCCCTTTAAAGCACGTGTCACAGACCAACTGAATATAATTGCTTAAAAACCATGGGAGGGTTTCATTGTAATTAAAGATAATAGATAAAGGATATGCGTGGATGGTGTACCCGATAATCGGTGGTATTGATATAGGGAGATTTTTCTCGGTCATACTCTTTTCCTCCACATTCTAGTATTTTATGTATTTTATAACATATTCTAACATATTTTATCATTATTGTGTACATCAAAAAGATTGGCCTTTATCCAAATCAAAAGAGACTGTTGTATAACCGTCTCTTTGCGGTATTACAACAGTCTCTCTGGTTGATATCTTTATTATCTTGCTACATAATGTGTGTGCAGCAATTTATGCGCCTTATGGTCTCCTGCTTCGCCGAGATATTCAGCATAAAGCTTCTGGATTTCAGGATTTTCGTGAGACTTTCTAGTAACGCATGCCTTATCTATGTCATAAAGTCCCTGTATTCTTGCAGCTTTAACTTCATCAGTTTTTGACTTGTCTTTAATAATGGGCTGTCCCCCACCGTTAATGCATCCGCCTTCGCAGGCCATTACTTCAATGAAGTGGTACTGAGCTTCGCCGCTTCTTACTTTGTCAAGCAGCTTTGCTGCGTTTCCTGTACCGTTTGCAACAGCAACTTTTATGTCCATACCTGCTACATTAACAGTTGCTTCCTTGATTCCGGCCAAACCTCTTACAGCAGTATATTCTATAGCATCAAGAGATTTTCCTGTGAGTTTGTCAGCTACTGTACGAAGGGCAGCCTCCATAACTCCTCCGGTATTTCCGAAGATAGTACCTGCACCTGAATAAGCTCCCAGAATGCTGTCTCTCTCACCGTCTTCAAGTTCAGTAAACTGTATTCCTGCCTGACGTATCATTCTTGCAAGTTCTCTTGTAGTTATGACAGCATCGATATCTCTAAGGCCGTCAACCTGCATTTCTTTTCTATCGGCTTCATACTTCTTTGCTGTACAGGGCATTACAGATACAACAAATACCTTCTTGGGATCAACGTCAGCCTTTACCGGATAGTAGGACTTTGCAATAGCACCGAACATCTGCTGAGGTGATTTGCAGGTTGACAGGTTCTCCAGTAAATCGTGGTAGTTGTGTTCACAGAACTTTATCCATCCTGGTGAGCAGGAAGTAATCATTGGAAGCTTTCCACCGTTCTGAATTCTGTTTAAAAGTTCATTTCCTTCTTCAATTATTGTTAAGTCAGCGCTGAAGTTGGTATCAAATACTTTTGTAAAACCAAGTCTTCTCAACGCTGTGACCATTTTTCCTTCTACATTAGTACCAGGTGCATAACCAAACTCTTCACCAAGAGCCACTCTTACAGCCGGTGCAGTTTGAACAACTACATGCAGGTCCTTGTTTTCAAGAGCCTTCCAAACCTTTTCTGTATCGTCTCTTTCAGTAAGAGCACCAACCGGACAGGCCTTTATACACTGACCACAATTAATACAATCGTGACTTGCAAGCCCTTCTTCATATCCAGTTGTAACTGTCATATGTGCACCACGGTAAGCATAATCTATAACTCCAACATCCTGCAGCTTGGAACAGACACTTACGCATCTACCACAGAGAACGCACTTATTCGGATCTCTTACGATAGGTCCTGATGTATCGATACAACCTTTATCAACTTTTCCGTCATAAGGAAGTCTGTCTATTCCATTGTCATTACAGAGTGTCTGTAATTCACATCTTTGATTTCTTGAGCATGACAGACATTCTCTGTTGTGGTTTGACATAATAAGCTCAAGAATATTCTTTCTTGCTTCTCTTACAGTACTGGTTGCAGTTCTAACTACCAAGCCTTCCGATACCTTGGTAACACAAGCAGGATGCAAACCTCTCCAGCCTTCCACCTCAACCACACATACTCTGCATGAACCGGGTTCGTTAACACCCTTCATGAAGCAAAGAGTCGGTATATTTATATTAAGCTTTTTAGCAGCTTCAAGTATTGTAGTGTCCTTAGGAACCTCAACTGCAATACCATCTATTGTAACATTGATCATTTCCATATTATTTACCCCCATCCACGTGCGTTGCACGGACATCATCGATATAGAAAAATCATTCTATGATTTTTCCCAAGTGAATTCATTTATGAATTCACTTTAGACATATGACATACACCTGTTCTGCACTTTCCGTTTATATGCTCCAGGAACTCTTCCTCAAAATACTTTATAAGAGTTAACAGCGGTACAGGAGCACTCTGACCTAGTCCACAGAAGCTCGCTGTCTTCATGGTCTGTGCGAGACTCTTCATTTTATTGAAGTCTTCCATAGTTGCAGTACCTTCTGTAAGCTTATCAACAAGCTCGACCAATCTATAGGTTCCCTCTCTACATGGAGTACATTTACCGCAGGATTCTTCTTCAAAAAATTCCATGGAATTCTTAAGGTAATCAACAACGCAATGACTGTCATCAACAACAACAACAGCACCGGAGCCCAATGAAATTCCTGCTTTTTTAAGATCATAGTAACATATTTTGGTGTCCAGCAAGCTCTCAGGGAAACAGCTTCCTGACTGACCTCCCAGATGTACAAACTTTAGCTTGCGTCCGTTGGTAACACCACCACCGAGGTCATAAATAAGCTCTCTTAAAGTCATGCCGAAAGGAATTTCATAAACTCCTCTGTTCTGAACATTTCCAGAAAGACACATTAATTTTGTACCGCCGCTGAATTCAGTTCCCTTCTTGCTGAAGGTTTCTCCGCCATCCTTGATTATCCATGGTATACATGAATAAGTTTCAACATTGTTCAAAATTGTAGGCATTTGATATAACCCGCAATTCTTTATATATGGCGGCTTCTGTCTTGGTCTGCCGGTCTTTCCTTCTATTGATTCTACAAGTGCAGTGTTTTCACCACAAACATAAGCACCAGCTCCTGAAACCACCTTAAGTGTAAAATCAAAACCTTCTCTTCCAAGAATATTTTTTCCGAGGTAACCTGCTTTTTCAGCATTTGCTATCGCACTTCTTACTGTCCTTTGAATAGCTGTGTATTCACCCCTGATGTATATATAACCTTCTTTAGCGCCCATGATATAAGCACCGATTGTCATACCTTCAATGAGTTCCAACGGGTCTTCTGCAAGAATGTGTCTGTCTTTAAATGTACCTGGTTCACCTTCGTCACCGTTACAGACCATATATTTAGGGCCTTTTTTAATAGCGTAAGCCTGCTCCCACTTAATACCTGTCGGGTAAGCTGCACCACCTCTACCAAAAAGGTTTGCTTTCTTTATTTCTTCAATGGCATCTACATGTTCCATTGACATTGTTTTCTTTAAGCCTTCATAACCACCTGCTTGTATATAATCCTCAACACTGTCAGGTCTGATTTTTCCAAATCTCGCACTCAATACCTTATCCATTATGACGACCCTCCCTGTAAGAGTTTACTATCTCGCTCAGCTTCTCAGCTGTGAGATTTCCATATACCTTTTCACCAATCTTTATTGCAGGTGATATGTCACATGCTCCAAAACAGGCTGACTGTATCAATGTGAAAACTCCATCTTCTGTTGTTTGACCAGGCTTAACCTTTAACTCTTTTTCCAACATAGTCAATAAGCCAGTTGCACCTGTAACATGACATGGAGCACTCTTACAGACTTCAACAACATATTTGCCTCTTGGCTCTGTGCCAAACATTGAATAGAAAGTAATAACGCTGTAAACCCTGCTTAAAGGCATATCCAGCTCAGTGGCTACAAATTCAACCCATTCGTGGGGAAGCGAATTTGTTCCTGAAATGTTCTGTAACTCCAACATGATTTGAATAAGATTGTCTTTTGAATTGCCAAAGCGATTCAATACTTCTCTAACCTTCTCCATTTTAGCCTCCTGTGAGCCGCTACTTCGGCTCGAAAATAAATAAATAACATCCCTTATTACGTGTCAGTTCAAAAGAACGTTTACGTTTTTTTATAAAATTTAGTACTTTGTATACAATATTACCTCATAAAAAAATGAGTTTGTTAAATACCGTATCTATAATATGCGAAATTTTTAACATTCTCATTTATATTGTAAGTTCTTAAGTCAACATTGTCAATTAGAGTTTGATATTTTTTTCACAGAATTTGCAAATTTTATAAAACACTTTTTTAATTGATAATTTACATTTATTTTTAGTTTTTTACTAAATTATACCTTACACCATTGTTATTTATTTATCATTCAAAATCCCTGAAACCCGGTTATAATCTCATGTATACATGCGTAAAAGCTTTACTATTGCTAAAAAATGTATTAAAATAAATACATAAAAGCCGATTGGAGTGATGGTCATGTGTAATAGTTGTCCAACTGAAATAAAACATCAAAATTCACACCATACCGAATGCTGTACCTGTATGAACGGATATCCGAAGAAATGTGACTGCGGAGGCCTTGTACATGTTGAAGAAACCAACAGTGAAAGCTTTGGAACTTTACTTGTTTTCAGGTGTGACAAATGTAACTTTGTCTTTGATATCCAAGAGGAAGAGTATTAAATTTATAGTAACAATAAGTAAGGGACTGCGAAGATTGCAGTCCCCAGTTTTACTCTCTTATTCGGGTAAGTTCCCTTTACCAATAATTCTTACATGAAACTTAGAGTTTCAGAAAGATTTAAGATCAGTACAATTCGCTTTCCTTCGTTCAACCTGGCAATGGAATCAATGTATCTGTCTTTTTCATTTTCTTTACTTTTGAGCATTTCGGAAGCTTCTTCAATATAGCTCTTTGGAATTTCCAGAACCTCTGAAGCCGAATCTATTAATATTCCAATCTTCTTGTTATCATACTCTACAACCAAAAACTTAGAGGAGTCAGACATTGCGATATTGCTATTAAACATTGTCTTTAGGTTTAGGACAGGAATTACATCCCCACGAAGATTCACCATTCCATTTATAAAAGCCGGAGCATCTGGGAAATGAACAATATCACTTACACTATTGATTTCCTTAATATAGTTAATGTTTATTCCAAACTCATCCTTATCAAGTTTAAAAATGACCACATGCTCCATACTGCATTCAGATTCACTTTTATCTAAATTAATATAACCATCATTCTTTTTGTTCTTGATTAAAACTTTCTCCATATCTTCATATGAAACAAGTTTTAACGGGTCTATTACCATGGCAAGCCTTTTTCCCTTGTTCAGTTCCAGAAATCCCTTAGCATACTCCATTTTAGTGATTGCTGTATTCAGCTCGGCACCTTTAAATTCATTCCTTTGAACTCTCATTACTTGTGACACCCTGTCTACAATAACTCCAAAAACTGTATCTCCACCATCTATAATAACAATTCGGCTTTGTTCATCGATACTAATCCGGCTTTTACCTAAAAGCGTCCCCAGATTTATAACAGCAAGCAGTTGATTCCTGATTGAAAGTATTCCTTCTATATAATGGGCCGCATTCGGAACCTTGGTTAAATTAGTAATCCTGATTATTTCCTTTACGGCATGAATTCCAAATGCATATTCTTCAGTTCCAATATGAAAAAGGATCACTTGCTCCTCTTGTGAAGGCTTAACGTTCAAGTCATGATTGGTACTATCCTGGGAAGTCTGCTGTTTGGAGTATTCATTAAGGTTCCCCGCCTTGACTATTTTTACGGCATCAAGCACCATAATTACCCTCTTGCCATCCTCCAACAGAAGAATACCCTGTACAATACCTTCCTCCATACCTCTGATGCTGGCAGGAGGAACCTTTATCATAGCTTCTTCAATACTAATTACTTCCGACACTTTATCAGCAATTAATCCGACTTTATTGCCCTTGATGTCATTAACTACAATCCTGCTTCCTTCATCATACTCCACATCAGCCATTCCAAAAAGCTTCCGGCTGTCGATTACAGGAAGCAGTTCGCCTCTAAGACTGCATAAGCCCGCAATATAGAAGGGGCTGTTTGGTACATTGTTCATAGGAGGTATCCGTATAATTTCTTTAACATTGGATGTTTCGAAGGCATACTCTTCTTCACCGATTCGAAATATCACCATCTGTATTTTGCGTATCTCCTCTAAACAATCGATACTTTTATCAATCTGCGGTTCATGATTACTTTCTGTTTCTAAGTTCTTAAGAATTTTGTCACTGTTTTCTACTACAATAGAATTTTTTTTTGCTCTCTGCTTCTTTGCTCTCATTTCCCTTTTCATTTTTTCAAAGTTATCTTTATCTTCTTTTTTACTCCTTCCCGCCATCAAAGCTCACCAGCCTTTCTATTATAGGATCAAACAGTTTAGCTGCCTCGCTATCTGTTTCAAAAACAGTTTTTCCGAACTTACCCGTCTCTGTAACTTTAATCCGCCGATGAATAGGTGCAGTCAAAATATCCGTATCAGCAAAGAATTCCCTAATAAAGTCAAAATTTTCTCTGCCATCACTGGTCCTCTGATCATACATGTTAGGTATTACAAGTGTAATCATTTCTGAATCCAAGCCCAGGTCTGAAAGGTACTCATAAATATTACCTAAAGCTCTTACAGCAGCAGACTCTACTTGTACCGGCACTATAATACCGTCAACATAATATAGAGCAGCATCATTAACTCTACTCCTTTGAGGTCCGCAGTCAATAATGATATAATCATACTCTGCATCCTCCAGCTCCTTGAGCCTTACCTTCAAGTATGACTTTATGCCCGGTTCCTTATAAAGTTCAGTGTTAATCCTTTCAATATCTTTGGAAGGCAGCAGGTCCAAGTTTTCTCTGGCATGTATGATACATTCGGAAAAATCCGGGTTTGCTTCTTTAGTGATAAGATCATATAGACTCTTTTTATAGTCTTCCGACGTAAATCCAAGGAAGAGACTTGCGTCATTCTGCCCATCCATGTCTATTAACAGCACTCTTTTACCCTTGATAGCAAGTCCATGGGCGACATGTACAGCGATAGTACTTTTACCGACTCCGCCTTTGTTATTAAGCACAGCATATTTTTTTAGGCTGCGATCCATTCCCTTAACCTCCTCATTTACATAAAAGTCATCCCTCAAGGCCGAGATTGAGCTCAATGCTGCCTAGTGAGGAGCTTATATCAACAACAAGTGTTTCGATCTGGCTGATTACCGCTTTCATGTTGTCTCCGTGAATAATGGTAGGAGGAGTAATATTTACTGGGATATCCTGAGTGGATAACGCAATTGCAGCCTGACCACAAATCATATTTGTTATCTCTCCGAGAGCACTTACAGATATTTCGTCTATCTCTGTGACTTCCATACCCATCATCATGGCAGATGCAATTTTCCTTGCAGTATCATATGACATACTGAGAGCTACATTTCCTTTAATTTCACCTGACAGGCCGATGATAGTAGTCAAATTGTACTTGCAGGTAAAAGAATCCTTTTTATTGACATTTCCATTGGTGATATCTCCAAATCCAAAATTGCTGAAAATTCCTGCTATGGAATCAGTAAACGATTTCACATATCTTTCGTACATATTAACCTCCATAGATGCGCATAGCGCATACACAAATAGTTATGAAAAGACACATAGTGGCTTTTCTCTGCGTGAAAAGCACGATGACTTACAGAATGTATTTTTCACGCTAAACTCCCTTCAAATCCGATATGGAAATCAATCTTTCCAAAACGGGTAGTATAAGACAGCATAGTTGACTTCAGGCCCGGTGAAAAAATTTTGGCATTTGTCCCCGAAAAAAAACTAGGAGTTACCAGCCTCAAGCCAGCTTGCCTGTAGTTATTATTTATGGCTGTTACCGTTCCTCCTGAAGCTATATTACAAAATTCAGCAATTGTAAACAATGCCAGGTCTTCGTTGTTCAGTTCAGAATCCATTCTCATCGCAAGTTCCATCGCTGTGGAACGCGGCATATCTACAAGAACCCTGCCTTTTTTTGCTCCGGTTACTCCGACAATTACAGCAACCCCTTTTGAAGAAATCCAGCTTGGGGCAGGATTTTCAGTTTCAAGGGTAATACTTTCATCAAACATCATTTCAAATGCTTCCTTTATTGATTCTTTAAAAAAAGTAATGTATTCCATTTCTGCCCTCCTTAACAAAATGACTCACTTCATGATTGCAACATGCTATTGATTTCATTTATTATGTCTTCACCTTTGAAGGGCTTTCTCATAAAACGTGATATCCCAATACTTTTTGCCTCATTGATAAGTTCTTCATCCCCCATTGCACTCAGCATCAGAATTTTTGCATCTGGATATTTAGAAAGTATATCCTTTGAAGCTGTCAGGCCATCCTTTATAGGCATGGTTATATCCATAGTCACAACATCCGGCAATGATAAATCGAATTGTTTAACAGCTTCATCACCGTTTTTTGCATGGGCGCAGACCTCATATCCGTTTGCCTTTGCAGCTTTCTCAATAATTAAATGAATGGCCGGTGAATCATCTACTATCATTAGTTTTTTACTGCTCATATTAACCGCTTCCTTTCCTTATAAAATATTTTTACTAATTATTAATAATCTGCAAGATATCGACAGGATTTACTATTAACACAACTTTACCATTTCCCAGGAGTGTCGAGCCAGAAATCCCAGGAATCGCTGCCAGCTGACCCTCCAGCGGTTTTACAACAAATTCCTGTTCACTCTTTAACTTATCGATAATAATTGCATATTTTTCAGTACCATTTGAGATAATGATAGCATTGAGCTCATCCAGAGTGTTATCCTGCTCTCCTGTGAGAAATATTCTACTGAGCCATTCAACACCTATTACATCTCCCCTGAGGTATGTAAAATACTTGCCTTTGTATTGATGGATATTGGCCCTTTCTATTTTTACAGTCTCAGTGATATACTCCAGAGGAAATATATAACTTTCTCCCGCCACTTCTACAATCAAGCCTCTCGACACAGCCAGAGTAAGCGGTAATTGAATGATCATTTTCGTTCCTTTATCCACTTCGCTGTCAATGGTTATGTTGCCATTGATCTTTGTAATATTGCTTTTTACAATATCCATACCAACTCCCCGACCTGAAACTTCAGTAATCTGCTTTGCAGTACTGAAACCAGGAAGGAAGATAAGATTCACCAATTGGTTACGGCTCATACTTTCAGCATTTGAACCGGTAATAAACCCTTTCTCAATAGCCTTCTCCTTTATCTTATCAGCGTCCATTCCTTTTCCGTCATCTTCAATTTCAATGTACACATACTTATTTTTGTTATATGCTCGCAGAACAATCTTCCCTGTTTCCGGCTTTCCTTTCCTCGAGCGTTCTTCAATGCTCTCTATCCCATGATCGGCGGCATTTCTAATCAGATGTACCAGAGGGTCGCTAATCTGCTCAACGATAGTTTTGTCAATTTCGGTACTTTCTCCATCCATAATTAAATCCATCTTTTTTCCGGTGCTCTGAGCAATGTCTCTGACAACCCTTGGCATTTTTTGAAATACAGTTTTTATTTCTACCATCCTGATAGACATAATGGCATTTTGCAATTCGTCTGAAATCCTGTTAACATAGGCTCCAACTTGCCTTACTTCTTTAGATATTTCAGGAAGATCGTACTCAATATTTAATTTTGCAGAAATGTGCATAAAAGAGTTCTTTGCAATCAGAAGTTCGGAAATCATATTCATCATTTTATCTATCTTTTCCTGATTGACCCGGATACTCTGGCTTACACTGTTCTTTATTTTTGCTTCCTCGGTTATTACTATTTCCTGCTGCAAGGTTTTTTCCGGGTGCTGTAGTACAGTTCCCGATTGTGTCTGCAACAGCCTCATATGTTCCTTTATTTTGTCTGGAATACCGTTGTCAAGCAGCTCATTAAATTCCTCTGAAGCAACAGAGTTGATAAACAATTTTGAATAATCCATTATCATATAACTTAAATCGATAAGGTCTTTTCCATACGTGCACCCCATATCTCTTACTAAAGCCAATAAGCTTTCAAAGGTATGAATAATTTCAGAGAACTTCTTTAAGCCGGAGCAGATAGGACTTTGAGGTGGTAACGCTGCGAGATATATTCCCGTCCCCCCCTTAACACTGTGCACTGCTCTGAAAACTTCATTGATAGTCCCCCTGTCATCACCATTCTTGTCCAGCTCGATTAGTAAATTATTCTCAATCTGCTCGATATGGTCAATACATTCAAGTAAAAACTGTTCCCTCATCCCCTCAGCAAGACTTCTCTTAAAATCCTCCGTCTGAAGTATATCCAATTCAATACCATCCTGTGGGAGGTCTTCATGGTTCCTGCTTTCTATTTCCAGCGTCTCACACTTGTCGCGTACCTGTTTGAGGCTTGTAAGCACTGGCTCTTCGTTCTGCTCGTTTTCAAACTCCATATAAATGGCACTGTTCTCATTGATAAAATCCTGTTCCTTAAGCTTGTTAAATAATTGGGTTATATAGCCATTTAGAAAATCTACAGATAAAAGCAGACTGTCAATAAGTTCTGTATTGACACAGACTATTTTCTTTCTAATGGCATCCAATGTAAATTCAACTTCATGGCTGAGCCTGGTTATGCTCGACAACCCTATGAAGGATGAACCGCCCTTTATGCTGTGAACCTTTCTAAATATATTGTTTATCAAATCGCTATCTTCCGAGTGGATTTCAAGCTTCAGTATTTCTTTTTCAAGGCCTTCAAGGCATTCCATCCACTCATCGATAAACATTTTTACAATATCAATATCCTCTATATAAACCCTGCTGCTCATAATTCACACCCCTTGATATTATAGAAGCCTTCTAACGGTTGAAACCAGTTTCCCCGGATCAGTAGGTTTTACCATATGGATACCCCAACCCGCATTTATGCCGACATTGTTACCTTTATGCTCTTCTTCGGTTGAAACAATGATAATTGGTATATCTAGTCCTTGTGCATGTACATTTTGAATTAACTCATAACCATCCATTTTTGGCATATTGATATCTGTTATCAGCAAATGGTAATCTCCAGTCAGTAATTTTTCTAAAGCTACTGCACCATTTTCGGCGGTACCCACGTGATATCCGAACATTTTCAATATATAGGTGTGGAAGTTTCTTACCATCTCTGAGTCATCAACAATTAATATTTTATTTTTTTCATTCAGTTCCAAATTCTTTCACCTCACTTTGGTCTGGAATACACGATGGTATCCCCAATCCTTTGAACCTTGTACGCCGATGATATTCTTCCAACCGATTCTGAATGACCTAAAAATATAAACCCACCGGGATTTAAGGATTTGTAAAAGTTTGCCAAAACCTCTTTTCTGGATTCATCATTAAAATAGATCAAACAATTTCGGCAGAATATGTAATCACAGCCTGAAATATTACTCATATCCTCATCATCCATAAGGTTAATACGCTTAAAAGTCACCGGTTTTCTTACATTCAAATTAATCAGGTACTTGTCATGGCGTCTTGTAAAATACTTCTCCAAGTATTCAGGAGGTACATCCTTTACCGACCTGCTATCGTATATTCCCATTCTTGCATATTGTAATACTTCAGTATTGATATCTGAGGCAATGATCTGAACCTCCCATTTATCATATCTATCTAGCATTTCCTGGAGGATAATTGACAAGGTGTACGGCTCTTCTCCTGTTGAGCAGGCTGCACTCCAGATTTTTATTTTTTTTCTGCCTTCATTTTGCTTTTCAAATATAGGCAGTACATCCTCTGCAAAGTTGCGCAACTGAGGAAAATCTCGAAAAAAGTATGTTTCATTAACTGTAAGGTCATTAACCAGCTGATCGAACTCTTGAGAATCCTCAGCAAATTTCAACATTACGAAATATTCGCTCAGACCACTCATTTCAAGAAGTTCTGCACGTTTTTCAATTCTCTTTTGTACAAAATATTTCTTATTGTACTCATAATGAAGACCGGTTTTTTTGTAAATCAATTTTACAAACTTATTATATAACTCGTCTGTTAGTATCATCTTACCACCTCTGTCTTCAGCAAGGCTTCTTTGGCTGCTTCCCTCACCTCTTCGACCTGATCCTCCAATAATCCCTGCAAAACAGTATCTGCATTACTATTCTCAAACAAGCCCAATGACCTAACGGCTGCAATTCTTGTTAAAGTTTCCTGGCTGCCGGCAGCAGTAACTACAATATTAAATGCAAGGTCACTTTGAAATTTATATAAGTTTGATATAATGTCCATCCTGTTAACGGTATTTGATTCATTGTGATACAATTTCTCTAATAAATTCTGACTTCTGACATCAGGTATTTTAATTAGAGCCTTTATTGCTTTTCTCCTGACCGCAGGAGATGGGTCGTTAATCATTGTATTCATAAAACTAAAAAACTCGCCCTCTGGAGAGTACTCAACTATACTTATCAATCCGGCACGAACACCCTCATTAATACTGTCCATTCTGGTATTAATATGCTTCCAACCAATAGCGGTGTTCAGTCTAAATAGAGCTTCCAGAGCCTCCATACCTTCTTCTCCCGGATTACGCCAAACAATCTCTCCAAGCTGTTCCAGGTTTATTTTTTCATTACATAAGACAAGCTTCTGGACTACAGCTTTTCTAACTTTTTTGTTTGGGTGCTCCAGCTTAACCAAAAGAAAATTAATATCCTGTGCCCCGTTTACATATTTACTTTCAATAGAAGCAAGTTCTGCTTCCTCACTAAAGTCTTTGAGACTTTCAAGAAGGTGTGGATTATTGTAGGAAGTAATTTCAGCAACTATGCATATAGCCTGACCAGACACAGCTCTGTCTTGTGAACTGCATAGTTTCTCAACAATAAAGTTAAATCCAACAATCTCCTTTTTGTATATAAGCCTTAATCCCATTAACACCAATTCAGGTTCCTTACACTCCAGCAGTTCTTTAATAAATGAAGGAGGAATACAGTCCAGTTTATATAAGAGATGACTGAGGTTTTCTATAAAGAATTCCTCTCCCTTGTTTAGATCATATATTTCGATAATGTGCTGGAGAAAGAAATCCATCTGCAAATTAACAAAGGCATTTATCGAAATGAGTATATTCTCTGAATCCTTGTAGTCCCAATGTTCTCTGAAAAATCCTTTAATTTCCTCAAATTCACTTTCAGGGAGACTGAATATACAATTATTTACGATTAGGCTGCTTAACCCAAAAACCATATTCTCATCACTAATACTGAAATTCTTTGAATATATTTGAAGGACTCGAACAATATCCGGATATGATCCGATAGTTCCTAATGATTTTACAAATGTATTCATTAAGATGTTCTTTTCTACCGCTGAAGCATCCATTGAAAATATTTTATCTGCAATGACTTCTGAGACTACTTTTATACCTAGACTTTCAAAAGTCCTTATAAGTGAGTTTATAACCCATACACTGCTTGTGTCATTAAGCATATCCAGCAGCTTACCTTCAGCCTCCTTGTATGCTTGCTCAGCAATAACCTCCAGAGCTGCTTCCACAACATTTTCATCCGAATCGTCAAGAGCTGTAAGTGCAATTTCACAACTGCTTTTCCCCTTGATGTATTTAAGTGCATCCAATGAGAATTTTCGAATATTCCGATCTTTATCGCACAACTTCATTTTTAGAGACGGTAAAGCCTTTTCACCTAATATGACAAGCAGCTCTATTGCTAAATTTCTTATGTAGGCGTCATCTGAATAAAATAGATCAGTAACGAGTTCAGCAGTTCTTTCAAGTTTTACACGACTAATTTTCTGCGCAAGCTTCTCCTGTTTATATCTCTCCGTTTCTGTTGTAAGGCAATGAATAAGAACCTCCAGGTCCTGATTATTATTTTCTCCATCAATTTCCACAGCAAGTCTGTCAATAAGAGTAGTTAGCTCCTGTCCGCCAGCTACTTCTCCTCTATTCGTCATCAAATAGCACTTCCTTTGCAACTTTAATAAGTTTCTGAAAGCATTCATCGGATCGAAATACTTTCCGAACCGCTTCCATTTCGTTTCTATAAACCTGAAATTCTTCAACTGCCCGTATAGAGTCAAAAATATTATTAATTCTTCTATCGTATGGGCCACCCACTATGATTGACATCTCAATATTGTCTATTGATAATACCCTCTTTGATTCTATTAATTCCTTTATTTCGTTTTCATCAATGATGCTCAGTTGGCTGGTATCAATAGAAACCATCAAGGTTGTCGCCTTTTTGACTGAGTTGAAAAATGTCTTCATCTGATTAGTGAATCCATCCTTCTCCGGCTTAAAAGTCCTTATCAGGTATTTGCTAAATACCCCGTACAAGTCCTGAGTAAATGTGGTACAGCTTGTACTATTTGACCCTCCATTACTGAGATAAATGTCTTTACACTTTACTTTACTCCTGGATAAATCTACTATATTAATCCTCTCTATGTAGATAATATCAAAGCAGGTATATAGTTCAGTTTCCTCTAAATCAGTACTTATGATAATATCCAGAGTATTCACTTCGTTATCAACTGAAGTTTCTTGAAAATATTGATCGTCTACACTGGAATATGTAAGGGAACCGATTTCTTCAACATTCTTCAAAATCATCATAAAAACTGGAGATACCATAGGAGCATCCTCCTCAAGGAAAAAGGATATGTAATACTTGTTTTTTCCTTTATCCCTTTGATTTAGGAGTGAAGCTACAAGTCCCACCTCCGTTTGTTCCACTACTGCTTTTTTCTGGTCATTTTTGTTAGCTTTAATAAGCCCCTCAATGGTATCACTTATTCTGGATGCTGCACTGTTCAGACTATCCCTGAGTTCAAGGGAGCAGGTACCACTTCTATTAACCAGCATCTTTTTAACGGTATCCAAGCCCTCAAAGCATGTCGAAACTATACTTTGGTCAAACAGAATATCACCATTCCTAGTATAATCAAGCATATCCTCTATCTTATGCATCAAGTTTCCGATATCATCAAATCCAATCACATGGGAAGTGCCTTTAATGGTATGTGCTATTCGAAACAATTCATTTATTTCTACAGAAGAATATTCCTTTTCAAGCCTTATGATACAATCTTCCGCCTTTTGCATTAATTCATCGGTTTCTTCCATATAAGCTTGCAGCATAGTATCCATTAATATTACCTCCTATCTACGCGCATAGCGCTTACACAAATAGTAATGAAAAGACACGTAGTGGCTTTTCGCTGCGTGAAAACACGATGACTTGCAAAATGTATTTTTCACGCTAACCACCTTTATTTAACCATCTGTGTAATAGACTCTCTCCATCTCTCAAGCTTTTTAATTGAGTAGTCGATAATTTCCATCACCTGTTCAACACTTTTAAAGGGTTTTAGAATATAGTCATTGGCCCCAAATTCCAGTGAACTTAACGTTTTATCCATAGTGGAGTAACCTGTCATCATTATGACCTGGGTAAGCGCGTCATAGCTTTTAATTTCTCTCAGCAGTTCAATACCATCCATTTCAGGCATTACTATATCAGTGAGTACAACATGGTATTTGTCCTTTTTGACTTTCTCAAAGGCTTCTACCGCACTTTGTGCTGTGTCTACTGTATAGCCATCCAACTTCAGGTGTTTTTTTAACGTACCTACTATATCCTCTTCATCATCTACAATCAGTATTTTATATTTATGCTTCATAAGGGACCTCCATTATATATATGAATTTATTTACAATCTCAACTGATGTTCCGGCAAGGTAATAATAAACTCTGTTCCCTGATTCTTTGTACTCTTGACCTGAATATCTCCACCATGCTCCCGGATAATTCCATAGACGATGGACAGCCCCAGTCCAGTTCCTCCAGATTCTTGATTTGTGGTAAAGAAGGGATTAAATATATTATTTAAGTTCTTATCATCAATCCCGCAGCCATTATCACTTACACTAATGAGTAATTTACCTATACCATCTCTCATTACGCTTATTTTTACAACCCCTGCTTTGTTCAAATCGTCAGCTTTAATGGCTTTAATAGAATTCAAAAATAGATTAATAAAAATCTGTTCTAGTTGCTGTCTGGATCCATTAATAATAAACTGGTCTTTTTCAATGTTGCTGCTTAAGCTTACTTTGTTCCTTACGAATTCATTTTTTACAAGCTTGTAAGCTTCAGTTATACAACCATATAAATCAAAGGCTTCGTAAGATACCTTTTCCTGCCTTACAAAAAACTTTAAACCGCTGATAATATCCATTATTCTGTCAGTTCCCTTATACATGGATTCAAAGGTATCTTTAAACTCTTCAACATACGGAGTGGCATCATCACTCAGCAATAAACCGTTTTTCCCCATTATATTCAAATACTTTTGCAGCAGCTCAATATTTGCTCTAATATAAGTAGTGGGATTATTAATTTCATGAGCCACACCCGCTACCAATTGCCCCAAAGAGGCCATTTTGTCAGCCTGGATTAATGCTTGCTCCTGTATTTTGATTTTTTTTACCTGTTCCCTGTTTGATTTCTTCAATCTTTCAAGAAATTCGGTCTTTTGCTTATCATTTATCAGAAGCTCATTACTATTTTTTTCAATCTCCTGTATAAGAGCGAGAACCCCGGTGTTGGTTTCTAACAACTCTTCTATTAGTCCCTTAACTTCTTTTTTTAGATTCTCATTTTCTTTTTGTAAATTACTAAAAAGCAGGTAATAAAGCAAATATTCTCCATTCATAGATTCACCACTTACAGAACCGCGACTAAAATTGTCGCATCATCGTTATGTCTCTCATACTCGTTAAAAACCATATTACACAATAGCGATGGGCTTTTTGCGACCCCTTCAGCGTAATTTCCAACTTCCCATTTTGAGGATATACCATCAGAGCACAATACCAACATATCTCCTTTACTATAAATATGTTTTCTGGATTTGCAGCTTCCACTGTAAGCTCCAACATAACCGTTATAGGACAGTAGCTTCACTGTTGAATCGGCCACAATATGCCTGCAATCGATGTTACCAATAGATATCATTTCAAATTCATTTGTGAATTTGTATACTATAAATAGAGCTATTACCGCTCCTCGCGTATTCTTCAAGGCAGTGTTTGTCTGTTTAATAATATCTTCAATAGAATTCTGTGTATTTTCTTCGATTATTTTTACTGCGTGGCTGGCGGCTTTATGTGCATCCCTTCCATGACCCAATCCATCAACTACGGCAATAATATCCCTATCCTCTAAACTTCTTATATAATAACAATCACCGTTCACTGAAAAGCCTGTATAGGGTCTGCTTATCACACTGACTTTTATTTCGGAATTACCTATTGCTGAAGTATCATTTAATGCCATGCTCCATAGCCTGACTGTTAGCATCGTTTCCACTGGCATCCCTTTTTTTGAAACATATTCTGTATTTGAACTAATTTCAAAAAAATCACTAAAGTTATTTATTGATTCAAATCCATCATCAATTGTACCTTTATTGGATACGTTATCTTTTTGTACCTCACTAGTGTTAATTCCTTGAACCTTATCCTCAGAAATGATTTCAATTTCAACCCTGTTTTCGGCGTTAATCTGGAAATACCTGATCTTTCCATTTACAGCATTATGTTTAACAATATTACTGCAAAGTGTATTTATAACAATAGAAATCTCTGTGATTTCCTTGTCAGAAAGCTTAAGCATTTTCATCTTATCCGCTATTTGGCCTCTAATATATCCCGAGTCATAAAATCCCCTCACTTCATGTTCGTTGATAAGGTCCACCTCCTTAAAGCCACTTTTTGATAATAATTTTTGTTCCCTTGTCCGGTTGTGAAGTAATGCTGAAATCATCCATTAGTCTTTTGCTTCCCGGAAGTCCCAGACCCATTCCCTTACCTGTAGTAAAACCTTCCTCCATGGCTTTATTAATATCCGGTATTCCAGGTCCTTCATCTTCAAAGGTAATCATTATGCCTCGTTTTGTGTCACTGGATGCATCCTCAATAATGACACTACCGGTTGAAGCATATACAAAAATGTTCCTTGATAGTTCACTGACAGCAGTAATAATCCTTGTCTGGTCTGTTATACTAAAATTCATGTTCTTTGCTGCTTCGCGCGCTCGTTGCCTGGCTGACACGATATCCTTTTCATCTTTTATGTGGATTTCAAATAATTTCATTTATTCCACTCCCTATTCCAGGTCTTCAGCACATATTTCTTCAAAATCACTGGCTTTTACATGATCTTCAAGTATTTTAATCCCTATATCAGCATTTAACGCAATTTCTACACCCTGAATATCCAGTCCTAACTCTTCCAGGGTTATGGCAACATGTGGCTTCATACCGGTTAGAACGGCTTTTGCTCCTAAAAGCTGTACCATCTTTACCGTTTCGGAAATAACCCTTCCCAGATAAGAATCGATAATGTCCAGTAGAGAAATGTTAAGAAGTACTCCCTTGGCACCTGTTTCATATATCTTGTCAAGAATACTTTGCTGAAGCGACAGAGCCATATTGTCATTAATATCTCCCTGAAGTGAGACTACCAATATTTTATTCATTAAAATCATAGGGATACAATCCATTTTTATGCTCCATTCCGTTTAGTTACTTTACCAGCCTGACGGCCTTAAAACCTGCCATCTCCATAGCCAGCTTTATACCATCGGCCATCACTGCTCTGGTAGTAATACACGACGGATCTACTCCTAGATGAACCATGGTTTGAGCAATCACAGGACTGATTCCGGTAATAATGAGCTCCGCTCCAAGAAGCTTTGTGGCACTAGCCGTTTTAAATAAATGATTTGCAACCAGTGTATCCACGGTAGGGATCCTTGTTATATCAACAATAGCAACCTTTGACGAAGTAGAAACAATCATTTCCAGTAGCTTTTCCATGATTAACTGTATTCTTTTACTGTCCAAAGTACCAATCAAGGGTATAGCTAAAATCTTTTCCCAGACCTGTATTATAGGTGTAGATAATTCAACCATATCCTGTTGCTGACGGATGATAATTTTTTCACGTTCTTTAACATACATATCGAAAGTATATAAACCCATTCTATCCAGAACTTCTGAGATTCTGAAAGCTTCACTACTTAAGTTGAGATAGTCAGCGTAGCCGATTTTACTAAGCTCATCGAATATTATCTTTTTCAAAGAAAATATGAAAGTGCTGACTTCTACCTGGTTCAATCCTTTAGCTACCGCAATTTTAGAGTAGTCATCCAGATTTTTTTTTGCTTCGCTTGATTCCGGTACCCTCAAGAAAAAGTCCCCTTCGTACTCAATCAGCATTAAAAATGTATGAATAATCTTATTACACAGGCTAGCTACTTCACTTTCAGTGAACAATTCATTTATGCTACGTGACTTCTTTTGGATTGTTTCAATCCAAATGCCAGCTATGTCATCCTTTATCTGAAATAGAATTTCATTTGTTTTATTGATAGTTGAATTATTCATATGTCCTCCTATTTTCTTACCGCTTTTGTTATGGCATCCGCTATTTTATAAGAAGGTACTACTATTTCTGCACCGCCTCTTTCTATAGCCTCTCTTGGCATACCGAATACCACTGCAGTGGACTCATCCTCAGCAATGGTCACACCGCCTGCTTTTCTGATTTTTACCATAGCATCAGCCCCGTCGTCACCCATACCCGTCATAAGAACGCCAATAACGTTCGGTCCTCCGAAAGTATTCAGTACAGACTCCATTGTTACATTTACAGAGGGCATGAAAACTGTTTTTGGACTACTTGGAAGCCTTATTATTCCACCCTCTCCGCGTACTACCAACTGGTATCCTCCTGGTGCCAGAAATCCCCTTCCGTTCTGGAGAACATCTCCAGCTTCCGCTTCTTTTACCGGAATCCGGCATGCGGCATTCAGCCTTTTTGAAAAGGATGACGTAAATGATGGAGGCATGTGTTGAATAATTATTACTGCCGCTTTCAAGTCGGGCGGAAGCATAGGAAGCACTTCCATAAGAGTACCCGGTCCACCGGTAGAAATACCTATAACCACAATCTTTGTCAATCCACTGCCCGTCTGCAGGATCCTCTTTTTCGGGGGTTCTGCTATTCTGGGTGACATAGAATTGCTACGTCTTACTACTCTGTCTCTAATATTTTTTTTATTTACACTTTTATAAGCCAGCTTAACCTTTTCAATGATTTCTCTTCCTACTACGTGCAGATTGGAGGAAACAGTTCCAGATGGCTTAGTGACATAATCAAAAGCCCCTAACTCCAATGCCTCAAAGGTGGTCAATGCTCCTTCTGCAGTAAGTGAGCTTATCATCAGAACAGGGGTTTCTGGATACTCACTCAATATATATTGTAAGGAAGTTAATCCGTCCATCACAGGCATGTTGATATCCATTGTAACTATATCCGGTTTTAAATCCTGCACTTTTTCAATTGCATCTTGTCCGTCTCTGGCTGTTCCTACCACCTCAAGACTCGGATCAGTCATGATTATTTCCTTTATGGACTTTCGCATTAAAGCAGAATCATCTACAATCAGAACTTTAATTTTGTCGCTCACGAAACTCACCTGCCGCTTTTTAATGACTAAGGCTTGCCCAAGGGGACATCAATTTAACCCCTTGGGAATGCCCCAAATTCCGTAATAATGCTTAACTACAACTTAATACTTTACCGATATCCAGAATAAGGATCATTCTTCTACCGCCATCCAGCTTACCAACACCCTCTACATAATCACTGTCAATACCGCTGCTTATGATTTCAGGCGGCGCCTGAATCAGTGATTTTTCAAACCTGAGCACTTCTGAAACAGAATCAACAACGATACCTGTCCTCTTTCCACTGAAATCGACGATAATAATCCTTGTAGCGTCCGTCACCTGCTTTTCTGTAAGATTAAAAAGCCTTCTCAAATCCAACGCTGGAATTACATTTCCTCTCAAATTGACTATACCTTCAATAAAATGGGGAGCTCTGGGTATCTTGGTAACCTCTGTCATTCTGTTAATCTCCTGTACATTGGCTATTTTAATACCATACTCCTCCATGTCAATTTTAAAGGTCACCAACTGCTCTTCGTCAAGAATCTGGGCGGTTATACTTCTTTCCTCTGCCTGTTCTTCACTGGTCTCACTCTTGCCCGTTATTGCACTTATCTCATCAGCAGAAATCAGCTTTGAAGGTTCAAGCAAAAGAATCATTCTTTTGCCATTATTGAGCTTAGCTACACCCTTAAGCTGCTCTCCGCTGTTTTTGGAGAACTTTGGCGGAGGCTGAATAATACTTGTCTGTACTCTTAGAACTTCCGAAATTTTATCCACCATAATTCCAGCAGTAAAGCTGCCCATGTCAACTACAAGAATTCTCGTATGGTCATCGATTTCCTTATAGTCCATTTCGAAGTAAGTTCTTAAGTTTATTATTGGGAGCAGATTATTACGTATGGATACTACTCCCTCAATATAAGCCTCACAATTTGGAACTTTTACTATTTGTGGAATACGGATGATTTCTTTTACATCCATAATCCCAATGGCATATTCCTCATTATTAAGAAGAAATGAAACCAGCTGTTCTTCATCAATAGACTCTGTGATTGCACTGCTTATGATAGCTCCTGACTTCTGTTTATCAACATTACGTCCGTTTATTTTTTCTTTTCCGACTGTATTGACCTTCAAGGCTTCTACGACATCCAAAAGCATGACCAGTCTGTTTCCATTGTCCAGCTTAACTACGCCGTTCAAATAATCAGAATCCACATTTTTTACGATCTGTGGTGGTTCTTCTATATCGGCTGTACTGACTCTCATTACCTCCGATACCCTGTCTACAATGACTCCCGTGGCCTTACCTTCAACATCTATGACCAGAACCCTGCTGTTTTCATCCTTAGATTTCCTTTCTAAATTAAACCGGATTCTTCCATCAATAATAGGCAGGACATTTCCCCGTAAATTGCAGGCACCCTCGACATACCCTGGAGCATTCGGAACCTTTGTTATTTCAGGAACTCTGATAATTTCCTTAACATCCATGATATCAGCCCCGAATTCATCATCACCAAGAAGGAAGGTAACCAACTGGCGCTCTGTAAGGCCGGTATTATTTATACCAGTTGCCATAACTATTCCTCCGTTCTTTACATATTCTGAAGTTCATCGGCCAATCCAGATATCTCTTCGATGGCTTCTGCAAGTTCCTGCATACCTTTTGCCTGTTCAGAGGCTGCGGTTGCTGCCTGTTGTGCTCCGCTGCTGGCCTCCTGAGCTGCAGTAGCAATCTGGTCAACACCCTTCCTTGCCTGTTCAAGGGCTATCATGGACTCTTCTGAACCCCTCTGAATTTCTTTTGCTCCGGAAAGTATTTTTATCATATTTTCTTCTATGACATTAAGGTTGTGAGTAGTCTTTTTGGCCTTTTCAACTTCGGCAAAGGAGTTTTTACTGGAAATATCAGTATCAGCCGATACCCTCTGAATCTGGTTCTGTATACCTCTAACAAGGTCTTTTATCTTATCTGTATTTTCTGCCGACTCATTGGCAAGTGCCCTAATGTCTCCTGCAACCACTGAGAATCCTCTTCCAAATTCTCCTGCCCTGGCAGCTTCTATTGAACCATTAACAGCCAGCATATTAGTTTGTATAGTAACATTCACAATGGCATCCACGATTTTATCGATTCTTCTTGTAGTCTCTTCAAGACTCTTTATATTCCTTGCCGCTACAACACTGGCTTCAGCTGAAGAAGAAATTCCGGTAATCATATTATCAACAGCTATTTTATTTGCCTCCAATAGCTTTTGGAGTTCCTCAATCTTATCCCCAGAGTAGCCTGACCTATCACTCATTTGTTTAGCAGCAGCAGCAAGTCTTTCAGCGAGATTTGCTGCCTTTTCAGTAAGCTCTGCCTGAGCCCTCGCACCGGAAGATATCTGCTCCATAGCTTTTAAAATCTCTCCAGCTGTTGAATTTGCCTCTTCCACATTAGCTGATAATTCTTCTGAAGCTGCCGCAAGTGACTCTGAGGATTTCTGTGCATCTGTTGATACCTTGAGGTCCTCGGCCATTTGAGCAAGATCAGCAGCACCGGCATTTAATTCGTTGAAAGCCTTATTCTGTATCTGGATGGATTTTTCTACTTCTTCGGCAGCGCTGCTCTGCTGCTCGGCTGCTGCTGCAATTTGCTCGGCAATTCCCAGGAACTCACTTGCTCCTTTGTTTGAATCCACTGCATTTTGTGATACCTCTGAAACATATTTTTGTACCTGTATAATTTCTTCATTTATTTTTATCAGGTCAGAAGTAGTTTTCTTTGCCTTCTCGACTTCATCATTAGCGGCCTTGCCGGAATTTTCGATATCTACTACAACAACTTTTACATTATTCTGTATTTCAGTTACAAGTTCCCTTATGTTTCTTGCAGATTTTTCTGAGGTTTCTGCAAGGTTTCTGACTTCATCGGCCACAACCGCAAAACCCTTACCGTGTTCGCCTGCTCTTGCAGCTTCTATGGCAGCATTAAGTGCAAGAAGATTGGTCTGGTCGGCAATTCTGACAACTGCCTGTACAATTTCTCCGATTTCATTGGATTGCTTTTCAAGCTCTCCGACCAGTTTTACCGACTCCATATTGGTGTCAGCCGATTCTTGAATTCCTTTAATCATTAACTCTATATCGTTGGATGTATTCTCTAATAGTTCCTTAGCTATATCTACTCTCTCAAGGGAATCCTTCGCGTTTATGTCAGCAACTACTGAAGCCTTGTCGATCTGGTTAATGGCAGCCCTTGACTCTTCTGCCGCAGACGAAGCCTCACTGGCGCCCTTTGCGATTTGCTGCATGGTTGCTCCTAATTCTTCTGCAGCACTGCTCGCTTCTTCTATCCCTGAAGCCAGCTGTTCTGTAGCTACAGCTATTCTTTCAGCCAACTGCTGCTGTTTTGCCAATGTTCTAGCCCTTACCTTATCCTGCGCTTGTTTCCTCGCAAGTTCTCTCTTTCTCTCCATTTCATCTGTTGCCGATGCCAGTGCAGGTCCTTTTACACTTCTTTCGCTTGAAGGTTTTGCAAGCTTTTTTTCCATAACAAAACAACCTCCTAAAATTATTAACTTTTACATAAAAGTTTTATTTGATTAAATGCACTTAAATACAGACCTTGCACATCTATATTTCTCGCACATCACATCCTAAGATAGGAATAACTAAGTTAATGAGCCCCCGATTTCAAGTTCCGGATTAAAAATTATGTAGAACATATTCACTCCATCTAATGTAGGTTCATTCCCCAAATACCCATCCTTATATAGCGGAGTTATCTTTTGCCGAAGTTCTTCAATACTGCACATGATATTGTTTTGAACAAGTAGCCTGTGAATTTCTGCAAGTGTGTTAACCTCAGATTCACTGCTCTTTATGTATTTTAAGAATTCCTCATCTGTCAACTGGAGCATTTGCATTACCCTCCTTAAGATCTGTAAATTTATGTTAACTTTTGAATTTAGACAGATTTTTTATTACAACCTCTTCCTTATACGGTTTTATAATAAACCCTTTAGCTCCACTCATAATTGCTCTTTGTACGTATGACTCCTGCCCCATGGCAGAAACAATGATAACTGTGGGTTTATATTCCAACTTACTAATCTCCTCCATACACTCAATTCCATCCATTTCAGGCATGGTAATATCCAGTGTAACTATATCCGGATTTAGTTCCTGTATTTTCCTTAACGCTATCCTTCCGTTTTCGGCCTCACCAACAACATGAAACCCGTTTTTCTCCAGAATTTGTTTCAACTGCATCCTAATAAAAGCAGCGTCATCCACAATTAATACAGATGTCATAATAACCCCTTTCCAAGCAACAGATAGTATCAAGTTTGAGCAATATAATATTTTCTATTAATCTTAGGTCTTATCCATATTCAGTCGAATGTATTACATAATTATTTTACATAAACTTGTATTAAGTCATACTTTTACCATACCTGATATATTCCATTTGGTATTATTACATATGAGCATAAGTATTAGCTGATATAAAGATACTATAAAGAACTTTTCTGCATAGGTTGCCTTACTAATTAACTTCTTTTACCCTGCAGATACTATGATAAAAATCAGAAAATATACATCAGGTGAGTACTCACTCGCCTAATATTTCTTGTAACCAATTATAAAGTCCTATAGTTCTATATGTCAAGTCCCATACTTATTTTTTCTGTTTAATTTGTAATATTTTTAGGATTTTGTTATGTTATGGAGAATAACATAGGAGAAGTTGCTTAGTGATTCTAATGAATTGTTTCAGAAAGTCAAATTTTTTTGGATTAAAGAACATTTTAAGACAGACATAAGTGTTGCGGTTTGCTCGCCAGAGGAAATAGACCCTGTTATATAGTGTATTGAGATGGCATCAAAACAGTGTAGGGGTCAATCTTGTCCCCTACACAAACTACTGAATAATATAACTAAAGTACTGTCAGCTTCCTCATGGCCTCTTCCAGTTTATCCAGATCAATTGGCTTATTAACATAGGCCTCCAGCCCTGTTGTAAAAGCACTCATAACATAGCTGGTCTCTCCTAAAGCGGTAGTTACTATGATCTTTGTACGATTTGCCTCTTCAATTCCTCTGACTTCCTCCAGCTCTCGGATTGTCTTTAATGCCTTGATACCATCAATTTTGGGCATCATGACATCAAGGCATATCAAATCATAGGGCTTTCCAGTATCAAGCCCCAGGATAAATGCCTCAATCGCTTCAATACCATCTATTGTTAAATCACATTCACCGTAAGAAGACATAAATTTGAAAATGAATTTCCGGCTGGCAAAGTCGTCTTCTGCTATCAATATTTTCATTCTACAATTCCCCTAGTTTGTAATATATTTTTAAATGCATCACTTATTTTCGGTATCTCATTAATAATAGCTTTTAAATCTTCACGTCTTGCCGCAAGCTCTATTGTGAATGCAATTCTTTTCAAATCATCTGCATGAGTACTGTCAGCAAGCTTTTTAATTATATTAGCTTCTTTCTCTATTGTGGTTATTTCGTTGTTATCAAGGGCTTCTTTCATGCTTTGGATATGCTTTCCTATCCTATCATGCAGTTCAACGGTTACCGTTGGATTCATGATCTTCTCATCAGTCTGTAGAGAATCCAGGATTTCCCTCTCCTTTATTTTCTTAGCATACCTGTCAAGGATAGCGTATAACTCTTCAATCTGCACCGGTTTTGCTAAATATTCATCCATACCAAGAGCTAAAAAACGTTCTCTATCTCCTTTTAAAGCATAAGCTGTTACTGCCACAATCGGAATGTGTTTTGTCCCGCCTTCCATCTGCCTGATACGTTGAGTTGTATCAATTCCGTCAATTTCGGGCATTTTAATATCCATAAAGATAATATCGAAATTCTCCTTCTTAATGATATCTAGTGCCTCTTTACCATTAGGTGCAATATGCATAGTGTGGCCCTTATTTGACAGCATCTGTTTAAATACATTCTGGTGTACCTCATCATCTTCTACCAGAAGGACTTTCAGAGAAATATTCAAATTTTTAACCAAGTCTTTATCGGCTTCTTTCTTTACAGGTACTTGTCCAACCATAAGAGGTAAAGTAAAGAAAAAAGTACTTCCTTCCCCCTTTTTGCTTTCTACCCGGATTGTACCGCCCATTCTTTCCACAAGCTGTTTTGAAATTGCCAGCCCAAGGCCTGTTCCGCCAAACTTCCTGGTTGTCGAACCATTTATTTGACTAAAACACTGAAACAGTCGGTCCATTTCACTTTCAGCAATTCCTATGCCCGTATCGGACACGCTGAATAAAAGTTCAAAACTGTCCATTTTCTGAGAATGCCTTTCAATAGACAGTAGAATACTCCCGTTTTCAGTAAACTTTAATGCATTTCCGATAAGGTTATCCAATATCTGTTTTATCCTCATGGAATCACCTATTAAATACGTCGGTATTCCAGATGAAAACTGATATCTCAAAGAAAGATGCCTATGGTTTGCTTGAACAGAGTGAGCTTTTATAACATCCTCAATTAATTTATATATATTGAAATTCGTATTATCAATGGTTAACTTCCCAGCTTCCATTTTAGAAAAGTCAAGAATATCGTTGATTACCTTTAGTAATGAGTCTGCGCAGGATTTCGCTACATTTAAATTATCCCTGAGTTTTTCATTAATATCTGATATTAATGTCAAATTGAGCATTCCAACAATTCCATTTAAGGGAGTACGTATTTCGTGGCTCATATTTGCCAGAAATTCGCTCTTTGCCTTATTCGCATTCTCTGCAGCCTCTCTTGCTCCCTCTAATTGCTTTTCGGTAGCCTTTAGGTCTGTAATGTCATCAATGACTACCATAACCTGTTTTTCCCCATAAACAGTAACAGGTACAAAATTGGCTTTATACCAAAGCTTTTTATTTTCTCCGTTGATTATCAAGGTTTTATGAATAATTTCATCATTGAGGGGTTCTCCTGACTGCAGAACCAGCCTTACTAATTTCCTGAGAGGTTTGGGAGTTACACCATGGCTATACCCCATCATTTTAACAAAAGCCGGGTTCACCTTCCTAATAACTATTTTTTCGTCCACTATTGCCATTCCTAAGGGATTTGACTCTAATTGAATTTCTAAGCTTCTCCATTCTCGATGGAGTTCTTCCTCTATTGTTTTAATTCGCGTAATATCTCTGAAAATGATAATTATACCGGTAATATTCTGCTCGGAGTTCCTTATTGGTGAACAAGTGGCTGATATAAGTTTTTTAATCCCGCTTCTTGAAATCAGAAAAATATTATTCCGAAGTTCAACTGCTTCTCCAGTATCCAAAGCCATAGTAATCGGACTTTCCATAGCTTCACCAGTAGTCGCATTTACTACTGAAAACACCTTGTCAAAATCCATTCCAATAGCCGTTCGTAATGACTGTTCTGTTACCTCCTCGGCAGCAGGATTTATAAACGTTATTACTCCATCCAAATCGGTAATGATCACACCTTCTTCTATACAAGCAAATACTTCCTTAGAGTTCAGCTCTTTCATCATTTTCACCCTCTTATCCTGTACACCTCGGGTATGTTCACCTTATCCTTGAATCAACCAAAACACAAAAATAATTAGCAAGTCTCCATAATATAGTTGTGAGCTGTAAGAATCCTTTCCTTAAGTGGAAAGTTGTACTTTCTCATTCTCCACTTCAAGCTAATAGCTATAAAAGTACCCAGGATGATATCGGAATAGCTTTCACTATCAATATCAGGCGTGATTTCACCACAATCTATGCCTTTTTTTATGATATCTGTGATAAAACTTGATCGTGCTTCGAATATCTCTATGATTCTGTGTGCAATTCCCGCCTCATTTTTCAACACCTCGTATGATTGCAGAATAGAGGTCATGGCAGGATAGCTTTCATAGTATTCGGCAAACCTTGTGATGAAATATGTAATACTATCCTTCGCAGAGAACCTTTTCATTTCAATAGTCTGCTTAATATCAACGTCAAACATGGTATAATAGTCCAACACAGCCAGAATAATCCCGTCTTTACTGCGAAAGTGCTTGTATAAAGTCCCTTCAGCAATCTTCTGTCTTTTAGCTATTTCCTTTGTAGACAGACCCTGAAAACCCAATTCGTCAATAATCTCTATTGCAGTAAGAATTATTCCCTCTTTCCGTTTTATATATAAGTTCACATCAGCACCCCATATACGCATTGTGAGTAACCACTCACCTGATATTTTATGTTTTTTATTCTATAGTTATTACTTTCTTATGTCAATGTACATTTTCGTTAGGATTTATGTACCATTAGCATAGTTTCTCTTACCTTATATCGTTTATTTTCGATATTTACCTGTGAGCACTAAAGGATATTTTTATTCCCATATTGTAGGAACACAATAATAAAACAATACCGAAGTATTGTTTATTAAACAGTATTTATTCTATGCTTACTCCCGCCAGCTTCATAAGAAAAATGGCATTTCTTGTATCGGACACTCCTTTTCTCAGTTGATAATCAAAATGTATTGTATTATCCCGGTAATATTCTTTAAAGTGGTAATTCCTGATACGTCCCCCGCTATCCTTCTCCATATCCGCAAGCTCCAGGTCATGGGTTGAAACCATTCCCCAGGCACCCTTTCTGTCCAGTTGGCTTATCAGCATCTTTGCTCCTGTATGCCTGTCGGCAGAATTTGTTCCTTTAAAAATTTCATCCAACAGGAAGAAAACCTTCTCCTCTCTGTCAACTGCTTCAACGATCATTTTCACTCTGAGGAGTTCCGCATAAAAGGAGGATACACTCTGACCCAGATTATCGCTGGTTCTCATGCAGGCATATACCTTCATGATGGGGCAGCTGAAAGTTTTGGCACATACCGGCAGCCCAATATAAGATAATATAAGGCTCAGTCCCACTGTTCGCAGAAACGTGCTTTTACCCGACATATTTGAGCCGGTGATGAGAAGTATTGGCTGCCCCCGATCTATGCTGATATCATTACATTTTCTGCCTTTAGCCAGCAAGGGATGACCTAGCTCTTCAGCGATAATTCCAACCTTCATATCCTCAATTTTGGGCATAACAAAATCGGGGTTGTCATGGCACATAACTGATAAACTGCTCAAAGCTTCAACTTCACCTATAACTGAAAACCATTTTTCCACAGACTTTCCGCTGACACCTTTCCACTTTTCAAGAGCTGCCATGCTGTGAAAATCCCAAAAGGTAGCGATGTTTACAACGGTGTGCAGAAAATTGTACCTGTTGGCTATTAGTTCCCAGAGCTTGGTCAGCTTTTCGATCTGTTTCCATGCAGGTGTTCCAGAAGTTCCTATAAGCTCATTCTTTAAATTATTTATATATGAGCTTTCAAACTTTTCAGCTTCAAATTGCTTAAGGACTGAACTGTATACTTTAAGAGTGTTGGCGTACTTCTCCACTAGTTCAAAGCTTCTGTTTCTATAGTTTATTTTATATCCAAGCATGAGAAACTGTATAACAAAGCCTGCAATAGGTAAATATACCGATATTACTCCAAATATGGACAATATAAGCATCAGAAGTGTTGTTATGGGTAGTGCCGTAATAAGAAATATAAACCAGGGGGATGTATAAAGCCGACTTTCCTCTTTTGCCCAAATAAATACGTCGTCAAGTTTGTCTATTGTGTCCAGTAGTGATTTTATACGCTTCCTGCCTTGAGTCTCAACATCAGCCAAAGTAATATTCTTATTTGACATCAGTACATTGGAATATAACCTGTGTCTGAAGGTCAACTTACCGGCCAGTTCTTTCACAGCCTCCTGTCTTGCCATAATATCCTCTTTTTTAATCAAAGGCTGTAAAAACATATTGGCAAGACTCTGCCGCCCCGAAAAGGTTGTGGTCATATTTATCATCTGAAATAGTGAACCTTTTCCGAAAAGGTCAAGGTCATAGGTGTAATTGTGATCACGATTTTCAAACTCTTCACCGGTATCTGAGAAGGAGGTCCAATTTCCGGCGACCCTTTTAAGGCATAGGGTGTTTATCTGCAGCATAGCCTGGGAATAGTTTCTACTTTTAATAAGCCTGTTATGAATTATTGATAAATATACAAAACCAGCAATAAACAGCACTAGAGCTGCTGTCATTAAAATATACTGCTGTAATATATAGAAAGTTATTACTAGGGCCAGACCGACAAAAAACACTAAAAGCTTGTAATTCCCTGTGGTACTGCTTTTACGGCTATATATTTCAAGTTTCGTTGAGTAGGCATCAACTCTCCTCTGATACTTCCTTTCAGGCGTATACATTAGTACCTCCTATTAAAGCAGACTTTTTATAATATCTGTACCGGCTACAAAAGTACCGATAGATGCTCCGATATTTGACATTATCACTACTGCCAGTGTTTTTAAAAAGCGGTTTCTGAATATACCTTTGATGCTCAGAATATCGGTCTGTAAATTCTGAACATCCTGTACTGTAGGTTTTTTTATAGTGGCCTCAACAAGTCCAGCAAACCAGCCGCAAGCCAACAACGGATGCAGAGCCGTGATGGGAGCGACCACAAGTGAAGTCAGAATACTCAGTGGATGTCCCAGTGTCAGAGCGGTAAATAAGGCTGCCAGTAGTCCGGTCCATAAAACCCAGGTAGATAATTGATTTAGTCCTGTTTGGAAATTCATAAAGAAAGAGTATATAAAAAGGCCTGTAATAATGGCAGGAACTATCCATACTGCTGCCTTTGAAAATTTAGTTTTAGGCGGAATGGTAGAAATCTTGTCCATATCCTGACTTTTAAATATCTCCTTTTTGACTCCCGGAACATGAGCACCGCCCAGAACAGCCACTACTTTTTTACCGGGAGCATTTTTTATTTTTGCAGCAAGATATTGATCTCTCTCATTAATAAGTACTTCCCCGATAGCCGGAAACTGCTTCTTCAAGCCCGATATTGCCGACTCTAACATATCTTCCTTCAGAAGCTCCTGTAAATCCTGATCTGAGATTTCAGTTTCTTCTCCAAAGGAAAAGATTAAACTGAATAGCAGCTTGGACTTTTCCCAAAAACCTAATGTACGCCATATCCGAAGAAAGGTAATCTGAATACTTCTATCAGCAAGTACCAGCTTTGCATTGACGGTCTTTGCCGAATTTATTGCCTCGGTCATTTCAACGCCGACATTGGTATCAAGCTTTTTGGCTATTTTTTTCTGATAAGCGCTGAGAATTAGATTTGCTATCAAAAAACCAACTTTTTTCTCTTTAACAACCTTAACAATATCGGTATTTTCCCAATTTTTAGGATTCTGCATACTCTCATACCGTTGTTCATCAAGCTCCACACAGACACTGTCGGGGTTTTCTTCAATTATCACCTGCTTGACCAGCTCTGCGCTCTCTTTTGAGACATGGGCAGTTCCTACAAGAATTAACTCTTTATCTTCATAGATTATTTTCGTCACATTGTCTCTATTCACATTATCATCTGTATTCATACTGTTATCTGTATTCACATTGTTATCTGTATTCATATTATCTCCATTTCCACTTTGACATATATTTATTCATTTGTATATTTTGTATCACTTTTTTCTTCCAGAACCTGAAACAGCATACTTATGGTAAAATCTTTAAATTGCTCCCTATTCAGCGAAAATAATTAATAAAACCATGCCCCTACAATGTAAGCATTGAAAAAACCGTTCAGTAAAATTATCGTTGAAAAAGCCTATTTCAGCTGCATATACGTCACCGAGCATACTTTTACAGGCTTTAGCTGTTTCCAAATAAGCTTATAAATTCCCTATCTAAGGTGCCAATACAGTTTGTGTACTTTTAATAAACGGAAGGTCTTCAGGCTTTTTTCTAGTGTTGGTAGAGTCTTTCTGTGCCATCAAGTTGAAAAGACTGCCGGATTTATTTAAATAATTATGCATAACACCAATAAACTATAGGTATACAAGTATAACCACAGTATACCTATATGGTCATTCTTAGTCAAGGACTTGTTTGTTAATATATGGAATGCAAGAACAGTTTACATAACAATTTGCAGGTAAGTAAAAAAAACCACTAAATTATCTTGATAAAAACAATTTAGTGTTTTACTCATTTAGTGCATTTCCTAATTTAGTGTGTTTTACTAATATAGTGCATATGATATAAAATATATTCCTAATAATGTCACTGATCTATTTTATGCTTATCTGAGGAATTATGGAAATACTCACTCATTTTTTCTGCTTCATCCTCAGGAATACCCAAAGCGAGCAATAAATTCCTATGCTGCTCAGGTGAGTTATGTTCAAAATCAACATGCCACTTTATAGCTTGTTCTTCAGACATACCAACGGAACTTAACACTTCTCGCAAAGCTTCTTGATCAATATTTACAAAACTCCTGAATAGATTTACATTACACAAGATGTCTACAATAATATTTTGCTTTGCTTTAATCAAGCTTATTTCTTTATTCAGGCCATCCAAGCAACGCATGAGAATAGAGACAAAACTATTCTCGGAGGCAGAAATAAGCTTGTTAATCTCGCTCAGTGGTACTCCTGCATCCTTATATAGTGCTATTTTTCTTAATTTTTCTATATCAGAATCACAATAAATTCTATATCTTGCAGAACTTCTTAAAGATGGGGTTAATAGTCCGATGGAATCATAGTACAGCAAGGTAGTTCTTGATAAATTAAACATTTTGGCAACTTTTCCAACAGAATACTCCATATAACCCCCCCTTAATACGCTTTAGTATTAATATAACTAAAGAACTGGTATAGGTCAAACTAAAAATCAATTTATAAGTAGCTATTCAACCACGATTTTGTATTATCCCACATTTCTTTAGTAAATTCATGTTTAACACCCTCGAAAATTATTAATTTAAGCTTTGAAGGGTCATTAATGTAATACTGTTTTATATCTTCATAAAACTTTTTCAATTTATCCACATCAAAGTGTATATCCTTTGACCCGGCTTGCATAAATAAAGCTGTCGGATAAAAGTGATCTAAATATTTTGAGGGATTGAATTTACTTGAAAGGATATTAAACATTTTAATGATTTCAGAATTATCATTAATGGGTGTATCTTTGGGTAGATCGCCCCATACAGGTGATGCAATTATTGGGATTGCTACCTTAATTCTATTATCAATAACTACTGTCCTGTAAGTGGTAAATCCACCCATGGATATTCCTACCATAGCTACCCTGGTTTTATCTATTTCAGCTTTTTTCGTGAAATAATCTAATACTTGAATAATATCTTCAGCATTCAATTTTATAGCTTCAAATACTTTGTAAAAATCCACTTTCCCATCGTTGGATATAACAGAACCAAACCCTTCATCATTTCTCTCTCCATGAAGTCTGTTATCTATTGCTACTGCATAATATCCGAGTTCAGCCAATTCCTTCATATATTCTTTCCAAAATTCCTTATTACCACTAAAACCATGTGAAAAAATAACTAACGGCTTTGGGGAAATATCTTCGTTCGAACAAATTAATACTGGAATCTCATTAATTCTACTTTTAAAAAAATTACTGCTACTATTTGATTTCACAATTAACACTCCTCTCGAGCTTGGTATTATATATCTAAAGCATAAACTATAAAGCTATAGACAGGTCAACAATAAAATAGTATAGAATATCTTTCGCTCATTTTTTGCTTATACAAATATCCCAGTAAATGTCCCAAAAAAGTGGCCAGTACCTTTTACGGTTCTGACCACTCTCAATACATATTTACTATTCAGTTTAATCCTTTTATTGTATGTTCAGTGCCCTGGCACAAACTGACGGCTAATTATTAATAACCTCGAAAAGCTCCTTGTGTATGTGCCCGTTTGTCGCAATACCTGAACTCTTGTGTAAATAGCTTAGCTTATTTCCTTTCCAGTCTGTTATAAAGCCCCCGGCCTCTTCAAGAATAACTGATGCCGCTGCATAATCCCATGGCTGAAGCTCCATTTCAAAGAAGCCATCCATGCGTCCCGCCGCAACATTGCATATATCCAGTGCAGCGCACCCGGACCGTCTTACATCTCTGCACAGCATAAAGACATTTTTTGTTACTCTGAAGGTTTCATCGGCCTTACCCTTATCATATGGAGAGGTTCCAAAGGTAATAAGGCTTTCCCCCAGGTTGTCATTTACTGTAACACTTATAGGGTTCCCATTGACAAAGGCTCCCTTTCCCTTCTGAGCTGTAAACAATTCCTTCAGGTAAGGATTATAAACAATACCTGCATAGGGTTTCCCGTCAACGGCAAGTCCCAGTGCAATGCATGAATATTTATAACCGTACATAAGATTTGTAGTCCCGTCCACAGGATCTAAAATCCAGGTGTATTTGCCAAGTGAAAAATCATTGTCCTTTGTTTCTTCGGCAATTATGTTGCTATCAGGAAGTATTTCCTTTAACCCTGTAATAACAATTTCCTGTACCTTCAGATCAATCTCGGTAACAAAATTAGCGTCGCCTCTTTTTGTCATAACCTTTTTGTCCTCCATATCGGACAATAGAAGCACACTTACTTCCATGACAAGGTTAACGGCTTTGTTAATTGCTGCGTCTAAATAAGTCATTTATTTTTTTAACTCCTGATACCTTTTAATCTTTTTAGTAGTGGTTTTTTCAAACTCGGTATCCCGTAGTGTAAACTCCTTTACATATTTATAAGTAACCAATTCCTTATTAACTCTCTTAACCTCAGAACCGATTATGGAATTTACATCCGTTTGTTCAATAATACCGTTTTTTATATCTTCGTCAATTTTCTCTTTGTCTGGAACTATCTGGGCGCATACTACTACATCATCCTTCCCGTCCGTTCCGTATACCAGAGATTCTTTAATATAATCACTCCTGTTGAGCAAAGTTTCAATTTCTTCCGGATAAACATTCTTTCCGTTTTTTGTAACAATAACATTTTTTAGCCTGCCGGTAATATGGACAAAACCGTCGTTGTCCATATAGGCCATATCACCGGTATAGAACCATCCATCTCTGATGGCCGCCTCGGTGGCTTCTCTGTTTTCATAATAACCGGCCATAACACTTGGTCCCTTTACCTTGATTTCTCCTATACCTTCACTGTTTGGATTGTCAATCACAACCTGAAGACCGGGTAACGGAAGCCCTGCCGCATCATCCTTAAACCAGCAATCCCTATTAAGAGCTACAATAGGAGCACACTCGGTAAGACCGTACCCCTGTACAAGTTTTATTCCTATTTCACGGAAGCCTTTGGCTACCTCAGGATCAATAGCAGCGGCTCCACTGATAAACAATCGTAAATGCCCGCCTAGCGCGTCATGGATTTCAGCGAACAATTTTCTGCGTATATCCATCCCAAAAACTCCTGCGATTTTGCTTAATCTGATTCCCAGCTTAAGTTTCTTTGGGCCTCCAGGCTTCTTTGCCACCTGATTCATGAGCTGCTTATAAATAGATTCAAATACCAGGGGAACCCCGTTCATTACAGTACAACCCGATTCTCTCAGGTTTTTTACTATATGACGCAGACCTTCGCAAAATGCCACCGTGCATCCCCTGTACATCTGGCATAGAAAACCGCAGGTACATTCATAGGTATGGTGCATTGGTAAAACAGATAAAAATACATCTTTTTCATCTATATATAACATGGAGCACATAGCCATAAGATTTTCTGCAATATTTCTGTGGGAAAGCATAACCGCCTTGGATTTATCGGTGGTACCAGAAGTAAACAACAGGATATCCATAGCTTCATTATCTATTACCGCATCGAGATATTCCCTGTTGCCTTCAGCTACAAGTTCCTTTCCCTTATTCATCAGCTTACTGTATGACAGCTGATCACCCGAATCTTCCTCTAAATCCATATTAATGAAATACTTGCAGCAGGTTATATTTTTTAGAATGTTCTCTATGTTCTTGGATACTGCTCCTGAAAAAATTATTGCGTCTGCACTGCTTCGCTGTAAACAGTTTTCAATTTCATTCTGTGGGAGTTCCTTATCCAGAGGAACTATGACACCCGTTCCATTGCTGACAGAAAGGTAGGAGGTTGCCCACTCATATCTATTTTCACCGATCAGAGCAATTTTTTTACCTTTCAGGTTAAGACTCAATAAAGCTGTCCCTAGAGCATCAATATCTTCTTTAAACTTTTTATAGGATACCTGAACATAATCGCCGCCGGTTTTAGGCTTAACAAGAAAAGCAGCTTTGTCTGCATATATCCTGGCACTTTGTTCAATCATATCCTTAAGATTGGAAATCTTCCTTACTTCATACAACGGTTTGTTTTTCATGGGTGATACCCTCCGATAAGAATAAATCCTTAACAATTTTTCGTAAACATTGTATCACATTAAGCCCTAACTTAACAGTAAAATTAATTATCCTTTTCCTTTATTCTTTTTATTAATTCGCATACAACATTAATTCTTTTAAGCGGTGTCATAATATAAAATCCTGAAACATATTCGTACAATTTATTTATACATTCCATTGAGTGTTCTATACCAAGTAGTTCTGATTCTTCTCTGTTCTTGTCACGGAAGCTTTCTATTATAGCTTCATCAATTTCTATTCCTGGAACCTCATTATTTATAAACATTGCATTCTTATAACCGACAATTGGCATAATTCCTGCAAACACCGGTACCTTCAAAACTTCAACTGCCTTAATGACGTTATTAACCGCATTTTGTGTATATGTAGCCTGAGTCAGGAAAAAGCTTATTCCGTTTTCAAGCTTTTTGGCTGAGCGTCTTAATTCGGCTTCAAAGTTTGGAGCATTTACATTCAGGGCCCCCCCTATTTCAAAGTTCGTCTCTCCGAATACATTGGCATTAAGACTTGTAATATAGTTTGCAAGATTTGTGGAGTTCATACTATAAAAGCCTTTGACGTCTTTTCTTTCGATACTTGCAATAGGGTCGCCGGTAACAATAAGAATATTCCTGATACCTTCAATGTTCAGGCCTAACAGGGTGGCCTTTATACCCAGCAGATTTTTATCCCTGCAGGTTATATGAGGCATGGCAGGCAAACCTGTCTCACGTTGTAATTTTGAGGCCATGATTGCACTATCTGCTCTGGCCTTGGCCAGGGGTGAGTCAGCAATGGTTATCATATCCGCCCCTGCACTTTTTAGAAGAAAGGCATCTCTTATCATGTATTCCCAATTTACATCAAATGGAGGGTCTATTTCAACCAGAATTGGCTTTTTATCATCTATAAGCTTTCTAATCAGCGGTTTTTCGCCCACTTTAGCAGCAATACCTACGTTAAGCTGACCGGTATTATTTACTGTAATAACCGTATTGGCAAGAAGCTTTGCTGTAACTGCAATGTGATGAGGAGTTGTTCCACAGCAGCCTCCGAGTATTTGAACTCCCAGGTTCTTCAGTTCAAGCAGCTTTGCGGCGAAATATTCCGAATTGTCAATATAGACTGCTCTGCCCCGTTCAGAGGAAGGATAGCCTGAATTAGGCATTACAATCAATTTCCTGCCGTTGAAATCCAACTGACTGACCAGTCTGCACATATGAGCAGGGCCGCTGATACAGTTAAATCCACAGGCATTAACAAGTCCGCTGCTGCTTACCTTTGTAATAATGTCCTGATAATATAAACCTTCCTTGGAATACCCGTCAGGGTAGACTGCAAATGAGGCAATAATATTAGCTTCGGGTTTCTTTAATCTAATATATGCCGAAATCTCCAGGATAATTTCATACTGCGGAAAGGTCTCAAATAAAAAATTATCTGCACCGCACTCAAGAAAAATATCTACCTGCCTTTTATATTCTACTTCTTCATCTATCCCCTGTGTGGAAGGGATGGGACCAATATCCGCAAATACTGCAACCCCAGTGTTTCGAGCGGCACTACAGGCTATTTCCCAGCCCTTTCTTATTATGTCTTCAACCTCTGACTGTTCGCATGCCAAAGAAAACCTGTTGGCCGCAAAGGTATTTGTCTTAATAGCGTTTACACCGGCATTGATGTATTCTTGATGTATTTCAAATATGGTCTGACTATCGGTCAGATTGGCAGTCTCACAGGCAATATCCTTATTATACTTGGTGGAGTAATAAGTGCCCATGGCACCATCAAACAGAAAAATGTCCTTATTTTCAAATATATTCATAACATTAAAATCCTTTTCAATAAACGGGATAAATGTCCTAGCCTTCCAGCAAATGCCTAGCAATATCCTTTGAAATATTATACTTTTACTTATCTTGTCAGTCAAGGAATATGAATTGTATAAAGATGTTGTAGTTTTGTGTAGAAGGGAGTAAAATTATGCTAAGACATTAGTAAGGGGTGTATTTTTATGGATATTGCTGCTTTATCTATTTTGAAGTCTCAGGCTGCTGTAAGTCAGAAGGTTGGTCTGGCTGTAACAAAACTTGCAATGAATACTGCCGAAGAGGATTCAGAAGCCCTGACCAAAATGATGGAACTCAGTGTAAATCCCCACGTAGGAAGTAATTTTGATCAAAGCGTTTAATAAAAGCTCTTTTTAAGTCTTTTCTCATTTCAGTCAGGAATGTCCTTCTCAGACATTCCTGAAAACTTCATTTCTTTCAAGAAATTAATTTTGTGTTCATCATATTCTACAAAAATATGAGTTCCAGACTCACAAATATTATTCAACTTTACCTTGATATTTGTAAATGTATAAAGTATAATGAACAATGTTCATAAAAGGAGATGAATTAATGCCCAAAACTTTAACAAATGTGAAAGAGGACATATTGGCCGTAACCCGCCAAATGATTAAGGAAAACGGATATTCTGAATTAAATATACGGAATATTGCTTCAAGATGCGGTGTAGCAACCGGAACTGTATATAATTATTACAGTTCCAAGGATGAAATCATAACTGAAATACTTTTAACCGAGTGGAAACTCATGCTCAGAAGGATTGACCTAAACTCGAAAACTTCAACTTCTCCGACGATTGACGGACTGGAAACCATTTATAAAGAGCTTAATAGTTTTATGATCAATGTTCATGGAAAATGGTTTCAGACTATTCAGTTGGCAAATACCGAGGATATTACCGTAAGTAAGTTAAGTGAGAAGAAAAAGCTGTTGAGGGATCAGATTTCCGAAAAAGTTTCAGCCCTGATAATTCCCGGAATTGAGAAGAAATTAATTTCTCAGGAGATAACTGATATTTTCGATGTTATCTCACACCTTTTGATCTCATATTCCAATGAAAATGCAGACTTTAAAAAGCTAAAGCCTGCACTGACTGCACTTGTAAATAGTATCCAGCGTCATGATTAAATCATCGGTTAGACTAATATGTACCAATGAGTATTAATACTACTTGATATGTAGAACAACTAATATCAAAGGAGACATGTATATGATTGAATTTACATCAAAGGAGACTTGTATATGGATGAACTAAAATCAAATGTAAAGCCAAAACTGGGGATGATAATGTTTCTTTATATGCTCGGCATATTCATGGGAGCAATAGACACAGGAATAGTAACTCCTGCCAGAACTGTAATACAGGCCAATCTTGGAGTTGAAGACAAACTCGGGATATGGATGATCACAATTTTTACCCTTGCTTATGCAGCTTCTATTCCTATATCGGGTAAAATAGCGGATAGAATAGGAAGAAAGTATGTTTATATTGTATGCATAACTTTATTCGGACTTGGTTCTCTTATTTGCGGTCTTTCTTCCAACTTCGCCAGCTTCCCCATGCTTCTTGTAGGCCGTGTTATACAAGCCATAGGCGGCGGTGGAATTATGCCTATAGCAAATGCAGAATTTGGCACAACCTTTCCTGAGGAAAAAAGAGGAATGGCACTTGGCCTTTTAGGCGGAGTTTATGGTTTGGCAAATATTCTTGGTTCTTCTCTTGGAAGTGCTATTCTTGACATATTCGGTATAGAAAATTGGCAATTTTTATTTTATATCAACCTGCCGATCAGCATTGTAATAATTATATTCGGAATAATATTTTTACCTGTTAACAAAAACACTGAAAAGCCAGGTAAAATTGATATATGGGGTACAGTTGTCATTGTGGCTATGATCCTTTCCCTTATTTATGGACTTAAAAACATAGACTTTTTCAATTTCAGCAGTACTTTAAAATCTGTAGACGTTTATCCATTCCTTATTGCATTCGTTGTATTATTGCCGATATTTATATTAATTGAGAAACGTGCACAGGACCCTATTCTGAATCTAAAATACTTTACCTCTCCAAAAATACTTATAACACTAGTAGTAAGTTTCTTTGTAGGCGTTTGTATGATGGGTATGATTTTTGTACCTCAGTTTTCCGAAAATTCCCTTAGAATTGCAACCGGTAAAGGAGGTTACTTCGTAACAATTCTCGGTCTATTCACTGCTATAGGGGCGCCTATGAGCGGAAAGCTGGTAGATAAGTACGGTGCTGGAAAAATACTCTCAGGAGGGTTCATTGTATCACTAATCGGTTCCCTATTTCTGGCGTTTGTAGCAACCAGCATCAATAATCTGACTACCGTTCTGGTAAGCCTTGCCCTTATCGGCACAGGACTAGGCTTTGTAATGGGCTCTCCGCTAAATTATATGATGCTGAGCAATACCAGGAAGGAACAGGCCAACTCGGCACTTGCAACTCTATCCCTTGTTAGGTCAATCGGAACGGTAATAGCTCCATCAATAATGATAGGTTTTATTGCACAGGCAGGTATTGTTGCTCAGGACCAATTGATGGGTCTGCTTCCTCAGCCAACTGCCCCTGAATTGACTCAGGCAGTTGAGTTGAATAAAACCTTCGAAGAAATGAAAAAGGATCCAAGGATGGCTGAAATGCTCAAGGATGTTAATATTCCAGACTTAAGCAATATGGGTAGCATGAATTTTGATATGAAAAGTGGAGACGGTTTGCCTGCCGACCTTGTAAAGTCCATGCAATCTGCTGATGTGACAAATATAGTAGATAAGGCCAAGGAGATTTCTGTTTATATGTTTGACAAAAATACTCCTCCAGTTATAGAAGAGATACAATCAGGAATACAGCAAGGTATTGACGGCATGAACCAGGGAATTACAGGAATTGATACCGCCATAGCCAAAATGGGTGGCGGTTCCGGGAATAGTGCTGTTGCAAAGGATGCAGATACAAAGACTTCCAGAGCTGGTGAAAAGGAACAGAGCAGTGCTGATCAGGCTCAAGGTGGTATGGGCTCACCTCAGGGAATGCAGGGCCAGCTCGGTCAATCAGGTCAGCCAGGTCAGCAGAATATGGCTGCTGCAGTTGCAGGTATGAAGGCTCAAAGAGCTATAATGGCCGATACCGTAAACAAAATGGAGGAACTGAAAAATTCAATTCCCGATGCCTTTGAGCAATCAAAAAAAGATTATCTGGGTAAAATAGACACACTTAAACCTCAAATTGAAGAATCCTTCCAGGATTCATTGAGTGAAGGGTTCAAGCAAATGTATTTAACTGTAGCAGTTTTCTGTGTTCTATCGATTCTTCTGCTTTTGTTGTATCGTGAACCTGTAAAAACAGACCTGAAAAACTAATAAGCAAAAGTAATAAAAAATAAAGGCTGACCATGGAAAACCTGGTCAGCCTTTATTTTTTCTGCCATAAGCACATTGTAAATTATTTATAGTAAAGAGTATTTAGAGTAAAGAAAGGTTCACTATTTAAAGTATTTCCTCATAACCTGTGAGGATATTTTAGCCGCTGCCGTACCACCGTATCCGCCTTCTTCAACAATTACTGCTATAGCTATTTCAGGTTTTTCATAGGGTGCAAATCCTATAAACCAGCTGTGAGGAGTTTTACTTTCAATGTGCTGGGCCGTACCTGTCTTACCGCAGACCTGCACCCCGCTTATCCGGGCGTTGGTTCCTGTACCCTTTGAGACTACATCCCTCATAAACCTTCTGATTTCAGCGGCATACTCCTGTGAGGTCACCTTTGAAAGCACAGACGGGCTTGACTCCTTAACAGTCTTTCCGCTGAAATCAACAACTTTACCTACCAGCGTAGGCTTCAGCATAATTCCGTCATTTGCAATAGTTTGAGCTACCAGAGCCATCTGCACAGGTGTTGCCAGTATTTCGGCCTGTCCGATTCCAGTTTGGGCTAGATTACCCTTTTCAGAAGCTTTGTATTGCGGGAACCTGCTGTTGTCCACTATTATTCCGTCAGCCGGGATATTCCTGTTAAATCCGAAGGCTTCTGCTGTTTTAAAGAGATCCTTTCCAAGTCTGATTCCAAGATCCCCAAAAAAGACATTACTGGACTTTATCATGGCCTGTTCAAAATTAATTTTGCCCATGGCCTTTCCCTTATCATTACTTAGTGTGTAATCTTCTCCAATTACCAGCTTTCCTTCATCATTAAAGGTTTCTTCACTAATACCTTCAATGTTTTCCAGTGCACTAATACCGGTTACAACCTTAAAGGTTGAACCCGGGGGATACAGCCCTGAAACAGACCTGTTCAGCAGGGGCAGCTGTTTATTGGAGTTGAGGCTTTTCCAGTCTCTGCTTAGATTATTCGGGTCAAAGGAAGGTTTTGATACCATGGCAAGTATTTCACCTGTATCAACTTTTAGAACTACAACTGACCCCCGTGAAGAACCGAGGGCGTTATAGGCCGTTTGCTGAAGTGCATAATCCAGCGTTGTATGCACATCATCGCCTTTTTTATCAACTTCCTTAAAGCCATTTCCCACCCATGCCAGGAAGGAGGCCGAAATATTGCTTGACAAGTACCTGTCGTAAAGATTCTCAAGACCGGATATTCCATATTGGGGATCATAATAGCCCAATACGTGGGCAGTTGCTGCTCCCCCATTATATTTTCTTTTATATTCATTGTTTTTAGTCTTTTCACTTACAGACAGCTCTTTCCCGTTTCTGTCAGAAATAGTACCTCTCACCACTTTATTTCTAACGTCCCACATTCTCCTATTATCAGGCCTGGTGGAGATTTCAGGTCCTCTGAAAAGCGTAAAATACGAAAGATAGCTTATAAGTACCACAAAAACTATAAGAAAAATAATCATTACCCGTTTTATATTAGTTGTCAGATTATCCATTTTATCACCTTTAATTATCCATTTACTCCATAACAGTCTTCGGTTCTCTTTTCTATATGTCTTCGTCTCCCTCGGAAACCTTTTGAATTATGCTCAAAGCTAAGAAGCTTATAAGCAGGGATGTCCCTCCATAACTCACAAAAGGCAGAGTTATACCAGTTAACGGAATAAATCCGGTTACTCCGCCTACAATTACAAGCGTCTGCGTGGCTATCATAACGCTCAATCCCGCTGTTAACAGCTTTGTAAAATTATTCTCGGCATGTATTGCACTCCTGATTGATCTATAGAACAGGAGAAAATGTAAAATTAATATGGCAAGGCCCATCAACAAGCCCATTTCCTCACAAATAACAGAGAATATAAAATCCGACTCATTTACTGCTACATATCCTGGATGCCCCAAACCCAGGCCTCTTCCGAATAGTCCCCCCATAGCAATAGCGTACATGGATTGTACCAATTGGTAGCTCTCATTATAGACATAATCCCAGGGATTGAGCCAAATCATAAAGCGCCTTCTAATATGTCCGAAAATAGCATAACTGGCGGCTCCACCTGCGCCGAACAATCCAAGAGAAATAAGAACATACAGTTTTTTGGAGGTTGCCAGATAAACCATAGTTACCGATACGGCAAAGATAATCAGTGCCGTACCAAGATCCCTCTGCAATACCATAAAGCCCAGTGAGATAATGATGGTAATTCCCGGTTCTATAAGTTGCTTCCTTGAAGTTATATCTGACAGTGCTGTTGAAAGGTATAGTATCAGAAATATCTTTCCGAATTCTGACGGTTGAAACCCGTATGGACCTATTCTAACCCAATTTTTTGCGCCAAGTATTTCAACTCCTATAAAAGTAGCCATAGCCATAAAAATTATAGTTCCTGCAAGGAATAAATACTTATACTTTGCATACTTAATCAGACCCTTTTTAAGATAGAGTACTACAAAGAGAAACATTATTATACCTATCACAAGCCAAACAAGCTGCTTTAAGGCTGTTGTTTTATTTAGCCTGAACAGCATTATCATTCCGATAGAGCACAGCAGGACAGCCAGCAGAAATATAAGCCTGTCTCCCATTGGATAATACTTTTTCAGCACCCAGGAGGTTACCGCTATAATTACTGTTATTACCGCCCAAAACAAACCTGCCATGGGATCTACCGGCTTGCTTAAAATAGCAAGATTCAAGAAACCAAAGAATACAAATAAATATATAAGGAATTGTAATTTTTTTAATAGTTTAGTCATGTGAGAAAGCACCTACTCGTCTTCTGTTACTAAAAGCAAGGTTTTGGATATACTGATCTCATCTCCGGGCTGAAGACTTTTCTTATCCACCATAATTCCGTTTATGAATGTTCCGTTGGTAGAGTTAAGGTCCTCCAGCATATATCGTCCATCTTCGAAGTATATTTTCGCATGGTAGTTCGAAACAGAAGGCGAAGGCAGTATCATCTGATTATACTTATTTCTTCCTATTGTCAGCTTATTACCTATGGGTACAATATCTCCTTCAACAAAATTGCCTCCATCTCCGGGATAAACAAGTTTCAATTTCCATCCAAGATTGTTACCACCCTTAACTACTCCCCTTTTAACGTCTTTAGACATTATTTTAAGGGCTGAAACAATAATTATATATATAATAACAATAAGTACTATTTTTATAACTATACCAAAAAAGCTTAAATCCAACAGATTGAAATTCATAAAAACCTCCTCAAATCCGGTTTTATCTATTATATACAAATACTCAGATTTTTACAAACCGACGGGGTTCTTTTTTATAATATATTATAATAGTGAAAGTACTGTACATAAAATAAAGACGGAAAATCTATAATAAGATTTTCCGTCTACTCCGGGATTACTATTTCAGAACTATATATTTACTTTACATATGAACAGCAATAATCGGCAAGTTCTTTTACTATGAGTTTAAATCTGGAATCCGCTTTAACTTCAAAGGATTGTCCTCCCTCAACAACCTTCCAGCTCTCTTCACCAGGAAGGAGAACTTCCAGTTTGCCCGCTAATATCTCCATAATTTCCTTGTCGGCTGTACCGAATTCATACTCTCCGGGCATCATAATACCAAGTGTCTTTCTTTCACCGTTTTCGAAAATAATTGTTCTGCTTGTAACCTTACCGTCAAAATATACATTAGCCTTCTTAACAACACTGACATTTTCATATATACTCATAACTGTCTCCTACCTATTAATTTATTAACATGTTAATGCTTTATTTTACAAAATTAAGTTTTATGAAAGATTATCATATTTTTATTTTAGTGTCAATTTTATTGGGTTTAACAAAAAAGATTAATTATTTTGGGAAAAAGTTCTTTTTTACTTAGTATTTGAGAAAAAGGCTAGCAAACTGGAGGTATAATATTGTATTATTATAGTATAATACATCTTTAGATATTATATGAGGTGCGTTTATGCAGAATTTTATTATAATATTGTTACTTGTACTAAATATCTTTGGCTTTATCCTTGTATCGTTGGATAAATTCAAAGCAAAAAACAAACTATGGCGTATACCCGAAAGGTCTTTTTTCCTGTTATCAATTCTGGGAGGAAGTATTGGGGTTTATATAGGACTTTTTCTTTTTCATCATAAAACCAGGAACTGGTATTTCATGACATTCATTCCGTTTATTATTTTAGCTCAAACTGTTTTTATATATTATCTGGTAAACAAGTAGAGGATCTTTAAGTAAAAAGATGCCTCTTTTTTATTTCATTGAAGTCAAACCACAACACCTGTAATAAACCTGTCTCATAATGAATAGCAATAAATAATAAAAGGAAAAACGGAGCTAGCATAAATGGGACTTGATAAATTTTATAAGAATTCAGCAATACTTACAATGTCTAATTTAGTTACAGGATTCATTGGCTTTGCTTTTTCAATAATTCTATCTAAAAAGCTTGGAGCTGAAGGGCTTGGTCTATATGGCCTTATAATGCCGGTATATTCGCTCCTTCTGTGTCTTACAGCTGATGGACTGGTTACGGCTGTCTCAAAAACCTGTGCCGTATATAACAGTAAAAAAGATTATCGCAATCTTCATAGAACCGTTAAGGTTGCCCTTTGTTTTATAGGCATGTGGAGTATCGCTGTGGCGCTGCTGGTATTTATAAACGCTTCAAATATAAGCAATCTATTTATAAAAGACAGCAGGGCTGTTGATGCTATCAGGATAATCTGCCCCGCCCTTGTTTTTATTCCCATGTCTGCCATCTTTAAAGGTTTCTTTTACGGCTTTGAGAAATTTACCATACCGGCAGGCATCGACATACTTGAAAAATGTATCCGAGTGACAATACTTCTTGCAGCAATGGCTTTGCTCTCTGTTAAAAACATAAGAGGTGCCGTAACCACAGCTTATTTAGCTCTGGCAGTAGGTGAAGCCATAAGTATGATAATGCTGTTTACCTCCTTTAAGCTTTTTTCCAATAAGCTTGTTCCGGTTAAGACCCGGGTAAAAAATCCGCTTCAACTACTGGTAGATATATTGATTATATCCTGTCCCTTGAGTTTGAACGGCTTTTTATCTTCAATTCTTAATACTGCCTCAACGCTTATTCTTCCAAGAAGGCTGATAAGCTCCGGCATGAACTATGATACCGCACTGGAGCTGATAGGCAAATTCATCGGCATGTCTTTAACAACAGTTAATCTGCCCTTCATAATTGTGGGCTCAATGATGACGGTAATGATTCCGGATATGTCTCTGAGTCTGAGTAAAAAAGACTCCTGGAGCACTGAAAACCGTATCTCCCAAGTTCTCAGGGTATCTTTTCTTGTTGGGCTTGGAACACTTATCGTTTCAATATGCATCCCCCAAAAACTTGGTCTTCTGTTTTACGGCAGGGATGATCTTGGCCAAATGATTATGTTTGCAGGAATATGTAATTTTATAAGCTATATAGCCGCTGCCACCTTCGGAATACTCAATGGCTTGGGAAAACAGAATGTAAATCTGAAAAATTCCATTATTGTTTCTGTAGAAGGCCTGATCCTGGTGTTTATACTGACCGGAATACCTTCATTGAATATATTCGGTTATGGAATCTCTCTGGTGATTACTGCAATTACAGGGTTATTACTGAATCTCTATGAAATCAGAAAAGTATGTGAAATAAGGATCTCTCTTTTAAAAGGTGCGGTTTTTTCACTATTCGGGATGGCAGGCTATTTATGTGTAAAAGTAATCAATACAATTATTCCGGATAGTTTTATTGTTTTTGATGTCCTGTTTTCAACAGGAGTGTGTTTTCTGGTCATATTCTATTTAACTAAGATGTATAATTTCAAACACAATCCATTGTAGCTTTGAAAAGCAAAATCATATAACCGTATAGCCATATTTAATGATATAATAACAATTATGTTAATAATATAACTTTAATTATTGCTGGAGGCCAATATGTTCAAATATGTAGTATTCGATGTAGACGGCACAATGGTAGACACTGAAGAAGCAGTAGTTTTTGCTTACCAGAGTGTAATTTTTAAAAAACACGGCAGATATTTTACTGAAGAAGAGCTTCTGAAGGGTTATGGAGTACCAACACCCAAGGCACTTGAGCGCTACGGGTTTACTGATATTGCTGGTGCCGAGAAGGATTACTATAATTATCTGGTTGAAGGGTTTAAGCGCTGCAAGACATTTGATGGAATTAATGAATTGCTTGACAGCCTTAAGGATATGGGACTTCCTATGGGAGTAGTTACCTCCAGATGCGATTATGAAATCAAAATTGACAACTGTTTACAGGGTTTTATAAATAAATTTGATGCAGTAGTATGCTCTGATGACACCGTAAAACATAAGCCCGAAGCAGAGCCACTTCTAAAAGCGATGGAGATTCTTGGTGCAGCTGCCGACGAAACCATTTATATCGGAGATACTCTCTATGATAGACAATGTGCCAAAAATGCAGGGGTAAAATTTGCTCTGGCATTATGGGGATCAAATAATGCCGACAAAATTGACGCCGAATACTTTCTGAATTCCCCTTCAGAACTGTTGGAACTGCTAAAGGCTGAATAAATCTACTTGGCTGAATTATAGACAATTGAAGAAAATACAATAGAAGAAAAAAAATAAAAGCTGTCTCAATAATGACAAATTATGAGGCGGCTTTTTTGTATCTTTTACGAAACAGTCTTATGGCAGTTAATGCTGCTCCAATAAGAGAAATCAATCCTGCACTGATATAGGTAACTCTCATAGCAAGAGCGAATTCCACTTCTTTTCCTTCAACAAAAGTGGTTACTTTATAGCCTAGCTGGCTGCTCATAACACCATACAATATTAGTGTTGAAACTGAAATTCCTACGACCAGCCCCAGATTTCTCACTAAGGCATTTATACTGCCAGCTATTCCTACCCTGTCTCTTGGAACTGAAGACATTATAAGGGAATTATTTGGAGACTGAAACATTCCGTTTCCAAGGGCCATAATTGCTATTATAACAATAAGCTTGACAGGCTCCAGGCGCTGATTCAGGGTAGCCATCATAAAAAACGCCGATGAAAACACTATCAGACCTATTAATGTAAGAAGCTCTGATCCGATCTTGTCTGAAAGATGACCGCTTATGGGAGCTACAACAAACAACACCAGTGGATATGTCATTAAGTATAGTCCCGAAACTGAAGGTGACATTTTTATTACATCCTGTAAATAAAACGGTAAAAGTATATTGGAACAGTTCATCGCAACGAAAAGCAGGAATCCGCATAAAATACTCAGTGAAAAAAGCCGGTTCCTGAATATATTAAGCTCAAGCATCGGACTATCTTCGGCCAGTTCAACCTTTATGAATATAATAAAAGCAACTATGGCAAATCCGAAGCCTATCAGAACAGACGGCTTTGAGAAGCCAATCTGCTCACCGACCAATATAGCTGTGAATAATGCCACTATAAAGAATAAAAAAAGCAGAGCTCCTCTTATATCTAATCTGGCCTGTATACTTTCTTCATCTCTTGGAAGAATCTTAAGGCCTAATATAAATGCAAAAAAGCCTATCGGAATATTAATCAGGAATATATACTGCCACGCAGCCGCATCTACGATAAATCCCCCAAGAGGCGGCCCCACCAAGGTTCCCAGTGCCACAAATGAGCCTGTTATTCCCAATGCCTTTCCCCTTTCCCCTGCCGAAAAAACCCTGGTAATGATACCCTGATTTGTTGCCATAAAGCCAGCAGCACCTACCGCCTGTATCACTCTTGCAAGTACAAGCAAATACAGTGTGTTAGCAATTGCACACAACAGAGAACCAAAAGTAAAAATTACTATTCCTATTTTAAAAACCCTCACGGTTCCCTTTATATCTCCCAATCTTCCGAAGATAAGAATTGTGGCGGATATTGCAATCAAGTATGAAGAAACAATAATTGCTATTGAATTCATTCCAACCTTAAAGTAGGCTGCCATAACAGGAAGTGCAACATTTACTATACTGCTGTCAAGACAAGCCATAAAGGTCAGGAGAACTATATTGAAAAGGATTAATCCCCTATTTTTGTATTGGGGTTGATTTTCCATGAGACTCAAACTATCTCCGTTTCATATTTATTTTCTATTAATTTTCTCACCAATTTTAATTTTTACGCATGATAAATTCATACTAGAATAGCACATAATTTGGTAGAATACAACTTGAAAATAGCACACAATATTTCTAGATTTTAAGAGCTTTTTAGTCAAAAATAAAGCAAAGCACATTTTCACATGCTCTGCCATTTTTAGCATTTCATATGCGATTATTGGAAATTCTACTGTCTCGTCTTCGGTAAAAAAGCTTAATACAGGTATTTTGCTTATTCTGCTGCCAGTCCAGCCATGTTTAGCAGGTTCCAGGGCTTATTATAGTGTGGTTGGAAGAAGAAGTCAACAAAGGCTAGCTCATCAATTGTCATTTTATTCTGTATAACCACAGATAAAGTATTTATTGACTGGGTCAGATCGGCCTTTGATAAAATCTGAGCTCCTAGTATTACTCTTGTTTTACTGTCATAAATAATCTTAAGCATTGCCTCATCATGAGTTGGCATAAATTCAGGTCTGTAGTTTTCTCTGATCAGAACGGACTTGATATCCAGATTAGCAGCCTTTGCCATGGTTTCAGTCAACCCTGTTGCAGCACAATTAAGCTCATAAATTTTTATACCTGAAGTAGCCTGAGTTCCAAGACTTTTTGTTGATGGCTTTACAAGATTTCTAGCTATTAATGTTCCCATTCTTACTGCATTTGTTGCAAGAGGGATATACTGGTATTTTCCCGTAGGATTATATAATACTGCACAGCAGTCACCGGCTGCAAATACATCCTTGCAGCTTGTTTGCATATATTCATCAACCAAAATGGCTCCGTTGTTAAGCATATCTAGCTTACCTTTAAACATTTCAGTACTGGGTCTAAAACCAATACTAAGAATAACCATATCAGCCTTGTAAGTACCTTTATTGGTGACAACCCTCTCAACCTTGTTATTTTTACCTTCGAATCTGATAACTGTCTCTGACAGCGCAAGCTTTATACCGTGTTTCTTATAGGTATCCTCGGCTATATCAGTAAATTCCTTGTCAAAATACTTACTCATTATTCTGTCTTCAGTATCAATAAGTGTAACATTCTTCCCCTGCTGTGCAAAAGCTTCAACCAGCTCTGCACCAATATAGCCAGCTCCCACAACAACTATATTTTCAGCAGCTTTGGATTTATTAATAATTGTTTCAGAATGTTCAAAGTTCTTTGACAATTGAATATTTTCCAGTTCAATACCTTCAAGTTTTGGTATAATAGGCCATGAACCAGTTGTTACAATCAATTTGTCATAGCTGTCCACAAATACAGAATTCTGGTTCAAGTCCTTAACAACAAGGGACTTTTCGTCAAAATTGACCTCCAGTATCTCATGTTTCATTTTGGTAATAACACCAAATTCCTTCAGCTTATCCGGCGACGAATAAAACAATCCTGCGGGATCATGTACAACACCGCCAACATATAAAGCTATTCCGCAGGATAGAAAGGAAATATTATTATTCTTTTCATATACAGTTATCTCAGCATCTTTATATCTTTTTGCAATATTATTTGCTGCTGCTGTTCCAGCATGTGTACAACCTATAATCACTACTTTCATAATCTACCTCCTGTTAATCATTCGGCCCTGACACGGAATGAAAAATATCTCATTAAAGTTTAGTATACCACTATGCAAAAATTTAAAACATATCCTCCCATATTTTTAAAATACAAAAAAGAACATATACGTAACTAACGTTAAATATGTGTTCTTTTTATTAAATATGTATTTATTTACTAAATAGATTTTTTAGTTTTAAACCGTATAAGCTCTGTCTGTCTGCAGTATGTGATCAGAAATCCAGCTCACCACAAATTCAAGAATTTCAAGTAAATATTGCTCATGATCCATATCTATCTTTTCAAGATCTACACTGTTAATTTTTTCTATAAAATCATTATGTTCAACTTTATGGCTTAATAACTTTCTATATCCTATACTAGCCATATACTCTTCTTCAGATGTAAAATGAAAAACGGTATAATCCTTTAATTCGGCCAATAGTTTTAGTATACGGTCATACTTGTCAATGATAAGTTCATTTTTCATAAGCTCATGAATCTCGCCAGCAATCTTGAATAATTCCTGATGCTGTTTGTCGATGTGTTCAATTCCCAATAAATAATCATCTTTCCATGTAATCATGATTAACCTCCCATCTTTCTACATACCTAAAATTTACATTAATATATATGCCAAATTATACTACATGTTATTAATAAATCAACAGCTAAAATACGGAAAGGCTGGGTTATTTTAGTATTCACTCTCAGCACTCCACAGCTTTCTTTTACGTCTGTTTTTATGGTCATACATTTTGAGATCTATTTCATGGATAAATTGTTCTAGACTCATATCGTTTTTATAGGTGTCATACGCGCAACTATATCTTAATAAGTAGGGCTTCCCACAGCGTATATTATACCTATCAACCATTTTTGACATCTTTGCAATTAAATCATTGATTTTGGATACAGAAAGACCATTAATTAATATGATAAATTCATCCCCACCCAATCGGATAACTATACCATTATCAGAATATACCTTCTGAAGAAGCTTTGCAAAGGTTTTCAAAGCATAGTCGCCCTCCATATGCCCATAGGAATCATTAATGTCTTTAAAATGATCCAAGTCAATCATAATAGCTGATAATGTCCCTTCCTTCTTCTTCGAATAAGCATCCAGACACTTTTTCAGCACCACCCTGTTTCTTGCCCCGGTAAGTGAGTCCCGGTACAACTCTCTCTGTTGTACTACAATAAACATCATAATTATTGTAAAGGTACTGCTACACCATATAAACCTTACCTGATTCAAGCTCATCTGAAGAATTACCATAACGTTGGTAACAATGCCTATAGCCATAATATACGCATATTCAAACTTCAAAAGCATTTTCTTGTTTATAACTATTACATAAAGACTATAGGAGAGAAAAGCAAATGAAATAACTAGAGCAATTATATTTTGTAAGAAGCTTCCGGTTTCTATTTTTCCGATTCTGGAAGTTACAAACGACGCTATTGTGTTAATTATAAGTAATATATTAAAAAAAGTAGTAACTGGTTTTTTTATTTTATAGGGTGAGAGAAAATAGGAGCAAATAAATTTTAGAAAGAGGTAAGACAGCAACGGTGAGAGTGAGTACAAAACAAAACTTATGACTCGTATCCATAATAACGCTATTCCTGCCTCCAACAGTATATTTTGCACCATCTCCAGACTTATTAATAATAAATTCAGGAATAAGGAGGCAATATAGATTTTATTTATTAGAATTTTTTTATCCAGAACACTTAAAGCGTATATTCCAAAAAAGAATATTACTGCACCGGATAAAATATTCATCTGTTGATGAATTAAAAACCGCATTTTTTTGCTCCTTAATGTGCATTTTTCTGCATAAATATAATAACATTTTACATTATTTTTCAAATTTATTCAAATAAATTATCGTTAGAATTTACCACTTAAGGGTATATTTATTATAAAATATTATATATGTTTTACGGTAAATGGAGGTAATTGTATGAAAAATAAATCAATAAATAAAATAGCAGTAGTCGGAACCGGTTTTGTGGGCTCAACCACAGCCTATACACTTATGTTAAGCGGACTGATATCAGAACTGGTTCTTATCGATATTAACACAAAAAAAGCAGAGGGCGAAGCAATGGATATGAATCATGGTATGCCTTTTGTCAGACCTGTTAAAATATATAGTGGAACTTATTCCGATTGCAGCAATGCCGATATTGTAGTAATAACCGGCGGAGCCAATCAAAAGCCCGGTGAAACCAGAATGGATCTGGTTAACAAAAATACAGCCATTTTTAAAGATGTTGTTGGTAATATAGTCAAGTACAATACAGATTGTATCCTGCTTGTTGTTACAAACCCCGTTGATATTCTTACCTATGTCACTTACAAGCTCTCAGGATTCCCCAAGAACAGGGTCATCGGTTCAGGAACTGTATTGGATTCAGCCCGCTTTAAATTCATGATAGGCGAACATATGGGCATCGACCCAAGAAATGTTCATGCTTACATTATAGGGGAACACGGAGATACCGAAGTTCCGACCTGGAGTACTGCTTCAATCGCCGGGTTATCTATGGACGATTATTGCATGGATTGCAAATCCTGTGACAGCACAAGCTTTAAGGAAACTACCTATAATAATGTAAAAAATGCCGCTTATGAAATCATCGACCGCAAGGGCGCAACCTATTATGCTGTTGCATTAGCTGTCAGAAGAATTGTCGAAGCTATAGTCCGTAACGAGAACTCAATATTGACAGTTTCCAGTCTGCTGGAAGGTGAATACGGATTAAACGATATCTGTTTGAGCATTCCAAGCCAGGTTAATTCCAACGGTATTGAAAGAATTATCAATGTACCCCTGAGTTCTGAAGAGACTGAACTCCTTAATAGGTCAGCCTCATCTCTGAAAAAGGTTATTGATGACTTGCATCTATAATAGAATTTTCTTTAAAATTGCATTGCTCCTTAAGAACTCTTTTGCCTTGATTCTGTTTTCTTCTACATGAATACAAGTGTATCTGTTCGGTTTGATGGAAGGAGCAATGTCAATTGCTTTTTCAAAAGCCTCAGCCTGCATATTCAGTGTCGCGACATAATCAAAAAAGCCTGTATCACTCAGGAATTTTTCAACGCGCTCAACCCTGTGCTGTTGAACAAGACTCATAAGATATGTTGCGACCCCTACCTGAATACCGTGGAGCTGAGGCTTGTCAAGTATTTTATCCAAAGCATGTGAGATAAGATGTTCACTTCCGCTGGCAGGAGAGCTATTACCTGCAATTTCCATAGCAACACCGCTCATGGTAAGAGAATCCACCATTTCCTTAAGGAAAAATGGTTCTGTTATATTTGAATATGGCATGCGTACAATACTGTTAACCGACTTTTTAGCCAGCATGGCAGCGAAATCATCAACCTTTGAAGCATTGTTCCGTTCTTCAAAGTACCAGTCGAAAACAGCCGATATCTTTGATACTATGTCTCCCAAACCTGAGTAAATAAACTTTGCAGGAGCATTTTTTATTACATCCAGATCAACAATAATTCCAAACGGCATTGCTGCATGAACCGAGGTTCTTTTTCCGTTTATAATAAGCGAGCAGCCAGAACTGGAAAAGCCGTCATTAGAAGTAGACGTCGGTACACTGATAAAGGGTAAATTGTTTAAAAAAGCTATATACTTCGCCGTATCCAGTACCTTCCCTCCGCCTACACCCACAACAGCATCTGTTTTGGACGGTATGGAGAAGGCTCTGGGTACAAGTTTTTCAATGGTTATATCATCAAAATCATAGGTCTCAAGAAGTGTAAGTGATGCTCTGCTCCCGATTGAGGAAATTATTCCTTCACCAAATAATTCTCTGATACCTTCCCCGAGCAAAATAATTACTCTCGAAATATCTGCTCTTTCCAGATATGAACCCACATTACCCAATATTCCGGTGTTTACCTCCATTATGGTAGGAATTTCAATCCTATGAATAGCTGTACCCATAACAACTCCCATCTGCGTGAGGCTTCTATTAACTCCACGCCAACTGATTCTGACTCTTTGAAATCTATCACAGGCTCTCTCGTAAAATCAGGACTTTATCATTTCCCGGTAACTACCTAATCAAGCCCTTTGAGACCATATACTCCCCAATTTCCTCATACCTGCTGAAGGGAACAAACGGAATACCTCGTTCAGCAAGAAGATTCTTAAGGTCCTTCCTAGCAAAAGCGCAGTCCGCTTCCTTTGCAGCACCCATGTCCGGCTCGCTGTCCCCGGCAAAATACACCTTTTCATATTTTGCTTTGAGAGACAATACAACTTTAGCCTTGTCAACCCCCCATAGGCTGGAATAAAACTCACTCTGAGTATCCGGCATTATGGTAATGCCTCTGTTGCTATATTTCCCTTCCATTGATATTACAGTTACATTATCAATTTTATGATGTGCAAGGAGTTTTTCTATATAATATGATGTTCCGGCACTTAATATATAGAAATCTCCTCCGCTGTCTTCAACTTTTTTAATAAATTCTATGGCATAAGGATCCAGCGGAAGCTCCAGAATATCCTCAAAAATTTCTTCCTCGCTTCTGTCCATTGAACCGAATATTTCATTGAGAAAATCCACATTTATTTTTTTGGTTTTCTTCCATTCATAATAATATTCCCAGGCCCAATCCTTTAAATACTTATCCATGACAATATGGTAAAAGTCTCTGTCTGTCAGTGTTCCATCAAAATCAGATACAAATGCAAATTTTTTCATATTGATTCTCCTGTAATTGGCACGTCTTGTTTATAACTATTATTGAAATAATTATTTGAGCCGTATAATGTATCGAGGTAATGCAGAAGTAATTTTAATATTTTACCCTGCACACCAATTTATATCATAGCATATCAGTACCAGCCGGTAAATAGTTCAGAAGAGCTGCCTGTTCAGAAGAGCTGCCAACAGGTGTATACACTATAGAGCTGACACAGATTTATAACTGTCTTAATAGTAGAACTTGATAAATAAACGTTGCAAAAAAGGTAAATAATATTTATTATTGTATAGGTATATAAAATAAAGAATTAATAAAGTAAAGGAACAAAAATGGAAAATTTGAGTTTTAAAGATCTGAATCTTTCAATTGAAGTACAGCGTGCAATTGCTGATATGGGATTTGAGGAGGCTACTCCCATTCAATCCAAGTCAATCCCTCCGATTCTCAACGGAAACGATTTAATTGGCCAGGCCCAGACCGGAACAGGAAAAACCTGCGCTTTCGGTATACCCGCCATAGAAATGGTCCAGCCTGAAATAGAATCAATTCAGGTATTGGTATTGTGCCCAACAAGAGAATTAGCAATACAATCCTCAGAGGAACTGAGAAATGTATTGAAATATAAAGACGGAATACGTATTCTGCCGGTTTATGGTGGTCAGCCTATAGACAGGCAAATTATGGCATTAAAAAAGCGTCCTCAGATTATTATAGGAACTCCAGGCCGTATTATGGATCATATGAGACGTAGAACCCTTAAACTGGAGCACCTTAAAATGATTGTACTTGACGAAGCAGATGAAATGCTGAACATGGGTTTTCGTGAAGATATCGATACAATCCTTGAAAAAGTACCTGAAGACAGGCAGACAATCCTTTTCTCAGCTACTATGCCCAGGGAAATACTGGATATCACTAAGAAATATCAAAAAGATCCCATTCATATAAAGGTAGCACACAAGGAGCTTACGGTACCAAGTATAGAACAATACTATCTTGAGGTTAAAGAGTCAGCAAAGCTGGAGGTCCTTTCCCGTCTTATAGATACTAACGATATTAAGCTCTCACTTGTTTTTTGTAATACAAAGAAAAGGGTTGATGAATTAACCTCAAGTCTTCAGTCCAGAGGCTATTCCGCAGAGGCTCTTCACGGAGACATGCGTCAGGAACACAGAGATAAGGTTATGTCTCAGTTCAGGAAAGGCAATTTTGATATTCTCATAGCTACCGATGTTGCTGCAAGAGGTATTGACGTTGATGACGTAGAAGCAGTTTTCAACTATGACATACCCAGTGATGAAGAATACTACGTTCACAGAATCGGACGTACAGGCAGAGCAGGCAGAACAGGTAAAGCCTTTACCTTTATTTCAGGCCGTGAAATATACAAGCTGAGAGATATACAACGTTATACAAAATCAACTGTAACCTTTATGAAGCCCCCCAGCATTAACGATGTTGAAGAGAAAAAGATGTCTAATGTGTTGAAGGCTCTAAGGGAAAATCTGACTCAAGAAAGTGTTTCAAAGTACATTGGACACGTAGAAAGATTTGTTAACTCTTTAAACTCTGAATCAGATAGTCAGGAAGAAAGTTTTATTACATCTCTTGACGTGGCTGCAGCGTTGTTAAAAATGTATTCAGAACAGAACGGGAACTTCCCCAGTACAGTAAGTGAAATAGATGAAGAATCTGATTTTGATAGTGAAAATGATATGGTAAGACTTTTCATAAATATCGGAAGTGATAGTAAGATTCAGCCAAAGCATATTATTGAAAGCCTTGTTGAATCCTCAGGACTTCCTGGCAAAATGGTAGGTTCTATCGACATTTTCGATAAATACTCATTTGTTGAGGTTCCAAAAGAATTTGCTCCGGAAGTTCTCAGGTCTATGAAAAACTATATCATAAAAGGCAAGCGGATAAATGTTGAGAAATCAACCCCTCGTAAGAAAAGCGGCCGAAGCGGTCACGGGAGAAACGCAGGCACCTACGGTACTTTTACTAGTCACTCAAGTCATGGTAGTGGTCAGAGTTCAAAAAGAAGATCAGCTGTTCCTGCAATCAAAGCCTCGGGCAACAAATCGTCCTCCGGCAAGAGTTACAGAAAAGACCGCTAAAAGAGGTAAAGAGTTCAGAGTTAAAAGTTAAAAGGGCAAGACACTAAAACACTAGTATATATTAAAACCGGAGAAGATAACTTCTCCGGTTTTTTGATTCTGTTTATACCTTGAATTTTCCAACTACATCCTTCAATTTCTTAGCATTGAAGCTGCTGATATTCATTTGCTCCTGTACATCGTTAACCTTTAGCAGGATGGCAGTTGACTTCTCAGCTATATTCTGAGTTCCGGCTGCACCCTCATTAACAGTCTTTGAGACGTCGTTAATAGCATTTATTATACCTTCAACCGAAGCAGTCAGTTCCTCAGCAGTGGCACTGAAATCAGTAACAAGCTTGTCTATGAAAACTGCATCGTTGCTATAATATTCCCCGGTTTCTATCATTGCTTCATAATCCTTTATTACATTTGTATCCATAAAATTCATAATTGATCTTGAGCTGCCTGCCAGATCCTCAACTACTGCAACAACTTCCTTTGTCACCTTTTGTATTTCATTTACTGTACTCTTTGAATCTTCGGCCAGTTTTCTAATTTCATCGGCAACAACGGCAAAGCCCTTTCCTGCTTCTCCAGCTCTGGCCGCCTCAATAGCAGCATTTAAAGCCAATAAATTGGTTTGTGAGGAAATCTTCAGTATAGCCTCTGACAGAACACTAATCTGTTCTATAGCTTTTGACCTGTCTAGAGAAACCTCCAGTTCCTGCTTTACCTCATAATAAATATCATTTCCGGCTCTTTGTGAGAGTTCAGATCTTGTTTTCAGGTCAGAGGCTCGTTTACTGACCTCCCTTGCCGCAATTGCACCACTCTGAGCTTTTTCGGCCATGGCTTCAATAGCAAGCTCAATTTCGGTGGAGGACGCATTGACCTCTTCCGTTGCTGCCGCAGTCTCTTCCATCCCGGCTGAAATTTCTTCGACAGTTGCTGAAGTGTCCTCCACAGCCTCGTTTAAATGGGTAAGACTGTCTGAAACAGTTGCGGCAGCCAGTTCTACATTTCGGGAGCATTCATTTACTTCCAGCATAATTGATCTCAGATTAGCTATAAACTTATTAACACTCTTAGCGAGATCACCGATTTCATCCCTGGTATCTATTTTAATCTCGCTAGTCAAGTCCCCGCCTCTATGTGCCAAAGCCTCAAGCTCTTTTCCAAGCTGCTTTATAGGGCGTATTATACTGTTTGTAATAACTATTGTTATCACTATTCCAAAAATAATAGCTAACCCTAACATAACCGAGTTCGTAAAAACTGTTGCTTTATAACCCTGATTGTTTTTAGCATTTATATCATCAGCAACTTTGACATTATGATCTGCTAAAGCCTGTAACCCGTTGTAAAACTTATTTTCCGTATCTTTGTTATCCTCAAGATATTTGAAAGCTTCACTGCCCTTACCCTGCTTAGCAAGCTCAATGATTTCATTTATAAGGTTATTATATTCATCCCAGCTTTTATCTACAGCAGCTATAGTATCTATTTCAAACTGTTCAAGATTTACAGTCTTATACTGCTTCCAGTCTTCTTCGAGTTTTTTCGTTCTGTTATCAATATCCTCAATATAGCGAGCCTGCAATTCTGCATTTCCGCTGTACTGAATAACATATAGAATATCTGCCCCGCGGGCTCTGCTCTGGTTTCCCATATCACTAATCCATTGTATTGGCTTTAGTCTGTCTTGATATAGTGAGGTCATCTCCCCATTGACATGCTTTAGATATGTGAAATTTACACCACCGATGCCTGCAATAAAAAACAGTAGTGTAATCGACAGGATTAAAATTTTTTGTATTACCTTCATTTTTTTAAGCATGAAACATATCCTCCGTTGCGTAAATATAAATACATTATCTGCTACAAATACAAATATTATGTAAAGTTTGCAGTGTTTTCAAACATATGATTTCAATTATAAGTTTTTTTTGTGTTTTCTACAAGTATATTCTTATTATGTAATAAAAAAGCAATCTTTCAATTTGAAACATCCCATTATAATGTAATTCTACGGCCCTTGAAACATCTAAATTTATGCAATGGTAGAACAACGGTGGCAGAAGCCTTTTAAGATATTGATATAACGTTAAAATTTATACTTTCCCACACAATAGAAAAAGGGTTGTCGCACAGTTCCTATCTTCACTGTGTGACAACCCTTTTTGGTCTATACCTTGAATTTTCCCACTACATCCTTCAATTTCTTCGCATTGAAGCTGCTGATATCCATCTGCTCCTGTACATCGTTAACCTTTTGCAGGATGGCCGTTGATTTTTCAGCTATATTCTGGGTTCCGGCTGCACCCTCATTAACAGTCTTTGAGACGTCGTTAATAGCATTTATTATACCTTCAACCGAAGCAGTCAGCTCCTCAGCAGTGGCACTGAAGTCAGTAACAAGCTTGTCTATGAAAATTGCATCCTTACTATAATACTCTCCGGTTTCTATCATTGCTTCATAATCCTTTATTACATTTGTATCCATGAAATTCATAATTGATCTTGAGCTGCCTGCCAGATCTTCAACTGCTGCAACTACTTCCTTTGTTACCTTTTGTATTTCATTCACTGTACTCTTTGAGTCCTCGGCCAGTTTTCTAATTTCATCGGCAACAACGGCAAAGCCCTTTCCTGCTTCTCCAGCTCTGGCCGCCTCAATAGCAGCATTTAAAGCCAATAAATTGGTTTGTGAGGAAATCTTAAGTATTGCCTCTGACAGAACGCTAATCTGTTCTATAGCTTTTGACCTGTCAAGAGAAACCTCCAGCCCCTGCTTTACCTCATAATAAATATCATTTCCGGCTCTTTGTGAGAATTCAGACCTTGCTTTAAGGTCAATGGCTCGTTTACTGACCTCTCTTGCCGCAACTGCACCACTCTGAGCTTTTTCGGCCATGGCTTCAATTGCATTCTCAATTTCGGTGGAGGATGCATTGACCTCTTCCGTTGCTGCCGCAGTCTCTTCCATCCCAGCCGAAATTTCTTCGACAGTTGCTGAAGTGTCCTCCACAGCTTCGTTTAAATGGATAAGACTGCCTGAAACAGTTTCGGCAGCCAGTTCCACATTTCGGGAGCATTCATTTACTTCCAGCATAATTGATCTCAGATTAGTTATAAACTTATTAACACTCTTTGCGAGATCACCGATTTCATCCCTGGTATCTATTTTTATCTCACTGGTTAAGTCCCCGCCTCTATGGGCCAAATCCTCAAGTTCTTTCCCGAGTTGCTTTATCGGTCGTATTATGCTGTTTGTAATAACTATTGTTATCAGTATTCCAAAAATAATAGCTGCAGCCAGGATACCAGTATTCATCACACTTAACATTTCATACTCCTCGCTGCTTTGAGTGTTTATATTATCAGCAACTTTGGCATTATAATCTGCTAAAGCCTGTAACCCGTTGTGAAACTTATTTTCAGCATTAACGTTTTTCACGAGATATTCAAAAGCTTCACTGTCCTTCCCCTGCTTAGCAAGCTCAATAACTTCATTTATAAGGTTATTATATTCACCCCAGCTAATATCTACAGAAGCTATAGTATCTATTTCAAATTGATCAAGATTTGTAGCTTTATATTGTTGCCAGTCTTGTTCGAGTTTTTCAGATCTGCTTTTGATATCTGCTATATAGTATGCCTGTAAATCTTTATTTCCACTATACTGAATAACATATAGAACATCTGCTTCACTGGCTCTGCTCTGGGTTCTCATATCATTAAGCCATTGTACAGGCTTAAGTCTGTCTTTATACAGTGAGGTCATATTCTCATTTGCATGTTTTAAATAAGTAAAACTAACGGTACCAATACCTGCCATAAAAATGATCAGTGTAACCGATAGGAGCAAGATTTTTTGTATTACCTTCATTTTTTTAAGCATATGTATTCTCCATTCAACATAAAATTTATGATATAACTGTCAGCAATTTAGTCCGAGGTGCAACATTATGTAAACAGCTTCAAAATATTAATATTATACCACATGTTTAATCTGTAGCAATATATTTAAATATTTAATGTTAGAATAGCTTGCCATCACAAAAATAAAATTGTATGATTTAACAAAGTCGAGGTAATTCTATTTAATGTATAAATAATTAGGAGGATAACCGATATGTCAAAGGATTTTTATACTGCAGTTAAAGACAGGCGCACTTATTATGGAATCAGCAAAGAATCCCCTGTTTCAGATACAAGGATTCAGGAAATAATAAATAATGCTGTTCTACATGCGCCCACTGCGTTCAACAGCCAAAGTGGCAGAGTTATGGTTTTACTTGGTGAGCATCACAATAAGCTATGGGACATAACAAAAGATGAGCTTAGAAAAATGGTGCCTCCGGAAAATTTCGCTTCCACAGAAAGTAAAATCGATTCCTTTAGGAATGGTTATGGAACCGTACTGTTTTTTGAGGATCAATCAGTTGTTGAATCACTTCAACGCCAGTTTGAGTTATACAAGGATAACTTTCCTGTATGGTCTCTTGAGGCCAGCGGTATACTTCAGTATATTGTGTGGACTTCTTTAGAAATAGAAGGTTTCGGTGCGTCACTGCAGCATTACAACCCAATTATAGATTCTGAGGTCATCAAAGAATGGAACGTTCCTGCAAATTGGAAGCTTTTAGCCGAGATGCCCTTTGGAAAGCCGATAGCAGCTCCTGATGAAAAACAATTTCAGCCGTTGGATTTCCGAGTAAAGTTCTTGAAGTGAGAACTAAAATAAGATAGAATGTCAGAAAATTCGTTTCTTCATTTGCATATCTAGATGAAAACGCTCCGATACGAAAGTTTTTAGCAGCATTCGTATCGGAGCGTTACTTGTCTTACAGGCTTTATATTCATTTTATCAAATTTCAATTGGGCTTTTTCTGCCTCATTCTCAGTATAATAAGAATCATTGCGAGGAAAAGTACCAGCATTACAGATGTTCCTGCCAGTGCAAATAACAGAGAGGTTCTGTTCTCCATTACGCTTTCTCTCAGAGTCGGCTCCTTTTCCTTAAGTTCTTCCCTTTGAAACTGATAGGACTTTATATCATCATTACTGTCAATTAAAACGAAATCATTATTAAGGTTCCAGCTCATTTTTTCATTGCTTACAAGCTTTGTTATTCTTTTGATTGACTTATCGTCGGGTCCGGTCATGACCAGTAACGCACGTCCCTCAGCATAGGGTGATTTCAACAGCTGCAGGGTACCGATTGAGCCTGCGTAATCAGAAGTTAATATTAGTTTTTCATTGGTTACAAATTCGGTGAAGCTACTGTTATATTTGAAATACAGCTTATCGTTCAGTTTTGTTATAAGACTGTTTTTCTGAGGAGTTCCTGCAGTAATGATATTATAGTTTGCTTCAGTTTCATTAAACTCGTCGGCCTTAACCACCTTTAACCGTCCATAGGCATCTGCCGAACGTGAATAAAGCGATAGCATTCTACCAACTACTGTAAGCTCAGCCATGTCAGGGTCATTTGACAATACCAGCAGAACATCATTCAGACTGCCCTCCTTTTGAAATGGCGCAGGCTTGCTGTTAAAGCTCAACTTTGTACTATTATTTGGCGGGAGATATATTGTAGAATTCTTAGTAATATATGCCCATGGCATCTCATCCTGTCGTGTTGTACATAATAGTTCCGGTATTTCAAGATCAAAAGCAAATCTTATGCTGCTGGAATTTGTCCCAACAACATCAGCTGGCATAAAGAAAGTCAGTTCGTCATTATCAGCCTTTTCAAGTGCCAGCTTTTTACTCCCTACAGGAATATCCCCCCAATAGACAGTCAGAATGGATCGGTTGAAATCCAAGTTTTTACTGTACCTGAAGTTTACAGTAACCTTACTTGCCGATGATAGCGTATAATCGGCAGACAAAGGTAAAAACAATGTCTTTTCCTGCCTGAAAGGACCGATGAATTCAAATCCGCCACCCGTCATTTCCTGAAGTGTATACCTGTCTGCTCTCAAGTCTTTTTGCATTTTTGAGTTAAGCTTTATTTCGGCAGTGCCCTTTTTTATAAAGGTGATATTATCCGTTTCCTGGACTATCCGTTCACTGTCTCCGAGAAAGTATCCTGCTTCAACAAGGCAGTCAGCATCCAGAGAAGTAACAATCAGAAGGGGATTATTCGATGCATCAGTTACAAATAAAATCATAGCCTGGTCATTTAATTGATTTTTGTAAGGCTCTATATACTTGATAACCTCATCGGGCAAGTTGTTTGCCAGTCCTACCAGAATCCTGCTGGAACTTTCTATGTTCTGGGCCTCTTTCCATGAACTGATTGTGATGTTATTGTTTTCACTGGTATTCTTGCTCAAGCCTGCCATAAGCATCATTGCAGTTGCTACTTCTTCGTTCTGTTTAGAGTTTGCGACTGTAACAACGGTGTCCGACCCAGTCTTATTACTGGAAGTCATAAATGGGTAGGGATAATAATTGATTCTGTTATTATGGGGCAGTATATTATACCCCACCTCTACTCCCGAGGCCTCAGAAAAGGTCAGCCAGTTTGCATTGCTGGCCTCGTCTATACAGCCCTTTTCATTATACAATCTGGCATAGCCGGATATGGTTAGTGTGTTTGCGCTGCTCTCCTTATCATTTTTCAGCAGCTCCATAGGGATGCTAACATATATATAATTTCTCTCACTGTTTTCATAAGTAATATTGCAGGAATAAAAAGGCTGCTTATTGATTGAAAGGGTAAGAGTGCAGGGTACTTTGTCCATCAACTGGCTCACTCTGTATTCAAGCTGTACGCAAACGTATTTTGTATCCCAGTATCTCGGTATATTAAAGTACAACTCGGTTGAAGAGTATATCCCCTTCAGAATCTGGGGTGAATTCCATGTAATATCATTGGTCTGATCAGCCTTGGGAAGCTGTGGCTTAACCTTTTGGGGATTGTCCGGGTTTTCAAGCATTCTGTTTATGCTGGAGAGCAGTGCCTCCTCAGAAGTTATAGTGCTTTTTTCTCCTGCCGCATAAACATTCTGCGACCAGCTTAAGGACATAGTTACAACAAAGATAATTACAAAAGCTATGAGAAATTTACTTTTTCTTGTTATCATCAGTTATCGCCCCCGGTTCATTATTAGTTTCTATAGATCGTTCAGTTTTATACCACTTGACTTCCCGTTTGAATATTGCGTCGTTGGCGCTTTGTATTACAGCATTTAGTACAACTATAACCCAAAGCTTCGAGTAGGTAAAAAGCATCAGAAAAATCAGCAGTGCCGATTGCATATTAAATTCGTTCTTTTCAACAGCAAGGGTTATTAACACATTCAATACAAATACCAGTATTGCCATTATCCATAATGTACTCGAAAATCCACCGAGGGTTACATGAGTAAAACCCAGTATGGATAGTATAAATATCAAATCCGAGCATACGAGGGAGGTGAGCATCAAAATATAAACCAGCCCGTAATATAGCACATCCAGTCTCATAGGACCCGCAGTTCTGTCAAAGACATATTTGAAATTTTCCTTAAGTACATAAATGTTACCCTTAGCCCATCTAGTTCTCTGCTTGAGCCATACACGCAGCAGCTGTGGCTCCTGTTCCCAGGTTACTGCCAGAGGCATAAGCTTGATCCTATAACCCATCCTATATATTCTAAAGCTTATTTCGGTATCTTCAGACAGGGCTTTTGTATCCCAGCCCCCGATACGCTCTATTATGCTTCGGCGTACAACAAAGTTGGTTCCTGGTATAGTACATAATTTAAAGAAAAACCATCTTCCTGCCTGGTTCATACATTGATATGCCAGTGTTTCAATATTGACAAAACGGGTTATCAGCGATGCGTTTCTGTTCCTGGTTCTAAATTTTCCTATTACTGCCCCCAGTTTATCATCTGCCATCAGGTTTTCCACCAGTAAAGTAAGAGCATTGGGCTCTGGTGTATTATCAGCATCATAAATGGCAATTACACTTCCGGTACTGACCGAGAAACCGATATTAAGGGCATTTGACTTTCCTTTCCCTCCCGCAACGTTATCTGTATTGATTACAAGAAGTTTTCTGTCAGGGTTTTTCAACTGTATGTTTTTCAGCACTTCGGCCGAGTCATCAGAGGAATTATCATTGATAACAATAATCTCATATTTATCCTTGGGATAATCAAGATTCAGAAGGGCCTGAACAGTTTTTCTGATTACAATGCTCTCGTTGTGTGCCGGTACCATAATTGAAACCATGGGATACTCCTTAAGTGGTATTCGGCCGTCTGTACGGTTCACCCTTATGTAATAAATAAATCCTCCGATGGACAAAACAACATTAATCAGCATAAGTCCCCAAATAGCAATTAACGCATATAGTGATAGTATGTCTGCCAGTGTCAATCTGCATCACCTCCATCCGATTTTTGTTCTGGAGCTTTTTTGTATAGAAATCTCCGCCTGTTTTGATAACGTGCAACGACTATAAAACAAACAAAAATTACCGAAATAAAAGTTACAATTATTAAAAGTCTTTGGTTTTCGCGGGCCATACTCTCAGCCATTTTTCCTATAACGCCCCTGTTAAAGCTGAAATCATCCTCATAGCTGAAAGGCTTGAATTCCAAGGATTGTGCCTTTCCGTTTACGGTAAGAATTCCATCCCTGAAACTAACAACCCTGTCATTGGTGTAGACAGTATGTGCAGTAAGCCACAAGCTCTTCAATGATACCTCTGATTGTTGAATCTGTTTAATTTGGTTTTCAAGCACGTCGGTGCCTGTATTCATATCCAGAAACAACGCAGTAGGATAGGCTTTAATCATATTACTGCTTAAGCTCGAATTACTGAGAATCGCAGGAGCAATAAGCTGATGACCGTCAGAATAAACGGTGTTGTAGCCGTCCAAATCCGTCCAGCTGCTTTTTTCCTCAGGATATAAAATTACAGTACTGAACCTTTTTAATACATCCAGTCCAAGGCTTTCGTGTATCCAGTCATTAGGCACCTCGATGGCTATAGGAAATACACCGTAATTGTTATACGAGGTTATTGCTGTTGTTATTTTCTTATTTATATCTTCAAGTGATGGCTTTTCAGTGTTTATCAGCGGAGCTTTCAGTATTATGCTTGCTCCCTTTGACTGAGCATATGCAAGCATCTCACAGAAGTGTTTCATAGCAGGGTACTCGGTATTTTGATAAACCGGCATAACAGTAATTGAATATGGTACACCCATTTTATCCATCAGCCGGACTACCTCCATAAGCTTTTCGCTGTTGAAAAACGGGTAAACATTGTCAAAGATGATATACTGGGGGTAACTGTTCGGCTGGTTCTCAAAAGGCCATTTCCATACCGAAATCTGCTCTGAAAAAGCGGCCTTCAAAATATCACTTTCATTATCAAAAGCTCCCATACAGCTGAAACGTCCGTCTCTCACAAACAGCGGAGAACTTTTGCCGTTTGCTTCTATATAGCCGGCCCTGAACGGAAAACCGTCCTGAAACATTATTGCATTTTCAGCCTTTATCAAAGCAGTTAAAGCTGCCCCGTGATCAACACCATAGGATATCTTTACTGCGGCATCCTTAACCTTTAAAGAGGTATAATCCAGTTTTAGCGACTTAAGAACATCATCAGTAATTCCTCCACCAACCATCATTATTTTAAGATCCGCGTCTTCCAATGCTTTTAAAAAAGCTGAATTAATACTGTCACTTTCATGGTAAAACAGAAGGCTATCGAATTTATTCAGCATATCGATACACTCGTTTACAGTGCTGTAGCTTGTCCCGTAACCCATATATGTCAATATGTCAGCCATTGCCGCAACATTCTCTTTACCTTTCAGGGACAAGTCCTCATCATATATAAACAGAATATCTTTTCCTTTAATGCTTTCTTCCGCAGCCGAAACAGCTTTAGCAGGAAAAACTAATGCCATTGCCATGAAAATAAACAAAATTATTTTTTTTAGAGGAAATTTACTAATGTTAAGCTTTCGACAGTTCTTATACATCATACTGCAATTCCTTCTCAACACTCTGCTTAAAGAAGGCAGTATCATTCCCAAGCTCTTCCCTGTACTGAACAAAAGCAATCTGAACCTCAACCTTGATGGAGGTATCGGTAATACCGTCAAATGCACCTTTTTCACCTACCATTGATCTGATTCTGTTCCGAACCAACTCACCGCCGCTTTCATCACAAGTGAGTATAATTGCAAGACTGCCGTCATTATCTATACTGTACTGGTTGTCCTCTACCCTGATAGCATCACCTATAATTTCAGCTAGTCGCTGCTTGAGCTTATCAAAATTTTTCTTGGTTAGTATTTTTCTTAATTCCTGACCATAGCGCAGTTTTATTATCATCAACGTTAAAGGGAGCTGATTTCTTCTGGTATATCTGATCTGCTTGTCTATGTCGTAATAAAAGCTTCTCAGATTATAGAGGCCTGTAAGAGGATCTATCATTACCAGCTCCTCAACCTGCTGCCTCAACATGCTGTTTTCCAGTTCCAGCCGGTTACGTCCCGAAATAAACAGCTTCATTGTACCTACAATAACAATAGGAATTATCAGCCACGCAAAAGAGTAAATATTAATAGCCGTCCCTTTTTCATATAGTATAAACAGCTTATAAGCCGAATAGCAGATAATTTGAGAGCCAACCACCACAAACGCCGCAAAATCCATTGAAAAAGTTACAAGTATTATTGCAATAACTGTAACGACTAACATTACAGTATTTTCAATCAACAAACCTGAACCCCCGGCATATAGAACCCCCATACTACCGATTAATGAAATTAAAAATAGTAGTAATCCAACATCCTGAATCAATATTTCATAGCGTTTATTAGGCATTATAACCTCCGTATTACGAGTATTTATAATATTCTAAGCTTGTGAATCAATTCTGCTAAAATAAAATATATCAAAATATCCAGTGATACACTAAAAAGGAAAAGATGCCTGACCATTTCAGTATCTCCACTATTTACTATGGTAATTACAGCATTCGATATTCCAATCATAAATATTGCAAGCATGGTTTCCATAGGTATTGATCCTCTCGGATCGTAATCCCTTATAAGTCTGGACGACTTCTGTCTGAACAATAGTATGACTGCTGCAAGCAGAACCACTAGAAAACCAATGGTTTTTGGTATTGTATCAGCTTTAAATCTACTCCAGAAGGACCATAAAATACTTTTCGCCATTTTGGGCATTCCGGCACTCTTTTCATAATTTCCGCTCATATCCCTTCTAATATTAAAAGTTGCTTTGACTGATATATCAAGCATTGCAACCAGTGACCCGGGATGTTTCAAATAGTAGTAAGCTATTTCTGCTGAATTATATTTGTCATAGAAGCCATGATTTAAGTCCTTATTATCAGGTCTCAACAGAGGATACTGATCGTTACTGTTTGTATCTGTTAATATTGAATATGAACTGTCAATACCAAACTCCTTCAAAGTTTCCTCCGGATCAACAGACTGCAGCAATACACCTCGGGTCATAGCGTGGTATTTACTTGACTCATTGAAGGAAGCAGGAGAATACCTCAATGAGAACATAACGCTTAGGAACAGAGCAAGTACTGCAGTACAACAGCATATCTTCCATAACAGGTTTTTATTTAAAAAAATAAACTTAACACCCAATATTCCCAGAATCAAACCCACCACAGCATATTTAACTTCTATTGTAGTCAGTATTACCCCGAACAAAGAATACAAAATAACATAAACAAGGTTTCGCTTTTTTTGTTGTAAAGCTAACGCTGCTCCAGTGCAGAAAAGCAAAGAAATAAAAACCATTGGCTCAGTATAAAAGGAACTAAAATAGGTTAAATATGAAACATCTGCGAAGATAAATATGCCTGTCATACCAATAACAATACTTTCAGTAAATGTTATTACCCTTTGTAATCCCTGCTTTATAAGTAAAAAAACTGCCGGAATATATAACAATCCATATAGTAAGGCTAAAAATCTCAAATCAAAGGTTCTGTCGCTGGTAAAAAATGAATCAAGCCATTTTGCCATAAAAACCAGAATTCGTTGTCCTGTCAGATTTGCCAAAGTACTCCCTTCCGCTGCCAGGGATAAATAATCCTTTACGTAATAATTAAAGTAAAGGTTTTCGCTGGAATCCTCCCTGTGATATATCCCTGCTGGATTCATCCTGGAGGAAAAAGAGCCATCATCAGACATTCCAAGTACAGGAGGTACAAATAGCATTAATATAAGCAGCATCAGGGATAACAAACAGGCTCCTAATGCTATAACATTTGCAGAATACTTACCTTCCCTGTTTTGGTTTAATACGGTTATATTTTTTTTAAGGAAGGAAGTCAATCTATTTAATTTTGTAACTATAAATCGTAAAATATTCCACTCTTTTTTCATTATTCTTTATCATATCCATGTTAATATTTATTTTTATCAGCAACACTATACGAAAGAAGTCCAATACACTGGTCGAAGGAATATATCCCGGTTCCGTCTGTGTTTCCAAACGCACCGTTCAATTTATTATCAAAATCAAAAATCCTCATTGTTTCCATTCTTGCCATAGCCCTGTTTGCCAAATCACTATCTCCCACATTGTTGGCTATCATACTAACCAGTCCGTAAATGGCAGTGGATTCATATCTGTACCCGTCCACAACTGTTCCGTCAGGCCTATACATTGCGAAAATACCTTCTCCTTCAACGGCTGCCTTCAGCCAACTCAACGTCTGGGGCTTTATTTGTCCTATTTTTGAGAGGTGCAAAAGGGTAACCATCCCCTCTGCCATATTTAAATTTTCATTTTTATAGCTTTTCTTCCTGTAATCATATTCGGTATGGTACATTGGGAATTCGTCTCCTAAATAACCATCATTTACAATTAAGAGACTGTTCCGGTTGACCTCATTCCACCGGGGGTCTATTTCTGCAAGCATTTCCATAGCTTCAAAGTCAGCAAAGCACAGTTTTAAGTTCTGAGACTTCTTTCGGTACTTGAAATCATAGGAGTTTATGAGTTTATTATTCTGGGTATTATACCGATACAGAGCATTTTCATAGTTTTTCAAGGTATCGGTATATCCTCCCCATAATTTATCTGCATTATAAAGTGTTCTGAAAATCCGAAGATCATCTACAGATGAATTGACTCTGGCTGGTCCCTTTTCGTTAACTACCCAAGAGGCCAAAGGGTCCTTCCTCATTACTTTATTTATATAACTAATGCTTTTTTCAAATAAGCTTCTATTTGATGAATTGATGGCATATTCCAGAATAAGCCCCTGTGACTCGCTCAAAACATCTGTATTTTCTAGATTTGATGCCTCTTCGGTTATATAGTTGGTCTTTATTCCTCCATCAGCATTTGTCAATTCATTTTCGATAAACTTTAAAGTTCCGGAAGCTCCTCCGGCAATACCATAATCAATCATAGACTTCAGTCCTTTAAGAGGTAACTCCTTGCCCGCATGCCATGCTCTAAGGATACCTTGTTTATCAATTACAAAAGTTGTAGGAATAACCTTAAGTCCCAGTTGCCTGTATACTGTCAGATTTTCATCAAAAACATTAACAAAGGGTATTTTTTTATTTTTTAAGTACTCCAAAGCTGAAGCTCTGGTTTCCTTGTTATTATCCAGTTTATTTACTAGAAGGAACTCAACTCCCGGATATTCAGAAAGGATTTTTTCTATCACTTCAAATTGTTCCAGTTCCTTGTTGCAATAAGGGCACCAGCTTGCCCAGAAGCTCATTATAATTGTTTTTCCCTTTAGTTCGGATAAAGTTAATTTTTCTCCGTTTTCTCTCGAAAAGGACAGATTAGATAAATCATTATTCAGGGTACAGTTCTCCGGAAGCAGGTCCATCCTATTTGCAAGTTGTGTATCTGCAGATGTCTGAGTTTTCTCCCCTGCTGTGTTAGTGTCCCCGATTTCATTTGTTTTACTTTTAGAAAGCAGCCATGCTGTAATTAGACATAATGACACTGCCAACATAACTAATAATAATATTTTGACTATTCTCTCCATTTTCTTTAAAGAACCCATACTACCTCCAAAGATGCGCATAGCGCATACACAAATAGTCATGAAAAGACACGTAGTGGCTTTTTGCTGCGTGAAAATATAACAGCAATCTTTTATGTCTTTTTAGTTTTATTGTCCTTATCCTCCAAATATGCTTCGGTAACCGTTACGGTAACATGTCCCTTTCTGATTGCTTCAAGCATATCAAAGCTGTTATTTGAAGTATTATTTATATTCCTATCCTTTTCAGAAGGAATTTTGTGCTTTGTTTCCTGCTCTTTGCCCGCTAACACATCTGTATTCTGACTTTGATTGTGGGCCAGGTGATTTTGATAATATCTGAAAATTTCTGTTAAACCTGATACAGCGAGCAGTGCAAACACAGGAAGTATATTATAATGATATCTACCCTGACTTTCCAGTATCATATGCAGTAACGCAGTACCGACAAAATACAATATCAATACATGTTCCGTTCTTACATTCTTCCTGAACCACAGGAAAATCCCCGATACCAGTGAAAGATATACACATATGATGTAATAGACATTGTTCCAGACGGTTATATCATTTATTAAATCTCTTTTATAATCTGTCAGGTTGCCTTGTTTTTCCATGAACAAAAGATTCCAGTAAGCTCCATAATCATCGTTCCACCAGAGCAGGGTATACTTCTGAAACACCAGATTGGCAATGCCCAAAGGATCTTTTGCTAACCTTTTTACAGCTTCATTTCTGGAGGCTTTATGAGCCTCCTGTGCCGAGCCTGTCTCCATAAATCTATCGTTCAGAAATTTGGAATCTTCTTCATTCCATGTACCTTTTGATTCCAGATTCAGGCCAACCATCAGATTATATCCGAAGGATACTGTACTGCCGGGAAGTTCTCTGTCTATGGTCCTCGCAGTTGCACCACTGATTATTAACGAACATACCAGATAGCTGACAATTATTACTACTGCCCCGATCCAACCCCTTGATATCAAGCTTTTAATCAATCCCGCCCGGGACATGTCTGAAGCTTTTGCCTTATAGGTTATGGTACAAATTATCATAGCTACTAATAGGATGATGGCCACCGGCCGTACTGCACCTGCCATAGCCAAAAGTGTACCTAAAATCACATATAAAATCAATATTTTTGTAGCTTTAACAGAAGGAGGTATTTTAAACAGGTAAGCAATAATCCAGATGCAAAGGAGCGTTAAACACATAAATACAGGCTCTGAAGCCATTTGATTAATATATAGAATCTGGGAGGGCCAAAAAGCTACAAGAAGCATGGCAAAAAATCCACCTGCCCTGCCATATATAAGGCGTCCTATTCTGTTTACAAATATTATGCTGAGTACACTTGCAGTTAAATTCAGATAAAGTCCGGCTTTTACTGATGGGCCAAAAACTATGAAAATTTTTGATAGAATATATGGATAACCAATTACGTGCGGAAACTGAGATATATAATCACAGTACCCGGCACCATCCCTTAAAAGAGTGCCGTCCGCCAGTAGTTCCGCAATCTTGTAGTACGTTTGAAAATCAGATTCAGGTTGGACAGGTAAATTGCGTATTATCCATAAACGAACTACTACCGCTGATATTACTACAATAGTAATTAATATGGCCTCTACAGCCGTTAACTTTTTTGAATTCTTTGGCGAAAATCTGTATAAATTATAATGCGAAGCCAAAATAGCCAGTGTGTTTAATACAAGCCACAAGCCTCCCATCACTAAGAGAATTCCACCATACCATAAAAAAGTGTATTTTGTGGAAACCCCGATACTTAAAATTCCACTGAACAAACTGAAGCATAAACATATTCCGAAAATTGTTAAATATATATATGTAAACCAGTTTCTACGAGTTTCCATAGTAATATCCTCTAAATGTCTGTAACTGTAGTTTTATTGTTAATAAAAATTAACAACTTTGACTTCCCTAGTAAGAAATTGTCGCCTTTTAATAATTTATCATAAATATTGGAAATTGAACAGTTTAAAGTTATTTTCTTATAAAAAATAATTATTCTAAGCATATTTTTTACATATTGAAGCTGATTTATAACACACCAAATTTTTTGTTGAGGAATATGATATATTAAATATCTATACAAAGGAGCTGTTCTTTTGGAGTATTATATTAGAACCGAACCGGATGTAAAAATTTTTGTCCACGACATTAATCCGAATGGCAGAAAGACCATACTTTTTATTCACGGCTGGCCTTTAAACCACCGAGCTTATGAGTATCAGTTCAACAAGCTCCCTGCCATGGGCTTCAGATGTATCGGAATGGACACCAGAGGCTTTGGAAACTCCAGTAAGCCTTATTCCGGTTATACATATAACCGGATTGCTGACGATATAAGGGGAGTTGTCAACGCACTGAACCTGAAGAACTTTGTGTTGGGTGGCCATTCCATGGGCGGCGCTGCTGCTATCCGTTACATGTCACGTTACAACGGCTATGGAGTCACAAAACTTGCTCTTTTTGGCGCCGCCGCACCAAGTCTCACACAGAGGCCTGGCTTTCCATATGGCCATCCAAAAGAGAATATTACACAAATAGTTGAGAGTTCTCTCAGAGACAGGCCTCAAATGTTGAGAGATACTGCTCCCATGTTCTTTACAAAACCCATCACCCAGCCTCAGTCAGACTGGTTTTTCCAACTGAGCTTTGAAGCCTCTGGGTCCGCAACTGCAGCATGTGCAATAACTTTCAGAGACGAGAGTCTTTTTGGTGATCTGGGGAAAATAAAGGTTCCTACTTTAATAATGCACGGAATTTATGACAAAGTTTGTTTGTATCCCCTTGCGGACGCAATGCACCAGGGCATCAAAAATTCTGTCTTGATTCCGTTTGAAAACAGCGGCCACTCTCTTTTCTACGAGGAACAGGATAAATTTAATCAGGAGCTGGTAAGGTTTATCGGATAATATGACTTTTCCGGATGTAAAAAGAAAGGAAACTGCCTACAACCGCCTTTTCCTTTCTTTTACCAGAAATATCCTTTTATCCGGCTATTTTACTGCGGGTATAACATACTCCTCAATTAGGGTTTGTGTGTCGGAGGCACCCTGTAAGGATGATCTATGTTCATCAGCAGTTACAACAACCACCATATCCAGTTCGGGAATTATTACAATTTTTTGCCCTCCTGCTCCATCGGCGCGATAAGTATAATAGGACTTGTCTGTAGTTTTGCTGGTCATATTTTTTATCCAAAATAGATAGCCATAATCCTGATTATTATCCAGCCCGACTTGCTTGGTAGAGGAAGCCTTTACCCAATCTTCAGGAATTATTTGTTTATTTTCCCATCTGCCGTTGTTCAAGTAAAGCATACCGAATTTTGCCATATCTCTGGCTGTGAGGTATAAACCTGTTCCTCCCCCATAACTGCCGGCCGGATCAGTATCCCATCTCTTCACTTTTATGTTAAGAGGCTCAAACAGATATTTTTCTGCAAAGGCCTCGGTATTCATTCCGGATTTCTCGGAAATTACTGCTGAAAGCATCTGAGTTAAACCTGTATTATATACAAATTTGCTGCCGATCTCGTCTGTAAGAGGTCTTTCCAGAGAGTATTGAAGCCAATCACGGCTCGCGAAAAAGCCATAATAGTTCTTATCTATTGACTCAAGCCCTCCGGTCATTGTCAATACGTTTTCTATAGTAATATCCTTCTTTTTGGGACTATCAATTTTATTAAAATATTTCGGAATAAGTTCTGATACTTTCTGCTGGGTACTTTGTATAAGTTTTTCCCTTACTGCGATTCCCGTCAGTGCAGACAATACGCTTTTGGTAACCGAGAAAACAGGGTTATAGCTGGTTTCCTTCGCACCGTTATAATATTTTTCATAAACCATATATCCATTTTTAATAATAAGGAGGCTGTAAACGTTAGGATAGTTTTCGATTATTGTTTTATCTGTATTTACGAGCTGCTGTTCATTCAACCCTTGACTCTCAGGGGTTGCAGTACTCCACTTTTCAGTAGGCCATTGTACAGACTTGGTACTGGCGGAAGTGTTGGCAGCAGTGTTAGTAGATGTGTTAGCAGCAGTGTTATCATCAGTGTTGGCAGCAATGTTAGTAAAGCCTGAAGCTGCAACAGACGAGTTATTTTCACTTTCTTCTGTAGTTGAACAACCTGTTTGAAATACAATGAAACAAGTAAAGATGAGAATAATAACAAGTTTTTTCACTTTAACCCTCCACTTGGATTATTTTAATAATCTAATACTCTTACGTACAATTATTGATTGTAAATATTTGATTGTAAATATTTGATTATTAATCCTGTATAAGTATATTAAACCAGTAAACTGGCAATTACAAGCAAATAAAAAGTTTTTTTCAATATAAAAACCCCCGACTTTTTATTGTCGAGGGTGATCAAATAGTAATTATCTCTCTTTTCTATCCAATGCTTCATCCCTTATTTCTTCACGCATTCCCTGAAGGGCATCTCTTCTTCTTTCATTCTTTTCTTCAAGCTCTCTTCTCTGTGTAGGATCGTCTACTTTTGCAAGCATATCTTCTGCGGCTTCCATATTTCTTATTGTGTGGTTTATGTTATGCTGAATTCTTTCAACATTGTTACTTCTGTCGTCTGGCTTTGGTTTGTTCATTAGTCATCTCTCCTTTAGTAAATTAGATTTCGTGTATTTTGATTTCAACTGCTCCGGATTGTTCCATTACTGATTTAACTTCCTGTGCTTTATGTTTAGCGGCCCTTACATATACAACTATGCCTGCGTCTTCATGAAAATCATTCAAATCGTTGACGCTTTCAACAAAAGCTTCCAATTGGCCCGGATTATCCTGATCGGTTTTAACCACAGCACTGGCACGATTATCTGCTACATCATTTCTCATGCTTTGGAATTTTTCTTCATCCATGGCGCTGATGATCATATCTCTTCTCTGAATACCGCTATTTCTCAAAGTATCAACAAGACCACCAACCTGACCGGGGTCAAGGAATCTGCCTATTATATGAATACCAATCCCTCCCTTAAACTACTAAAATCATTGTATTCTATAATATTTTGTCCAAAATTAATTTGTGTAGTCAGAAAAAAATTCAGCTTACCATGCAATAAAAATCAGAAATGAAATCTTCGGGTCATCTCGTTTTTAAATTTTTTATTAGCAAAAAACAACATACCTATAAGAGTCAAAAAAGAGTATAATGCCGAACCCGCACTTGCCCATAGTTGGTTTGCCACACCAGACAAGTAGAGTAAAACCGGTAAAAAACCTAAAAATATCATTGTAATTATGTAACCTACATACTCATTCCATAACATCTGCTTCTTTAAGACAATTACCGTTATCAAAAATGTTCCGACAATTATTAACAATGGCATAACTATACTTACTGACCACCTGTGAAAGCCTGAAAGCAGGTCAATCATAACCAAAAGGCCAGATACTCCCAATATTTGTAAAAGTATTTTAGAGCCTGCAGACATTTTTGAAAGAATTGTATTGTTTATAAGGAGCTGCAGGTAAATTATTGGGCCGGCTACATAAAGAGACCAGGGATTTGCTATTCCTGAAAGCATGTTTATCAATATACAAATACTAATGATTGTAATTGATATGAAGGAAAACACTTTTTTTGCCAAGTTAACTTGTGGAGGCATATCAGTCATGCTGTAAACCGGGTACCATCGATTTTGTATTTCACAAGCAGCATCTCCAATAGTTCTGCTGCAAAGAGGACATTTATTTACATTATCATCAATAAAAACTTCACATTGTTTACATTTATTCATTTGTTTTTACCCCAGCTATTTGTATAAACTTTTATTTCTAAACCGCTATTCAGTGCCAGAAAACTAAAAAAACTTCTGATAATATTTGCTTCGAATATGGTTCTTGAAAAGGTTACCGTCAGATTGTCATTAACCGAACAAACTCCGCAATTAATAGGACTTTTATCCGTGGGATAAATTACAGCCTCTGTTTGTTTCACATGCTTTCTCATTGAGTCGGGCAAGCTTATATTTCCAAGGTTTGAGAGAGTAATTGTTTTAGCATTTTCGCCAAAATTCTCAAAGCCATAGCGTATGGCAATATTTTTTAAGAAAACCGGAATAAATCTGGTGACCAGTATTTTTTCCAGCTTAATATTGCTGGCCATGATACCTTTCAAATTATCCTTATCCAGCTTTTTCTTTAATTGCAAGGATATCTCGGACAGTATTGACTCAAAGCTAAGGCTCTCAGAAGGGTTCACACCAACGTTAACTACAGTAAAAAAATTTCTAAGTGTTCTGGAAGGAAAAATTTTTCGCAGGTTGACAGGTACTGTTACTCTTATGGGCTTATTATAAATGCCATACTTCATGTTCTCAGTATAAATTGAATATATTAAGACCGAAGTCAAATATTCTGTTATGGTTGAATTCTTCTTCTTAGCAATGGAGTTCAACTGTGATGCTGACATTACGCCATGTGTAACATTATTTCCAAAGGGCTCCAATGGTGTACCTTCAATATGAAAAGCTTCGGTCTCAGTGACTCTTTTTGTGGAGATGGCTTGATAGTACTTATCAAAACTATCTTCCATTTCATATTTATTTGGCAAATCATCCGGATGCAAAATCAAGCCGTCGTTCTCTACGTCCTTACCCTCAAGACATAAATACTGGTAAACAAGTGTTTTGAGAAACTCTACTGCTCCGGAACCATCGGTCAAAGAATGAAATATTTCGGTCGAAATTCGATTATTAAAATATATAACCCTTAAAAGATAACCGTTGTTCTCATTAGCTTGTAATGGATAACAAGGATATCTTTCTTCTCTTTGAACCAATAACTTTTGATCATTATGAACGAGGTAATCCCAGAAAACACCCTTTTGCAATTTAACCGACAAGGTAGGAAACCTTTTAAGAACAATATCCAGCGCATTTTGCAGTACCTCTGCATGAACAGGTTCATTTAAAATGATTGAAACTCTGAAAATGGAGGTATTTGATTCTTTAGACACTGATCTGAAAAGCTTCCCAGCATTATCAATTTTAAACCATTTGTCCATATTTTACTCCAATACAATAAATAATAACTTCATTGGTAATCATTTTATTATACTGATTGGAGAGACTTTCTGTCTGAATACTTCTTAATAAAGCAACGTACAAAGCATTATTATCGAGACTCTTTAAGGAGCAAACTACAGGTTTATGGACTGAAACTACGCGAAGTTAATATTCAGGCTACCGTCCTCATATTTTGCACCAACAATTTCTAAAGACTGAAGCTTTGCGGGAATTACCATGCATCGCCTTTCATTTTTTATCGATATGGTTATTTCATCGCCTTTTTGTGAAAGCTTTAACTCCCTCTTATCAACAAAAGGCATATTTATTCGAAGGATGTAGCCGTCCTGATTTTTTTCCACCAAAAATATCTTATCCTTGAAAAGAATATTTTCCGGACTTTCATTTTGGTAAAGCCTGCTGCCAATTTCCCTTAAAACTTCAAGCTTTCTGAGTTCATGACTTAAAAGCTCAAGTTTGAAGATCGAGATACCTTTAAAACTGTCTGCAATGTCCTGTATACTATCTTTCTGGATTTCGGCCCATTTCTCAAAATATCCGCTTAAGGAGGCTTCCGAAAAAATTCTGTTTATTATTACACCATCAACATTATAGTCAAAAAGATGAAGATAGGAGAAGCTCCTCTTAGCCTCTCTAATCACGATTTTTTCAGGCGTAGTAACAATTCTGATACTTACTATCTCCTTATTCTGGAGAAGCTGATGCAACTGGTCAATTTTTTGATATAACTTTTCAATATCATCAAAGGTTTCATCAGATGGTACAGGTATTTTAACTGTTGCCTGAACTATTGGTCTTACCAGCTTTGCACCTTTTCTTTTAATAGGAAAAAGCTTTTCCATCCACCACTTGAATAAATCCGGGAACTTCAGCAGTGACATTGTTTCTCCGGTGGGAGCACAATCTACTATCACCACATCATATATGCCCTCATCGTAAATATCCTTAATCCTTAGTAAAGACATTAATTCATCGAACCCAGGAAAAACTAATAGTTCTTCACTTTCAATGGTCTTTTCGGCCTTCAGCACCATAAGCTTTTCAATATAACCCTTTATATTTCCCCAGGCTTTTTCATTTTCCAGTACTGAGTCAATTTCCATTGCAAAAAGATTATTATCTATTTCAACCGGTTCGTTTGAAAGCTTTATATCTAAGGAGTCACTCAAACTGTGCGCCATATCGGTACTAACTATAAGTACCTTTTTACCCTCAGCAGAAATTTTACAGGCAGTTGCTGCTGCAATGCTGGTTTTACCCACACCGCCTTTTCCTGTATATAGTATTATTCTCATAAAAAACATCTCCCTTTGAATAATTGATCTAATTTTATAATGTTCAGTTAAAGTCCACCTGAACCCGTTTCACTGACTTTTTCTCTTCCGATTTGTAGGTTTTATTTGATGCTGATTGAATTGAGTTATCCTGTCCTATTAAATTTTCGGTAACAAGTTCAAGAGCAATGTCCTTTAATAATTTGCCGACGTCCTTTTCAAAGGAATCGATCCCATCCTTAACATTATCGGGTAAAATTTCTTTAATTGCCTGATATCTAAGGATTTCAGACTTTATCATCTTTTTTATAAATTCTTTATTCATATTATCTCCCCAGCCACTGCAAGTGGCTTTGATACGCACATGGTGCGTACAACACAATAGTAATGAAAAGACATGTAATGGCTTTTCGCTGCGTGAAATGCACGATGACTTACTAAATTCTTTTTTCACGCTATTCCTCCTAGCCTTCAAAATAAATACTCAATATTCCCTCATGCAGCTTGGCTGATGCCATTTGATATCTCCTTAGAGTATTCGGTATAGGAATATTCCTCTTGAAGTTTCCTATTTTAACAATTATGTCTGTGCCCGATTCATAGAGATCAAAAGCGCTTTTCTCTGCCAATGGTGTGAATATGTCAAGTCGGTAGCCTTTGTCAGTCTTATTGAAGGTTTCGTTAACAGTAGTTTTTAATACCTTTAAAATATTATTATCGGTGAGAGAATCGGCAGCTACTCTTTCCAGTCCCTCAACTCCGTTTATATCTGCCTCATACCATTTAATTTTGAATATTGGTACGTTAGTAAATACTGCTTCTATTTCTTCACGATAATGTTTTTGAATCTCCTTCCATTGGTCAAAAAAACTGTTGTTAACATCTTCCGGAATTATTCTGTTTATATAAAGACCGTCAACATTAAAATTATAGAGATTTAGATACATATAGCTTCTTTTTGTTTCTTCCACTACCATTTTTTCCGGTATTGTAACAAGCCTGATACTGCAAATATCCCTATCCTTTAATAACGTTTGAAGATTTCCAAGCTTTATATATAGCTTCTCGATGTCGTTCATTGCCCGGTCATCCGGCATCTCAAGTTTAAATGCCGCTTTAGATATGGGTCTTAATACTTTCATTGCTACCTTTCCGATGGGAAAAAGTTTCTCCATATACCAGGAAAACAGTTCTGGAAACTTAAGTAACGACAGTGTTTCACCCGTTGGAGCACAATCGACTACTATCAGTTCGTATTTGCCCGAATCGAAAAGCTCACGAATCTTCAATAATGAAAACAGTTCTTCGATGCCTGGAAAAACTACTATATCATCAAAAACCTCACTATCCTTTTGATTTTCAAAGGTGAGCATTCTCTTAAAGGTTTTTGATATTGTTCCATAGTACCTTTCCATTTCATAATTTGAATCAATCTCAAGGCCATCCAGATTATCAATGATTTCTGTAGGTTCCTCCTTCAGCTCCTTCATAAACAGGTCACTCAAATTGTGAGCCATATCCGTGCTTACTATAAGAGTTCGTTGGCCATCTCTTGCTGCCTTGACGGCATGAGCCGCAGCAGTACTGGTCTTACCTACACCGCCTTTTCCTGTAAAAATAATTATTCTACTCATAATATCCTCCATCTTCAATGTACTTTGATTAATAAAAATTGTACTAATTAATTTCTCTTCATGAATAGTTCTTTATCCGAAGTATTTATGTAAAAAAATATCACTTAAAATTTAATGTAAAGTATTTTTCTTTTTCTTACACATTTTATGTGCTCGGCTTAATCACTCAATATTAATCCTCTTTACTCTTTTAACTGTATCTCCGCTGTGGTTTTCTCCAGATCTTCCCTTTTTCAGAGTATTTATTATCTTACTGATAATGTTCATTCCAACTACCTTCTCTTCTTCTGTAAGAGCTTTATATATCTCATTGAGATAAAAGGAAAGCAGCTTCTTTTCCTCTTCAATAAAAGCTTCGGCAGCTGGGGTTAATACAATGTTTACTACTCTTCTGTCTTCGTTTCCTCTTATTCTCTGAACCATATTCTTTTTCTCAAGCCTGCTGATTACTCCGGTGGAAGTATTTAAAGGTGCACAAATATACTCCGACAGTTCGGTCATGTTGGCCGTTTTCCTTTTATAGAGATAAAGGAGCACCAATATCTCGTTTTTAGAATACTCCATAAAAGCCGAACTCCACTGATCCGGGAAAAGCAGGAATTTAAACTCATCTATATAGTCGAATATTAATGTTTCAAAGTCAAAGTCTTCGATTGAAATTGTTAACACTCCTTTTAAATAGTTCTTTGCTCGAAGTATATTTTTATTCTACATCCGAAGTATTCACTTGTCAAATAATATTTTAGCTGTTAGATAGTTTTTTTGAGTAATTTGATTTATCGTTATTTATATATGTACTCCCGTACTAAATAACTTCATTGTGTTGCACACGAAAAGTGGTAAAGAAAAATAACTATAGCTTATTTTCCTTTACCACTTTTCTACCATGCTTCCACATTGAAGTTACTTGTACTCGCGTACATATAGTAAATTAAATGATAAATTAAATTATAAATATATTTTTACTGACAGCACTAAAATATTGTCTGCCTGCATTTCATCATGTTAAAACTACTTTTACTTTTATGTCAATAATATTGGTGTTACCTTATTCCGCTGTAAAGAGCATTCAGCAGAACCTTGTTGGGGTCCTGGCTCAGTTCCCATATAGCTGCGCCACCGAGATTTTTATCATTTATATACTGTGCTTTTAATCCAATTGACTGCTCATCCTCATAACTAATAAAAGTTGAACCATTGAACAGCCAAGGTACCATTGACTGCTTATGGAAGTATCTTGTATAACCTGGAGTATTCAAATAGTTTGTTGCAATATTGGCGTAGCTAATCGATGACCCTCCGGAATAAGTCTGATACAAGCCATTCTTGGCATTGGTTACCGTTGTATACCTGTAGCCATAAAATGGCACACCCATCACAAGCTTCTGTGCAGGTACTCCCGCTTTTAACCAGCTATTAACCGCTGAGTCTACACTCCACTTTTGCTGAGGTGAGGTATCTGTATTATTGTATAGGGGGGCATTAAAATCGGTAAAACTATCCCAGTTTCCGTGAATATCGTAGGTCATAACATTTGCATAATCCAAATACTGATGAACTATCCCAAGCTCAGTATTGTTAATATACCAGTCACCTGCACCACCGGCTATTGTCAATAAATATTGTTTCCCATCAATCAGGCCTCGTGCATTCAACTTTTCTCTAAGCTTTTTCATGAGTAAGGTAAAGTTGTGTTTATCCTGAGGTCTCTTTACATTTGTGGACAAACCACCAGTCACCGGATATTCCCAGTCGATATCTATGCCATCAAACCCGTATTTAACAATAAAATCTACGCTGCTGTCAGCAAAAGCAGTTCTTGAAGCATCAGTAAGAGCTGCATCGGAGAACCTTCCGGACCAGGACCAGCCACCTACGGAAATTAATGTTTTCAGATTGGAATTTTTTTTCTTCAAAGCATTCAATTTATTTATGTTTGATGGATCAATATCGGGAAAGCCGAGAGTTATCTTCAAATCACTGCCAATATTAGCAAAGGCATAATTTATGTGGGTTAGTTTTCCGGAATCCAATTCATCTGGAGTAAAACCGGAATACGCCGCCCATGCTGCATAATACCCGACTACCATTTTAGCCGGGTCGGTCCCGGAACCCGCTTCATTAGGTGCAGAAGGAGTATCACCGGTCCCATCAACTCCTTTTACGAAAGCTGTATATGCTTTTAATGCCAGAAGACCGGCAGTGCTATAAGCGTTAGTTGTCGTCTTTCCTGCATAAAGCTTTTGTATTTTATTCCCCTCTGCTCCATATGAGCTAGAACCTAATAAACTAACAGATATAACTGTAATAATCAGAAGATATGTAAACAAACGGAATTTCCTAAAAAACTTCATAAACCTTAACCCTTCTATGTAACATTATTAAATTATTTATTTTATGTTAACAACAAGCAGACATTATGTCAACCGAGCAAGATTTTACAGTTTGAAGTTAATACTTTGCCGATATTCACATGCTATAACAAGTAACTTTTAAGTATCTTAAAACGTAGAAAAGGAGCAGAGATTTTTTCTGAAATCCCTACTCCTTAATAATTTGAGGGCTATAACTAATTATAAATTGGCTACACCATGTCCCTCGTAAATCTGGGTTATGATTTTTTCCATGGGAAGCTCCTTAATTGAAATATCCGAGAACTCACACTGATCTGTTAGATATCTTATAAAGGCATTAATGGAACTGTTGCCCAAATCCACTTCAAGAGTATACTCATAATCTGATTTCTTTTCAACAATCTGAGCACCATCAATTTTTATTTCTGGCAGGGGCCTTGTTAGCACTAAATGTATGATTTTCTTTGAACCCAGAGCAAGCTGAAGATTTTGAAGTGAATCATCAAACACCTTTTGCCCATGATTTATAATAACAACCTTCTGAGCCAGCTGCTCAACATCTTCAAGGTCATGGGTAGTAAGAATAAAGGTAGTTCCCTGGGCATTCATCTCCTTTATAAAGGCTCTTATACGTTGTTTTGCAATAACATCCAGACCTATGGTAGGTTCGTCCAGAAAAACAATTTTTGGCTTGTGAAGCATAGCCATGATAAATTCACACTTCATCCTCTCACCCAGGGATAGTACTCTTGTAGGCTTTGATACTATATCTTCAACCTCAAACAAGCCGGTAAGATTATTAAGAGTATTTTTGAAATCCCTGTCCGATATTGAATAGATAGCCTTGTTCATGTTAAAGCTGTCCAATGGAGGGATATCCCAAATAAGCTGGGATTTCTGTCCGAACACAGCACCGATATTACGTACATAAGTGGATCTTTCCTTATGGGGAGTAAAGCCCATTACGTTGATTTCTCCGACCGAAGGAAAAAGCGTTCCTGTTAGCATTTTTATTGTAGTTGATTTTCCTGCACCGTTAGGGCCAAGTATTCCTGCAATTTCCCCTTCTCCCACAGTAAAGGAAACATCCTTAACAGCATTAATTACAACCTTTTCTCTTTTAAAGAAGCTTTTTACCGTCTCAGAAAACTTACTGCCCCGTTTATATGTCTCGTAGGTCTTATTCAAATTTTTCACAGTTATAATGTTCAAGTTATTAACCTCCATGAGCCGTAATAGCGGCCTCAAAATGTATCATAAAATCTATATCCTTTACCGCTATAAGGCGAATAAAGGAGGTTAATTGGCCATGCGCGTTTTCAAAGTATTTGCTTTGCGCATTTTCAAAGTATTTGCTTTGCGCATTTTCCAAAGTATTTTTAAACCATTGATTTAATCAAGCATTATAGATACTTTGAATATATCGCGCGGCCATAAATTCATAGGTTAGTTTGGAAGACGAGCTTAGCGAAGTCTTTCAAACTAACCTCCATGAGCCGTAATAGCGGCCTCAAAATGTATCATAAAATTTATATCCTTTACCGCTATAAGGCGAATAAAGGAGAGCTAACCTCCAACCCCTTCATACAGGTGTATCATGTGTTTGTACAAAAATATTCCCAGCAGTGCAAATAAAACACATGGTATTATTGCGACAAACATTAAGAAATCTGCTCTGCCAAGTAATGCGGCTGCTGGGAAACATCCGACCATTGCCACTGGAATAATAAATGCAGAAAAATTTGCAACAGCCTTGTTTAATATACTTTGAGGATATTTCCCAAAGGACTTTATACTCTCAAATATCTCTGGTATTCTGGAATTCCCCACCCATTTAAAGGAAGTAGCAGCCATAATAAGTGACATTCCCATCATTACCAATAGTCCCGAAATAAACAGCAATAAAAACTGAAGCCACATAGATAATGATATGGACCCAATGTTTGCAGCCGCAATACCAAACATAATACCTCCACCGGCAACAAGGCCGATACTATCAAGTTCAAAGGTTGATGCAATCAAAAAGAACAGACAGTCAACCGGCTTAATCAGAACTATTTCCAGACTTCCGTCAATTATGTAGCGCATGGTTGCCCATAACACACCATTAAATAACACATTTGAAATTCCGGCTGATAAAGTGAATACAGCTTGAATAAGCAGAACCTCATAAAAGGACCACTCAGGGAAGCTGGCACCCGAACCGTAAATAAGAATGGTAACCAATGGGAAAAGTATATTACTTATTAACATAATAATTGTGCTTAAAATAAAATTGAACCTGTAAGTGGTGGCAGTTGCAAAGGATACTCTTATGCACTCCTTGTAAATTCCCACATAATTAGCTTTCATCATAACTCCATTCCGCTGCCACGCAGCGACAAATTGTAATAAAAAGACGCCCGGTGCTTTTTTCTAAACTTGAATACACAAATACATATAAAGCTGATATCAAGTTATGCACCTACTCCTGTAAATCTTTTCATCGAAGCTTTGTATATAATTTCACTTGTTAACGCAGTCAGCAATACTGCCACGGCCTGTATTCCCACTATCTGAGGTATACTCATTGTAATCCCAGCCAGTGAATATTTGCCTGTAAAAACCATGGTAGGAACATATGAAATATACTGAAAAGGCAAAAAGAACAGCAGTTTCTGTAAAGCCTCCGGGAAGAAAACAAGAGGAATAAGTCCTCCTGAAAAAATAGCCTGCAGGAGCTGAAATACGCTCCGTATACTTGTAGTCTGAACAAGCCAAAAGGCTGTCAGTCCAATTATGTAATTCAGATAAAAGTTCATCATGAAGGCAAGTCCAATTGAAAGAATTGTCCACCCAATGCTTACCGGCATCATATTAACCTTAAATATGAACACAAATATCAAAAGGCAGGGAATAAATTCAAAGAGAAAGCCTAAAATTCGGTGTCCAATTTTTTGTGACAGCGCAAAAAACCTATGATGCATTGGCCGAAGGGCAAATGTCAGAAACTTTCCCGTTCTTACCAGCATTTGCAGATTCCAGTCTGCAAAATCCATAGTCAAGTAACCGATCAGCGCAGTTACACCAAAATAAGTCAGTATTTGGGGAAGCTCCATGCCGTTTATGACATTATTTCCCGAATATACCGCCTTCCAAATAAAATATTGCACTATGAAATAAACCGGACCTACAAAGATGGAAACCATAGAGTGGGTACGGTAGGCGCTCCATTCCTTGTAAGTTACCATTGCTACTGCTTTTATTATCTGTAACTTTCTTTTTATATAATCCATTATTTCAACCCCGACCACATTATAGCTGATACATTATTAATAGCATGTGCATACCAATTGTCTCCGACAAAAGGTGCAAACCAGACAGCTACCAGCTTTTCAGCCGGATCAATTGTCAGGCAGCAGGTTCCATAGCCCTCATGAAAAAAAGTTTCCGGGCTATATAAAGTCCCCAGATTATATTTCCGATCAGGGCCTAACCCGAATCTATGGTATACTCCGCCGCTATTCCAGCAGTAGTCAATAATATCCGGTGTTGTGTAAACCGTGGTCATTTTTTCAACTGCTTTTCTTCCGATTATTCTTTTTCCATTAAAGGTACCTTTATTTAAAAGCATTGTTCCAAACCTGACTAAATCAGCTGTTGTAGAATACAGCCCATTCCAGGTAGCAGGAACTTTATCCCAGATATCACTTTCCTTCTTCTCTCCGGACAAAAGAGAATTAAGGTACTTTTCAAACGGTGGAAAGTGTAATATGTATCTCTCAGCTTTATTCAGGTCCGGTTCAAAACTTGTATCGTCCATTTCACAGGGTTTAACTATATTCTCCATAATATAATCATGTGAAAACACACCTGTAACTCTTTCAATTATTTCACCAAGAATGGTGTAGCCAAAGCTGCAGTAAGACCACTCTTTATCTGGCTCTGTCCTCATTCCCGCCGACAGGCCAGCTTCAATCCAATTTTTATCCTTTGCAGCCCTGATATTTTCGATGAAGTCCCAGGGAGCTTTATAATATTTATTTTCAAAACAGCCAGGGTCGGCAGCAAGCCCTGAAGTATGTGCCAATAGCTGCGCGATGTTTATTTTATTAAAAGGAGGGGCTTTAAATTCCTCCAGGAACTCGCCTGCTGTTTGATCCAGCCGTATTTTCCCGTTCTCTACAAGCTGAAAAATTGCAACAGCGCAGAATAGTTTGGTTATTGAGAAAATTCTATATATTGTGTCGGGCTTCAAGGGTCTGACATCGGATTCCTTATATGATAATTTTCCTAAAGCTGTATTGGTGAATACTTTGCCATCCAGTGCCAAACTATAAGCTGCGCCCTGTATCTCATTATTCACAAGCATCTTTAAAAAGTGTGCATTTAATACATCTAGCCTTTTACCGTCGTATCCTACTTCCTCTGGTGAGAACGGTGTTTTCGCGCTTATCAATTTATCACATCCTTTTTTATTAATATCCTGTAATTAACTATTCCAGGCCTGACCACATGATAGCCGCCGCATTAAACAAGGAATGAGCACACCAAACGTCATTTACAAAAGGTATAAACCATGCTGCAACAAGCTTTTCTACAGGGTCTATCAACAGGCAGCAGCCGCCGGCACCCTCATGGAAAAAAGTACCCTCCGAATACAGAGAAGACAGGTTATGCCTTAAATCCGGTCCCAATCCATAGGGTCGGTATACTCCTTCAGCACCCCAGCAATAATCCTTGATATCGGCAGTTGTGTGTAAAGCTGTCATTTTTTCTACAGCTTTTCTGCTTAATATTCGTTTCCCGTTGTAAGTACCTTTATTAAGCAACATGGTACCAAATTTACAAAGATCAAGAGCTGTCGAATGCAATTTGCCTCCTGTGCCTGGAATCTTATCCCAGATACCATTCTCCAGTTTTTCTCCGGCGAGAACAGAGTTAATCTGCTTTTCCATCCGCTCATTTCTTACTGCATGTCGTTTAGCAGATTCAACCGTTAAATCGAAAAAAGTGTCATCCATTTCACAAGGTTTTACTATATTTTCTATTATGTAACTGTCTGCAAAGGTACCGCTTACACGTGATATAACCTCTCCAAGGATGATATAGCCGAAACTGCAGTAGGCCCATTCTTCACCAGGTTGTTTTCTCATTCCTGATGAAAGTGCTGCTTCAATCCAATTATCACCCTTCATATGTTCTATAAAGTCCCAAGGGGATACGAAATACTTATTGTCAAAACATCCCGGGTCCGCCATTAACCCGGAGGTATGTGTCAACAAGTGAGCAATATTGATTTTATTAAAAGGAGGAGCCTTAAACTCGTCTATAAAGTCACCTACAAATTGATCCAGACGCATTTTACCATCCTCAACCAGTTGAAAGATAGCTGTTGCACAAAAAAGCTTTGTTATAGATGCTATATTCTGAACGGTATCAGGTTGAACAAGCCGATAATCATCGTCTTTATATGATAATTTACCTAAAGCATTATTGGCAAAAACCTTGCCGTTTCTTGCAAGACAGTAATTTGCAGACTGAAGTTCCTTCGCCCCCATCATTTTTAGAAAATGCTGGTTCAGCACTTCCAGACGTTGGCTGTTATATCCGACATCTTCCGGTAAATAAGTTGTTTTAAAACTAATCATCCATATTCCCCCTGTAACACATTTACATTTATTTTTTAGTTAGATAATTCTACCATAATGTTACATAAAGGACAACGGAATAAATAATTTATACTTGTTTTTTCTCACTATCTACCAAAATGGGAGTCGGATTCACCGATTATATATTTGCCCATTATCCTGACCATGAATACTCCCACAACTGCCGGTATAATCTGGCCTATGCATAAGCTAAAAGCCAGGACCCCATATGGAATATGAAGTAGGTATGAAAGCCATAACGGGACTATAAGACCGGGTCCGAAAACTATTGGTACCGCTATAAGCCACCTGTTCCATTTAAATCTCCGCACAAGATAAACTGCTCCGGAGGTTATGATTCCAGCAATAATTCCGCCGAACATATCCAGTGGACCCAGTCCTCCCATAATGGTGTTGCTTAAGAAATTCGCCAATCCCAGTGGAATAATGAGAAAGGGGTATATATAGCTCAGTGAATACAGGGATGTTGCTATTCTTATCTGGTACTGCCCAAAAGCAAAGCCCTGGGATACAAACATTATTACAACGTACAATGCTATTATTATTGCTGAGATGGTTATTTTTCTTACCGTTTTCATAATTGATTATCCTCCATGATATTAATAAACCATGCCTGCATAGTTGCAGCAGCCCACAGCACCGTTGAATTGAGGCTCGGCAATACATACAAGCTCATCAAAATCCTTGCGAAGGTATATATTTAACGCCCTGTTTTTCGCCACCCCGCCGGAAAGGACAAGTTTACAGCCCTTGAATCTTGACAAAAGCGGATTGAGCCTTTTATATAATGAATAATTTACTCCTGCACAAAGCTGCCTGATTTCTGTACCCTCAGCTATTTTACCTATCAGCTCCGATTCCGAAAAAACAGAACAGGTTGAATTCAGTTGTATTGGAGACTCGTAATGTTGTGATAAATCCTCTAGTGATACTTCCAGAACAGAAGCCATATTTTCCAGGTATCTTCCGCAGGAGGCAGCACATTTCTCATTAAGCTCTAGGTCGGTTACCAGCCCTTTCTCAACCTTTACCACCTTTACATCCTGTCCGCCTATATCCAGAAGAGTAAAATCCTTCAGGCCGGTTTGGTACATTGCCCCATAAACATGGGCCTTGATTTCGGTTATTGCCTTAAACCTACTCAAATCGGTATTATTCCGGCCATAACCGGTTGAAACAGCTTTATCGGGAGTACCCAGCCCAAGCCGTTCGATATCCACTTCCAGCTTACTATTACTGTAAGTACAATATTGCTTATAGAATGACATTGTACTGATTTTCTTCATTTCTGATATGATTCCGTCCTCCATGACAGCAATTTTTACTTCCCTGCTGCCCATATCAATCCCCAGAGTTTTCATCAGGTACTCCTTTCAAATCGGAGAGCATATCAAGAAATGCCTCCAATCTCAGCTTTGTTCTTGAGTCAAGCCGTTTGGACTTGTCTCCTTCAATGGTCAGAACCGGTATATCCAGCTTTTGCTTTACGACAATATCTTCAATGGCTCTGTGGCAGAATGCCTGAGTATAATGAATTATGCCGTCAAGCTTTCTGATTCTTATTTGTCTTTGTATTTCCCGGAGTCTGAAGTCAAGATCATATGGGTATGTATAGTCATAGTACTGCCTGTAAATACTATCTGCTTCTGTTGACCTGGGAAAAGCAAATTCGCGCTGGACTTCATTGTAAATTATCCCGGCATCATAATCCTCTACATAATCATATAAATCGCAAGTCATTGGGGGTACTCCCATATATCCCAGACGGATTGACGGAGGTCTTGGTGTTCTGCCGACCATTTCGTTAATTTTATCCTGAAGTGTTTTCAGATACTGTTGTGCATTACCATTAAAATCACTTAACGAAACCTGGTATAAATGATTTTCAAAGCCCGATGCTTTGGAATCAACATATGTAAGTTCATCAACTCTCTTGGCATACTGCCGGATCTGCTTCAGATCCCTCCTGACGGCTTCCGCCTGTTTTTCGGAAACTCCAAATATGTCCATAAATTTATTAATTTCGGCAGTCACGTTTTCCAGTAAATGATTTGAGGGGTAGGAAAAATCATAGGTTTTAATACCCTTACTCTTTAGAACTTCCAGCAGAGCCCTGGTGTTCGAGCAGTCTCCTTCCACCACTCCTACTAGCTCATCGATTTCATAGCGCAGGCAAGCACCGTATAGTCCTTTGATCCATGCACAGGAGCTTTTTGGGAACCCATCCCTTTCAGCTCTTTCAATATCCTGCGCGTATGCTTCGTCTGATATGAAAATATTATTCAGGTCAATAACTCTGTACCCAGCTGCCAGCAACACTTCTACCGGTACAGTGGTTGTTATTCCGATATTACGCATTTGATCTCCTTTATAAATACAAAGTTCAGGTGTGCTCCAGCTTCGCTGGACGCCCCCAAAAGCAAAAGAGCCCTGGTCACCTTTTTTAGCATGCGACAATTAGTCTTTTCATGTACCTTTTTGACATTAAAAAAAGGGCATAAGCCCCTATAAACAAAAATAAGCCATCCTCCGACAGCTGGTCCGTAGTTTTGTTTATAGACAGGATGGTTACGAACTGTCTTATTCAATTGGAATTATTTTAGCATATTTAAAGTTGCATAGTCAAGCCAGGACTCAGTAGTTAGTAGCAAGTAGTAAGTAGCTAAAAGCCAGGAGCCGGAAGTCAGCAGCATCAGATAAATTTTCTTGGTAACAAGGTTTTAATGGTATAATTAGTGAGAATTGAAGTCCAGATATTGTCAAACAAGAGAAAAGGGCATTGGAGGTCAAGATAAAGAAACATACACCTGCTATCCTATTAGCAAGGAGGTGCTGATATATGCACGCATGGGAACAAATACAAATAACTGTGAACTATATTGAGGAACATCTTTCAGAAGAAATACAAATTGAAAACCTATCCAGGCTGGCCTCACTGTCCCAGTTTTATTACCAGAGACTTTTCAGAAGATTGGTTAAGAGGCCTGTAAACGAATATATCAAGCTAAGACGTCTTGCAAAAGCATCAGAGGCATTGATAGAAAAAAACAAAAGAGTTCTTGATATCGCCCTGGACTTCGGTTTCTCATCTCATGAAACATTTACTAGAGCTTTTAAAAATGCTTTCGGAATGACCCCGGAGGATTACCGGTCAAATCCGGTTCGACTTAATAATTTTGTGAGACCTGAACTATCTTTAAATTATGTTCTGGTCGATGAAAATGTACCGCTTATCGTTGACGGAATTGTACTCGAAATAAAACGCATGAAAATTACTGAGCCGCAAGCCTTTCTTGGTCTGACAATAGAAGAACCTGTCACTCAAATACCTGGAGGAGGCGGGACAGGAGTCGACAATCTCGGAAAAATGTGGGATGATTTCCACGAGCTTAAAGCAAGTATTAGTGCTTTAAAAGCAGATGGTGACGAGCTCGGGGTTACACTTCCCGGCACAAAAGAAGGTTATTACCGTTACTTTGCAGGTGCAGAAGCTGTGTACGGGCAGCAGTCGCAGGGAGTTTCCTCATGGCAGCTACCGGCTGGTGAGTATATTGTCTGTGTTTTCGAGGCCGAGGATTTTGAACATCTTGTTATGGATGCGTTGTATAAAGCTCACAGGTATCTGTTTGAGACATGGCTGCCAAATCACAAATTAATTGTTAATCCCTTCGCAGCAGAACGTTATCCTGGACATAGCCCTGATACTACCACAATGGAGATATGGGTACTACCAACTTTGTAAAGTTACATGTTACCACCTACAACAACCAACACATAGTAATATGGAGGTGCTATTTCATGGATTGGAAAACGCTTTACCATCAAAGTAATCCCCCCTCGCTGGATGATATTGGTGATTACGTAGACCGCCCGCGCTGGAAGACAATCAATTATTTTTTATCCAGCACATATCAAACCGAGCCGGAATTCTCCTACAGTAAATGCTCGATGCAACCCGGCTGGAACGTAAAATACAAAAAAAGCGGCAAATCTCTTTGTACCCTTTACCCGATGGAGGGCTACTTCATCGCTCTGGTGGTAATAGGCAGCAAAGAAACCGAAGAAGCTGAAATGATATTACCCTCCTGTAGTGAATACACTCAGGCTCTGTATCAGAACAGTACTTTTTCATGTGGTGGGCGCTGGCTGATGATACACGTTACAGAGGATAAGATACTGGATGATGTATTGAAGTTAATTCAAACCAGATTAAAAAGAAAGCGGTCGACTTAGGTGCCGCTTTCTTTTTACATACCCATATTAAATCAGGAAAATAGCTACTATTGTTGTAACAGCCAGACCTATAACTACAGGTTTAATATTTCTCCTGGCAAGCTCAAAGGCATCTACTCCGCATATAGCTGCAACAGGGATAACCGCCCACGGGATAAGAGTTCCTCCGCCAACCCATATTGCAGCTACCTGCCCGAGAGCAGTAAGCGTTGTAATTCCGGAACCTATTGCTACAGAAAATAGTTTAGCTATAGAGCCTACAAGCGATATCCCGGAGAAACCTGAGCCATCAAGACCGGTTATGGCCCCTACAATAGTAGATGTAACCGCACCCACTGTTGAATTCAAAGGCACAGTGCTTGCAAGCGCTACACCCAAGTCATTTACAAGGCCATGTGAGCCCTTTGGCAGAAGTTCACCGAAAATACTGTTAAATCCGGCGTCACCAAGATAAAAAAAAGCTGCAATAGGTATGACCGGACCAAAAACTTTAATTCCAAACTGAAGCCCTTCAATAAATCTTGAGGTAATTTTCTCAAGACTCCTTTTTTTGTATGTAAAGGAGATAATAAGTATTAGTATAAATAACGCAGTTCCGCCTATCAAGGCAGTGGCGTCGCCTCCCTGAAGCTTTGCTGTAAACATTATTACAATATCGGCGATAAATAATACCGGTACTAGAACTGCGAAAAAGACCTTCATTTTAGGTGACAACTTTTTTATGTTGATTCTATCATCTTCTACACCATTATTGGGGACATCCGTTTGTCCATCATTTGATACAGCATTTTGCTTTTGAATCAACGTTGACGCACCCAATCCATTTTTCTTCATATCCCTCATTAAAAACCAGAAGGCAGCTATTGTTGTTACTATACCCATAACGATTACAAGCGGGATACTTGCCTGAATAACATCCGCTACAGGAATTCCGGCTCCGTCAGCTGTGAGCTTTGGTGCGCCCTGAATTACATAGTCTCCTGATAAAGCAATTCCATGTCCGAATAAGTTCATTGCAACAGCTACCCCCATAGCAGGAAGTTTAACCTTCAAGGCAACCGGCAGCAGTACTGCTCCCAGCAGGGCAACAGCCGGTGAAGGCCAGAAAAACCAGGATATGAGCATCATCAGTATACCAATAACCCAATACGCCAGTTTTGGTCCCCTGATAAGCTTTGTAAAAGGCGATACCATCGTTTCATTAATACCGGAGCTCATTAGTTCCTTACTCATTGCTGTAATAACAGAAATTATCAAAATAGTTCCCATCAGCTCTTTAATTGCGTATATGAGACTATTGAAAATGCCCATTACCGATTGATAAATTGACGTTGTTGCAGCCAAACCCAGACAGAATATACCCAGGATGCATATCAGGCTTGTATCTCTTCTGAATAACATAACAATAATGATCGCAACTATGAAAAACATATAAACCCAGTGTAGTGCATTAAGTTCAATCCCCATTTTCATCATCCTTTCTTCATAGACTCAAGATGGCTAAAGCGCTGTTTTGCGCCCGTTTCGCATCTTGATATAGAATATTCATGTTGTTGACAAAAGGTTCAAAAAGGGAACCGATGAACGATTAAAAAAATTTATTGTAAAAATTTAGATTTAATGTTTAGAGTTATTTTTTAGAGGTATATATATAATACAATCATTGATGGTTGATGATACTTATAAAAATATTACCGAAAGGAGATGAGTCCACCAGAAATTTAATTTGGTGTTCATATCAAAGGTAGTGGAAAGATGAGGTTAGTTTTTGGATAGTATGAATCAAAACTGTTTCACGAAACCAGTATAACGGCCGGATTAATAAGTTGGATATCCGGTCGTTATTACTGTTTTCAGGCATTTTTACATGTAATCTAAATTATTCAAATGATACATGGAGTATCTGGCTTCTGTTTCTTGTAGACGGTAAAATGTTCAGTAACCTCAGCAGCAGTCCCTGACGATTTTTGTTAAAATCACCGATACTCCAATGTTCCAGCAGTCTTATTCTTTTATCCAGTTCTGTTATTTGCTCAGCCTTATCAATCCCCCAAACAAAATGTGAACTGATTGATTTCTCTACAAAATAGCTGTGAACAACATCAAAGTACAAATGTGCCTTTGGAAAACATTTAATTATATAAGCAAAAACACTTTTTATCTGCTCCTCAGTCAAGTACATAAAAAGACCTTCTGCTATAATCAATATATTACTTGCTTCTTTTGAATTTATTTCCTCAGCCCACTTCAAGTCGGTAACAGAGCTTGATATAAATTTTACCCTATCAGCTTCCGAAAAAAACCTTCTTCTTAGCTTTATAACTTGTGGAAGATCCAGTTCATACCAATGAAGTTTTCCATTATCGAATCTGCTAACCCTTGTATCAAGGCCGACACCCAGATTGATAATTACACCGGTTGGATTTGTTCTAATAAATTCAGACACTGCTTTATCAATAAGCTGGGTTCGTGTAAGAATTCCAATAGCTGCAATTCCTCCACCGTCAAATCTCTTAGCATCAAATCTAAGCTGCTGCGCTATTTCGAAAGCCTTTTTATCCTTTACTATGGCCTTTGAATTTATAAATTCCCGAGACTTGACTAGTAACGGTATTAACAACGTTTCTTCAGGAGTTCCTTCCTGCAAATTATAATTATTGAAGTCAGTTGATTCCAATAAAATCACCTCTTAGATTAATTATTTTGTTCTCCAATCAATTATTACAAATTTAATCAACCGTGTAATTTGAAATCTTGCTTTCGATTATACAAATCTTGCTAATATCTGTCTCACGACGGACGTATTGGAATTAATAGCTCAATATATATGTGCCCATTAACAGAATTTCTACCATATAACTCTACACAGGGTTTATCCTCAGGAAAGAACCCGTTTTCTGGCATCCAGCAGCCATAAATGTAGTTAATGACCTTAAAAAACGTTCTGCTGAACTCTCTGTCTTCACTGTTAAATCTGAATGCCGCATATCTACCCTTTGTATTTAGTCTTCTGATTCCTATGTTTCCATCGGGTTCAGCTGTTTGGCTAAGGGTCAGACAGGTGTCATGCCTGCATTCCTCTAATGAAACTATTTCAGGATTATCAAGAGTGACCCCCATAACCAGAGTGTCATTGTTTATTAGTTCCCTCACCGCAGCCCAGGTATATAGCTTTCTGAAGGAACTTTCTATTTCTTCATTCCTATGCTCTTTTGAAAGTCCACTGTTTCTGATATATGCGACAGTATAGTCGTCAAGACGTCTTATTTTAATATCCTTTTCATATTCACTACTCTGAGTCAGTGAGGTACTTTGTGTATTTTCGGTGAGAGGTAAGGCTAAACATTTATTTTTATGTTTTGACTCCATGAAGGCAGTAGGCGTAATTTTAAAGAACGCTTTAAAAGATCTTGAAAAGTCAGATTGACCTGAAAACCCAAATTCATATGCAATGTGGGAAATTTTTGTATCAGGATAGCGGTACATTTTATTTGCTGCTGAAATCAGTCTGCGTTTTTTTATATAATTTGCAGGAGTATCACCTGTCAATGAATGGAATAACCTGTGAAAATGGAATGAAGAAAAGCAGGCAACACTAGATAGGGTCTCTAAAGTCAGCTCGGAGCCCAAATTATTTTCAATATAATCAATTACTTTATTTATTCTCGTTTGGTATTCCTTAATAGTTTGGTTTTTCAACCTGCTGTTCTCATTAATCATAAAAATATTTTATCATTCAAAGTAGTTTAATTAAAGTTATAATTCAACCTCTATTATTCTGACAGAATAATAGAGTAAAAAGCTGCCTCTAAATGGAATTTATTCCCTATTTTTGAGACAGCTTTTTATTTATTCTAAGGCATCAATTTTACACATTTTTTATCATAAGGTTGGTAAAATACTATCCCCTAATAATGGTAATGTTCTACTCGTTTAAGTAAGTCTCCACCTTGCTTTGAATAATCCTGGATACTTCCTCAGCAGTTTTTTGTCCTGTAAAGAACGGAGTTAATTCTCTATTTATTATATTAGACATTTGTTGTTCGCTAGTATTACAGTTTTGTGCATCATTTATAAGCTTCTCTATTGCAGATACATCTTCCTTAGAGAGTGGGTCAGTTTTTCGGTCATTTATAACTATAGAGCTTCCATTCTGACTAATAATATCTTCACTTTCTTTTAAATCCTCTTCAAACCTCTTTTTCAGAGCTTCCTTATTGATTGCAAAACCTGTGTTCCCTAGTTCCCTTTGAGCTTGGACTTCATCTGAAAGTAAGAACTTTAAGAATTCCCACGCTTCATTTACATGTTTTGAATTGCTATTAATCGATATAAGAAGTTTAGGTACAAAAGTACCTCCGCTTTTACTTTGGGACGGCAGACTTAAGATTTGAGATTTTCCATTAAACATTGTTTTTACATAAGAATAATGCATATAGTTATAAATATTCTGAGGAACGATCGCAATCTGACCTCTATCTGAAGCATCCGGATAACCGGCTATATCATACACCTGCGGGTTGGATAAGTTCTTGTCAGTAAATTGCTTACACATATTAAGCAGGTTTACGAAATCTTGAGAATCGAAATTTGCCTTTTTATTTTCCATATCAACAAATTGATTGTAACAGCTTGCAAATAAATAAGAGAACAAATCACTATCATCCATCTTAATAAATGCATATTGGTCAATATTTCCATCTCCGTTTATATCTTTTACTGCCTTTTCACCTATAGAAATAAAATCCTGCCAAGTCCATTTAGTATCATCCAAACCGGCTTGAATTTTACCCATCTCATCCTTGTTTGCAACCAAAGATTGAATTCCGAAACATAAAGGAATAGTATATGTTTGTTTTTTATATTTCAGCAGGTCAATTAAGGTTGTATTATACTTATTTATATCAAATTCCTTATCCTTTGAAATTAGTTCATCAAGATTTACTAAACTATTCTTATCTGCATATTTTTTATAGGGCAGATTTTTAACATCAATAATATCAGGTCCTGCTCCGCTCATCATTTCAGTACTCAGAGATTTAATATACTTTTCAAAATCTTCCGGGTTCTGACTGGCATTGTTATATTCCTGAATTTTTATTGCAATGTTAGGATTTTTCTTCTGGAACATATTTATTGCAGTCTCAAGAAATCTGTTTGATTGAGCTGTAGCTAAAACTAAAACAGTTTTCTTTTCAACTTTTTTTGGCTTATCAGTCTTGTCGTACTTAAACAAGCCGTATTTCACATTGCCGGAGTTTTGTAATGAAGAATTATCCTTTGCCAGTATATACATATTGTCAGAATCATCTATATTTAGTAATATCAAGTCCAGATTCAGTGAGAGTATGTTTGAAGACATAAAGTCAACTGAATATTCTTCAGCAGGTTTCCCTTCGGAAGTATATCTTTTTACTCCCTTGTCATCCATACAAATTATGTAACCATCTTTACTGCTGACTTTAATCTGCTTGGGTATTGTTCCAGGCGCAACTTCAGTTTTCCAAATGCTTTTTCCGGTCTGCGCATTCATCTTTTCTATAAATGGCTTAACCCCCGGAACTCCTGCTGCATCATCAGCATAAATTAAATTATCCTCTGAATCCAGTGCTATGCAATAAGGATATGTACCTATAAATTTAATCGTTTTACCGTTTTTATCTATAAATTCGATTCCTTTATTCTCAGCCAAATAATAATTACCTTCAGAATCTACTGCGATATCATAAACTCTATTGACTTGGCTGTCCTGGTTACTGACTGTGCCGATTTCAACTTTATCTATGTATTCCCCCTTATTGTTATATTTTATTATTTGCCTTTTAAATTCTTTTGGTAAATTTGTACTTGAATCAATTACAGGCTCCTCATAATAAATATGAAAATTATCTTTTGCATCAAGAGCAAACATTGTACCATTTCCCTCAAAGTTATCACATTTCATCATGGCAGAAGGAGTGCCTTCAAAATCAAGCATTACATATCTTGTACTTTTCCCATCATCATCAGATACAACCAATTGCTTCTGAGAGTTTATTCTAATCATACCCGGATTGATAAACTCTGTTTTTCCGGTAATATCTTTTTCATCATAAAATAAAACAAGATTATTTTTTCCTGATTTATCATTCGATAAACTACAAGCACATCCGTTAATAATCAGAAGAGACATCATTGAAAATAGAAGTAACTTTTTGTAATTCATACTAAAATACCACATTCCTTTCTTTTGAATTTAATTATATTTATAAATGTAAAAAACCATACACCAGCAACGCTTCTAATATAGTCACCGTATACTGATAGCCCCAGCAAATAAGAGATTAACAGTAATATTAATAAAGATAGTATAAACAGCAGTGTAAAATTCACAATATCCTCAAACAAGTCAGAACTGCACCATTTTAAGGCATTTAACGAAATCAACAGACATGGCAGTCCTACGAAGAAACTTATAGAGAATTGAAAATATACTATTTTTGTAATAATGTTAAACTCACGCTCCATGTATGGTGCAACATAGCCGGCATTGGAGTTAACTATCTCCAGCTGGCTTTTAAATAGATCTTTAATATAGGATAGATCAAATAAATTTACTGACATATATTTAGGAGAAACATAAGGCTGAAAACTCACCCCCTTCCAGACTAAGCACAACAAAATAAGCGTACATGTTACTTTCAACATCAAAACATAAATTTGAATTTTATTAAGTTTTAGTACATCCAAAATATAGTTAACCTGACACTCTTTTTCTATTATATAAATAAAGTCTTTTACTTCTCTGAAAATGAAGCGAAGGCCCATTAAAATAACTATTAACCCTAATAAAAAAGTCACTATTAAAGGAATCTGTTTAACGGATGCCCATTTAATATTGTAATCAGTGATGTTATAATTGGTTGGTTCCTTGTTTATGGCTTCAAGGGACCTGGTAACTATCTCCCTATTCTTATCTAAAGTATTATTATCTTCTGACTTTATTTGCAAATTAGTTATTTTAGTATTTGGTTCTATGTCTAAAAGTGTTTCAAAAGGAATATAAATTTTCGGGATTCCGTCATCAACCAACTTGCGAATTAAACTCTTTTCTTCCGAGCATATCCCGATAATTATAAATGTCCGGTCAAGCATTTCAATATCCATTCCCACAACATTGTCTGTTTGGAATATCTCCCAAGCAAGTTCATTATCAATGACTGCTACAGGCTTAGAGCTTAACTCATCACTTGTTTGAAAAAAGTTTCCATGTTTAATATTCATTTCCCTGAAAATCTGATAAGAGGAATCTGTTGCAATTACCGCAGCTTTATATGGCTTTTTATCATGATAAACAACGGTATTTTTTTCGCTTGGTCTGGCAGAATAAGTTAAGTTTACATTTTTAAATATATTTTTGAGCTGCCATAATTCCTGTTTGTTGAAACCCGCCTCATTATCCTTATCGATATTATTTTTAACGTCCACAACAGTTTTTAATGTGGAATAGTCGCCGTTTATCTCGCGGAAATTATTTAACATCGCATTACTGATTAAAATTTCAGCCAGAATAATAAAAATACCCAAGAAGCCTATAAATCTAATTAATCTAGTATTTTTCAAGAGATTTCACACCCTTCCGGAATACAATAAACTGTCTGATCAAATTGATTAAACCAAAATGATTAAACCAAAATGACTCGCTCAAACTGACTCAATCAGAAATGACAACATAATTACCGTCATATACAGGGCGATCCCGGTTAGTAACAACTTTATCTTTCACATCCAAACCGTTTATAATTGACGTTTTGGTATTGTCTGACTCATCTGTGATTACTGATGCCCGTTGAACAAAATAACTGTTTCCAAGAGGCCCCTTCTTCTCCTTAATGATATAAACGAATCTCCCATCCTTATCCTCATTTATTGAAGAATTTGAAACGAGGAAATCATAAAACCTTGTGGTTTTAGATATATATATTTCACCACTTTCTCCCCCGATTAAGTTTTCATCAGGTAAATCAACAATCAGTACTTTTTTTTCTCCGGTTTTAGATAGGTCGTCTTTTATATTTATTATCTTCCCCGCAACAACTTTTCCGGATAATGACTTAAGGTGAACTTCTGCATCATCACCAATTGATATATATTTTAAATCGTCTGTATCGACAGGTACTACGAAGTTGAAACCCCTAGAAGGATCGGATATGCTGCATAATGCCTTTGTATTGTTTACCATATTCCCAACGGATATATTTATTTCTTTAACTACTCCGTCACAGGGAGCAGTGATTATATTGTTGAAGTCCTTTTCTTTTTTTAACTTCTTCAAAGAGAGTTCAGCCAATTCAATTTCATACTCACAGCTTTTAATATCTCTTTGCAGATTTCTGACTCTTGCAGCTTCACTTTTTTTTGCATAGCTATAATCTTCCAACTTCTGTGCATACTCTGTCCGAGCGTCTTCCAAATCATTTTGTGAGGTATCCAGTTCATATTTTGAAATAGCCCCTAAAGCATAAAGCTCTTTTTTGTCATCCAATTCTTTTTCCATCCTTGTTAACTTCTTCTTTTCATCATTTATTGTTCTCTCGTGTTCCAAAAGGTCCTTGGATAATAATTGTTCCCTAAGCTTCTCCAACGATAGTTTTTTTTGTTCATATAAGATTTCAGCCTCCTTTAATTCATCTGAGACATCTTTTTTTTGAAATATCACTAATTCCTGTCCTTTTTTTACTTTGTCCCCTATTTTAATCTTTATATCAAGAACTCGTCTTTCGATATCATTGTCTATAAATACAATAACGGGGTTTTTGGCCTCTACACTTCCTTTTCCGGTGATTTTCTTTACCAAATATCCTTTTGTAGGCAACTCATACTTAACTTTTGCATAAGACATGTTCTTTATGGTGTTTGAAAAAAAAGTCAACAATATCATAAAAAGTAAGAAAATCAATATGAGTTTTTTTACTATTCTTTTTCTTTTTTCATTTGTATACGTTACCGCGTCCTCCATCAGAAACCTCCTAAAAGTTAAATAGCGGTTATAATTTACCCCTTCAATCCCGACAGTTGTATACCTTCAATCAAGTAATTCTCTCCATAGATAAAAATAAGAAGCATAGGTATCATATATATAGTTGATGCAGCAAATGATATACCTCTCTCGTCAATGTTTATATTGGAAAGAAATATTGACAATGGCTGCAATTCTTGGCTTTGCAGAAATATTAGTGGCTGTTCCACCATATTCCAGTTATCTATAAATATTAAGATAGCTAAAGCAGCAACCCCTGATTTTACCATTGGCAAAATTATTCTTGAATATATTCTTAAGTGGCTACCCCCATCGATTTTTGCCGCTTCTATATACTCCTCCGGTATATAAGTCATAAACTGTCTCAAAAGGAATACACCAAAAGTATTAAAAATTCCGGGGAGGATTATTGAAAGATAATTGTCTGATAAACCCAGCTTACCAATAATTAAATAGTTAGATACCAAGGTTACCTGAAAAGGCATCATCATCGTTATAATGTACACCAAAAATAGGTTTTCACGTCCTTTAAATTTAATAAATGTAAATGCATATGCAGCCAATGATGCTACTATTATTTGTCCTGCTACTATTGGCAAAACAAGCAGTACGGAATTCCAGAACATTGATAAATAGTTTGATCTTTCTATTAATAGTACAAAGTACTGTTTAAATGTTACTATATCTGGAATGAATTTAATGTTCACAAATTCAGGTATTGAAACTCCAATAATATTGTTTTGAATATTAGTGGTAATAGCCAGATAATTTTGAGTTATTTCCTTTTCGGTCATAAATGAATTTGTTACCGTAATCACTAACGGAAATAAAAATGTCATTGAAAGAACCAGCATTACGAGTAGTAAAAATATACTCCTGAGCTTCTTTCCCCTTATTGTAAGCCTAATAGGACGACCGACCGGACGAGCTAAATCAATCTGACTTGCGAATTTACCTTTTGAAATCATAAAACCCTCCCTTCCTGTTTATTTCAAACTTGCACTGATCCTACGCTCAAATCTAAATAAGATAACTACCAGCAAATATATAATAAAAGCTGTAATGAGTGCAGCTGTTGTAAGCTTCTGATAATCCAGTGACCGAAACATATTGTTCATATAATGCTGAAGCATGTATATGCTGGTATGTGGATACTCTCCAGAAATAAGATAGGTTTCTCTAAAAACCTTAAAGGAGTTTATTATTGACATTATAAATACAAAAAAAGATGTCGGTGTAAGGTACACTAACGTAATGTTTTTAAATTTATGCCATAGATTAGCTCCGTCAATACGGGCTGAGTCGTAATATTCCTCTGGAATACACTGTAGCCCCGCCAGAAAAAGGATAATGTTATATCCAACATTCTTCCATAAATAAAGAATTAAGACCACTATACGAGCCCATTCAGAATTCATCCAATCTACTTTGAATAAACCCAGGTTTGATAAAACGGCATTGATTGTTCCGCTATAGTCGAATAATATGTGCCAAACCAGAATAACTGATGCAACGGGTACAACAAGAGGTGATATGAAAATAGTTCTGAATATATTTCTGTATGGAATTCTCAAATTAAGGAGAAGAGCCAGTATCAAGGATATTCCCATATTTATGGGGACACAAATAATAGTAAAAAATATTGTATTGAACATGGCTCTTGTAAAAACATTATTTGACATAATATTTATGTAATTTTCCAAGCCAACAAAATGACTTTCCGAGCTACCGTCAATTAATGAATAGTATATAGCCCCCAGAAACGGAGCAAAAAAGAAGAGGGAAAAACCTGCTATACTCGGACCAAGAAAGAGAAATAGAGTTAATTTTTCTTTAGTTTTATTTGTAATAGTCATAGTTCCTCCCAGATGATAACAAGCATTTAAGTCAGTGAAATTATACCACAATACATCATAAAAGGTAATAAATAACAATAATTATTAACAAATTATTTACAGTATGTTAATTATTGGTTATTTATAGTTTTTAACCACATCTTCATTACTATAATGGAATAAATTTTAGTTTGACTTGTTCCTTGATCAAAAAGCTTTTCCACTTTGTAACTAATTTTTGATTATTAACTTCATTACGTAAAAAAGAATTACTATTAGTACATAAATCATTTAGTATTTTATGCAAATAATCCCAACCCTTAATCTTTACTATGTAATAAACAAAAATGCTAGCCACCCTATAATCCACCATATCTAAGTTTTTAAGTCTCCAAAACTCCTTATCGTCCAAATCACAGATAAGTTCGTCAATACCGCTATCAATATATTTTAAAGCCAGTTTTATAACTGCTTCATATTCATCCTGATGAGGTTTTTTCCAATCGGGATTCATTAAAAAAGAGCTGATATATTCTGCAACTCCTTCAGACCAGAAGCTTGGGAGCCTTCCCCACTGTCTGTATACTATTGCATGAGCTTCCTCATGTAAAAAAGGAAGCTTCAGATCGGATTCCCTCGTAGCAAAGCATTCAATCATAGAAGGATAAACATGACCTTTATTTTGACCATCTCCGTTATCATCTGTTTGTGCCATCTTTACAACGTATGCATATCTGCTGGTCCAATTTATTTTTTCTTCAGATATTTGAACTATTTTTAATACCTGATTCCATCTTTCTTCTGCTTCGCCGGGTATACGTTCAAGCCAATCTTTTGGAACCTCAGGGCTAAACATGAAAGCATAATGCTTACTCATACGTGGAACAAAACCTTTAAAAAGAAAGCTCAATTTGTTATACCTCCTCCATCAATTTTCCAATATAAACATCAAAAAACAGTCAGAATTTATCTGGATACCGTTTGGCTCCATATACGCATCTCAACTATTTCAGGCATACAATTCTGATTGAGAATAAAACATTTTTTTATATAATCCATCGTGTTTTTCTAACAATGCATTATGGGAACCATACTCTGCAATGGTATTCCCCTCGAGGACAATGATTTTATCACATATCCTTGCAATCGACAGACGGTGACTAACAATAACAGCCGTGCTTCCAAGGAACATCTCCATGAATTTTTTGTACATGGTAACTTCATGGAATGCGTCTATAGCAGCATTTGGTTCATCTAAAACAACGAGATTCCCTTCTCTGAATCTCGTTCTGGCTGAAGCAATTTTCTGCCATTGTCCCCCTGAGAGCTCTCCTCCTTTTACCATTATTGTATTTATACCATCTGATAAGTTCTCAATTATGTTTTTTGCCTCAGCCCAGTCTATTGCTGCTTCAAGTTTAATATTTTCATTCTTCTTTTCATGGTCACTAATAACTATATTATCTTTAACACTCAATTCATATTTTACAAAGTCCTGAAACATTGCTGTACGATTAGCTCGGACTTCATCATAACATTCTGAAATTTCCTTACCGTTTATAAGTATTTCTCCAGATGTTGGTTTATCCAGACCTAGAATCAATCTAACAATTGTAGATTTTCCTGTTCCGTTTTCTCCTACCAGCGCCAGCTTCTCTCCGGAGTTAATTTTCAGTGAGACATCTCTTAAAGCATATTGGTCACATCCCGGATATCTGTAAGATACATTTTTGAATTCTATAGCGGGTGGTATACTGTCAATAGCACTACTATTTTGTATATTTCCGCAAACTTCATCTTCCAATGACATTACCTCATTAAATTCATTTATTAGAACCTTGCTCTGAACAACATCAACAATGCCATCCATAATTTGTATTATTGAGGCTTGCAGAAGCTGCAAGGCAAAAAAACAACTCACAATAGCGTCAATCTGCATTTTTCCGTTAATAGCCAAATACATTAAAATCAAAAGTGAACCGAGATTTCCTGCCGACTGAATTATATTTGATAATATACTGTAAAAAGCCTGTTTATTTTCAAATTGATTATTACATTTCTCATACTCCCTGTTCTCTTTTCTCCAGCGTATAGATAGAATTGCTCTTACTCCATATATCCACATTTCAGGAGCTGAACTACGTTCGAAAAAAAGAGAATATAGTACTGATGTAAAGCGTTCTTGTTCGGTATTTGCCTTGCTCTGTTCTATTTCACTCTTTTTAACGACATTTCTTATTAGAACTGTTGGAATAGTTACTCCAACAATTATTAATAAAATAACAGGACTGTACCACGTAATAAATCCAACAATCATTATAATTCGTATTATCTTGCATATTGTAGATACAGCTTCATAAACGAATTTCTGTCCGTCATGAATTTGATTCGATAATATCCTATATATAGAATTTCTTGATTCTGATAATTCCAAAAATCTAAGTGATATCGAAGATACTTTTTTTAGAATCAATGAAGTCAGCTTTTCCTGAGTATATTTTCCAATGTACATATCCAATATCTCCTGAATTTTTCGTGCCACATTAGGAATCAAAAAAGCCCAGCATAAATACATAACAATATCAAATATGTAATTTGTATTACTTTTGAAACCAACACTTAAAGAGGAAACTACTTTTCCTATAAGTATTATTTCTATTATCGGAGATATACTCCATATAATAGAAACTAATAGTGAAAAGGAAGCAATAACAGGTTTTGTAGACCAGGTAATCTTAACCAATTTTCGAATGGACAACATTTTGGTAATCCTCCTTGTACCACATTGACTGGGCTTCATACATCTCTGCATATAATCCGCCTTTTTTTATAAGTTCATCATGTTTTCCGTTTTCAATAACAGTTCCGTTATCAATGACGATAATTCTATCGGCTTCTCGTGCAAATCCCAGTCTATGAGAAGATATTATGACTGTAGAACCTTTTGTTAATTCCATGAAGGTTTTAAATATTTCTAACTCAGCAACAGGATCTAAGGATGCTGTAGGTTCATCAAAAATATAGAAGGGCTTTTTATCATTGATTAAACCTCTTGCCATGGCAATTCTTTGCCACTGACCACCAGATAAATCCGTTCCACCGGAAAATCCCAATGTCATCCATTTTCCTTGTCTCCTTAATTTTTCCAAGGAAAGCCCCACCCTATCCAGAAATCTCCTAAGAATATTATCCTCGGTGCCTCTCAGAGAAATATTATCGTCAATTGATAACGGATATCGGACAGGAGTCTGAAATGTAAATGATACGGCTTTTCGGATTTTATCCCATGTTAATTCTTTAATATTAGTAGAATTGTAAAGAACCTCTCCATTATAAGGTGTATATATACCTGTTAGTATTTTCATCAATGTACTTTTTCCAGATCCGTTAAGCCCTACAAGTGCTACTGTCTCTCCAGGATTTATACACAAATCAATATTATTTAAAACATTACTTTCCGTTCCTGGATATCGAAAAGAAACGCCTTTGCATTCTATCTTGATTTTGTTTTCAGAATTATCGATATGTAAGTCAGATTTTGAGCCAGTGTTATCTCTTTTTTCTTTACAGTCATCGATAAAGTCATTTATTTCTTTCCATTCAAGTAGTGAATAATTCAGACCCTTTATTGATTTCATTAAATCACTCATGGCATGGAGAATGGAAGCCGTAAAGGGTATGATTGAAATAAACACTCCTGCAGTTAATATTCCTGTTAATATCATTGAACTAACCTGAATCAGTATTAATCCATATCCAATAATAGTAGCAGTTAATAAAATAATTTCAGCAACAGATATTTTAGTAAAAAGTTTAAGATATTCCTTTAATGATTTTTGTATAAGACCTTTCCACAGATCTATCAGAAAATTACCGGATTGAAACACCCTTATTTCTCTTCCGTTACGGGGTCCGGCGAAAATCATGGAAAAGTAATCTAATTGTTTCTTATGTTCAAATTGGTTTTGTTCCAACTTAAATTGAAGATTGGAAGCGCGTAACTCTAAAATAATTAAAGGTACAAACGATAAAATGGCCAAAATAGCCGCCTTCGGAGTTATTTTTGCCAAATAAATTATGAATGTCAGACACATAATAAATATGCCGCAGATTTTTCCTATCGCGAAAATATAATCTGCTACTGCATGGGAAATCTGATCTGCTCTCTTAAACCGAAGTAACCACTTTTCATCTTCATAGTTTATTGCTCTTAATTTGTTTACATAAACCAAAAGCATCCTCTTGGTATATGTAGATACCAAACGCCTGTATTTTTTTGAATAGAAAGCTCTGAATATATTATAACAATTCAGAACTGTACCCAGCAGCAATATAAATGTTGTAAGTAAACCTACGTCAGAAAAATTGTAACCTTCTATCGGCCTTTCGAATAACTTCTCTAGCAATACAGAGATCGATAAGGGTATAAATGCTGTCAAAAGATCTAAAGGTATAATTAAAATGAATATGAGGTAAGATACTTTCCATGCTATGGCTACTGCCCTTTTATGTAGTTTTAGCTTTTTATATATCCTGCTTTTTCTCATATAATGTACACTCCAACTGTTTTATGATTTAATCAAGTCAATACATGTTAATCCGTTATTAGGATAATATAACTGGATGGTTTATAAAAAATCATCCAGTTATATTCCAGTTGCATTAATTAGCGGGCTTCAAGCCAGATCTGTCTCCATCTAATCCACTGTATCCACTGCAACCAATCGCCTATCGCTACTTCTGAACATAATTCGTTCTGATTTAGCGTAGACATCAATTCAGGTTTTACCCACATTTTTTTCATACGTTCTCCCCCTTTCAAAAGAAATGTTCAAATCTATAAGCTTAGTTTCCAAACACGGGCTAGGATGATTTCTCACTTTTACCTATGGCAGAACCTATAGATTGCACTGTTAAGGAACATTGACATTTACGAGTATCAAGAAATCTGACTAAACTTGGCTGTTAACCGTTTCCTCCACATTTTTGAGTTCGATTATCCCTTTATTCACTAATTCATCCAATATATCTTGAACATCATTTCGTATTGCATCAGATGTAACATCATACTTATCCAGCAAACAAGCTATAATTTCGTCTATTGTTTTACTTTCTTCATCTATTCGTACTAAAATCTCTGCTGCGGTTGAGTTAATAATATGTACTAATTCAGTATTAGCATCATATACAACCAGGTCATCCTCTTCTGCAACTCCAACTTTTTCAGCTGTAACTCCCTGTATTTTCTGGTACTTCATCCTATCATTCCTTCCTTCTTATTGTTAGAAATGGTTTTGTTCAAATCCGGTATATATTGACATAAAAGTTCCGGTTCTATCTCACCACTATCAAATTTTTCTTTTAAATATGGAATTATTTTTTTGTAGAAACCGCAATTGTAACTGGACTTGTTAATCCCATCAGGACCATAATGTATAATGTTTCCAGCCGGGCAACCACTGCTGCACCATTGCTTAAGATTACATGATTTACAATTGGATAACGCTTCTTGAGAACGATTTGAAAACTTCTCGATGATAGGATTTTTTAAGATGTCATCCAATTTGTCTTTCTGAATATTTCCTAATATGTAGTCCTTATATCCATATAATGTGTCACACACTTCTACGTCACCATTTACATCCAGACCTAAATGGCGGGTTCCTGCCCCACATGGAGTTGAATTACACATATAAACTTTATTGGATGGGTTTATTATGTTTCTGGTAATCGACTCTATTTCTCTCTCATACATTCTATCCTCAGGTGAACATTGTCGATTATTTTCAACCAGCCAGTCTATCAATTTTTTTGTCTGTTCCCAATAATCTGAGATTTTGGGAGCAATCCCAAAATTACCTTCAGCATAACCATTGGGAAAAGCTGGATTATAAGAAAGACCCCTTATATTGTTTTCCTTACACCACTGAATAAAATCAACCATTTGATTTACATTTTCATTAGTTATTACAGATATAATTCCTCCGGAAATACCTGCATCCTGCAGTATTTTAAGACCCTTGACAACATCCTTGAAAGAACCTTTTCCTGCTGCATTTATGCGGTATTTGTCATGGACCTCTTCAATTCCATCAAGACTAACCCCAATGGATGTAATACCATTTTCTTTAAAAAACTCTATCCAATCGGAATTTATAAGTGTTGCATTAGTTTGAATGTTGTAAGATAATCTTGGAGCATAGTATTTTTTATTTAATGTATTAACAATATCTTTCAGGAGGTTTGGTTTCAACAGAGGTTCTCCGCCATGGAAAGTACAATCAATTTTGTTTGGGTTGTCTTCAGCAAGTTGATCAAAGAAGGATTCAACAATGTCCAATGAAATGTGTGATTTTTCTTCACCACCCTTAGTGTAACAATAGCTACATCGCAAATTACAATCTCGAGTAACCTTTACAACAATTTTTGCCGGTTTTGGAGTGGCGCACCTTTGCTTTAACCAAGCCATTCTTCCCATATCAAGAACAGCTTTTTCCTTGGTATATATCATATTTTCAACTCCTTTTATTATTTTGAATACCTAAGAGAAAACAGCTTGAAGAGATTGTTTCATGGTATGAAAAAAAGAGCATCGTAAGTTGTAATAATCAAATGTAAAAGCAGAAACAATACCCCTGGTTAAGAGTTTAAGCTGTTCGTTTATAACTTAACTCTTTGATTAATATATTAGCTTTACTTCCATTATTTTGCAATATATGTAAATATTGCTTACAATTAATTACCTCCCAATTCCTCACATTTTTTCCATTTATCTTATATTTATCAATAATTCCATATTTTTATATATTTTTCCTTATTTTTACTTATTTATCCAGAAAATAAAGGTAATAAATTTACATGAATTATTAAATTTGTGTCGGGAAGAATATAAAGTGCAATGAATAATCTCGATACATTATTACGCTTGAAGCCGGAGGAGACTGAGTTTGTTTAATCTTCTATATAAATTGAAGGCATTAGCTTTTTATATGCTTGCATTGTTTTTTTTCTTAATGTGGGTATTAAGTCTTTTACTTCATGGTTGGGCTATACCTTTCCCGAGTTTTTCTCCTCAAAAACCCTTACTCCTTATAGGACTTGCATTATTTTTTTTCTTATTCTTGATGTTAATAAATAGAGCCTCCATAAGCCTTGCGAGAATATCAGAAAAAAAATTGGTCTTCTCGACACTTATACTATATTTTTGTCTACAGTCAGCATTTATAGTACTTGTGCCTGTCAATGCCTACCAAGATGCAGCTATTGTAAACCAATTTGCCAGGCAGTTTCTCGAAGGAAATTTTACTTCCTTGGGAATCGGGAACTATTTGGGGTATTATCCAAACAATATCGGGATAACACTTTTTATTGCATTTATATATTCTTTTCTTCCAAATAGCTATATTACACTGAGAGTAATAAATGCTATTTTCAATACAGTATCTGCATGGATTATTTATAGGATATATAAAGAACTTTATCCTGAACGGCAGGAAAAAGCTTACGGATTACTTTTATTGGCTGTAACTTTTATTCCGCCTGTAATACTGAATAATTTTACCTATGGTGATATAATTTCCAATACTTTTTGTCTTGCTGCAGTTTTAAATGCTCTTAGCTTTGCAAGGAAAAACAATGGAAAATATGCTGTATATACAGCGCTTTTTTTAATGGCAGGGAATTTTATGCGAAGTGTTACACTCCTTTTTCTGGTAGCAATTTTAATATATTGGCTGCTTAATTTTGAAGAAAAATTAACGCCATATATAAAAAAAATCGCCTATGGGTCACTGTCCCTTGCTTTATTTAACCTTCCCTTAAAGCTCTTCAGTCTTGCCGGAACCAAGGCAGGTATAATTGTTGAACCGGTGGGAGTGCATTCAAATCCAATTTGGCGGTGGATAAACATGGGAGTCCCTCTGAAACAGCTGGGTTATTGGGATGGCGGCCGGAATATGGCTATTTTTGTAAACCGTTTTAAATGTAATAAACATGATGCTTCCATTTTTTTTATGAATGAAATTATGTCAAATTTTAAAAATGCAGGGCTGCTGAATGTTTTAAAGGCTTATATTAAAAAGACTTTTTGGCTATGGACAGAAGGTACTTACAGTGTTATCTTTTACGGACTGTCCCAGGCTCTGAACTCCGACCGCTTTATATTATACAGTACTCCCCTGATCAAATATTTTGAACCCTGGGATAAAACAACCAGACTGTCTATCGATTGGCTGCTGCACTCCTTCAATTGGTTGGTCTTAGGACTTGTAAGCCTTTATTTGTTTGATGCCGTAAGTAAAAAGGACCTCAGAATGGAATTATTTGTGTACGTGATTTATCTCTATATTGGCTTTTATATGTTTTGGGAGGTAAAATCACGGTATATTTTCGGAGTATATCCCATATTCCTACTTATATGCTATTGCTGCTCAGAAAGGATTTTCAGCTATATTATTTGTAAGGCGCGGGTAAAAAACCTCACTGAATCCAATTAGTATTGCAGTGTCATACCGTCTAGGATTTTATCTACATAAACCTTCTGGTGTAGTCATCTAGCCCTTATTAGCACCTTCGCGTAGTCATCTAGCCCATAGATATATCAATCAGTACCTTCAATGCATACAAAATATATAGATTCACATATTCATAAAAATGGCTTGCTGATTAAAAATCAGCAAGCCATTCCTCTCTTCCGGTTACTCCAGGGTGCAGCCTGTACAAAGGTCCTCCGGCGAAAGTGCCGTCATTGAAATATCCTGTCATAATATTTTCGGCGTTTTCTGCTGCAGAAGTGACATAAAGTTCCTCCAGCCCTTTTCCGCCGAACATTACACTTGATGGCTGCCTTGCCGGCAATGCATACTCCGACACTATACAGCCTGACGGGTCGATTCTCCTGACGCAGCCTCCACCCCAGAATGCTACCCAAACGTGGTCCTGGGAATCAAGTGTTATTCCGTCAGGAGAGCCCATCCCGGCATTCCCCTGAAAGTATATGACAGGGCTGCTTATCTCCCCAGTTTTACGGTCATATCTATATTTTGTAATTCTGTGAACTGTACTATCAGTATGAAAAAAATATTTCTGATCCAGTGAGAAGGTCATTCCGTTTGAGCAATGCAGACCTGTCAAAATAATTTCTGGCTTTTTCCCTCTTTCAAGCCTGTACAGGGTACCGTCCTTGAAGTCAGGCCTTATAAGCGTTCCAGCAAAAATTCGTCCTTCAGGGTCAACTGTGATGTCATTGAACATTTCACTTTCTCCCAAAGGAATTTCAAAAAGGAGCTCTGCATCTTTCTCTGGATATCCTTCTGTATTCAAATTCTGCAAAAACACTCCCTTATCGGTACACAAAACCATATTACCAGTGCGGGTAAATGCGAATCCCCCAACCTGGAGGTTCCCATTCAAAAATACAGTGCTGTTCCTCTTAACAGGGTCAAAAACCCATATCCTCCTGTTATAGATGTCAGTCCAGAAAAGCTTAAGTTTTTGTGAATTCCATACAGGTCCTTCACCAAGATGACATATTCCCGTATGAATGGTTTCAATATTATCTATTCCCATTTTTCCCTCTTTGGACAATTAATTTAATACATTTAGTATTATAAGTATATACTACAATATAAGGGATCTTTTTTAAAGTAAAACGCCTGCGAGTATCAGACCTTTAGTAATCTTTTCATTATTTTTCCGGTACTGTTTTTAGGTAATTCGGGTATAAACTCTATTTCTCTAGGAAGCTTGTAGATAGCCAGTCTTTCCTTCAAATAGCGGAGAAGTTCCTTTGAAGTACACTCTTCACCTTCTTTAAGCACTACATAGGCTTTAACATATTCACCCCTGAGCTTGTCGTCCAAACCGATAACTGCTGCCTCCTTGACCTTTGAATACTGGTAGATTACCTCTTCAACCTCTCTTGGATAAACATTCAGGCCTCCGACGATTACCATATCCTTTTTCCTGTCAACAATATAAATATACCCCTCATCATCCATCCTGGCCATATCCCCGGTAAGGAGCCAGCCATCAACAAGAGTTTTGCGGGTCTCTTCCTCCTGCTTGTAATAGCCAAGCATTACATTGTCTCCCTTGACAGCAAGCTCACCCACCTCACCTACAGGAACCTCAACATTATTATCATCAACTATTCTGCACTGAAGGTATGGGAGCGGCAACCCAATGGAACCTTCCTTCTGAATTCCGTCAAGTGGGTTAAAGCATACTGCCGGGGAGGCCTCTGTAAGACCATAGCCCTCAACTACAGGTAACTTCAGTATCTCTTTTGCCTGTCGGAAAATTTCAACAGGGAGAGCGGCTCCTCCTGATACCGCCAAACGCAAATCAGGAAATCCGATATTGCTTTTACCCGCCTCCAGCAAAACAACATACATGGCGGGCACACCCATAAATACAGTGATTTTATCTTTAATAAGAGTTTCTACCAACTCTTTTGGCTGAAAACTTTCCATAATTGTAACCGTTGCTCCCGACCAAAGAGGCATTAATACACAGGCTGTAAATGCAAAAACATGAAACATTGGAAGTACACACATGTAGTTATCTTCCGGAACGCTCTTAAGTCCCAGGCTGCACTGTCCGGCATTGAAAACAAGATTCCTGTGTGTAAGCATTGCTGCCTTTTGTCTCCCTGTGGTGCCCGAGGTATATAGAAAAGTAGAGATGGCATTCTGGTCTGTAGAGTCTACAAACTTTTCATCTGAAAGTTCACAAACCTCTTGTCTTAATTGTTCATCAAGGACAATTACATCTATATTCAGCGCATTTTGAATAGTTTCTTTTGTGATCTTGGCCTTCTGTAAAATGAGAGGGTGAATTATCATAATTTTGGCTTCAGAATCCTTAATAAGATAAGCAATTTCCTCCATTGTCAGGAGTAGATTAATTGGGACTATTATTCCGCCGTTTCTGACAACACCAAAATAGGAATAAATGAATTCCGGAGAATTAATACAGCTTAGAATAACTCGTTCACCAGTCCTCAGTCCTAATTTTTTGAAATAATTAGCGTAGCCGGTAACATTTTTATCAAGCTCTCGGTAAGTTATGATAGCATCCTTGAACTTAACTGCTGTAGCGTCCGGATTGAAGACATTCTTATATATGGTACCTACCATATAGACCCCCCTTATAGATGTTATTTATTATCACATATTATGACCTAATAATATTTATCATTATATAACATTCTCCTCCATTTGAAAAGTAAATCCTAACACATCTAAAGAATTGAATATACATAAATTTCTATATGCAAACAAAAAACAACGTTAACTATATTTGATTATGAACGCTGTTTTTTGCTATTAATTATACTGCTTTTTATTTTGCACCTCTAAACTGAAGCTTTTGGTTAAAGTCGCCCCTTCTCATATTTTCCTGATAACATTTACTCCATATACATTTTTAAGTGTTTTAAATAATGATTAGCCTCTCTAAGTACATGGTCACTCAGTAACGGTAAAATAATTGATCGTATATTGCAGGCCAATATACCTTCCGTGCCCTGTTCCTTGAAATTTCTGATGTCTGTGGTTGCAGCAGCACTTCTTCGAGTAACCTGCGGCAGTAGTTCCAGCTTCTGATAGGCTTCTCTTGCGGCAGCAGTTAACTCAGCAAACGTATCAGCGAAGCTGTTGGCTTGTGCAATTAGTTCATCCTCTGAGGGGTCCAGCATTCCTCGTATGAATTTAGCATGCTCTCCCATAATATTATTCCAAAAAGCTTCCTGCATTGCTGTTTTATCAGCTCCCTCAAAAATATTTTCTCTTTTCTGCAGCATCTGAAGATGTTGCATATACTCTTCGGCTTCCCGAATTACATGGTCCAGCATTAATGGATAGATATAAGTAAAGAATTTACAGTCAAGAACGTTTTGAAGTACTACCTTTTGAGTTTTAATTGCGGTATTTAAAAGGGTAATAATTTTCTTGTTCAGCGTATTTATAGTATTCTCATCGGTCAGAAGCTTTCTGCTGTCCGGGTAATTGAGGAGCCGTATTTCCTTGAGGGTTATATCGGTGTCAATTGGCAGCCCTGTATACTCCATTGTCTTTAATTCAGCCCTATAGGTAAATTCCGTCACAATATCTCCGGCTGATATTGATTTAGCATCAATTGTGCCTTTTGCAAGAATAACTGTTTCTTCCAGTAATTCTTCAAACATTTCCTTCATTTTCATTAGATCTGGAACCATATCCGCATTCTTTAACGTTAATGCAGCCGATGCGAATATAATATGCTCCTTCATAATTCTTAGAAAAAAAAGATTAGTCTCCAGCGATTGCTTGATATATTCCGCTGTTGTAAGCATATTTCCCCTCCATTACTTATACCCAAACATTCAATACTATATGATATGTAAACTTTTCAATAAGGGGAACCCACATAAGTCTACAGCTTTATGAATGCAATGCCTCGGAACAGACTTTCGCCGCTGGCTACTGCTCATGTCGGGTAAACCGAAAAAGGGCCGTTACCCAGTGAATAAAATCTATTCATTGTGCAACAGCCCTTTTATATATATATCCTTTTTACTATATATATTATCCCTTTAATACCGTTTTTCCCATGAGGAACTTGTCAACTTCTCTAGCTGCCAGCTTCCCTTCCTGAATAGCCCAGACTACAAGACTCTGACCTCGTCTCATGTCTCCTGCTGTAAATACCTTGTCGACATTAGTCTGGAATTCTTCATATTCTGCCTTAATATTACTTCTGGGATCTCTTTCAAGTTTCAGCTCGTTTGGTATGGTATCTTCGGGACCCAGGAAACCCATTGCCAGAAGTATCAAATCAGCTTTCCAAACCTTTTCACTGCCTGGTACAGGCTGAGGCCCGAATCTCCCCTGTGCGTCCTTACCCCAGGTAACTTCAACAGTATGAACCTCTGTTACCTCTCCCCTATCATTACCAACTATTTTGGTAGTATTGATGAGGTAATTTCTCGGGTCCTTACCTGCAACAGCAATTGCTTCCTGCTGTCCGTAGTCAACCTTCAGCTTTTTGGGCCATTCCGGCCAGGGATTTGAATCAGACTCCCTTTCCTTTGGAGGCTCAGGCATTATTTCGAATTGGTAAACGCTCTTACAGCCATGTCTTAGGGACGTAGCTACGCAGTCCGTTCCGGTATCACCGCCACCAATGATTATTACATTTTTATCTCTGGCACTGATATAATTACCGTCCTCATGTTTTGAATCCAGAAGGCTCTTTGTGTTTGCCTTAAGGAAATCAACTGCATAGTATATTCCCTTAAGGTCGCTGCCAGGAACATTAAGTCCTCTGGCTTTTGTAGCTCCTCCGCAAAGAACAACTGCGTCATAGCTGTCCACCAGTTCCTGAGCACTAATATCCTTACCAATTTCAGTATTCACAACAAACTTGATTCCTGCCTGTTTCATCAGGTTTACTCTTCTCTCAACTATACCCTTGTCGATTTTTACATTTGGGATACCATACATCAGAAGTCCGCCAGGTCTGTCATTTCTTTCATATATAGTAACGTCATGTCCTACATAGTTAAGAAAATACGCCGTTGATAAGCCCGAAGGACCTGACCCTATAACAGCAACCTTTTTGCCTGTAGGTTGACATTTCTTTAATTCAACCCAACCTTCCGCAAAGGCTCTTTCAATAATTTCATATTCTATTTCATGTATTGTTACAGACTCCATGTTATAGCCTTCAGTACATGAACCCTCGCAAGGTGCAGGGCATACTCTCCCAGTAAATTCCGGAAAGGGGTTTGTTCTGATAAGCCTCTTATAGGCTTCCTTCCACTGTCCCTTGTACACCAGGTCATTCCACTCGGGAATGAGGTTGTGAACAGGGCAGCCGGCAGCCATTCCGTTTAAAAGTACTCCCCCATGACAGAAGGGAATTCCGCAGTTCATACATCTTGCTGCCTGAGTTTTTATCACCTCAGGATCACGCTCAATACGAATCTCATTCCAATCTCCCAATCTTTCCTCTGGAGGTCTCTTCTTAGGATCTATTCTTTCATATTCTAAAAATCCAGTAGCTTTTCCCATATAAATCTCCTATCTACACGCATTGCGCATACACAAATAGTTATGAAAAGGCACAGAGTGGCTTTTCTCTGCGTGAAACGTACGATGACCTGCGAAATGAATTTTCACGCTACTCCTTAACTATTCCTGCAAAACACGCAAAGCGGGTTATGCCTACGCGAGCTATTAATTTTTCAAACTTTCTTCAAATGCCGCCATCAATGCCTCGTCTCCCACTAAGCCTTTGTTGTGAGCATTCTCGATGTTTTCAATCATTATCTTGAAATCCTTCGGAATAACCTTGGTAAATCTCTGTGAATAATTCTGCCAGTCAGCAAGAACTCTTCCACCCAAAGGACTTCCTGTATATGAAACATGTTTTTCAATCATTTCTTTTATATTGTTAAGTTCGGCTTCACTGGTTATCTCTTCCAGCAACACCATGGACTTGTTGCAATATGCCTCGTCAAAATCCAGAACATATGCTATACCGCCAGACATACCTGCCGCAAAGTTTCTTCCGATTTTACCGAGTATTACCACTCTACCTCCGGTCATATATTCACAGCCATGATCTCCTACGCCTTCAACAACTGCATTAATACCACTGTTTCTTACGCAGAATCTTTCGCCTGCAATACCGTTGATATAAGCTTCACCTTCAGTAGCACCGTAGAAAGCAACATTACCTATAAGGATGTTTTTCTCAGGTTCAAAATCAGATGCCTTTGGAGGATAAACTATTATTTTTCCGCCCGATAGACCTTTTCCAATATAGTCATTTGAGTCCCCTTCCAATTCAAGGGTCATGCCTTTTGGTATAAAAGCTCCGAAACTCTGACCGGCAGAACCAACAAAGTTCAGCTTTATGGTATCTTCCGGGAGACCTTCCTCGCCGTATCTCTTTGATATTTCACTACCAATTATCGTACCTACAACTCTGTCAACATTCTCAATCTTAAGCTTGGCCCTGATGGGTTTCTTCTCTTCAAGAGCGTGCTTGCACATTCTGAGCAGTTTCTTGATACCCAGGGACTTATCCATCATGTGGTTCTGCTGCTGCATATTGTATCTGCCCACATCAGCACCTGCATATGGCTGATAAAGTATTGCAGACAAATCAAGCTTGGATGCCTTCCAGTGCTTAACATTTTCTTTTGCTTTCAGTCTGTCTGTACGACCTACCATTTCATTTATTGATCTGAAGCCCAGTTTAGCCATAATTTCACGCATTTCCTGAGCAATAAATCTCATAAAGTTTTCAACGTACTCCGGCTTACCTGCGAAGTTCTTTCGAAGCCTTTCATCCTGAGTAGCTATACCTACCGGACAGGTATTCAGGTTACATACCCTCATCATCACGCAGCCCAGAACGATAAGAGGGGTAGTAGCAAAACCGAATTCCTCGGCCCCAAGCAGTGCTGCTATAACAACATCCTTACCGGAAAGCAGCTTTCCGTCTGTTTCAAGCACAACTCTGTCTCTCAATTTGTTGAGGACCAGAGTCTGGTGAGTTTCAGCAAGTCCGAGTTCCCATGGAAGACCTGCGTTTTTTATACTGGTCCATGGAGATGCACCCGTTCCTCCATCATATCCGCTTATAAGAATTACGTCAGCCTTACCCTTTGCAACACCTGCTGCGATTGTTCCTACTCCAACCTCAGAAACCAGCTTTACATTAATTCTTGCTTTATTGTTGGCATTCTTCAGATCATGTATCAGCTCAGCCAAGTCCTCGATTGAATAGATATCATGATGAGGAGGTGGTGATATCAGATCTACCCCCGGCGTTGAATGTCTTACCTTTGCTATTTCAGGGTAGACCTTACGTCCCGGCAACTGTCCGCCTTCACCGGGTTTTGCACCCTGTGCCATTTTTATCTGGATTTCCTCTGCATTTGCAAGATAATTGCTGGTTACACCAAAGCGTCCCGAAGCAACCTGCTTGATAGCACTCTTCTTGGAGTCCCCGTTGGCCAAAACCTTAAATCTCTCAGGATCCTCTCCACCTTCACCGGTGTTGCTCTTTCCACCCAGTCTGTTCATAGCAATGGCAAGACATTCATGGGCTTCCTTACTGATGGAACCGTAAGACATAGCACCAGTCTTAAATCTCTTAACAATTGAATCAACTGATTCAACCTCTTCAACAGGAATAGTATCTCCTATGTTATAGTTAAATTCAAGAATGCTTCTAAGTGTAACAATTTCTTCATCGTTTATTTTTTTGGAATATTTCTTGAAGAGCTGGTAGTCCCCTTCACGACAGGCTTTCTGAAGCATATAGATGGTTTCCGGGTTGTACATGTGAACTTCCCCGTCCTCCTTGGACTGGAAGGTTCCTCCAACCTCAAGAGTGTCGCTGTAAGGTGATTCTACATAAGCACTTTCATGCCTCATCTGGTTTTCCATAGCTATTTCTTCAATACCAATACCTTCAAGTCTTGATGGAGTCAGGGTGAAATACCTGTCCACAAGATCTTTTTTGAGGCCTACTGCTTCGAAAATTTGGGCACCCTGATAACTGCGCATGGTTGAAATACCCATCTTGGTCAGTACTTTCAGAACTCCCTTTACCGTACCTTTAATAAAGTTCTTCTTTGCTTCCTCATAGGTTAAAGAACCTAACAGGCCTTTCTCTGAAAGATCCTTTATGGTTTCATATGCCAGATACGGATTTACGGCAGTTACACCGTAGCCTATAAGAGTACAGAAATGGTGTACCTCTCTTGGTTCTCCGGATTCCAGAACTATACCCACACTTGTTCTGATTTCTCTTCTGATCAAATGGTGGTGTAGACCAGAGGCTGCCAATAGCGCCGGAATAGCAGCATGCTCACTGTCAACTCCCCTGTCGGAGAGAACAATAATGTTTGCACCTTCACCTATGGCTTTATCAGCTTCCTTGAATATTTGCTTCACAGCTTTTTCCATTGCCTTTGGACCCTCGGCCACTTTATACAGCATGGAAATAGTGGTTGTCTTGAAGCGCTCGTTATTTAAATTTTTAATTGTACTTAACTGATCATTTGTCAATATTGGATGATCAAGGAATATACTTGCTGTTTTTTCCTTGTCGGGTTCCAGAAGGTTCCCTGCAGTTCCAAGCAAAATACTGCTGGAAGTAACTATCTCTTCTCTGATTCCGTCAATAGGAGGATTTGTTACCTGGGCAAAGAGCTGCTTAAAGTACATATACAGCATCTGTGGCCTCTCAGAGAGTACTGCAAGTGGAGTGTCCATACCCATCGCACCAACCGGATCAACACCCGAAGCCGCCATTGGAAGTACATATTTGTTAACATCCTCATATGTATACCCAAAGGCCTTTTGCTGCTGCAACAAATCTTCTCTTACCTTTTCTTCCTTAGCTTTTACAACAGGTAGATCGTTGAGGTTAAATACATGCTTTTTGACCCAATCACCGTATGGATGCATTTTAGACACACTTTCCTTTATCTCCTCATCGGAAATAATCCTCTGGGCCTTTGTATCAATAAGCAGCATTCTTCCGGGCTCAAGTCTGCCTTTGTATTCTACATTTTCAGGCTTGATATCAACAACACCGACTTCAGAAGCCAAAATTACCTTATTATCCTTGGTTACATAGTATCTTGAGGGACGGAGACCGTTTCTGTCCAACATTCCGCCTATAATATCTCCATCTGTGAATGCCATTGCAGCCGGGCCATCCCAAGGTTCCATTATAAAGTTCTGGAATTCATAGAAATCCTTTTTGGTTTTGGACATCAAGTCATTCTTTTCCCATGGTTCCGGAATCATCATCATTATTGCCTGGGGAAGAGATTTTCCTGTCAGGTACATGAACTCAAGACTGTTGTCAAACATGGAGGAATCACTGCCTGTTTCATCAACGATAGGATAAATCTTGTTGATGTCCTCAAACAGTTTTGAATCCATACATTTCTGGCGTGCCTTCATCCAGTTTACGTTACCTCTGATGGTATTGATTTCACCGTTATGCACCAGATATCTGTTTGGATGTGCTCTTTCCCAGCTTGGGAAGGTATTTGTACTGAATCTTGAATGAACCATTGCCAAAGCTGATACAAAGTCAAGATCAGACAGGTCAAGATAAAAGTTTCTTAACTGCTCTGCAGTAAGCATACCTTTATATACAATTGTTTTGGAAGACAAACTGGCGACATAGAATATGCTTCCCTTATCTTCACACATAGGTCCGATAATTCTTTCTGACCTCTTTCTTATTGTATATAGCTTTCTTTCAAAAGCTATTTCATCTGTTATATTTGGCGCTTTTCCGATAAACACCTGAATAAATCTAGGCATAACAGATTTTGCACTTTCACCTATTGTTGTTTTATCAATAGGCACCTCTCTCCAGCCCAGGATTTTTTGCCCCTCCTCCTGAACGATTTTCTCGAAGGCCTCAATCTGCGTCTCTCTGAAATCGTCATATTTATGAGCAAAAATCATTCCTACGCCGTAGTCACCTTTTCCAGGTAAATCAAAGCCTAAAACTCCACACTCTCTTTTAAAGAAATCATGGGGAATCTGAACCAGTATTCCAGCTCCGTCACCTGTATTTTCATCTGCTCCGCTTGCTCCTCTGTGATTTAAGTTTTCCAGAACGGTCAAAGCGTCAGCAACGATATCATGGGATTTTTCTCCTTTTATGTTTACGACAAACCCCATTCCACATGCATCATGTTCTAGTGCCGGGTCGTAAAGCCCCTGCTTGTTTGGTAAACCGTATTTTTGCATATTCCACACCCTTAATCTAGATATATATTTTTTATACAACTATAATAACATACATCATGCAATTTTTGAAAGTATTAATTTCATATTTTTTTCATTTTTTTGTATGCAAAACTAAAGTTTTTCTATTTTTTTGTGCTGGAACCCAAACAAAACAGCCTACACACCGCATTAATCCGTTTCCGGATATACACTGGTCAGAAGAGCATATTTTTTATGTATTTTTATTAATTTGCAATTTAATATTTCAAAACTTTCAAAACCATATTTAGTAGCAATATTTTCCACCTACTCCAACCTCTCTGACATTTACTACACCGGCCAGTGCTATTTTCGAGGATAAATCGGTGCAATGGCAAGTATGAACAACCTTAGGAGCTGTCTTTTTTAAGAAATCAAGAGTTTCCTTCATTTGTATTTCATGGGGACTTAACAGATGGAAGCCTCCAATAATATCCACCACTCTATTATCTCCACATATTTTTTTTGCATAGTCAATAATATTACAGATACCGGAGTGCGAGCAACCTGTTATTATAACAATACCCTCTTCGGTTTTATACGCCATTGCCGTATCATCCATGAGAAAATCGGGTTTTTCAACTCCGCCAATCAAAGTTGTTCCAATAGGATTTTGATTTTCAAAATCATTTGTTCTTTCAATTTCTCCAAGAAACACCAGTCTTTCAGTAATCCACACCGGAGTCTTGGAAAGCTCCAGGTTGAAACAACAACCCAGTATTTCCTTTGAATATGGAAAGCCTATCTGCTCTCCATTATCGGCTTTCGGTGCTAAAGCCATAGGATGAGCAAGCAATGTAGCTTTTCTCAATGCTTCACTACCATAATAATCCATGCTCCCAAGCAAATGTATAAATCCCCAGGTATGATCCAGGTGTCCGTGAGAGAAAACAACATAATCAATGCTTTTTAAATCAATGTTCATTTTATATGCATTTCTTAAAAACACATCCGAATAACCAACATCAAAGAGAAGCCTTATGTTTTCCTCTTCAATATAAAAGGACAGACCGGGCTCACCAAGGTAGTTTTCATCAATAATAGTGTTATTATCAACTAAAACAGTCAAATTCATATAATCCCCCATCTACGCGCATAGCGCGTACACAAATAGTTATACATATTCTATATTTTTATCTATGTCGCTAAAAGCTTCTTCCATATTTTTAGTATAATTTTCCGACAGATAACCTGCAATGTTTTAAATTTCTTTATCTGCTTTAGACCAAATAACATAACCTCTTTATGTGTTTCATTATATATACGGCTAATACTATCGCTTGTTGAAAGAAACAGAAGCAGCCCCACTATTTTGCCTATTCCCCGAATTTTATATTTTTAGTCATCAGATCACAACCCGCAATAGTATTCTCAAAAATTGATTTTGCTGAAGCAATATACTCCATTGGATTTTCCAGTGCCGGACTGTAGTGTGTCAGCCACAGTTCGTCAACTTTGCCCAGCTTTGCAAGTGTTGCCGCCTCGGAAAAAAGCATGTGTTTCTTTTCAATTGCCTTTTGCATATCCCCATCCTCGCCGTACATCCCCTCACATATAAAAAGATCGGAGTCCTTTATAAAGTCCGCAAGGCCCTCTACGGGTCTGGTATCTGTACAATAAGAAACCTTTAGTCCCTTTCTGGGTTTGCCGAGGACCATTTCGGGCGTAACCACCATATTTCCAACATCAATGGCCTCACCTTTCTGAAGACGCTTCCAGTATTCCACTGGAACACCCAGTTCACCGGCCTTTTCAACATCAAACCTGCCCAGTCTGGCAATCTCAAAGCTGTAGGCAAGACACGGCATCCAATGTGCCACAGGAATACTTTTTACCCTAATGCTGTCAATTACAAGTTCAGAGCATTGTTCAGGGGAGAGCTCAAGTAGTCCTAAATCATAAGGGAGTCTGGGGGAAATTACAAGCAAACCCTCTACAACGGCTTTCAGACCCGGTGGTCCTATTAACGTCAAGGGCTCCTCTCTCCCGGAATTACCAAGAGTTAAAAGTAGGCCGGGCAAACCGGCCACGTGGTCTGCATGATAATGTGTAAATAGAATTGCATCAATTGCCTTAAAACCCCACCCACACATTTTCAATGGAATTTGTGTACCCTCTCCGCAATCCACCAGAAGCATTTTCCCGTTGTATCTCAACAGCATTGAAGTAAGCCATCTGTTCGGAAGCGGCATCATTCCTCCTGTCCCAAGCAAGCATATCTCTAGCATTTTTAATTCTCCGATATATTATTTATGAATTCATTTTGTTCATTAAATATAGTCTTTCAATTTGCTTATCAATTAAACTTAATAATTTAGAATATACTTATAAATATAAGAAAAGCAGCTACCAGCTGCTTTTCTTATATTGACGGAATATTTTAATCTCTGCAATATCCACATTTACATAAAAACAATACTACTAACTTACCCTGACATCCTGGCTGTACCTATTAGCATAACTGCTTGCCACAAAAGCCTCCGGCTTTATTTTTGCATCTACTCCCATACCTTCAAAGTATCCTACCATTTCTCTGATAAGCTTTCTTGTTTCTCCCTTTGTACCCACATCTATGTGAGCCTCAAGTCTGCAATCAAAGTTCTGGTTCTTTACTACAAAATCATAAAGAGAAGGCATCAATTCCTGATTCAGCATATTTACCATCTCGTATGTCAACTCTGTTTCCTTTGTTATCTTTTCACGTATGTTTGAATATCTTCTGTTCTGAATTCTTTTACATACACAGCCCCAGGCTCCCTGTCCTTCTCTGTGGATATAAATACCTGTTGCAAAGCAGGTAAACTTATTCTTTGTCTGCGAATCAGTCCCTACTGCTAGTCTGTACTTGCTATCCGGATTCATCTTGATAAAATATCTTATACTTGCTACTGCATCTGCAAAGCTCATATTTTTTTGCACAGTATTAAAAAATCTCATAAACTCACCACTTTCTAACTATACCGTTGATTTACCATTAAAATTCTCACCTTTAAAACTCTGAATTTCATTTTATCCATTTTTCTTTTTTGATCATCCCTTATCTTTATGTATTTCTTTTAATTAACTGAAAAGCGCTAATATTTTCAGCCTTCTGAAAAAGAACAAAGGTTTTACATTATCCTTGTATCATACCCATTTACCTGCATCTAAGATATTAAATAACGTTAAAAATTATACTTTCCTCGATAATAAAAAAAGTGATTAAATCCATAATATTGGACTTAATCACTCATGTTTTAATAATGTCTATAACTCCTTTGTAAAACTTGCTTCACCCGGGGAATCAAGCAACGTTCCACAAATACATTTATAAAACAGAGGATCAAGCCAATGTATACAATTACTCATACCTGAAATTCCCTGCATATTTACCGTATTAAGTTCTTTCATTGTTGACAAATACATTGCTAACCCTCCCCTCGTATTTTATGTTTAACTTTTTCTAACGGTTAATAATTCTGTCACTTTTGTACTTTTACTGGTAAAACTTCCTTGTTTTCTCCCTTAGAATTTTACAATGCCCTATTGCTCCATGTCAATAAATTTCCAGTATTGTAACCTTAATGTAAATAAACTGTTACAATGGGGAAAACTTATTATGATCTTTAAATCATAAAACAAGTCAATATATCATTATTTTCTGATATAATATAACATTGTATACAACCTCCTATATTCGCCTCACAGTGGAATTTTGGGGGAAATATTTTCATAAACTTTTGGGCCGCTATATCGGCTCATGGAGGCTAATATGGATAAATTGCGCCACATAAGAGATCTTTTATCAAAAAACAAATATAAATATGCTTTAGGTATAACTTTTTTGCTTTGCGTTGACGTTCTTCAACTGGTTTTACCCAAAATTCTCGGTGATGTAACTGATTTACTGGAGAGCGGCTTGCTTACCAGGGGAAGGCTGGCTCAGTATGCTTTGATTATCTCATTGCTTGCTGTAGGTGTAGCTCTCTTCCGGTTTCTTTTCAGATATACTCTTATGAGTGTTTCCAGATCAATTGAACTGTCTTTAAGAAATCGGTTTTACTCCCACCTTCAAAAATTATCAATAAATTACTTCAATTCGCATAAAACAGGGGATCTTATGGCTCGTGCCACTAATGACATGGGTAATGTAACTATGGCATCGGGCCAGGGTGTGATATTTTTAATAGACAGTTTATTAATACCAGTAGTCGCTTTGATAATGATGCTTTCCACAGGAGGATTAAAGCTCACTGCTGCGTGCTTCCTGCCTCTACTGTTGTTGGGTATAGCGGTGGTTTTCTTTATGAAGCTTATGCAGTCCAGAGTACAAAGACAGCAGGAAGCTTTTTCAAATCTTACCGAGGCCGCCAGAGAAAACTTTTCCGGAATACGGGTAATTAAAGCCTATACTCAGGAGGATAAGGAAATCTCCCGATTTGACCACATTAATTCCATTAACAGAGAGGTTAATCTAAAGTACGTACGGTTAATGAGTATGATGTTCCCCACTGTCATGTCCATAGCCGGCCTCTCTTTCGCTATAGCCCTTTGGTTCGGTGGTATACTGGTTATTCAGGAAACGGTGTCACTTGGAGATTTCGTAGCCTTTAACAGTTATTTAGGTATGCTTATTTGGCCAATTACAGCCATTGGCTGGGTAGCAAACATGTTTCAAAGAGGGTTCGTTTCACTTGAACGAATAAATAGCATCATCGATGAGACACCTGAAATTAGTGATACAAACAGCGTTGAAAAAAATTCAATAGATGGAACAATTGAATTCAAAGACCTCAATTTTACTTATCCGGGTACAAATAAACCTGTTTTATCGAATATCAGCATAAGAGTGGATGCAGGTAAAACCCTCGGCATTATCGGTCGTACAGGCAGTGGAAAAACAACTTTGATAAATCTTATAGCAAGACTGCTGAAAGTGCCTGAAGGTACTCTTTTTATCGACGGAACAGATATAAATAACATACCTTTGGCTACTCTCAGAGGCAGTATAGGAGGCGTACCTCAGGATACTTTTCTTTTCTCCGACACCATAGGTGAAAACATAGATTTCTTTAGAAATAGTCCTATTGAAGAAGTTGAATGGGCAGCAAAAACAGCAAGAATTTTTGATAGCATTAATGAGTTTCCAGAAAAGTTCTCAACGGTTGTAGGCGAAAGAGGTGTAACCCTGTCAGGAGGCCAGAAGCAGCGTGTAGCCATAGCCCGGGCCGTAATAGGCTCTCCATCCATACTAATTCTGGACGACTGCCTCTCGGCAGTTGATGCTAATACAGAAGAAGAAATTTTGAGGGATTTAAAAAGGATTATGATGGAAAGAACGAGTATAATAGTTTCACATAGAATCTCGGCAGTCAAGGACGCAGATGAAATCATAGTACTTGATGACGGCAAGATAACTGAGAGAGGAACCCATGATGAGCTTCTATCCAGGGACGGTTTCTATCATGAGTTATATAACAAGCAATTGCTAATTAACCAGCTAGAAGCTTAAATTGAAAAGGTAACTGCGATTTTTGCCATAATGAAGCTCTCTACACACTTAAAAGTTTTAGGAGGTCAATATTTCTATGTCAGAAGAAAATAATATAATGCAGGAAGAAGAGCTTACCGAAAAAGCATATGACTCCAAGTTGATGAGGCGGCTTTTGAAGTTTGCAAAAAAATATTGGTATCTGTTTCTGCTTGCAGTAATATTTTTATTTGCTGCAACTGTTGTTGATCTTGCCAGACCATATTTGATAGGTGTAGCCATAGATGATTTCATCAAAAAAGACAATATTGCCGCCTTGAACAAAATGGGTATTTACTTTGTGCTACTCATTGCGGCCGGCTTTTTGTTCAACCTCCTGCAGATTTATGTTTTAAGCTATGCCGGACAATACATTATATATAATATAAGACAGCTTTTATTCACCCATCTTCAAAAGCTGCCTCTGTCATATTTTGATAGGAATCCCATTGGCAGACTGGTAACGCGTATAACCAATGATACAGAAATACTGAATGATATGTACACAAATGTTCTTATAACGTTGCTTAAGGACTTTGCCATACTTTTTGGAACCATTATTATCATGTTCAGATTAAATACTTCTCTGACCTTGATTACCCTCTCTGTCTTGCCGGTGGTTCTATTACTTACAGTTATATTCCGTCTCAGAATCCGCAAAGTATACCGCAGAGTGCGCGTTGCCATTGCGAAGGTAAATTCAGCCATTTCTGAAAATATATCAGGTATGCGTATAATTCAAATGTTCCATAAGGAACAGCCGAATTATGAAAACTTTAACAAAATCGGCAAGGAGTATTATAAGGCATCAATGAATGAGGTTGTTACCTTCGGCCTTTTCAGACCACTGATAGAATTAGTTTCTTCTCTGGCTATTTCCTTATTGATTTGGAACGGCGGAGGAAAAGTAATTGACAACACTCTGGAATTCGGGGTTCTCTATGCATTGGTAAACTATATTTCACTGCTTTTTCAACCCATTAACGATCTTGCTGAAAAATACAATATTCTGCAGTCCTCAATGGCTGCTTCAGAGAGAATCTTCATGATTCTGGACACTCCGGCCGAAGATGATTCCGGCAGTTTGGAACTGGACAGCGTTTTGGCTGCAGGTGATATTGAGTTTAAAAACGTATGGTTCGCCTATAATGATGAAAACTGGGTACTAAAAGATGTCAGTTTCAAGGTTCCTGCCGGCAGGACTATAGCAATTGTAGGTCATACCGGTGCGGGCAAAACATCTATTATTAATCTTTTAAGCAGGTTCTACGAAATACAGAAAGGTGAAATTCTAATTAACGGAATAAATATCAAGGACATACAAAAGGCTTCACTTAGAAAAGCAATCGGTGTGGTGCTTCAGGATGTTTTCCTGTTCAGCGGCAGACTAAAAGATAATATAAGCCTGAACGAGGATAGTATCAGCGATGAAAAACTTGAAGAAGCAGCCAGGTACGTGAATGCAGATGCTTTTATCAGGCGGCTTCCCAACGGCTATAATGAGGAGGTCATGGAAAGAGGGGCAACCTTTTCATCAGGTCAGCGCCAGCTTTTAGCCTTTGCCCGTGCTCTTGCATTTGATCCGGCCATACTTGTGCTGGATGAAGCCACCTCCAATATTGATACCGAAACAGAAATACTAATACAGGATGCTTTAACAAAACTGACAAAAAACAGGACTACAATAGTAATAGCTCATAGACTTTCCACCATCCAGCATTCGGACAAAATAATTGTTCTGCACAAAGGAAGAGTCCATGAAACAGGAACACATCAGGAGCTTTTAGCTGCCAGGGGCAAGTACTATTCTCTGTATCAGCTCCAGTACCAACAGCAGAATGCATAAAACATACTTGTAACCAAAATAAGAAGAAGGTGTCTGCGCGGTATGAATTGAGCCTTCTGCCGATGCAGTGCCATTGGCCAGTTGTCAGGAATTGCATTGATTACATTTGTTAAACCGGCCTGCTCAGCAGTCTGAGCAGGCCATGCATGAGTTGCGGTAAATGGGAATATCCTTAGGAAGCTAAAATATGGTATTACCGATGGCATTTAATGATGAAACCCTTTTAAAATGTACCCGCTAGTGTTAACTGATTCATATTTAATATTTTACTAAATATTTCAGGCCTTTCACTCTGAATTATATCCTTATTTTGCAAAATGGAATCCCAGATAAGTTTTGGTGTTTTATATTGGCTATATGTACCCTCCAGTGTTTTACCTTCGACTAAAGAGAACAGGTAATCCAGCTCATCGTCTGTATATGTGGGAACCAGTGCATAACCCTGAGAAACTTTAAGATAATCCTCGCTGTTAAATTCAAAAGACTCATTCCACCAATCAGTATAATTTTCAAATCCCTTCTTACCGTCAAGCTCACTATTTATAGCCTTTGCAGCATAATATCCGCACATTAAGGCACCCTGTACCTCAACTTCAACAAAGGCAGCACTATCGCCAATAGAGAGTACATTATCGGTATACGGCTTCTTCAGAGACATAAATGCTTTAACTGCACACCCATGAGTATCTAATACAGTTGCATTGGCAAACTGCTTTTTAAGTGGACTGTTTGTAATCACGTTTTCAAAAATAGTTTTAGGTCTTATATTTAAATTACCGGAAAGCGTTAATTCAACAGTATCGTCACCATATAAGCTTGGCCCTACAATTACTGCTGCATTGGAATGATAAGTTTTCCCATAGTATAAGTTCCAACTGTTTGGAATATACCCCGATACCCCTTTGATAATATACTTTACAACGTGGGCTGTTGCAAAATGTAGTCTGTTTTTATTAAGACCGAATATCCCGGTTAGTTTTGCATTAACACCTTCAGAAATAATTGCTTTCTTTGCTTCAATCGTATATTGCTTATCATTTTCTTTGAGTTCTATTTTTACATAGTCCCCCATATCCGAACCTTCGTAGGCCAGAGTTGACATTCTCATGTCTACTCCTAGCTTTTCACATTCTTTGAATAAATCCTGAAGAAGCTTGTTTTTATCAAACTTGACAGCAAACGGTTTCCTGTCCGGATGGGCGAAGTGAATTTTATGTCCCCGGGGAGAGTAATAGTATTTATCGGTAACGTCTATCAACTGTCCAGAATATTTTACCTCAAAATTGTTCCTTTCAAATTTTATTTTCCCTTCATTTACATGGACAAATTCATTTTCATATCCATCATCTAAAATTATCTGAGCGGAGCATGCACGTTTCAGGTGATCAAAATTTTTACTCTTCTCAACTATTACAACCCTAAGTCCAATTTCAGCTGCGGTTTTTGCTGCCATAAGTCCAGCCGGACCAGCACCCACAATAATTAAATCTACTCTTTTACTCATAATTATAATTTCCCTTCATACACAAGTTTTGGTATTATATGGTAAATTGGTGTATGGGGTATTATATCACCTTCTAATTTAATTAACAAATATAGTAAGGGCTTGATAATTGCAGAAATATTACAAGAATCATAGAAATATAATTATAATTTCTATTTATGGTTTTTATTGCCGAAACGTGTCAATTTTATTGAAATTGCTTAATATGCAGCCTATCTAAAAAAATAGATGCTTAAGGGGATATCTGAACGAAGCATCCCACCGATATGCAACTGTTTCTGAATAGGACGCCCTAGGCTCTAGCAACATTGGTTATCGAAGATAACACTGTTTTCTTCGATTTTCTTCAACAGGTTTGAGTTTATCGTTCCCTTTAATTGCTTTACTTACTCCCGCTATTATAATAACAGCTCAATAAGGGACATCAGGCTCTCTCGGTTCACATTAAGCCATTGGGCCTGGGCTACGATATTTTTCGTCTGGTCCAGAAGTATTTCCTTACTGTCTATCCCTTCCCAATACCGGCCCAGAAAATGAACAAAAACATCGAGTCTGCGAAGCATTATTAATACAGGTACCACATCAGCCTCAGTTCTATGAAGTCTTACATGCTTCCCATATCCCTCGATAAAGGCCTTCAGCTTACCCCATAATTCTGCCTCCTCCTGCTTCATATTAATTATTTCCGACAGGCAGACACACAGCTCCATAATCCTCAAATCCTCAGTAACAAATTCAAAATCCAGTATCGCCGAAATATTACCTTCTGTGTCTGCCAATACATTTGATGCATTGAGGTCCCCATGTATGAGTTGATGGGGCAGCATTTTAAATGATGCAGCTCTTTCTCTGAAGGTCATAAGCTGCGCTGCGACCTCCAGCAACTCACTTCTGTACTTATCAAATTCCGAGGAAGGCCTTTCGCAAAAGTTGATTACCTTGTGAAGAGGACATTCAGGATGGGTATTTTCCAGTTCGTAATACGGCCTGTATACCGGTTTCAGTTTTGATTCGATAGAACCAAGCGCATTCAGCAGCCCGCCTGCAGCCATTCCGAAGGATTTTAACTGTATTGGGTTTTCAAAGCCTGGAGTAACACCGTCGATATAGTGAAAAAGGGCTGCAGGCTTCCCATCTTCTGTAAATTGTACAGTTTTATTATCCTGGCCGGCAACCGGCACCGGTGTTTTGATAAAAAGCTCCAGTTTCGCGAGCTCCGAGAGAATATAATGTTCATAGCTTACTTTATTAAAATCCTTATGGGTCTCATATATTCGAAGAACGAACCTCTCTGTGCCGGCCTCCACAAAAAAAGTTGTATTGTTCATTCCTCCTTCACGGGGTTGGAAAAAATAGCTATCCTTTTGAAAATACTTTTGTAACAAAGGGTCAGGGCTATATACCATAAAATGAGTACTCTCTCTATTTGCTTCATTAGTTGCTGTGTTGTTTGAATTCAATTTCAACCCTCCAAATTTATAAAGTTTTATTACGCATTCTTGACCCTATATAATATTTTTTAGCACACAACTCAAAGTACTTTTAATAGCCCTTAGTCCTGTCAACTACATTCATTAGTGCTCTACCTTCAATGAGAGCACTCAGGTTATTTGCCGCTATTTTTATAATCCGTGTTTTTGTTTCCTCAAGACTAAAGCCTCCTGAAATATGAGGAGTAATTATAACATTCTTCATCTTCCACAGCCTGTGTTCCGCAGGTAGTGGCTCCGGCTCGGTAACATCCAGTGCTGCTCCACGTATAAGCCCGTTTTCCAGAGCATCACACAAAGCTTCGGTATCAACAGTAGTGCCTCTTCCAACATTGATTAACACAGCATCCCTCTTCATTAGTTCCAAAGTGGATTTATTGATAATTTTATTCGTAAGCTTTGTTTCGGGAAGACTAAGAGCAACAATATCTGCCCTGGGCAGCAATTCTTCAAGCTTATCCATGAAATAAAGCTCATCCAGATAATCCGGCTTACGGGCGTCGGTGCGTCGGATTCCTATTGTGTATGCACCGAGAGCCTTCATTCTCCATGCAAATTCTCCGCCGATATCTCCCAGCCCGATAATGAGGGCGGTGGAGTTGAAAATGCTCTTGACCTTACCCCTGAATGACCATATACTCTCGGCCTGATTATCCCTGTATAGATGCAAATTTTTATATAGTTCCAGCAGCAATCCCAACATAAATTCAGAAATTGCCAAACCATATGCACCTGTTGAATTTGCCAAAATAGCTTGTTCCGGTAAGACACCTTCTTCTGCATATTCTCCCACACCTGCACTCATAAGCTGGAGTAATTCCAGATTTTCAGCCTTCTCCAATGCTTCGAGTGTGGGATTTCCGATAATTATGTTGGCATTTTTAAGCTGTTGCTCTGTTGCTTCTTCGTTGGCGTTATATAAGAACTTACAACCCGGGGCTGCAGCCTCCAGAAATCTTTTCTGTTCATCGTTCAGTTTAAAAAATACTAAAATTGTTTTATTCATTAATATCAGCTCCGAATATTTTATTTTTATCTGCCACGTTTTATGGGATATATTTACTGGGATATTATTATAAGATTTATTATACAATAAATCTTATATTTTTTCTCATATGAGCTAAGGTGGCAGAGCCAACTTTTGTTTGTGTATTGTGTTATAAAAACCAGTAAAGCCGAATAACTCGGTTTTACTGGTTTTTTATCAAATCCTCTCTCTTTCTACAAAATGCGTGTGAAGCAGCTCATGTGCCTTTTCACCGAAGGGCTCTCCAAGAAAAGTCTTATACAGTTCAATTATTTCCTTGTTTTCATTGGATATTCGAATTTTCTTTCTTCTGTCTTCTTCGTATATTGCCTCTCTCCGCTTCTTGATTATTTCATCATTACCGTGGTGATAGGGCTGACCTCCTCCGGCAATACAGCCTCCAGGACAAGCCATTATTTCAATAGCGTGGTAATCAGCCTTGCCATCGCGGATAGCTTCCAGAATATGTCTGGCATTTCCCAAACCGCTGGCTATTCCTATTTTAAGTTCCAGGTTTCCAATTTTTACAGTAGCCTTTCGAACTCCCTGCATACCTCTCAATTCTTCGAAATCTATCTTTTCAAGGGGGTTTCCCGTTATCCACTCTGAAGCTGTACGCAGGGCAGCCTCAATAACCCCCCCTGCTGTTCCGAATATTACCGATGCTCCGGTGCTTTCACCCAAGGGGCTGTCAAACTCACTGTCCGGCAGCTTTAAAAACTCTATACCAGCCTCATGAATCATTGCTCCAAGTTCGCGGGTAGTAATTGAAATATCAACATTATTATGTTCGTCCTTGGTGAGTTCGGGACGTTTTGCTTCAGCCTTCTTTGCTATACATGGCATAACCGATACTACAACAATATTGTCAGGGTCAATTCCCTTCATCCGGGCATAGTAGGTTTTAGCTATGGTACCAAGCATAATATGGGGTGATTTACAGGTTGATGGAACATGAATCAACTCCGGAAATTGTTGTTCGATAAACTTTACCCAGGCAGGACAACAGTTTGTAAGAATAGGTAGGGTCTTATTGTTCTTAATTCTATAAAGCAATTCCGCAGCTTCCTCCATTACGGTTAGATCTGCACCGAAATCGGTATCAAATACAGCATCAAACCCCATTCTTTTTAATGCCGTAACCATTTTTCCCGTTACAATTGTTCCAGCCTCCAATCCGAATAATTCTCCAAGAGCCACACGGATTGCCGGCGCGGTTTGTACAATTACATATTTGTCAGGGTCGTTTATGGCCTCCCATACCTTATCCGTGTGATAAACCTCGGTCAGCGCCGCAGTGGGGCAAACCTGCACACACTGTCCGCAATAGGTACAGGAGGACTCTACCATGGGTATGTTTGCAAAGGGTCCTACAAAAGAATTAAAGCCTCTGCTTATTCCAGAGAGAATTCCACAGGTTTGCACTTCATTACATGCTGTTTCACAGCGCCTGCAATAGATACATTTATTTGCATCCTTGACAATGGCATCACTGGACATGTCCTTGGGATAGCTCATTCTCTCGCCTTCCCAACGAATCTCTCTTACATTCAGTTCCTCTGCCAGCGCCTGCAGCTCACATTCAAGGTTTTTGGGACAGGTAAAGCATTCGTTCGGATGATTTGAGAGTAACAGTTCCACTGCCATTCTCCTTGAAGTTATGGCTCTTCTGGTATCTGTCCTGACTGCCATTCCGTCCTGGAGCTTTGTTACACAGGAGGGTACCAGCTTGTTTCGGTTATTGCGCTGGTCTACCACTTCAACCATACAGACTCTGCAGGAGGCTGTTTTATTGTACAATTGTAAATCGTGCAGATCCAGATGGCATAATGTGGGGATTCTTACACCTGCGCGATGTGCAGCCTCCAGAATAGTAATTCCCTCTGGGACAGTCAGTTCTTGATCATTAATTCGTACATTTATTCTTTTACCTGTATTGGTCTGTTGGGTTTCATCACTTTTCCTGCCTTTTTTGTTATCGATTTTTACACTCACCTAAACACCTCCTTCAGGACCTGAGCCCGATTTTGTTTTTTGCTGCATATTTTCCTTCACCGCGTGGATGATCCTCATCCTCGATAAACTCCAGATACTCGTTCCAGAAATATTTCATGGTACTTATGATAGGATTCGGCGCTGTCTGGCACAAGCCGCACAAGGCACTGTCCTTAACCATGTATGCCAATTGCTTCATTGCATCCAGATCAGCCATTGTTGCTTTTCCCGAGGATATTCTATGCAGCATTTCAAAGAGTCTTTTTGTACCTATACGTCCCGGGTTGCATTTTCCGCAGGCTTCATCCATTGTAAATTCCAGATAGAACTTGGCGATATTGACCATATTGTCATCTTCATCCATAACTATCATTCCACCCGAACCCATCATACTGCCTATTTTGATAAGGCTGTCATAGTCTATGGGCGTATCCAGATTTTCCTCAGTAATAACACCTCCCGAAGGGCCTCCTGTCTGAACTGCTTTAAATTTTCTGCCGTGTGGAATTCCTCCTCCAATATCAAAAATTATTTCACGGAGAGTAATGCCCATTGGTACTTCCACAAGACCCACATTATTTATCTTGCCTGCAAGAGCAAAAACCTTGGTTCCTTTACTGTTCTCGGTACCCATTGAAGCAAACCAATCGGCACCCCTGTTCATGATAACCGGAATGTTTGCAAAGGTCTCCACATTATTTACACAGGTCGGACGACCCCAGAAGCCTTCTTCAGCCGGGTATGGCGGCTTGTAGTTGGGTTCTCCCCTCTTTCCCTCACAGGAATTTATAAGGGCAGTCTCCTCACCGCATACAAAGGCTCCGGCTCCATATTTAAGCTTTACATCAAAACTAAAATCTGTTCCGAAGATATTATTACCCAGAAGTCCAGCATCCCGTGCCTGCTGCAGTGCATTTGTAAGTCTGGCTATTGCCAGAGGATATTCTGCCCGAATATAGACGATACCCTTATTGGCACCTATGGCATAAGCTCCGATTGCCATAGCCTCGATAACGCTGTGGGGATCGCCCTCCAGAATACTTCTGTCCATAAATGCACCTGGGTCACCTTCGTCGGCATTGCATATAATGTATTTTTCCTTATTCTCCTGCTTACTGGTAATCTCCCATTTAAGGCCTGTAGGGAAGCCTCCGCCGCCGCGCCCCCGGAGTCCTGATTTCTTTATAAGGTCAATTACCTCCCGGGGTGACATTTGTGTTAATGCCCTTCCTAACGCCTGATAGCCATCCAGGGCAATATATTCATAAATATCCTCAGGATTTATCAGTCCGCAATTTCTTAAGGCTACACGCATTTGTTTCTTATAAAAGGTCATCTCTTCCTGAGTGTGTACCTTTTCCTTCTTTTTAGGGTCCTCATAAAGAAGCCTCTCCACCGTTATCCCATTAATCAGGTGTTGGTCCACAATATCCTTTGCATCCTTTGGACTTACTCTTACATAGAAGACATTATCAGGTTCTATTTTGACAATAGGGCCCTGTTCGCAAAAGCCGAAGCAGCCGGTTCTTATAACCTGAACCTTATCTATCAAGCCTCTGGCTTTTAAGATGAGCTCCAGATTTTTAACAACTTTATCGCTGTCATTTGCAAGGCAGCCGGTACCGCCGCAGACAAGTATGTTCCTGTTTGTTTGTGTTTTATCACGGTGCTGTCTGATCTTAACTTTCTCTGAGGCCTCCTGCCTAACTCTATTAAGCTCTTCCAGAGATTTAATCTGCATACTGTACCTCCTTTGTGCGGTATAAATCCAAAATACCGTCAATTTCCCCTTCCTTGACTCTTCCAAACACCTTGCCGTCTACCATTACCACGGGTGCCAGTCCACATGCACCGATGCACCTGACATCCTTTATGGTGAAAAGCCCGTCTTCGGTGGTTTCATTAGCTTCAATTCCCAGCTTTTCCTTGAACTTTTCGAGTATTTTATCTGAACCTCTTACAAAGCATGCTGTACCCATGCAAACGCTTATAGTATGCTTTCCGCTGGGCTTAGTACTAAAATAGGAGTAAAAGCTGACTACACCATAAACCTCTGCTCCGGGAATACCCAGCTTCCGTGCTATATAGAGCTGTACATCCCTGGGGAGATAACCGAAAATATGCTGTGCTTTGTGCAGAATTTCAATAAGTGCACCTTTTGTTGTATCGAGACTTTCTATGAAGGCATTAAGTTCATCGTACTTGCTTTTGGGGAACTCTTCCCCCGTAGGCTTCATTACATCAATTTCCTGGGGCTTAGTTATAGTAACCACCAACTTTCAAAGTATTTGGGATATTAATGAATATTCCATTTATAGCATTCCAAGGGAATTGTGGTTTAATACAAAAATAAAAATTTGCTATAGACTATTGTTTTTGTGCTCATTTTACTCAAAAAAAAATCACCTGGCACAATTAATGTACATAGTGATTTTTCAGGATATCAAATATCTTAATATGATTATGGCTATACACCTAAATTAATATGTTTTTTGTATTGACTTTTTATTTTACTTTTTCTGTTTTGTTTTTTTATCGAGGCAGCCTCTTGAATTTCATCGTGTATACGGTTGTTTCTTCTGCGGACAGCCACCTTTGCAGCAGCGATACCGAGCTCAGCCGATTCCTTTATATCTCTGTTGATTTCCTCAGATTTTTCTGTAAGCTTACTGAAGCTGTGCCCTTCTCGGGATGAAGCTGCTTCACTTAAAGTCAAAGATACTCCTGACTTTTCAGTTATCCTCAGCTCATTAAATTTACAGCTGGCTGATAGAAGCTTGTTGAAGCTGTGTCTTTGTAGAGCAGCCTCATGTCTGGCAAGTATTTTCTCTTTCTCCCGAAATTTCTTTGCAGCTGCTTCTTCATTTTTTAATCTTTCGATTTCTAGTTTTTTGCTCTTCTCTTCATATACTTCCCTCTGAATTTGTTGATCTACAGCAATTAATTCCATAAAGACCTGTTTTGTATTATTTTCTGAGTTATTTGCTGATTTGAAGCAATCTTCAGGGGTTGATGTGCTTTGATTTATTTTTCTCAGCAGAACTTCGCGCTTTTCTCTAAGTCTGTCCAGAGAATTTTTGGGCTGCATTAAGGATAATAAATCATTCAAACCTTTTTCATTAACAATCATATCAACACTCCATTACTTTAGAACACATAGAGTTAAAATAGTATAATTAAAACCTCTTTACTAAATATCGGAATATTTAACAGGAAATTAAACAGGTATTTAACAAGTATTTGAAAATCTACCTGAATACCTCAATCATCTCTTCAGTGATATATGACAACTCGTTTCTGTCCCAGGGGCCGAATACCTCTTCTCCTATTTTAAGAATTGATCTGACATTGGTATCAATACCAATAAGTTTGTTCGCGTAGGCATCAAGGGTAACTATATCCTCACTCCCAATGACAATTCCCAAATTTTCTATAACATCATAATCCGTCCAAAGCATTTTATATTTATTATTACCTTCCTGACGGGTAACAGGTATATGATATATTCCCTCGCATACACCCACTACCCTGAATAAAGCCTTATAAACCGTAATAATATCAACGATGCTTCTAGAAAGTCCTGTATCAAAATCACTTCCGTGGTAGAATTCCCTGTTGGGTACAGGTATAAGCCCAAACATATTCTTCATCGCCAAAGATGAGAAGTTTGAAACTGATGGCAGATTATATTTTATCTTTGCATAGCTTATAAAAGGTAAATTTCTTAATTTGAATAGTTTATCCGGAATTGTCCCATAAAGTTCAGTATGGTTTATGGGCTTGTACTTGTCCTCCACCATTTTCTTAATCTGATCAGCCGGTACTGTTCTGCCCGACCACCATTCCTCGGTTATATTTATATACTCTGCGTTGTATTTGGATAGCAGCCTATCCATTCCGCTGGCTTCCATAAACCTCTGATCCTGTTCCTTCAGCCATTGCCAATGTTCATGCCCGTTTTGAGAACCAATCTTTATAGTATTGTCAGTCCTTCCATACATGTAACTCTCGACAATATATTTCTTCCCTTCAATGGAAGCCAGCAGCGGCTCCAAGGATTCCGCATCGGTGTAAAATCCGTAGTCACCGGAAGTCCAATTTGGTTTTATAATTACTCCATTACCATCTAATTCAAAGTTACCCAAAAATGTTTTCATATCATTATTATCTTTGATGTACTGATGAATTACTTTTCTCATATTAACCTCCTAAGCCCCACTTCAGGTGGCTTTGACACTTCAGCGGCTTAGAGCCCCTTAGCAGACAAAATGTAATGAAATTTATATCCTTTATCTATATGGCGAATAAAGGAGGTTTACCGGCCATGTACGCTTTCAAATTATTATGATTTGCTACTTCTTCAGAACATTTTATGATGTACAAATGCAATTTTCATTAGCAAAATTCGTTCCCCACTTATTCATTTCCTGTAATATCGGAACAAGACTTTTACCGATTTCAGTCAGTGAATACTCAACTTTAGGAGGTACCTCGGGATATACTTTTCTTGATATTAATCCATTATTTTCAAGATCTCTAAGCTGTTGTGTAAGCATTTTCTGTGATATCTCCGGAAAGACCTTTTTCAATTCATTAAACCTTAATAACCCGTAGGATAAATGCCATAAAATCAAAACTTTCCACTTCCCGCCAATAAGATCCATGCACATTTCCATAGGACAATTAAACTTTTTATTTTTATAGATAATCATAAGTTATCCCCCCGATGTCATAGTTACTTTTTAGAGACTATAGAACTAATAAGTGCGTACTTGTAGTAAAAGTCTTTTCATATTAAATTTATACCATAAACATATAAGGAGAGGAAGATATGGAAAAGGATTTAAGTATTATTTTTAACAGAAGAAGTATCAGAACCTATGATAAACGTCAGGTTAGCGAAGATTTAATCAATATTCTTTTAAAAGCGGCAATGAGTGCTCCTTCTGCTTGCAATCAGCAGCCCTGGCACTTTGTTATTATTCGGGACAAAAACGTGCTAACCCTTTTGTCGGAGATTCATCGTGGCTTTAAAAACCTAAAAAATTCACCAGTTGCTATTCTAGTGTGCGGAGAACCAGGGGCAACTACGTTAGAATTTTATTGGGAGCAAGACTGTTCTGCCGCTACGCAAAACATACTGTTAGCCGCAACAGGATTGGGTCTGGGCGCTGTCTGGCAAGGCATCAATCCAAGGGGTGGTGAGGATTCCAATGCCATCAGGAGTATTATTAAGCTGCCTGAATATATCAAGCCTTTTTCCCTTGTTGCTATAGGTCATCCAGCAGAAATAGCAGTACCTGAAGCCAGATTTAATGAAAGTAAAGTCCATTATTCAAGTGTTTGGTAAGTAAACCCCAATGTGTAACATGCAAACTATTTAGCCAACATGTAATCATTATGTTTAAAGGATGCCGAAAGAATATTATCGATTTTGAATACCCGGTTTTGGTTTCTTAAAAAACAGAAAGCCTTAATATTACCGTTACTGATTTCATATACTCTTATGCTTCTTTCAGTAATTTCGGTATCCTTTAAATAAATAATATTTATAATTCTATTCCGTTCCAGAGAGGCTTTAAGAAAATATTTCACCATATATATCACCAATACCACCTATAATAACAGCAGTCCAACGCTGTATATATCATGATATTAATATAATATACCGAACATACGTTCGCGTCAAGGGTATTATTTAACTACCATGTGAAATTGAGTACTATTGCAACTGTATAAACAACCAGTGCAATTTTTTAAACTACCGGTGCAAGCAAAATCCTACCTGTACCTCTGTAAACATTAACTAGGCCTTCACCTGAAACAGCAGAGCCTAAAAGGCTTTTACTTGATTTTTCAACTCTGAAATCAAGTGTATCCGACCATGCAATGGCATAGTTTCCGTCTATTTTGACTTCATCATTTTGGAGAACAAATTCAATGAGCTCATTTCTCGGTACAGGACTCTCAAGTACAGCAACTCCCTGTCCTCTAAGGCACAGATTAAACAAACCCTCATTACCGAGTACGGCAGAGGAGAGATTTGATCTGGCTACAACATTTTGCTGTATTCTTGATTCACATGCAAGGAATAATCCATCGTCCAGTACCAATCCGCCCCAATCCGATACTTCTTCAAGCAGAATGTGCTTATATGTGGGTTCCAGCATGAGTAAACCGTTTCCCTGGTATTTAGGTTTTATTGCTGATTCTTTAGTCACTTTTGAGGATAAAGCTTTTCCAAGAAGATCACCAAAGCCCTTTACATCTGCTGCCATGCTGACTGCACCTGCAGTCCACTGCATAGCACCGGCACTTATTGTATAGGCGCTGTTGTTAAGTTCTATTAAAACCTGTCTTTTTCTAACATTCATTTCTGATGCATAATACATAGCCATAGCATTTTCCGCACTTACGCTTATATCTTTTTTATATTCCAGAACCTTGACTTCACCTTTACTCTCAATTACCTCAATGTTTTTGTTCTCATAAAGATTTTTACATGTTACCAATTGAAATTCCCCCTTTGTTTAATAATCATGTTTCCGATGTGTTTATCTCATCCAAAGTCCGTCCTTTGGTTTCTACTCCGGCAACTGCAACTACTATTGCAACTACCGCAAATACTAATGTCAAAATTAAGAAAACATTGTTAAAGCCGGCCTGCTTGCCATTGGTTTGATAAATTACTCCCACAATATATGGAGCAGCTATGGCACCCAAACGTCCTACAGCAGCAGCCCAACCTGTTCCGCTGCCGCGAACCCTTGTGGGATACACCTCGGGAGTATATGCATATACGGCACCCCAGGCACCAAGGCTGAAGAAGTATAACAGGCAGCCCGATATCAGTATGGATGTTACACTATCCCCATGGCCGAAGAGATATGCAGCCACCGCAGTACCTGCAAGATATATGGCTAAAACAGCCTTGCGGCCTATTTTTTCTATAAGATATGCAGCGCTGTAATATCCCGGCAGCTGCGCTATACACATGATCAATGTAAACTCGAAGCCCTTCACAAGGCTGAAGCCCTTACCCACCAGCAGTGTTGGCGTCCATAATACAAAACCGTAATAACCGAAATTAATGCCTAACCACAATACCCAGAGAACAATTGTACGTCTTATATAAGCCCTCGACCACAATTCCGAAAGCATTACCCGACTTTTCTTTACTTCTTTAACTGTCTTGTCATAGAATGTATCTGTATTCTTAATTCCTGCCTGCTGTTCCATTTTCGTTACAATTTCATCGGCTTCCTTCATCAGTCCTTTTTGTTCCAGATATCTCGGAGATTCAGGAATCCCCTTTCTCAAGTAAGCCGCATAAAGGGCGGGAACTCCTCCCAGCAGAAAACCTATCCGCCAGCCGTACACAGGTATAAGGAGATAGGCAATTAACGCAGCAATAATCCATCCCCAGGCCCAGAAGCTCTCCAGATATACCACCATCCGCCCACGGATTTTTGTCGGAGAAAACTCACTGACAAGTGTAGATGCTGCGGGTAATTCTCCTCCCAAGCCCAGTCCCGTTAAAAATCTGAATAATAATAAAAGCTCAAAGTTTGGTGCCGCCGCTGATAAGCCGCTGGCTATACCGAATAAAATAAGCGTGTAGGTAACTACAGTTCTCCTGCCCCACCTGTCGGAAACCATACCGGCAACTGCTGCACCGATAGCCATACCCACCGCAGAAGCGCTTCCCAGTAAACCCAGATCCGATGGCTCCAGCTTCCATTCATTTCCGATAGAAGCCATAACACCTGAAACCATTCCCTGGTCCATGGCATCAAACATCCAGCCTATTCCTGTTAAGAATAAAACTCTCTTTAGTAATGAGGTAGCGGGTAATCTGTCAATTCTTTGTGAAATACTGCTCATTAGATCCTCCTACATATAGCTTATTTTCTGTCTTCAAATGCTATTACCTCGTTATAACATTTTTTATTAAAATATGCAACAGCTACTAATAAACTATATCACCACTAAAGATTGACCTAAGCTCTAAGTAATTCCAGTTTTCTCTTTTGTTGTACAATAATAGCTTCTAATTCCCGGAAATCACTAAATGAGAACATCGCTTTTGATGCTCCGACAAAATCCCTGGCAAGGATTTTTTTAATAATAATTTTATCTGATACTCTGCAATTTGGCAGGTATTTTTCTCCTTCTTTCACAAACCAGTAATAGTTTTCAATTATTGAAGCGATTTCCTCTTCTTCAATAGTGTGAATGGATCTGCTCAACATCCACAGGAAATAATCCATATCAAGGTGAAACTTTAGAGAAATATAGTCTATTTTGTATTGCTTTGCAGCATCGACAAGAAGTTTTTGAGTATCGTTATATTCCTTAAAAAATGTTTTGGAAATATTTTGAGTTAAAGAAGGGTTCTCTTGATTTTCTCTGATACGGTACTTGTATATTGAAACCGGAAGGGCTGTTATTTTTTCGGCAGCCATCATATACTTAAAAACAAATACGGCATCTTCTCCAATAGCATTAGCTGGGAAGCTTAAATTATGCTTTAAAATGAAATCCTTGCGATAGATTTTAGACCAGGTAGCCGGTGGAATATTAAGCAACTGAGGCTGTTTGTACAAGGAGGTATTTACAACAATTTCATCAACCGGTTTATAGCTGCCCTCTGACTCCTTACGAAAATAATTATGCCCGGCTGTTACAAGATCAGATTCATATGTACTTATGGCATTGTACATTATCTGACAGGTATCTGGCATATACTTGTCATCAGAGTCTAAAAACATGATGTACTTTCCGGCTGCTCTTTGTATACCCACATTTCTGGGGTGACCTGCTCCACCTGAGTTCTGCGGCAAATGTACCGCTGTGAAGTTATTGTACTTTTTTGAATATCTATCCATGATTTGACCGCTGTTATCGGTTGAGAAGTCATTAACCATAATAACTTCGAAATTATCTAATCCGATAGATTGCACTGTCAAGCTCTCCAGACATTCTTCCAGATACTCCTCAACATTATAAACCGGGACAATAACAGAAACCTGATACTCTTTTTTTTGCTCAGCACACATTATTAATCTACCTTCCTTCTTATTGAAATGTTTACCTGTCTGTTCTTAAGTACTCGAAAGCTGGGAATTCTCAGTATCTTCCCAGAATAAAATCCTTTTTTATCTTTCTTGAGATTGGATAATATGCCGGAGGGTTGCAACAATCCAAAAGTTGAATCCAAATATCCAGGTCAGTATCCTCAACAAAATCATTAACAAGGATTTTATAGTCATTTTTTGTGCTTAGCTCCAAAATAGTTTGCTTAATATCCTGAAGCTGCTCTTTATCATAAAAATCAATAATTATTTCGGGCTTATTGATTTTGTAGGTCTCCTCTACACCTATAAACCGTGTTGCAATACTGTTAAATAGATCATATACTTCAATATCACTACTATTCCTAAAGGCTCCCTTGTTTTTTCTTAGAAAGATTTCAGTATTTTCCCGCACTCCTTCAAGCTTGTCCTCGTCAACGAAAGTTCCTGAAAATCCATGGAATTGATGAAAAACCTCCAGTTTACTGTTTAATACTATTTTGATTCCTTTCTTGTAGGCTCTGTATACCATTTCAATATCTTCTACACCCCATTTTTTTAAATCCTCATCGAAGCCCCCTATACTTTCAAGCCAGCTTTTGGGTAATGCCAGATTACAACTCAAACAATATAAAAATGGACAATCCATTCTTGAAGAATTGTATGACAACTCATTAAAAATATCATGACGAAATTCAATAAGTTCTTTATTATCAAGGCTGAATCTAAATTTATCAAATACACTGCCATCTTTAACACTGGTCACAGCCACTGTTTCAGGAATCATGATTCTGGTGCCTGCTACCAATAAATCCTTCCTAACAGAAAAATATCTTTCCAGCTCAGAAAGGTAATCATCTTTCACCAAGATGTCGGCATCAATAAATATAATAATCTCTCCTTCTGCGCATTTCCAGCCGACATTTCTTGCCCTGGAACGGCAGGAATCAGCATTTCTTTCAAGATAAATATATTTAATATTAAAGGATGCCTTGATATTCTTTACTGCTTCTTCTGTACCATCTGTCGAGCCATCATCAACAATCACAACCTCATACTTGTCTTTCTTAAAACCTTTTAGTCTGCTTATGGCCGCTAATGTATTGATTATCATATTTTTACTCTGATAGGTAGGTATGACAAAACTGTATTTTTTCATAGCAAGGTCACTCCTATTAGTAAATTTTTGCATTCCCCAGCCAAATGGAGTAATTGCAATTAAATCTTTAACTTAAGGAAATTCAGCCAAAAATCCCTTTCCTCAATAAAAGCTTCAATAATTAAGCTCTCAGCCTTGTCAAGATCAATTGCTCTTTTCCCGTAATAATACATAAACAGTAAATTTTTAATAACCCTCCACTGGTCGCCTATTTGCTCTATCCTCTCAACAACTCCATTAATACAGGCCTCATCAAGCATACCTTTTTCCAATATATTATTAACCAATAATACATTTCCTTTGAGCCTGTTCGGTATCTTGCCGCATTCATTCCCAAGCCTGAAAATATTGGAAATATCAGACAGTAGTATATCCCTATTGAGGTTATTTTTAGTTTTTATTAGTTCCTCTAAATGAAGAACCAGCCTTTCTGCATTATGATACACCTGGCTGATACTTAATATATAAGGTTTCAGACAGGGGTTTTTAAACGTGATTATCCTGTAATCCTCCCGGTTATCCTTATAATCAGACTGAAATGCTTGAATCAGATTACTAGTAGGAATGGTTTTTACTCCATAGTCCAGATTCACGTTATCTTCAAAAGCATAAAATTGATTATTCTCATCATCAAAACCGACAATAAACGAAAAATGCGGATTATGTACCTTGTTAAAAAACACCCCGTTTTCATCCCAATAAAACAGGTCGATATTAAGGGTCACATATGCATTGTTAACCAAGATGTCTTTAAATTCCGCCAAGAAGTTGTTTCTGTCTTTAAATTTACACCTGTTAAATATAAAAATATCTCTAAAGTAATCATAATATTCTTTCGAATAGTCTACATAAAGTCCCGTAGGAAGAATCACATATCGATAGTCATTCATATATATAATTGGTTCATAACTCAGGTCTCTTTCCAGAAGTATTGAAAGCAACATATTTGTAATACAATTTCCCCAAAATTTATTGTATGGCTTTAATTCCTTGATATATTTCATAAGACACCTCCAGTTACTTCTATAAAAGTATTCATCAATCTACATTGATAAAAATATTTCAATCAATTGTAAATGGTCAGGTGCTTCTACAACTATCCAAGTTTTTGAGTAATGATATCTTTTAATTTGTTGATAGTATTCAGATTTTGAAGTAATAGCTCGTCATCCTCAAACGTAATATTAAATTCATCTTCAAGGCCTATAACAATTTCAATAAAATTAACAGAATCCACTCCTATTCTGTTTAGTGTTTCGTCACCGGAAATTTCTCTGATTCTTTCAGGTTCAATTCTTAAAATATTTACTATGATCTTTTCAATTCTTTCAACCAATTCCATAATGAATGTCTCCTCTAAATTAGATTTTATTTTGTAAAAATGTGCTTATAACATTCTCAAGCTTTAGATTATATTCTTCAACTTTGTTCCAGTCCTCTGAAACAATCAAGGTAAACACCCTGCCCACAAAAAAGTCCGAGCCCTCATGCAATTTGTATGGCAGTGTTCCTGCTGTATAAACCAACACCCCTTCCTTATTTTCCGGTTTCATCAGAATTCCTTCCCCTTCCAGGGTCTTGCACAATTCATGATATCCGACGGCTCTGTCCGGTAAGAATCTGAAGTATCTGGATAGGATTTTCCGGTCCTTAAGTATTTGGTTCAAAAACGATATGTAGGTTGACAGGGTAAAACGTCCGTTAATTTCAATAATAGGAATTATTTCGTCCTGATCGGTTATGATCGAATCAATTCCGGCAACTCCTGTATAACCTAATTCGTACAGGTATTTTCCGATTGTCTTGCCATACTCCTTATAGGCTTCTATAATGTCCCCGTCGATTCTGGGCGGTAACACAGAGCCGATATAAACAGTATCTCTTAGCAGTTGCTGTTTGATAGAAAAGACCTCAACCTCCCCTTTGGGAGAAACATAAATTTGATAATTAATATCAAACTTCTTGTCATACCAGCCTTCTACCAGCCATTTTGCATTTTCACGACCTCTTGCAAACCGTGTTATCATGCGAAGTCCTGACTCTAGCTTTTCTCTGCTTTCAATGATATACAGGCCTTTTCCCGAAGCTCCGTTGGGTTCTTTAATAATAACTTTCTTAAAATAAGGCGCATTGCCTGTTAATTGCTCGTACTGCTGACGGATTTCGTCAATAGAATGACAGATCTTCCCGCTACATACCTTAAAACCAAGTATTTCAGATATTTCTCTGTTATATATTTTGTCGTTTATTCTGGCATTTACAAGGGCGGGTGCTCCCATCAACCGTATTCCGGCCTTTTTAGCAATAGCTTCTTCCAGATAGGTAACTGCATAAGGTACAAAATACACATCCTCCTTTATAGCAGTAATGTCCTTTAACTTTTGTAATAAACTTTCATCTTTAAGTACCAGTTCAGATATGGGGGTAAGTAAATCCGCATCTTCGGGTACTATAATGGTTGGAATGGAAAACCCAAGACTTTTAAGGTTGTTCAGATACTCAGCATCTGGCATTTTCCTGAGTATAACAATATCCTGTTCCCTACAAATTAGGAGATTCATCTCTTCGATTCGGTTTACCGGTATATCCTCATTCCTGTCAACAATTCCGGCACTGAGAGTATTCCAATATTTTTCTGCCCCTATATTGCACAACCAGACGATAATTCCTTTATCCCTATCCTTTTCAAGGTACTGAATTAAATTAAATTCCTTATTCATAATTATTTAAAGATTCTTTAGAGTTATAAACCAAGTCTGATAAGATTTAGTTTACAGATTGATTTCCAGTTCTCTCTGGCCCCTTAAAAAATCTTTCTTTCCCCACCTTTCTCTCAGAATATAGGTTTTACCTTCGTAATATAGGACCTCTGCTGCCAACGGGTGACTCAGGAACAACACTGGACTTTGTGTGCTTCCATAAGCTCCTGATTTATCAATCGCAACAATATCACCCGGACCGGCCTCTGGCAGAACAACATTTTGTCCCACAACATCGGTAGGCGTACACAGTGGGCCAACCACGTTTACCTGCTCCTCGTTCTCTGTTTTATTTACAATGTGCATTGGGAAATTGTTGCGAATATATCTTCCCAGGAAAGCGGAAGACGCATGTTGATTTGAGCCGCCGTCACATACCAGATACTTTTTACCCTTACACTCCTTCCTGTACAGAACCCTTGTCAGATAAGTGCCGGCTTGGGCCATAAGAAATCTTCCGCTTTCAACAAATACCTGCGTACCTGAAAGTTTCGCCTTATAATCCTGCCACATCACCGAAAAATCCTTGCCAAAGGTTTCTATATCCAGCGTGGAATCATCCTTGAAATAAGGTATTCCGAATCCTCCTCCAAGATTAAGGAATTTTAGCGTGAAATCACACTTCTCCGCTAATTCCAATGAAAGCTTGATTATCTGTTCCATACTAAGAATAATATTACTTGCGTTAAGAGCCTGAGTTCCGGTGTAAATATGTATTCCAATCACATTAACATTTGAAAGTGTTTTCAAATAGTTCAAAGCGTTCTCGGCATTTACCTGATCTATTCCGAATTGGGTAGGTACACCGGTCATTTTTATACCTGAGCCTGCAATATCAAAATCAGGGTTTATTCTGACAGAGATATCTGCCTTTCTGCCTTTTTGTGCTGCCAGTTTATTTATACATTCAGCCTCTTCAACCGACTCAACATTTATACCGTATATTCCGGTGTCAACTGCAAACTCCAGTTCCTCAAGGTTTTTTCCCGGGCTGGTAAAAATGATGTTATCAGGTGCAAAGCCGGCAGCTACAGCAGTTTCCAATTCCCCCGACGATGCCACCTCTATTCCTGCACCAAGCTTTTTAAAAAGCTGGCATAGCCCGAGCAGCGGATTGGCCTTCATAGAATAAAATATTCCGAATTCTTCGGGCAAATTTTTTTTCAAAATCTCATACTGAGAAATAATTCGGGCTGCATCATAGGTATAAAGCGGTGTACCAAACTCCTCTGCAAGCTCCTCAAGTATTTTATCCTCCATATATTACCTCCTGTTCAGTCTGTACCCTCACAAGTGTATCACTGATGATTTGCGTAATTTCCTCTGCAAACTTATGCAGGTAAAAATGCCCGCCTTCAAAGTAATAAAAATCACATTGCCCGGCACAGTAATTTTTCCAGCAGCTCATATCCTCCGGTTGAGCCAGTTCATCCTCGTTACCGGCAAATACAGAGATATTAAAATTGAATTTACTTTTCAATTCTCCTGGTTTATAGGTCTCTAAAAGCTTATAATCGGCCCGTAAGGTTTGCAGGGCTGTTTTAAAAAGCGGTTTTATTTTAAACAAATTATCAGGTATCCCCCCAAGCTTGACAGCTTCCTTTTCAAACTCATCCTCAGAAAGTAAATGCAGATTTCTTTCTTCCTTTTTTATACTGGGCGGATACCTTCCCGAGAAGAATGCATGTACCGGAAGCCTTACACCTTTCTCCTGAAAGGAGCAAAGCAATTCATATGCCATAATACTGCCCATACTGTGTCCCCATACCGCATATTGGCAGTCTGAACATTCTGTTTCAATTATTTGAACAAGCTCGGCAACAGCCTGCTGCAGACTGCTGTAATAGGGTTCCTTGTGTCTGTTACCCCGTCCGGGCAGTTCATAAGGACAGAGTTTAATTGAGCAGTCAAGTAATCTAATCCATCTTGAATATATGGAGGCTGAGCCCCCGGCATAAGGTAAACAAAAAAGCTTGATTTCACCCATATGAACCTCCCGAAGCCATATCGATTTTCATTACCAGGATTTAACGCATTGGAGCAGCTTTTCAGTTGCCAGACCTTCACTATTCCTAATTTCCTCCAATTGATTACAAACATTATCAATAGAACTATAATTCTTAGTTATCGCCAATCTCAAGGACATGTTAGATATGATTTCCCATCTCCTTGCTGAGTCCTCAAGGTAGGATACAGCTTCCTCCCCTATACCCGACGGTAGTCTTGAATCAAGCCGTCTCAGGAAAACTCCAAATCTTTGTCTGCTCCTCGAGAGTATTTTAAAAGCAGAATTGTAATAATACCTGTAAACAGAGAAAAGCTCGTCAGCAGAGGATTCCTGCTTTTTATTCAGAAGCGCTTCTCTGAAGCTGTCAATGACAGAAAGTCCACACTTGGTACCCAGAACACTTTTTTTTCCAAGCATCCTTTTACAGCTTTCTTCAATTATATTTTTCCACCTGAGCTCATTGTAATAAAATGAAGGGCTGATGCTTATTTCCATCCACAAGTGTCTAATGGGCTTAAAAAATGAGCCTAAAAAATTTTCAGAACTTCTGGCAAGCAGGAATTCATTTATCGGTATTTTGCCATCAAAATCACTATTTGACAGACTGTACTTGTCAAACAGTTCAACAAAGCCCTCTTCTTCGTTATAGCCTGTTACTATAACTGCATGAGCTCCGTGCTCCCGTTGATAGGCTCTGTGATATTTCATATAATACAGGTCAACGACAACCACCACCGGCATATCATTATTGATTAATTCTTTTAGCCTCTCATGGGCAATTTGCGGATTATCCTCAAGGTACATACAAATCTTTATTTTGTCGGAGAGTACTTCAGCAGAAGCTTCCTCGGGGCCGGTGTAACAGCTTATTGCCGGAAAATATGCATATTCAAGGGAAGTATTCAACTCTTCTTCTGTAAAATTAAAGGCTTCTGATGATTTATGCAGGAAGTTAATGCCTATATATCCCGTATCAGCTTCAAACATGAACGAAAGGTAATCTGCGAGTATTAAATCAGGGTTTAAATTCATATAGGAAATTACTGCTCCATATGCATTTTGAAAACAGTCGGAGGTATATGGTACAAAATACCTGGGTACATTTTCAATTAAGTGACTTGACATATTCCGAAACCTCCATTTTTCCAGCTAAGTAATTGCCTATACAACGCTTAACTATATCCTTATTATTGCTGACCCAAATTATTTGTGTATTGTTTTGAACATTATGGTCAGTAAATAAATGCAGATATTCCTTTCGAAGTTTCATCAGATAAAACAAATCCTTGTTCTTAATAATTGTGCTTTCTCTAATCATCTTGTTTGTATAAAATAAGGTCTTTCCACGTTTTTGGATACGTTTATAGCACTCTTTCGGGCTTACATCCAGAAAAAAAGTCAGATCAGGTTTGATTATTTTCTTATAAAGGATTTTTCCAAGCCGTCCGGAGGCACCGTTTGCAGAATCACGGGTCAAGCCTGTATATATATACCTGTCAGCTATCAAAATATAATTCTTTTTCAGTTGGGGAAGTATGATAAAAAAGTAATCAAGTATAAAGCTGAGCCATTGGAAAAAGCTATATACTTCTGGTGTCAGAAGCCGGAAATCACTTATTTTGTCTACAATACTGCGAATGAGCCTATTTGAATTCCATTCCAATACTCCCACTTTATATCCCTTATGGGCGAGCCAGTTCCGGATATGTTCGACATTCTCACTTTTTCCGCAGCCGCTGATACCCTCAAACACTATTAAAATGCCTTTGCTTCCAGTGGTTTTCATGTTTTCTTCCATCGTAGCCTCACATGCATAAAATTAATGTCTTTTTACTGAATTCACCTTATAGGTTCTATATTTAGAGATCATTGCTGCGTTTATAGTGCTCAGTATAATCAGGTACAGAAAATGTATGTTCCACGAGGTTATGGTGTAGTTCTTTAAGCATCCCTGTGGGGAAGCCTGATTGAGCCCATTTATCGTATGGTATTCCAAATCCCATCTGCTCCCAGAACTCCGAGTTCTTTTGTTCGTGAACTCCAACAGGCTCCAGCATAATAAGGGGGGTTGCGGACGCCAGGGAATCAATCAGAGTGCCCGCGCCGGGTTTTCCTATAATTGCCCTGGCCGTCCGTGTAATACCAAAGAGGTTATGGTATTTTGCGTTATTTGAAAAAACAGGGTACTCATGAGGCACCACCTCACTGAAAGGGGGGAATTCAAAGGAACCCTCTATACTTTTGTTCCATGCACACCATGCAGGATCAACCATATAGTATCGGTCGCCTTCAGTTCTATTGGAGGCCTCCTCCATATCATATACAACAATATCCAGAGCCAGACCTCTCCTATGTAACTCCGGGATTCTGTCCAAATATGTTCCTATGCCCCAGCCACCTCCATGCAGCAGAAACCTTTCGGGTCTTTCATCATACGGTACAGGAGGCGTATCACAGACCGGCAGTTGAAAATCTATCTTCCGGTTTTCATAATCAAATAGCCAAACTTCCTTGAGATTTTTATGATATTCAGGCAGATGCTGTTTTAAATTTCTCCAGGAGGGAGGCAGATCGCAATCTATATATAGAATTTCAGCATTCAGAGTATTTGGAGCTATTCTGGCTCTGTACTGATCCATTATGTATACCCAGTGTCCAGAGAGTATGATAAAGTCTCTTATTCCAGCCTCTTCCCAGCTGGTAAGGAGCTTTTCAACCAGAACAGGCTCAAGGCTCTTTCTCATATCAACCGCCATCTTTCCTGACATACGCGCATAAGAAAAACTTTTGTGAGAGGCCAGTTTGCTTTTTGCTATACTTTGCCTTTTCTCTTCAGAAATAAGGTTTTCAAAAACAAGCACCCGGGAAGAAACTCCTTTTTCACGTAAGCGCTGTGCTGCCAGGAGCCCTGGGATATACAGTCCGAGGCCAAAACCTGACGCTAGTATTGTTACTATCTTTGTTCCCATCATTAAGCTCCTTGTCATAGTGGCATTTCATCTATATATAAAAATTTATCTGCCATTAACCGAATTTGGCATCCAGAAATCTGTTCATACCTTTTGCCTTGCTCTTATCTATGCTCAAAAGTCTGCTGGTGTCAAATAAGCGGGTGAAGAAATCAAACTCCCACGTACAAGGTTCTTCATTTTCTATGGCATATTGGTTCAAATAGTCCAAATTGCTCGGCTTAAAGCTTTCCTTAACAAAGTCAGGTACAATTTCTCCAAACATGAGTTCAATGTAGTAGAAGTTGTAATAAAGAACTTTTTCAAGTTTATATTCCTTAACTCTGCTCACAAGCAAGTTCCAGTCTATCTTTTCTGAAAATTTCTTAATGTACATATAGAGGTCCACAAACTTATACATTTTCATATCCTGAAGGCTGTGAATCCAAATCATCAGACAGGCTTCCTTAAAGAGATGACAGCTTAACTGTATTATATTGTCGATATAATCCAGCATATACCCCTTTGTATTGTTTATTTCAACAGGTATTGCGCGCTTTATCAGCTCTTGTGTCGGAACCTTGTACGGACAGTTTCCTTTCCAGAGTATGTCATGGTTGACATCCACCTCTATCAGTTTTGCAAATTTATTATCGGAAAGTTTCAAGAACTGGTGAATTTCATGGGTTGCCATCTGATGAAGAACCTTCTGTTTTCTTGATACTTCCACAATTACGTCATTTTCTTCATCATAGTTACCCTGTATGTATCCCAGGCTCTCCAGGACTTTTACAACCCGGGCTACATCATCAAGCTGCATCAGCATATCCAGGTCGTTGAATACCCTTGACTCAATAGTCGGATAAACCAAACTTGCTAACAAATTTCCCTTTAGAACCGGTACGACTAGGTTATCAGCTTCAAAGCCTTTTAAAATCTCTCCCAGCCTTTCCAGATAGCAGTGGTTTCTCTCACCCATAACTGCCCATTGAATGTCCATGAGCCTTCTCAGCTCTTTTTCAAGGGGCTCAAAAAGATCAAATTTTTTCAAATTATACCTGAACATATTAATTGTTCTATGAGTTATCATCTGGTATATGACTTCAGACCATTCAATATTACTATCAAGTATTTTTTTCAGCTCATTTCCCTGGCATTCGTCCATATCAATAGCTGTCATAAGTACTAGCTGACGTTCCAAAGATATCTCGTTTCTGTTCATCATACAGCCTCCTGTTTTGTTGTTAATTTTTTATATAACTCTTTTATATCGCTTTTACTGATTTTCCCTATTACATTTCGCGGTATTTCGGTGATTATGTAAATTTCTTTCGGTACTTTTTTATCTTCGAGCTCATTTACACACCACTTGTAAATATCTTTAATCTCTGCAGTACAGTTTTCTTTTAAAACTACCATTGCAACAATTTTCTGACCCAGCCTCTCATCATCTACTCCAATTACGGCAGCTTCCTTTACTGCCGGATTTTTAAGCAATACCTCCTCAATATCAATAGGATAAGCTCTGCTGCCTCCCTGCATTATCATGTCATCATTTCTGCTGAGTACAAAAAATCGGCCTTCCCCGTCCCTATATCCTATATCTCTGACTCTTAAGCCTTTATCACTCAGAGCTTCATCTGTTAATGCAGCCGACTTATAGTAGCCATCCATCATGTAATCACTCTTTATGTATACCTCACCGGTTTCACCTGCTTTGGCTTCACTTCCGTCCTCTTTATAAATTTTGATTTGACAGCCTCTCATAGGTTTGCCTATGACACAGGGAAGAGTTATTACATCATCATGTTCACCAAAGGTTACTCTGGCAGAAGCTTCTGAAGTGCCATAGGCATTATACAGCCTTGCCTTTGGAAAAGCTTCTGCAGCGCGCTGATATATTGTAAGCGGATTTACCATGCCTCCGATGAGTACTCGTTTAATTGAACTCAGATCATATTTGCCAAACTGGGAATACTCAAGAGTTTGCAATAACATTGTCCTTACAATATAGAAGTTTGTTGCCCTGTGCTCTTGAATTGCCTTTAAGAATATTGCAGGGTGAAATACGTTGTTCAGCAGTATTATTCCGCCACCTCTGCTAATTGCCATTAGAACGTCTCCCGAAATCGGACTTGCCTGAGCAAGAGATCTGGGAATTATTGTTCTCTCCTTGCTGTCAAAACCCAGATGTTCAGCAACAGCCAAAGCATTTCCGGTAATAGCGTAGTTTGATAGCACAATACCTTTTGGTCTTGATGTAGAACCGGATGTAAAGCATATACCAAAGGTATCTTCTGAAATTCCCGACAGTTCTCTTTTCTGAGCTTTAGGGAATTCATGAACTGTAAAACTGCCATTTTCCTGCAAAACAAGTACCACCCTGATATTTAAACTTTCAATATTTTCTACTATTGCTCCAAACCCTTTTTCATCTGTAATAAGCAACTCGACATCAGTATAGTTTATCAATTCGGCAAGAGCATTTCCCCTGAACTGGTATGATAGTGAAACAAAGACTTTTTTCATACGGTTCAAGCCTAACATGCTTGTTATAAATTCAGTACAGTTCGGAAGATAAACCCCTCCTATTGTAAAATCCCACTTTTCAAGAATATTACTGAATTCCAATACTTTTTGGTATATATCACCGTAGGTAAATCTGCTGTCATTGTAGATGAGCAGTATGTTATCCCTGTAATTTTCACAGCTTTCACAAAACAGCTTCCATGGCGAGTATTCACTTTTATTCACCTATATCACTTCCTTATCAGATTTAATTGTATTGTCTTATATTTTAAGAAAATTTAATGATTATCAAACCCTACATGCAAACAGGTCCCCAAGCCTTTCCAGTACACGGTTTTCCAAATCTCGAACCATTCCAAGATGTTCAACAAGATCATCTGTCAGTTCCATAGATTTTCTTATACCAAGTTTCAGAGCTATATTTGCACAAATATCCCAATGCTTTGCAGACTCCTCCAGGTAACCCGACACTTCGTTGACCAAATGTTCCGGAAGCATATCAAGTATTTCTTCAAGAAATACTACAAATCGCTTTCTGCTTCTGGAAATGTTCTTAAAGCTGCTGTTCAGATATGACTTGAACCAGTTTATAGTTGCGGTATCAGGGGCTTTGGCCTTTTTCAGCAGCAGATCCTCTATAAATAAATCCAGCATTTCCAAACCACATTTGTGACCTAACACTTCATTCTGACCCGACATTCTTTTAAAGCTTTCTTCAAGAATATTAATTAATTTATAAGCCTTAATACTAAAGGTGTTATCAACATTTATCTCCATCCATAGGTTTCTTACAGGTCTGTTGGTTCTATCCCCCCACGGCAGTGGATTATCAGATTTTCTTCCCATGATGACTTCATCAATTGGGAGCTTTCCGTCAAAATCACTGCTGGAAAGTGCAAATTTATCAAAAAGTTCAAAATAGCCCTCTTTCTCGTTGTATCCGGTTATTACAACACAGTGTAATCCATGCTCCTTGCCAAAGGCTCTGTGGTAACTCATATAATACAGGTCAACAGCTGCAATAACAGGTTTTCCACTATCAAGCAATTCTTTCAATCGTGAATATGCAACAGAGGAATCATCTGATATATACATGTTGATATTAAACCTGTCCTCGTACCTGACCTTCACAACATTTCCGGACTCCGGGTTGAAGTTTGAGGTTGCCGGAAAGTACACAAATTCAAGAGATGTATTAAGTTCTTCCTCTGAAAACTCAACAGTATTATTGTACCTATAGAAATAGTTGACTCCGATGTATTCATTTTTTTGGTCATACATGAAGGAGAGGTAATCAGCCAGTATAATTTCAGGCTTAAAACCCATATATTGAAGAACTGCTGAGTATGTATTATGGAAACAATCATTTACATATGGCTTAAAGTACCTTGGAACCTTAGAGTTTAAATTATTTATCATATGCCACCTCATGTTTTAATAAGAGATTACTCAGCGATCTTTTCAAGCACATAATCAGTTATAGAGTTTACTGTCGAAAAAGTATCATAGCTTAAAGAACTGCTGTCAAAAGTTATTCCCATAGCATCTTCAATCTCAACAAGCAACTCAACCAATACGATTGAATCTATACCGTAATTGTCTCTAAGGTCACTATCCACCTCAATATTGTCATTGTTGAACTGTCCAAGTCTGCTTACAAGCTCACAAACCTTGCTTTGAATATCATTCTTTTGCATGAATAATTACACTCCTTTTTGATTTAGTTATTATTAATGTAAAAAATATCTGGTACCATATTTATTTTCTTAGAAATCCTATTTGTATCTTTGATTTACCACCTGTATCCTACTCTGAAGACTACCTGTGATCTCGCCCTTCTTTTTCAGATACTTGGCCAGAACATCCTTTAAAAGTTCACCCTTCGATAATAATTTTGAATCCTCAAGTTCCGTGTAACCATCACCGCCATTATATAAAAAGTCATTTGTAGCGACCTTATACAGTTTATTTTTATCCAGAGGCTTACCGTCAGCTGTGGTTACACTTACAATTCTCTTCCCGGCAGGCTGTGAAGCATCAAATGTATATTTTATGCCTGAAACTTGCAGGAACCCACCATTGGAGCCTCCATCAGGATATAGCCTGATTCCTCTTTCAAGTGCTTCATATACATTTGAACCCTTAATTTCTATAGTTACCAATGAATTAACAAAGGGAAGTGATTTTCCAATTGCATACAAGCTTATATCCCCCTGGGGTATGCTCTCTCTTATACCTCCACCATTCATTAGTGCAAAATCCGCCATACCGGTTTCTTTCATGGCATCGGTAAGTACATTCCCCAAAGTTGTTTCTTTTGTTCTTACGTTGGACCTGAATCCATCCAGCTTTTCTATAGCACGTGCCACAACTTCCTTATTAGCTTCAAGAGCTATCGCATGGTATTTTTCAGCTGTTGCAGCTACGTTTTTGTCTTCCTTGCTTTTATCTTTTGTCTGCAGTACCTTCCAATCAACCTTGGATATCTTTCCATCCTTGAAATACATATCCGCTTGTCCAACATGAGTACTGTAACCACCGGCTTCTACAAGATATGTATTGTTGACTTTATCGGCCTTTTCGTACAGGAAATGATGATGTCCGCAAAGTATCAGGTCTATTCCGTCAACCTGCCTGACTAATTCCCTGTCCTGATCATCTCCCAAATGGGATACAAGTATTATTGCATCAACTTGATTTTCCAATTTGCTTATTACACTCCTGGCACATTTCACAGGATCCTCAAGAGTAACCCCTGAATTGTTCTTTGAATTTGTATTGCCAAGTGCGTGTGGTTCCGTCAAGCCAAATATACCGATTTTTTTACTTCCCAGCTGAACAATTTTATATTCCTGGAATAATAACTTGCCGTCCTTGTAAATATTCGCCGATAGGACAGGAAATTTAAGCTGTCCGGAAATCTCTATCAATCTGTCGGCACCAAAATTGAAGTCATGATTTCCCGGAGCCATCCCATCATAGCCCATCAGGTTGGCTACCTCTACAACTCCCTTTCCCTTTTCGATATTTGCTTCATTGGTTCCGTGAAACAAATCTCCAGAATCCAGAAGCAAAGTGTTGGTATTATCCTCTCTTACTTCATCTATTAAATGTTTCATGAGCGGCATGCCCATCATTGTACTGACTTCATCCAGTGAGTAATAACCACCGGCCAAGTCATCAAACACAATGTGCCCATGTACGTCGGCAGTGCTTAATACAGATACTTTTTCCTCATAATAACCTGCATTTACCAGTACAGTGTTGAAATTAACATATTTTATTGTAAGAAATACAGCTGCACCCAATATCAGAAGTCCGAGTACGATTAAGTTTTTATAGCTTTTCAAGGGCTGCTACCTCCAATACCTATTTGATTAAAATGTTCTAAAAACAAGTAACTACATTGATGTTCCAGTGCTGGAATAATATCTTACTCCGTATTTCCAAAAAGCATATACAAGTACCAGCATAATAACTGCAATTAATGGAGGAAGGTAAAGAAATCCGCTCCAAAACAAACTCATATCACTTTTATTAAGAAAGTATTGAGTAGGAAAATAATTTACAAAGGAAAAGGGTATTACAACAATCAGAAGCTTCTGGATAATTCCTGGATAAAAACTTATTGGATACCCTGAAAATCGTCGAGCGTTAAAGAATATCATGTTTCGAAGATTATCTGTCTTAACCGTCCAGAAGCTAAAACAGTTAGCAAACATGAAAATTGATGCCTGAATAATTGCACCGCTTAATATGGCTATAATATAATATGCAATATTTTGAGCATTCCAGTGGATTCCTACAGAAAAGGCCGTGTTAACAAACAATAAAACTCCTACTATCCCGTGTCCCAGTGCGGCACTTAAATCCAATCTTGATGCTACTATCTGGTACATCAGTCCAAGCGGTCTGGTTAAATACCTGTCAAATTCCCCTGAGTAAATGACTCCTGTAAAATCCCTCATTCCTGAAAATAAGAGGACAAAAGCGCTGTATGATAGAAACAGAAAACTATACAGGAAGAATAGTTCGCTATATTCCCAGTCCTTTATGTGTACAAATCGCACTAGTATCAGAAACATTACCACAACACTTATCATCTCCCTGCAAAAAATTGCTATGGTAATAAATGTTCTGTCGAACTTGTACTCAAGTATTGCTTTAACATTAAGCTTAATATAAATCAACAGTATGGTGAAAAGCTCAAAAATGCTAAACAGTGCTTTTTTTCTCATGGTTTACCCTCCCTGTACCACTAATTTCTTAATGGCTATTTTCCATAACAGCCTGCCCGCTATAAATAAGCCCGCGGCCCATATCAATTGCTTGGCAAGAGTCAAGGCTATTTCTTCCATAGGTATTTGCCCCAGATATATGGATATTGGGATATAATATATTGAGGCAAAGGGTGTCAGGTTGATAAAATCTACCAGAGCCTGTGGCATGAACCAAAGTGGCAGCAGAGCTCCTGATAATATCATTACAGCAGCATCCTTTATGGTTACCAGGCTGAAGGTCCAATAAAACCAAAAGCTGCTCATCCATACAATAAAATTGAGATTGTATAGAACAAAATATCCTAAAATTGTACTCAATAAGAAGAAAGCTGCCATAGACAAGGAAAATGGAGGGTACATTTTAAAAAGAAATATTGATACCACCATTGCAGGTATAAGCTGCATCAGCAATCTGAAGAAAAGTATTCCAGCATTGTAGGAAAAAACAAAGCCACTGAAGCTGATAGGTTTTAACAAATCCAATCCAATCGAACCTGAGCGAACCTTATTTTCAATAAAGTATTCATCCATGCCGTATATGCACTGCATCAGAAAGGATAGGACAATATACGTAATAAGCATTTTAAATTGAACACCGTCCACAGCCTGCTCATCTTCGTAGATTGCTTTCCAGATTGATATGTTTACAAAAATCATTACGATAGCATTTATTACTCCGGCAACATAATCGGCTCTATAGGCAATATTATTCTGGAAGGCTTTTTTAGCAAACTCTACATAGGCTCTCATCAAACTTTATTCCTCCCTGATATATTTCTCTTATGATTGCTTCAATCTCAGGTTCCTGAACTGTAAAATCAACAATTCCATATTTCCGGGTCAATTCAAATATAAGATTGGATATTTGGACTTCGTCCTTCTGGAACCTAAGCCATTTCCTCCTATCCTTCTGGTCAATCACCTCTACACCTTGAATACCAAGTTCACCGATATTTTCTGCAAAATCTACAACAAGAGTTCTGCTTGTACCAAAGCTTTCCTTAATATGTTCCACAGTTCCGTCGTATATGGTGGTACCCTCATCAATTATTATCATTCTACGGCAGGTCTTTTCTATATCCTGCATATCATGAGTAGTAAAGAGCATCGTTGTACCTTTTTCCTTGTTAATTATCTTTATGAATTCACGAACCTTTTCCTTTGCAATAACATCAAGTCCAATTGTGGGTTCATCAAAAAAGATTATTTCCGGGTCATGCAAAAGCGCTGCCGCTATATCAGCTCTCATTCTTTGTCCAAGGCTGAGCTGTCTGACAGGTTGGGATATAAATTCATTGATTTCCAGCAAGTCATTAAACAAGCTCATATTATGCTGATAGGTTTTTTCAGGAACCTTGTATATGTATTTCAGCAGCTCAAAGGTATCAACCACTGGTAAATCCCACCACAGCTGACTCCTCTGTCCGAAAACAACTCCCAGTCTCATAGCATTGCGCTTTCTGTCCTTATGGGGGCTCAAACCACCTATGGAAATGGAACCGGAGGTTGGAACAAGTATCCCCGTCAACATTTTAACCGTAGTAGATTTTCCTGCACCGTTTGGTCCTATAAAACCTACCATTTCGCCCTTTTCTATTGAAAAACTTATATTGTCAACGGCACGTTTCATTTTATACTCGGGAACCAGTAAACTTTGTATTGATCCAAGCAATCCTTTTTTTCTAACGTTGAGTTTATAGTCCTTTACAAGGTTACTAACTTCAATAAGTGGCATATCAGACACCCTTCCTTAGAATTTTGTAAAATATTGTTCATTTTGCGGTAAGAGAAAATTTATTGCATTTAATTGGTTGCTCTTGTAATATTTTGCTAAGTTATGTTTGATAATACATATTTTAACAGTATTTACAATTTAAACTACTACCCATTGATGTAGTAAAACCTTAAAAACATAAGACACTACCCTTATAGGTAGTGTCCTATGTTTTTCCAGCGCATTAACAATTAACTTAAAATGAATTATTCTCTGTGCTAAACACTAGTAATACTATGTTCACATTAGCAATCTATATCATTAATACTCATAATATTGAGTTTTATGCATTTGATAACTGCCTGGGCGGTGCATTCCACCTCAAGCTTCTTAAAAATGAGCTTTTTATGGTATTTTACCGTATTGATGCTGATATTCAGCTTTGAAGCAATTATTTTTTCGGGGAGACCTGATGCCATATGCTTCAATATTTCAAGCTCCTTTTTTGTCATATTGTGGTTTCTGTCTCCTATGGGAAAGGAGTTGAGCTTTTCTTGCTTTAATTCATTTAAAAGCCTGTAAGCTGTCATGTCAGCAAGAATTTTAAGATCAATTTCAATTTTGTCCTTCAATCTGCATAGCACCAAAAACCCAAATACTTCATCTTTAATGACCAAAGGAACACAATACAGAAACAAATCCTTTAGCAATTCACTATAATGATGCTGAGGTAAGGTATAGACTACTTTTCCCAGCTTCATGGCTAATGATATTGCATTTGTTCCAATCGCTTTCTCAGAAAACGACATTCCTTCAATAAATCCTAATCTTTCTATTCTCCTTCCTAACTCCCTACAGCATTTTTTTTTAATAGTAAGCCCTCTGGATTAATTAGCAGCAGTACAACATTTTTTATTAATGATAAGTCCTCAAAATCATCTCCGAGTTCATCGAATATTGCTCCTAATATCTTATTTTCGCTTATTGCGTTCTGTAACACCGCCTCATTGATACCAGTATTAATAACATTTGCTGATCTATCAACTCCAGAATTAATACATCTCCTCCAGGATGCAAAAATTTCATCCACCGGCTGCAGATTTGTCATTTGTATACTCCTCTCATCACATTTGTATCTGTACGACCTTTCACCAATTCTTAAATGTAGTCACAGCTCTAAAGTCAATACTAAGAAATGGAAGAATATTAAATATATACCAATATTATCATTTTTGACATATAATTACAATTATTTTGTAATATTTTGAAGTTTTTTCCTTTTTATATTTCATTTCTAACCCTTTTGTAACTCATTGTAAATAATATACTTTTATGATAATATGAATTCAGATAAATATTGGAAATAGGCACTGTGGTAGGCTTGCAGGGATGTGACATAAAATAGTGCCCGGACATGAATACTGGGGGGGTACAATTTTTGATAACAGTCAAAGACAATGTTTTCAGGCTGGATACTGTCAATACTTCTTATATTTTCAGGTCTACGAAATTCGGCCATATGGAACATATTTATTATGGAGTCCGATTGGATGATTCAGAGTCTATAGAAGTACTGGCCAGCAAGCAGACCATACCTATAGGCAGCAGCATTACTTATGACCCGACTGACCAATTGTACTGCCTTGATAATATGCTCGTGGAGTGGTCTGACAACGGCCGTGGTGATTTCAGGCAAAGTCCCACAGAGTTGAGAATGCCCGACGGCTCTTTTATCAGTGACTTCTTGTATTCAAGCCACAGTATCTGTGAAGGCTCAGTTCCGACAGAAACGCTGCCCTCTTCTTATAACGCTGACCAAACCTTAAAGTTGACACTATCGGATACCGTTTATCCTCTTACTCTTGATCTCTACTATTCAGTTTTTGAAAACACAGATATAATAACCCGGCGTGCCGTCCTTACTAACAAAGCTGATAATCCCATGGACTTACGTCGTATTATGAGCATGTCTTTAGATTTACCCGATGAAAAATTCCGAATGCTAACACTGGACGGCGGATGGATTAAGGAAGGTATTCTTCACGAAAGACCTGTACAGTATGGAATAACTATTAATTCCTCTACAACAGGAAACAGCAGCAATCGACATAATCCCGGATTTATACTGGCAAGTCAGAATGCCGATCAGGATACCGGACATGTCTATGGCTTTAATCTTGTTTACAGTGGAAATCATTTTGGTCTTGTGGAAAAATCCGGTGGCGATATTGTCAGAGTTCAATTGGGTATAAATCCCCATTGCTTTGAATGGAAACTGTTACCGGGTGAATGCTTTGAAACCCCGGAAGGAATAGTTACTTTCAGCTCTTCAGGCTTTAACGGCATGAGCAGAAACATGCACTTATTTATAAACGAGCACATGGTTCGAGGTCTCTGGAAAAACCGTGAACGTCCGGTGCTGATCAATAACTGGGAGGCTCATTTCTTTGACTTTAATGAAAAAAAACTTCTAAATCTTGCAAAAGACGCAAAAAAGCTGGGAGTCGAGCTTTTCGTTCTGGATGATGGCTGGTTTTCAGGAAGGAATACCGATAAAAGCGGCTTAGGAGATTATTGGGTAAACCCGAGGAAGTTCCCCCGTGGTTTGAAGACTTTTTCAGATAAGCTAAAGGAACTTGGACTGGATTTTGGTTTATGGTTCGAGCCTGAAATGGTTAACCCTGACAGTGATTTATATAGAAGCCACCCCGAATATGCAGTGATACATCCTGCCAGAAGACCGGTTATGGGGAGAAATCAACTGGTACTTGATCTTACAAGAGCCGAAGTCAGAGACTATATTATTAAAAATGTTGGAGCTTTGCTGGATGAAGCAGGTGTAAGCTATGTCAAGTGGGATATGAATCGCCATATGGCTGAAGGCTTTTCAGCACTGTTATCAAATCAAGGAGAGTTTTATCACAGATACATTTTAGGACTTTACGAAGTCTTGTCAAAAATTTTCAGACCACGCTCTCATATTCTTCTTGAAACCTGTTCAAGCGGCGGAAACCGTTTTGACCTGGGGATGCTCTGTTACAGCCCCCAGATATGGTGTTCTGACGACACAGACCCTGTTGAACGGCTTAAGATTCAGACAGGACTGTCATATTTATATCCTCCTTCAACTATGGGAGCACATGTTTCTCAGTCTCCACATCAGCAGACCTTGCGGAAAACACCTCTTTCTACCCGGTTTAATGTGTCCTGCTTCGGTTGTCTGGGTTATGAACTTGATCTTAAGTATCTGTCACCTGAAGAAAAAAAGGATATTGCAGAGCAGATAGCTTTCTACAAGCAGTATAGGAAATTGTTTCAATTTGGTTCCTTCTCCCGGATAAAAAGCCCTAAGGATAACAAGGTTGTCTGGCAAAGCTTGAGTGAAGACAGGGAAACAGCAATAATAGGCTTTTTCCAGGTCCTTTCAACCGCTGCCGAAAGCGAAGACAAACTTGTTGTAAAGGGCCTGAAGGATGGCCGATATCTTGTAAGGAACAGACCACAGCGGCTTTATATCGAACGGTTTGGAGGGCTTATGAAGCATATCCTTCCTATAGAGCTGAACCCTGACGGTATGATTCTCAGAATGGCTAATCGGCACTACACCTTGACTGACTGTATTCAGGAGTTTTCCTGCTCAAACCTTGCACTTTCAGCAGGTATTCCTCTCCCCAGTCAGTTTTCGGGAACGGGCTACAACGATAAGGTCCGTATGTTTGGAGATTTCGGTTCGGATTTATATATTATCTGCAGAAGTGATTTTGTCTAGTTGTATTTGCTTATGTTCCATAATCAATTATCTTAGGGGGGCTTTGAGTTATGAGTAGTAATGTAATGCGAAACCGTTATTTCTTCGGGCTTGGCACAGTGGGAAGAGATATGCTTTATTCCATTGTCAGCATGTACCTGCTTTTCTACCTGACAGAAATACTTGATTTGCCCGACTCCACAATGTGGTATATGACTGGAGCACTTACTATCCTGAGAATTTTTGATGCAGTAAATGATCCTGTTATGGGAATTCTGGTAGATAACACACACTCCCGATATGGGAAATTCAAGCCCTGGATTGCCATCGGAGGTATCATCGGAGGTATCTTAACAGTATTGTTATTTACTGATTTCGGGCTAACGGGCATCGGTTTTGTTATATGTTTTGTCATTATCTATCTTGCCTGGGATTTAACCTACGGAGCAAATGATATTGCTTACTGGTCCATGCTCCCTTCTCTGGCCTATGACCAGAAGGAACGTGAAAGGATAGGCTCCTTTGCACGCATATGCGCCAACGTGGGAATGTATATAATTGTAGTAGGTATTCTCCCCATAACAAATGCTCTGGGAGGAGACAAATCGGCCTGGTTTACTCTGGCAGCAGTTATTGTACTTATAACCTGGGCATTTTTGTGCTTCACACTGTTCGGTGTAAAAGAAGATCGTACCTTTTACAAGAAACAGGAAAGTACTTCATTAAAGGAATTGTTCAGGGTAATTTTCAAAAATGACCAGCTTTTGTATACAGCTATTGCAATGGCACTGTTTATGATCGGCTACTGCACCACCACCAGTTTTGGGATATATTTCTTTAAGTATGCCTTTAAAAATGAAAACATGTATTCTGTTTTCGCAGGCATCCTGGGAGTATCACAGCTGCTGGCACTCAGCTGCTTCCCTGTTTTTTCGAAGAGATTCAGCCGGAAACAGTTGTATGCCGTTTCGACGGTGTTGGTACTTCTGGGTTATATCATTTTCTTTCTTTCTCCGATGCATATGCTTCCCATTGGAATCGCAGGCGTCTTGCTGTTCATAGGCGAGGCTTTCATTCAGCTGCTGATGCTTATGTTTTTGGCAGATACCGTAGAATACGGGCAGTGGAAGCTGGGACGGCGCAATGAAAGTATTACCTTTTCAGTTCAGCCGCTGATTAATAAAATCGGTGGAGCTATTGCAAACGGTATTGTAGGCATTACACTTATCCTGTCGGGAATAAACTCTGCCGCCACACCTGAAGATGTGACGGATACCGGCTTAATGATAATGAAGCTGGCCATGCTGATACTTCCGCTGGTGTTTATTTTGGCGGGGTACCTGATTTATCGCTCAAAGTACAAGATAGATAAGGAAATGTTTGATAAGATAGTGTCTGAGATCTCGGAGGGGGCCGAGCTCAAATGATAACAGAATAAATGTATTTTATTGGTTTATCAATAAAATATTATTGTTTTTCAATAATAATTTATTGACATTTAATATCTCCAGTTATATATTTAATTTATAAACACTATTAATTTATGCACAAGAAAAAACGGAGGTAATAAATGAAAATACTATTTATTCTACCTGCCCTGCAAGAAGCAAAAAGCCCATACTGGAGACCTATTAAATATTCCCTGTTTCCTCCTCTTGGCTTAGCAACATTAGCATCTCTGTGTTCTGATAATGACGATATAGAGATTATTGATGAACATGTCGAAGAAATTGACTTTAATATTAATGCAGACTTGGTTTGCATCCAAACTTATATAACAAATGCATACAGGGCATATGAAGTCGCAGATATCTTTAGACAAAAAGGAAGTTATGTTGTAATAGGTGGTCTACATGCTACAACTTTGCCGATGGAGGCCAAACAGCATTCAGATACTGTTATTATGGGCTTAGGTGAAAATACCTTTTCCCAGTTTATTTCTGATTTAAGATGTAAAAAAACAAGGCCTTTCTATTCCGCGACAGAAGATAGTTTAGATGGACTTCCTTTACCCAGAAGAGATTTGATTAAAAGAGAAAAATATCTGGTTCCAAATTCAATGGTATTTTCCCGGGGATGTCCAAATAAATGTTCATTTTGTTATATTAGTTCTTTTTATAAAAAAGGAAAATCATTTTATACATATAGGATTGATCGTATATTAGAAGAGATTGAGAGCTTAAAGGGTAAACATTTATATTTTCTTGATGATAATCTGTTTGCCGATAAGAAATTATGCCGTGATCTATTCAAAGAAATGATTGGAATGAACAGGTTATTTCAAGGTGCAGTAACTGTAAGTTCCGTCTTGGAGGATGATTTAATTGAACTGGCATACAATGCCGGATTACGAAGTGCTTTCATTGGCTTTGAAAGTATAGATAAAAGTAACCTTATATCGACAAATAAAAAGACAAATATATTCTATAGTTACAAATCGGCAATTAAAAAGCTTGATGAATTAGGAATAATGATAAATGGTAGTTTTATATTCGGAATGGACAATGATACCGATCAGGTTTTTCATAATACTACCCAATGGGCTATTGAAAGTGGTATTACCACAGCCACTTTTCATATATTGACTCCATACCCGGGTACAAAGCTATACTCTGAAATGACTTCTAAAAACCGTATACTCAGTTTTAACTGGAATGATTATGATACTCGGCATCTGGTATTTAAGCATCCCTATCTAAATAAAAAAGATATTGAGTCAGGCTATATAAATGCTTATAAGGAGTTTTATAAATGGCAAAATATCTATTCTTGCAGCAAACAGCATGAAGAACTCAGAATGAGACTAAAACATTTGACCTATGCCGGAGCGTGGAAAAGTTTGAGCCGATATGGAATTATATTGTTAGACATGAAATGTTTCAAAATGCTAGAAAAGTATTGGAATACACTTTAAAATGAACGAATCTGACATGTCAAAGGTATTTAAAAAGACAGAAGCCAAGAATATACGGCTCTGTCTTTTTAAATACCTTTATTAGTTAAATCTCGCGAATCTATTTATACAGTAGGTTAATAACACTTAGCTATTACAATTTCTTAACTTCCTGTTTGCCGGTAACTTTACTCTTGTCATCCATTATAAAGGACTTCTTAATGTCCTCAGAAGTAAAGTAAACATTGCCTTCCACTATAGCATCAACAAGCTGAAAATTCTTCACGTTAACGTAGAGGTCACCTTTAAAGGTTCCGTGTTGAATACTGGCTTCAGGACTGTTTATTGTAAATTTTGGGGCTGTCAAGGTATATCTTGCAGTAATGTTACGGTTTGCATCCTGGGAATACAATGCAATTTTTCTTTGTATTATATCTTTTCCGGCACTATCCTTTTTTCCGTTCTTGAACTCACCATCAAGAGATATATCTTTATCAAGGGTCAAATCCTTTGTCAAACATATTATCCATGTACCATTTTTGCTGATTGCCTTTACAAAGGCGTCCTGGGTGTTTACGATTGACGCTGAACTTATAGCATCAGTCGTAGGTGTACCGGCCGCAGGGGTTGTTGCTGCAGCAGTTGTACCAGCGGCTGTGGTTCCGGCTGTGGAAACTGCCGATGTGGTCGGTGTTGTGGTTTGTGTTGCAGTACCCTGCGTATTATCCTTTTTTGCACAGCCTGCAAACATTGCAATTGCAAGTACTAAGACTAGTGCTATAAATATTTTTCTATTTCTCATGCTCAAAACCTCCTAAAGTTTAAGGTATTTACCAATGATTAGTATTGCCGTAAATAAAAAAATATATTAAGAAATTAATAAAGTATATATAGATTTATTTAAATTTGTATCATTTAAAAAAGATATTGAATTTATTCAAATAACTATATATTATTGAGGATGAATTTATTTTACAGTAGCGGAGTTCAATTATATGAATCTTTTTTTAGCACCCATTCAAGGAATGACAACGGCATTTTACAGAAACACGTTTGACAGGATTTTTGGAGGAATTGACGCATATTATTCACCGTTTATAGCTACAGCCGAAAATAAGAAAATCAGTACTTCGCAATTAAAGGACATTCTTCCAGAACATAATGATTTGGCTGTAAAAATGATACCACAGCTTCTTGGAAATAACGGAAACGATTTCAGACTTTTCGCTTCTGCTATAGCAGATATGGGCTATAAGGAAATAAACTGGAATATTGGTTGTCCCTTCCCCATGGTAACTAATAAGAAAAAAGGCTCAGGCATCCTTCCGTATAATGATATGATTAAGAGCTTTCTTGAAATTGTTTGCCATGATATTTCCTATACATTAACAGTAAAAATGAGACTCGGACTGAATAATTCCGAAGAAGGTATGCGTGTTATTGAAATATTAAATCAATATCCTCTCGGTGAAATAATTATACACGCCAGGACAGGTATACAAATGTATACAGGCCATGTTGATTTGAATTCATTTAAGACTCTTGCTTCAGCATGTAGACATAATGTAACCTACAATGGAGATATATTTTCATATGACGACTTTGTTCGGATTAACTGCCAGCTTCCTGACATTACAAGCTTTATGCTTGGCAGGGGAGCACTTAGCAATCCGTTTCTGGCCTCTGAAATTAAAGGGAGGACTTTTTCTTCAGAGGAAAAAATGAAAATGGTAAAGCAGTTTCATGATAGTATTTTTGATTATTATAAGAGTATACTATCTGGAGAAAAGCATTTACTTGATAAAATGAAAGAGTTCTGGTCGTATATGTCTGTTCACACTGACAGTGACGGAAAGCTGATGAAGAGTATTAAAAAATGTCATACCTCAAAGAATTATTTACAAGTCATAAACAAAATCCTCGATTCTTCAACAGGCTGGAACGAGACTCCATTCAGGTAATAGTGTTATCTAATCTAAGTGCCTTTACCTTGTAGTTTCTTTTACTCTGTAGTGCCTTTTACTCCGTGCAATACTTCGTTTTTCCCGCCGCATCCGGGAAGCTTTTCCAGCGTAAAACCTGCTTCCCTGAGGGCGTTCTTTACCACTCCTGCAACCGTAAAAGTAGCACAGGTACCTGCTGGTTTTGTCTTTTTTCCGATTTCCATAAGTAATTCCGGTCTCCATATTAAAGGATTTTTTTTAGGACTGTGACCGTCAAGGAACCAGACATCGCAAGGCTTCTCCAAATCTTTCACCATGTCCAGTGCTTCGCCTATATACAGGTTAATCTTTATCCTTCCAAAGCCTTCCGGAATACTCATTGTATGCCAGCCACCCACAGAAATATCAATGTTTCGATATGCTTCCACAAGTAGATCTATTTTTTCACCAACCCGTTCTCTGAAGCCATCCAGTATATTAAGCATACGGTCATGACTCATAGGGTACAGTTCAACAGAATTATATTCTATTGTAGTATTTTTCAAACAACTCTCGTCCAGGAATTCCATTAGAGAAATTACGACACGGCCTGCTCCGAAGCCTGTTTCTCCAATAACAAAGGGGGTTCCGGCCTCTGCTGCTGCCTTTATTCGCTCAGTAAGGTTATTGTTCCTGAAATATATTTGTTGAGCCTCATCCAACGCATTAACCACATCGAAATATCGGTCATCAAAATGTTCATTTACAAGGTTAGATGGTATTAACATATATAGCACTTTCCTTATCAATATTTTTATATTTTACCTGGACCAACCTGGCAGTTCGGTAAACAACACTATTTATACAACAGAACAGCAGCTTATGCTTATTCTCTTTTACACAAAATATTATACTAAATGAATCCTTAATAATTGTCAACTCTCAGGTATTTTTGGTGTTGTGCCATATCATTTTACAGCAAAGCTCCCTCCCAACTTTATGTTAACATTAGTCAGGAAGGAGCTATTAGTTTAAATAGGTCTGAAAACCTTGGACAGCTTATTACAGCTTATTACAGCTTTATTGTACCCTTTACTAAATCTTCGTTTCTGGAGCTGGTTCCGATATATACCTCATGTTCCATATGTTCAAGCTCCATTTTGTTTGTTTTTTCATTGAAGAAGCACAGCTTCTCAACAGGGCAGGCTATGGTTACTTCCTTCTCCTCGCCCGGTTTCAGGCTTACCCTGTTAAATCCTCTGAGAACCTTCAACGGTCTGTCTATGGAGGATTTACTGAAACCAACGTACATTTGAAGCACTTCGGAACCTTCAACCTTACCGGTATTCTTTATTTTACAGGTTGCAAATACCTTATCCCCTTCAACTGCAAAAGAAGCTTCGGATACCTGGAAGGTTGTATAAGACAAGCCAAAGCCATACGGAAGAAGCGGCTTAACACCTTCTTTTTCAAGCTTTGTATAACCATGATAATAATCATAATGCTGTTTGGTAGTATCCCAGTCTACTTGAGGCAGGTCACTCTCGTTATAAGGGAGAACAAACGGAAGCTTTCCGCTTGGATTAACATCACCGAACAGAATTTCGGCTAATGCCTTTCCACCTTCCATTCCCGGGTAGTATGCCATAAGTATTGCGCTTACGCAGTCCTTCCATTCGGTTATCATTATCATATTGCCACCGATTAATACTGCGGCTGAATTCTTATTGACAGGCCCAACAGCTTTTATCAGTTCAATTTCATTCTTGTGAAGACCCAGAGAGAATCTACGGTCTCCTCCCATTGTACCGGTATAGCCTGCCGCTTCATCTTCTGATACAAATTCACCCTCATCGTTGTGATCGTAGCCCACAACAAATACTACTGCGTCAGCCTCTTTTGCAAGGGCCTTAGCTTTTTCATGGTCATCTCCTCTGTCATAAACAACCTCTGTATCCGGGGAAACCATTTTCAGTCCCTGAATAGGTGAAATTACATATGGAGGTCTTACCCAGCTGGAACCATGGTCTCCAATGGGTTCCAATTCTCCTAATGTTCCAAGGACAAGGAGCTTCTTAGTCTGTTTTTTGTTTAATGGAAGAACATTGTCCTGATTTTTCAGCAGTGTTATTCCTTTCCTTGCACTTTCCAGAGCCAGTGAAACATGCTCCTTGCAGGCTAAAACAGAAGTGTCAGCTTCTTCCTCATACTGACTTGTAAATGCCAGCAAGGTACGAATTATACGCAGTGCAGACTCATTTATTTTTTCTTCGGGTACAAGGCCAGCCTTTACTGCCTGCACTAATTTTTCCCCGAAGTACATAGTATGTGCCATCTCAATATCCTGACCGCCATTTGCGGCTTCAACGGTATCCTTGACACCCCAGTAGAAGTCACTCATTACAAAGCCGTCAAAATCCCATTCCTTTTTAAGCACTTCATTTAAGAGATAATCATGATGTCCGCAGTGTGTTCCCTTGTATAAATTGTAGGAACTCATAACGCTTGCAGCTCCGGCATCAATACAATCCTTAAAGTGTGCCAGATATACCTCACGTTCGGTTCTCTTGTCACACTCAACACTAACCTTGAATCGCGAATTTTCCATTTGGTTAAAAGCATAATGCTTGATACAAGCAATTACATCTTCATCTTGTACTCCGCGAACCAGGGCAGCACCCATCTGTCCGAGATGGAAAGATTCCTCACCGTAGGTTTCCTGACTTCTTCCCCAACCAGGATTATAAGGAAGATTAATACAAACGCCGCCAAATAAATTGCCATTAAAGGCTCTGATTTCTTTTCCTATGGCATGACCGATTTTTTCCTCCAGCTCGGTATCAAAGCTTGCGCCTCTCAACATGGATACAGGAAAGCAGGTAGTTTTACCGTTATCGCATACCACTCCTCTTGGACCGTCACAAAACAGCATTGGAGGCAGTCCCACACGTTCAATACCACCAGCAGGATAGGGAAAATAATTATAATGCAAATTATCCGGGTCTTTGGACATATTCTCCATTTCCTGTTCCAGACTCATTCCTCCGCTCATTAGAGAAACCTTTTCTGCCAAGATCAAACTATCCAATATACTTCTGGCTTTTTCAGTGAATCCTAATCTGTATTCCTTGGTACACTTCATCCCAAATACCTCCTTTTCAATTGCCTAACCTATATAATAATATTATCTTTTCTTCTTAAAACTATCTCGCAATATATTAACAGAATATGGACATAGATTGCTATGCAATGATATATTTAAGGAGAGTAAATCAAGGAATGTATAAGTACAGTTTTAATTAAGCGGTACCAAATTATTAATTATATTAAAAATCCCCGGAGAGTTGCCATGTATCCATATTATGAGACAATAAACACAGATGCACCAACTGCTTTTAAAATATTATTTGAAGAGAATTTTTCCTTCCCTCCGCATCTTCATTCACATATTGAATTTATGTATATAATTGACGGTGGTGTAACTGTATCGGTAAATGACAGTAAGAGGGATCTGAAAAAAGGTGATATTGCCGTATGCTTTCCTAATGATATACACAGCTATAGTAGTACCGGAGAATCCAAGCTAATGATACTTATTTTTTCCCCTGACATTATTATGGGATATTTCAGTGAGCGTATGGGTAAGACCCTGAATGATCCTTTTTTTATAGATGGAACATACCATGCAGATGTAAAAGTCTTACTTAGAATGGTTATGGAGGAAGGACTAACTGACAGGAATGAATTTGTTATTAAAGGGCTTCTCTATTCAATATTTGGTAAGCTGGATAATTATTTTGTTTTTAAGGACGGAAAACAGCTTCATGATACTACAATTCAAAAGCTGTTGAGATATATCGGAAGTCACTTTTGTGAAAATATTACTCTGGATAGCGTAGCAAAAGATTTAGGCTTCAGCAAGTTCCATATCTCCCGGCTGTTTAATCATAAAATAGGTGAACAGTTTAATGATTATGTTAACAAACTCCGAATAAATATGGCACAGAGCCTTTTAACAGGCTCTGATCAAAGTATTTCGAATATTGCTTTGGAGTGTGGCTTTGACAGCATAAGAAACTTTAACAGGGTGTTTAAAACATATAGTAATACAACTCCTACTGAGTTCAGGAGGGAAAGGGAAAAGTAACGAATTTGCATAAAATGGGTTTTAGATTGATATACTTGTTATAATTGTTTTCAAGTAATCACTTAATAATGCAATTGATACTTCCATAGGTAAGCTTTTAAATAACTTCACAATTTTATTGTCCTCACTTGAATCATCACTTTTTTGTATCAGCTCGGATAACTTATTAAGTAAATCATTAGTTTCTATTATTTCCCTGCTAGTTCTCTGATTAGCTGCACCTATGCTATTAGCCATAGAATCCAGCTTTTTTACAATCAGTAAAAGCATACTTTTTAATTCACCAAAATCTCTGGAGTTTGGATTGTTGTTTTGTAAGTAATCAACTACCTCTTTATGTACTTCATCTTTTATCTCCCCACTTATTTTTCTATCCTTTTTCCTCTTAGGATGGATGTAAACCCTTGGAGTAACGGCTCCACCAATAAGCCCGCTCCATAAACCTCCAAATGAGCCTATTGCACTTCCTATAGCAGAGCCAACAAGGTTTATAGAAAGGTTATCATCATCAGAAATAGTATGTGCATCTAATAACCCAGCAATTGCTATAAAAGCTTTTCTTTCATATATATCAATGTTTTTATTAGGTATGTCCGGCATTGTATATCCTCCTTTTATGTATAGAATTCTTATTCTATACATAAAAGGAATTTCCTGCCACCTTGCTGATTTATGTTGAACATACCAACAAAAAAGGACATAACTTTGTGGTCATCTCTCAACTATCTCCTCAGGCACAGATAAATCTGCATTTGTCCTGTACAGTTCACGTATCTTGCTAAAGCTTTCATCTGCACAGCAAGTAAGCTGCGCGATTTCATCCAGCAGAGCAAAATCTCCTTCTGAGAGGTCACTGTCCTTTGCATAAACCAGTCTCCAGGGTTTCCAGTCCAGCCCCTTACATATTCGAACAAGAAATGGAACAGTTTCGATTTTGTTCAGCGATGTAAAATCTCGGAGCAGCTGACCTCTGATAAACCAAAGACCATACAGGGATTCAATACCCCATTCCGGTCTGATTGGAGAGCCAATACCAAAATCTTCGGGGCTGGCATTACCTTCACGACATAGTCTCCATGCCTGTCCCGCAGTGATAAATTCATCAGGCTTCAGGTCCTGGGGGGTAAACTTGTTAATCCTCTGAATTTTTTCATTAAGACTTTTTTCTGTATAGTTATCATTAATGCCTTTCAACCCCCAGTTAATAACAGAACTCTGTTGAAACGGATCAAGCTGGGGATCAGCCATCACCCACCTGCTGCCGTCCCAATACTCACAAATCCAATGGTCCTCATATTTCCCGCCCCAACCAAAATATACTGCAAATCCACATCTGCTTCTGGCAGGTATTCCTTTAGCTCTCAGGAATGCACACATTAATGTAGCAAACTCCCTGCAGCATGCTATTACCCTGTTACGGGGATGCCTCGGAATTGCAAGGTTGGAACTGTCTATTTCAAGGGCTTTATCAAGCAAATCCTCCATGTAAGCCGTTTTCTGCGGATATTCGTGGTCTGGATTATAACTCTCTCCATAAAACTCGACCCACATATCATGTACAATTAAGCCCTGAACCACTTGATAAATAGCCTCAGGACTTTCAGGCAGCCACTCAATAAACTCTTTGTACTTATCAAGGCCAGTAATTTTCCCCGGTTCACTGTAGTATTTTAATATCTCGGAAATCAATACAATACCCCTCCAATCTACTAATGGTAATTATATTCGGTAATCTTGATGGCTAATCTTAATCAGGAATCTACTTAATCGGTATTAATAACTTAAAACTGTTATAGTCAGGATCTTGAAAGTTTTGATCATACATTTCAATATTATCGTAATCTTCTACTTCATAGCCCAGACTTTTTGCATAACCGACTGTCCCTGTATATGCATCGGGTATGCTTACAGCTCCAGGGACCCATGCCTGAAGAAAGGTTTGTGACCTTATTCTCCTTATAGACATTCCTTGAGGAACCTTATCTGTAGAATTTACTCCTATAGCAGCCATATATTTGAAATTCTTATTATCACAGGTTTCATGTTCACATATACCGTACATTATAATGGGACAGGACAGTGAGTTTATTTCATCAAGACGAGATAAAAAATCACTCCACAGTCTGCCTATAGCCCCATCACTATCCCATTTAGTCGCTATGCACTCCATGCCAACAACATGAAAACTTCTTCCATGCAAAACACTATAACTCATTTGTTGCTCGTTTGTGGCTGTAGTACTCTCAATTAAAGATAATCTTTTTAGAGGCGGTGGTTTGCTGAAGCGGTATTTGCTCGGAGTTACGCCATAGACCCTTTTAAAAGCTCGGGTAAAAACGTCATGTGATTCAAAACCATATTCCATGGCAATGCTGCATACTGATTTATTACCGGCTGCTAAATCATCAGCCGACATAACCACTTTTCGCCTTAATATGTATTCCCCCACGGTATCTCCGGTTAATCTCTTAAACAAACGATAAAAATGCGGTACCGAAAATCCTGCTTCCCTGGATAAATCGAAGAGACATATATCCCGGGTAATGTTCCTGTCGATATAGTCCAAAGCCCTTAGCAGATTCTGATTTTTTGGCATCAACTCACCTCATATTAAATATAACATTATAAAGCTTTATTTTCTCGACGATTATTATCAAATTTACATTTAATTAAGCTTATCCTTTTAATTTCGAATAAGCTACACATTATAAACTTATGCTATACCTATACCAAACGTAAAAAGAGCCCGAAGGCTCTTTTTAAATAAGTTTTTACAGCGTCTTTTACTTATTTAATTTAGTATCTCTAATTATTTGAGTATTCTTTGATTGGAAACATTGCATTAAAAAATAGTGATATAAATGAACTGAAAAACCCTGCAAAAAAAGCAGGAACTTGTTTTTAATTTTCTGACCTCTAATCACCAACCATTAATAATTCCCTTTATTCTATCCACAAGCATTGAGAACGCAACATTGTTCATTCCACCCTCAGGAATAATCACATCGGCACGTTTCTTGCTTGGTTCAATAAACGCTTCATGCATTGGTTTAACTGTATTTAAGTACTGATTAATTACAGAATCAAGATTTCTGCCTCTCTCATGGATATCCCTCATAAGCCTTCTGGTCAGCCTTATATCGGCATCTGTATCAACAAATACCTTGATATCCATCAATTCAGCCAACTCAGGGTTTTCAAAAATCAGAATACCCTCCAGTATGATAACAGGTTTTGGCTCTTCTTTTACGGTTTCGTCCAGTCTCTTATATTCCACAAAGGAGTAGGTTGGGCGCTCAATGGGTTTGAGATTTTTAAGGGTTTTTAGCTGTTCAATCAAAAGACTATTGTCAAAAGCATCGGGGTGGTCAAAATTAAGCTTTTTTCTTTCTTCAAAGGTTAGGCTATCGAAGGAATTATAATAAAAATCCTGGCAAAGGAGTACTACATCATCGCCGAAAGTATTCTTCAATCTCTTTGCAAGAGTAGTCTTACCTGAGCCTGTCCCTCCGGCTATTCCTATAAGTACTGCGTGGTCCATGTCCGTTTCTCCATATATTTTATTTATTGTACTTTTTTCTTCATGATTATATCATTGTTTTATGGCAGGCTCAAGGAAGGTAATCATTAAAAATGAGATATGCTACAATATAACCAAAGAGAACCTGTACACTAAAAACAGGATGTGCCGCTTGTTAATCTGCTAAGCTTGATATGGAAAAGAGGGATGGAAAATGGAATGGGTTGATAGAATGAACAAGGTGATTGAATATTTGGAAACACATTTGTGCGACGAAATCAATCCTGATGAGATCAGTCGCATTCTGGCGTGTCCTTACTCTGTATTCCAGCGATCTTTCGCTCCGATTACCGGGATACAGTTGTCAGAGTATATTCGCCGAAGGAGACTGACCTGCGCTGCATATGATATCCAAAACACAGATCAGCGAATTCTGGATATCGCTGTAAAGTACGGTTATGATTCTGCCGATGCCTTCACTGCAGCGTTCAAGCGCATGCACGGTATTACACCTCAAGAAGCACGCAAACCCGATATCAAACTTAAATTCTATGCCCGTCTGACTTTCACATTTATGATTACGGGGGTTCAGGAAATGAATTACAAAGTTATTGAAAGGCAAGGCTTCCGCGTTCTCGGTATCCGGCGCACTACGCCTTATGGCGGAGGTACCTGGGGGATTATCAAATCCGACGGTACATACTTAAAGATAAAGGAGATAAGCGGACATACCTGCAATTTGGGACTGTGTTTTGGTTTCGACAACGAAGGAAACAACGATTATATGTGCGGAGTCGAATATGGAGGTGAAGCTATTTCCGGTTTTGATTGCTATCAATACCCTGCCAGTACATTTTTGATTTTTACTGCAAAAGGTAAAATTTCTGAAGGAGTACTCGGAGAAACCTGGAAGCGCATATATGGTGAATTTATGCCGCAAAGTGAGTATAAGCAGCAAGATTTACCCACTATTGAAACTTATATTGAATGGGATGAAACAAGTGATTTTTGCAATGTTGATATCATGATTCCTGTTAAAAGTTAATACTCATAACAAACTAACTCTCAGGAAAAAACCGTCCCGGCTATTAACCGGGACGGTTTTTTGAGTGTTCGAGCAGTAAAACCTTATATTAAACTCCTGATTAATCCAGCCATATAATTGGCTTTATAAGCTCGGCAGGCTTTGCCTCCATTAATTTATAAGCTTCAGCTATACCATCGATTCCTCTGAACTCATGTGTAACCATTCTGGATGGATCAACACGTCCGGCCATAACCATATTTGACAGTGCTTCCATTCTTACACGACCTCCGGGGCACAAGCCGCCTTTTATTGTTTTATGTGCCATACCGAAGCCCCAGCCCGGGCAGGATATGGGGAGGTTTTCAAGACTTTCATACATGTTAACATTGGATATGTTTCCACCAGGTCTGGTCATCATAACAGCCTGATTCAGCACCTCGGTTCCTCCACCGGCAATGATTACGCAATCAGCTCCCATGCCATTTGTCAAAGCCATGACCTGTTCAACTATATCACCTTTTTTGTAGCTGATTATATCAGTGGCACCATATTCCTTGGCAACTTCAACACACTTAGGACGAGTTCCTACGGCTAATATTCTTCCAGCACCTTTGAGTTTTGCTCCCGCAACTGACATTAAACCCACAGGACCAATTCCTATTACAACTACTGTATCTCCGAATGAGATATCGGCCAATTCAGCTCCATGGAATCCAGTTGTAACCATATCACCAATCAGACAGGCTGATTTTAAATCCATACCCTCAGGTATCTTAGCCAGATTCATGTCGGCGTGACGAATCAATGTATATTCTGCAAATAGGCCGTCAGCATAGCTGGACAGATTAATACCCTTTAGCATACCGCCACTGTGTTGTGACATGCCATACTGGACTTCCCTTGTTTTCCAATCAGGTGTAACAGCAGGAATAATAACCTTATCTCCCGGTTTAAAGTCAGTTACCTTACTACCGACCTCTGTGACTACACCAATTCCTTCATGTCCTAATATAGTGTTCGGAGGACATATTCCCATATTAACTGAATGTACATCAGACGAGCAGGCAGCAATAACTGTTGGCTTAACAATTGCATCGGTATCCCCGCATGTTGGAATAGGCTTCTCTACATACTCAATTTTTCCTGGCTTAATAAAAGCATAACCTCTCATATCTTACTCCTCCATTTAATAAAAAATTAATTACTCTGTGTACATAATGTTGCGATTCACGTTTTATGTAGAGCAACTTACTTAAGTATATATTATTGTTAATTTTATATCAAACTTTGTATCGAACTTATTTGTGGCTTGTACCAAAAAAGCATATTATAGATAAGGTATATTAATTTAGAATATAATTATTTCAATAAAAAAGCCAAAATATAAGATTTATACTTTAGCTTCTATATTACATCACATTAAAATATATTTTATTTTCTTCTGAATACAATCTCAATAACTAGAATGAAGGTTTCAGCATACTCTCTATTTCAGCCAATTCTTAATATTTTTCGTTCGTGCTTCAGAAGTATAATTAATATCTATTCCAACAAACCCGCCCTCTTCAATCTCAATATATCTGCCACTTTTTTTGTCGAATATGTAAGCACTCCAAATCTCGTAGGTTCTGTCCTCGTTCTCAGTATAGGCAGTTATTTTTGGCATAATATATTCAATTATCTGACGTACAACTTTTTCATCTACCTTTTGAACCAAAATGTTGGCTAGTTCATCAATCTGCTTGTCTATTGGATCTGTCGACATAGGCTCGACTGACATCTTTACTTCTATCCGCTCATCACTACTCTTGTATATGGCTAAATTCGCATCTTCACGTTCAGGACAGGTAAATGGGCCGACCTTTCTGGTTTTTCCGGTAAATGCTTTAGCACCCACCACTGTATAAGGAATAGCCTTTCTTTTTATAGGAATTATTGTAACTGTTTTTGTCGCGGGATCATAGCTGGAATCACAGCCCAAGGCCTGGCTGATAAAGTTTACCGGAACATTTAAAGTATTATTCTTTGTTGTAATAACAGTGTCCTCACCCATATCTATTAATAGATCATTAACCCGGTATTGCCGTTTTCCTTTAGTGAATTTTATCTTCCTGTTATTCCAGGTAATATCCATACTGCTGTTTCCGCTTCCAACGGTTACTTTAGCCCCCAGCTCCTCACTGAAAGCCTTTATGGGGACTCTGATTCTGTTTAATTCGTCATAGTACGGCTTAACCTTCTCCAGGGGCTTTCCCTCAAGCTTGAGATTTAATTGGTTAACCGGAAGCTGCTTGGCTTTTGATAATTGCTTTTTAGGAGGTACCTTAAGGTTTTTCCATGTTGTTACATTTCCCTGTCCATCAGGGTTCTCGCCGGTGAAAACCAATTTCCCGTTGTCCTGTAATCCAACGCTGAAATACTCACCCGCTGCAATTTCTCTTATATTCTTCCATTTTCCCACATTATATTGACCAAAATTTCTGAATTTCGGAGTACCGACTCCTACAACCGTCCCGTCGGCTTTCAAGCCAATTACGTGATTACGACCTGAAGAAATTTGTACTATATTTTTCCAATTACTTAATTTTGTTCTATCAACATAATATGAATCAGTTTCCTCTCCAACAGTTACCAACGTCCCATCAGTCCTTAATCCCACAGCAACAGGCCCCAGAAGAATTATGTCTACTATGTCTGTCCATTTGGCAAAAGCTTTGATGAAAGTGTCCTCATAATCACTACTACCCATGTAACCTGCGAAGTGTATACCTCCATCGTTGTCTATCCCGATAACAGAAGAACTCTCTGCTGTAATAAGCTTCTTAATATTCTTCCATCCGGCCAGTTCCTCTCGAAGTGAATCCTCAAGACCCGCTGATACTACTGTACCGTCACTTTTTAGGCCAAGTGAAGTATTATATCCCGCGCATACCTGAACAATATCTTTCCACCCGCTGACGTTGCTTTGGCCTCTGTCGTTCCCTCCGGATGCAACAACGGTTCCATCCTTTTTAAGCCCTAGAATATGCATGTCACCAGCCGAAATTTGAACTATATTCTTCCATTTCGAAGTATCGGGTTGAAATTCTTTGCTTATATAAGAACTTTTTGTAACCAGCACTGTACCATCACTCTTTAAAGCTGCTGTCATTCCATAGAGAGTATCCAGGCTCTGCTGGTAAATGGGGTCGCTTTGTTTTAAAGCAAGCGCACTAATATTAACATTTGAAAGTAAAAAAACTGCAGTAATTACTATACTTATTATCCTACATGCTCTGTTCTTACCTTTTCTCATCTGATTAACCTCATTCCTATATTTCTAATTCAGTTTCAAATGAACAATAGCATTTCTTATACCAAATATATAGTATCCAGTTTTTCACTTTCCCTGTCAAGGATTTCCAAGCACATTTTATATATTATTTTCTTCTTCTTGTCACTTTGCTGTGCCGTTGATGAAATATCCAGCATACATAATAAATACACCAAAACTCCGCAGAATATTGTATATATCAGCATAACATTTACTCCAATTTCAATAAGTGCTACCAAAGTAAACATTAATGCCATCCCGGAAATGGTCAGCGATGTTAATCCGTTTGATTTAGTCATGGAATCACTTGTTTCCAAATTTTCTATTTCAGACGACAATGTAATTATCAGCTTGTTATGCTCCTCAGGATCAAGCTTGTTTGTGTACATGAATATTTGCAATTTCACCATGATTCTATCATGCAGGTAGGATAAATCGGTGATATTTTCCTTACTTAATGCTTCAAGTGAAGCCTTTAAGTCGGAATAGCAGCTTGTTAAATCCATATTTAACTCCAGATTATATATTTTTATACATATTTTGTACTCTAATTATTATTATCGGAGTTAATGTTAAGATATTAAAGGGTGAATTATTTCAGGTTCTCATCTTTGTGCTCTTTGTAAGTTCACTGGTGTAAAAAATAATCTGTTAATATAGCATTAATTTCTGCTGCTATTTCGTGGTTAATGCCATGTCCTACATCGTCAAAGAAACGGGTATTCATTTGGTATTTTAAAAGTTCCGCTTTCCCTCCAAGTATAGCAAAGGGATCTTTCTCCCCCACCAAATAAAGAATTTTACCTCGTATACTTTCTATCTGCTCATCTGTAAAGACTTTTACTTTATGGTAGCCCATAGCCATATTGTTATACCCGCGTGATAAATAAACAAAATGCTCAAAAATCAATGGATTCTCAGTAAAGGCAGCACTATTTTTTCCGGAAAGCTTGACCAAAAGTTTTTTGATATTGTTTTTTGTTGGAAACAAGGCCTCTGGGAAAAATATCTTAATCATTGTTTTCATGGGGCTTCCTGTACTGCCGGAGGGTACACTCGATGCCATACAAACCACTTTTTCTACACGCTCCGGCCTCACAAGAGTATAGTATTGAGCCAGATATCCGCCATGTGAGACACCTGCAATATTAACCTTCTTCAGCCCAAGGCCGTCAAGTATATCATCTATCCATAACCCGTCGTCAAACTCTTTATTATAACAATTATCGGGCACACTTTTTCCGGGCCCTCCCAGAGTATCAACTGCATAAAGCCTGAAGTGAGGTGCAAGGGCGGCAGCATTATAAATCCACATTAGCGCAGAGTCATCACCGACGCCGTGAAATAGGAGGATGGGAGGTGCGTCAACGTCACCAAAAACATTAACATGGGTAGTTCCATACCGTGTAGGAATATCGGTCTGTTTCAGGTCAACACCCCAGTTGTCAAGCAACCTGTCGTAAGTAGACAAAATTTTTTGCTTTGCTTTTTGCGTTCTGTAAATTTTCATTACGTAATCCCTCCTTAAAAAATATCTTGCGAATATCTTGCGAAGAAACGATTCAACAATATTGTGAGTTCATTGAGAGCAGCAGCTTTTACCTCCCCGGCTGCCGCCTCAGGTCCGGAAAAATATTTATTAAAAATAAATAGAATAATCGACTGGTATTCTACAGCCATCAAATCAGGATGGTCTTTGCTTATGCATCCTATATCCATCATATAGCTAAAAACATTTTTGTGGTGCTCAACAGGAGCTGTGAAAAGAAGCTTTTGATAAATTGCAGCTGCCTTTTCGTTCCTTTGCTTTTCTATCATAAGCATTCGGAGCAATTTATGAATTCTTTCTTCCAACAGATACCCGTTAACATACGCAATGCCAACTTTCACGAATTCCTCAATTTTTATAGTTGAAACAGTTTGCAATGCTTCATTAAAGTTATCCTTCCGTATCTGAGCCATTTTATCGGCTTCATCCAGAATTGATTGCAGAATATCCTCCTTGTTTCTGAAGTGATAATATATGGAGCTCTCCTTTATGCCGACCACTTTACCGATGTCCCTGATGGACACGGCGGTAAACCCGTTCACCGAAAACATTTCAAGGGCTGCGGTCAGAATCTTTTCCTTTGTTCCCTGTTCATTACTGCTCATTACTGTTCATACTCCTCTCTTACGAATGCTTGTTACTATCCCTTATGAATGCTCGATGCTATCCTCTACGAATGCTCGATGCTATCCTTTACGAATGCTCGATGCTATCCTTTACGAATGCTCGTTTACATCACTATCACTTACGTAAACTAACAACTGTTAGGTATATCTTACCTAGCAGTTGTTAGTTTGTCAATAACAGGATAGACAAATAGAAGCAGGATACTAATAACTCCTGCTTCTAAGCAATATCTAAAGTTTTAGGATATCTGGAAAAACGTAGGCTAACTATTGTAATTATAACTATCTATAATGCCTGGTATGACTTTATTTATATCCTCGGTAGAATACACATCAAAAGAGTAAAGAAAACCATCTGATTTTGATAGCTTATCTGTTTCCTCCGGCAGTTTAGTTAAAATACTATTTTCATAATTATTACATGAACGTAAACGTATATTTATATATTCGTTTAAAAAAATTACGATCAAAAATGCTTTTGATTTGCCGTAAAATGTAATCCATTGGCTGTTGGGTCTCCGCTTGAACTGAATTATTCCATCTGTATTGATTGTACTTAAAAGACAGTTATAAAGTCCTATGGCAATGTCTGATTTATCTAGAAGGAACTCATCTTCAGCAATTATTTTCCTACCTTTTAATGAAGGTTTAGTTTGAATTACAGCTTCTGTCTCCCATACGAGATTGAATTCAACGATATCTCCTTTTTTTGGTTTCTGAACATCTTTGTCTCTGGAATACCATTTCATTTCGAGAATATTTATCTCACTCCCGACCGCTCTCATATACCTGCATAAAGCTTTAAGTCTTAAATAAGTACCCTCGTTCCTGTTCGAATTCTGAATTACAAGTACGATTTTTTGCTTTTTATTAATTTCTGGAATACTTCCATTATATTTAGCAAACAGGCTTTCAATAGAATTTAGTTCGTTATGGCTGTATCCACAATATACTCTATTCAAAGCCTCCAATGAAAATCTTGATATCCCAGCAGCATATTCGAGTGCCTGCCCTATAAGGTCTCTGTGCTTAAAATCATCTCTTTTGCATTCAATTACAACAGTATCCCCGGTAGCAATGTCAATTGCAAGGAAATCAAGATACCCTTCAGAACCTTCCCTGGAAACATCGACTTCCTGACCGATAATCTCATAGTTCAATTTCCCGAAAATCGCCTGATAATTATCCTTAAGCCATGTATGTACCCATTCTACTTCACCTAGCTGTTTTTCTGAAAGTGAAAGTTTGTTTATGTTCTCAAGTAAATTCGGATTGTCGCCTACCATCAATAGACTCACAAAATATTCACCTCTTTTCAAAATTTGATTATCTTACACAGATATTACTTACACTTTGCCCTCGTGAAATATATGGGGGATAGGTATTAGTATTTTTTATTAGAATTTCTCTGGAATCGAATAACTCATAATTTGGTGTAGAATTTGCTGATATGTTAATAAACTCTACAGGTAGTCCCGGAGATGAATAAAAACTTGCTCCTGCTTGTATTTGAAAATGAAGATGTGGTTCAGAGCTATTTCCAGAATTTCCGCATTGTGCTATCTTTTCTCTACGCATTACGCGCTGACCCACAGAAACTTTTATACTGCCCTGCTTCAAATGTGCCAGAAGAGAATACTCATCTTTGGCGTGCCGGATAAGTATATAGTTTCCACGTATATCTTTGCCAGCACAAGTAGCTTTTCTATCCACTGTAATCTTGCTGTCCGGGTTTCCGTCACAAACTTGCATGACAACTCCATCTGCCGGTGCTAATATATCCTTGCCATAGCAATAAAATGATTCAGGTCTTGTTTCTTCGCCGCAATAACTTTTTCCGTCTATATCTATGACGATAAAGTCATAAGCATATCGCTGTGTTGGAATTTCCCACGAATGAGAATCACTTTGTGTTACCCCACCGTTAACGACTGTCCAGGTTCCCTCAAAAGGAAAGAATACTTAACGGTACACGAATAACTGTCTTTATTAGGGAGTTTACCTCCATACTTTGCCTCTATCTTTATAATTCCCCCCATTTGTTTAAGTGACTGTATTAGAACTACAGGGTTCATTAAATCACATCCTTTTTAATTCATCCTGCTTGTTTTGTGTAAATAGGTAGGCATTGACTCGTAGTGTTAGTTAATATTATCATACCAACATGTTTTTTATTGTCAATTACTTATATAAATAAAGCCATTGTATTTTTAACATTTAAATTGCATTAGTAGTTATAATTTCACTTATCACAAGAATACAAAAAACGGTATATATTTTTCAGATTATATCCGAATATATATACCGTTCTTTGAATAAATATGGTCACTTATGCGGTGAAGCCATATTTTACTGGGACTTGGGTTGGATAAATTTATCTCTTTCGCCTTTCAATATGTATCATATACACAAGAAGCGCAGCTATCCCAAGAACGATGAGAAAACCTTCTAATGGATGCTGCTTAAAATTTTCTATTAACTGAAGAATATCTTCAAAATGCAAAGTTAAAATCCTCCTGACTGATGTTATATTATTATTGGTTTTATCTCCCTATATTACTTGTATTGCAGATTACATGAGCTTTCCGCGTACTCCGGGTAAAAATAAATTATTTCTCGAACATCTATACCGAAAAAATCTGATAGTTTAATTGCTTCATGAAGCCTAAACTGTCTATTGTCTCTTTCTTTGCTGGCGTAGCCTGTAACTGATAACTCTAATAAATCAGCTATACATTTTTGAGATAACTTATTCATTTCTCTAATCTCTTATATGCTTAGCATAGTATTCCTCCTCACAATCCGCATTTTGCGTACCATTAATAATAATTTAATACGCTATTCGCGTATTGTCAGTATTATATTTATAAGTTACTACGCATTTTGCGTACATTACTTATTAATGCGCGAATTGTATATATAATAAATTGGGGGTGTATTTATGACTTTAGGTGAACGATTAAAATTATTAATTGAGGAAAAAGGTATTGATCAGAAAAGATTTGCTGAATTATTTAATCTATCTCCCACTACTGTTTCTGGGTATGTTACTAATTACCGAACCCCAAATGATGAATTAAAGAAAAAATTTGCAGATTTTTTTGGTGTTTCAATAGACTATCTCCTTGGTCATACTGACAAAAGAAATATTTCTGATAAAAGACTAGAAACAAAGGCTTTTCATAACCTTGATGTAGGTGGGCTGCCAGACGAAGCAATAAAGCAGGTTGAGGACTATATAGAATTTGTAAAGCAGAAATATAATCCCGGAGGGAGTTTGAAAAAATAAACCTATAACATTTCCTATTGTACAAATCACTTTACTTTTTTAGCTTATATTCAGTATCTGTCCTAATTTCCATAACAACGCGTCTCCATACTCATGTAACCAGGAATATGGACAAATAAAAACCGCCTTACTTGGCGGTCATTCTACTTCACTTTTAGTAAATTTTACTTCATGTACATTCAAAGTTTCCTTTATGTCTTTTATATCTTTTTTATTTTAATGGTATTTTCTAATGTTTGGCTATATCCATCATATAAAGCTTTTGAATCTTCACTTTGCTTATTCACAATAATTAGAACGTGCTTTTCTATAATCTTTACATTATTCTCCAAGCCCTTTACATTATTTTTTAAATCCTGTATATCTGAATCCATATTATTAAGCTTATTTAGTATCAATTTTATTGTTTCTTTCATGTGCTTTTCCTCAGAAAAATTATTAAACTTTTCTAAATACTAGCAAATACTTACTCTTCAAATAAAGGTAAAATATTCCTCTTATAATACTCATATTCAATTGATAACCGGCCGTTAACGACAGTAGCAGGTATACCGGATAATATTATGTCATACTCATCACAAAATATGTTTCCTGGTTCCTTAATTTTTACAAAGTTAAATTCTTTAGCTTTATTATAATCATATCTGAATGCGTACTTAAGAACCTCCTTACAATGTAAATTTAATATATCACGAGGTAAAACATACTCTTTCCCATTAAATAAATAAACATCTAACCCATTCTCTGAATATGCAGGCCTTATAGTTTCTTTTGGTTGGCTCAATATAGGCCTAATTGTCTTTTCATAGTAGTCAACTTCAAAATATTCAAAATCATTCTTAAAAACGTACAACTCAGGTCCTATTTCTATCAGATGTTTTGTATATTCCAAATCCCATCCTGCAACCATCTCATCACCATAAACTTTTATGATGTGAGTATCCATATTATTAACTATAAAGCACTTGTACTTTTCTCCAACATCCATGACAGACACATACTCTTTATCCTCAAAGCGATAGATTTCCAAGCCATCTTTTGTATAACCATTCTTTTCAACGAAACTTATTGAAATGGTATTCGTCCCCATATCCAATAATATATTAGCTCCTAATGCATCAGAAATGTATTCTGAGGGTATAAATGCTTTACCATTTTTTATTACTGCAGCGGTATCGGCTTTGGAAATGGTGCCATTAAGTTTGTATTCCGCTTTACCTATCGAAAATACTAACTTATCACCATTCTTCTGAAGAGTCACTTCCTTAATTTTACTATTCCAGGAAACAGTTGCACCAATGGCATCAGCAAATACTTTTACAGGAATATGAACCTTATGTTCATTATCCATAAATGGTTTTGCATCTGGAAACTGCAAAATTTTATCATTAACTTTTACTGTATACTCATTATCAACGTTTGATTGAATCTCAAGCCTCTTGTCATCTTTTCTTTCGTCAACATCTTCTTCTGAAATATTTCTTTCAGTAACAGTGTATTTTGCTACTTTATTATTATAGATAACGTATATTCCCCCGTCACATTCCGTTGTTGCGAAAGTTGAAATATCAAAGGTTAAAGCGGCTTTCCCTATCCATGAATTACTCTCAGGATCATATTCTTTTACAATGTTATTTCCTTCTTCAGAACTGTAAGGCAGTATATAAATTTTCCCATTTACAGCTTGCATTCCAGCTCCGTATATGCCGGAAGGGCTTGGTGAAAGCTGTGTCCATTGGTCCTTCTCTATGTCGAAGACTTCAAAATCCTGTCCAACACCTAGTGTATAAATCTTTCCATTTAGGTGAATTACCCTTAAGTCGTTGGATCCTCCAAACATGTCCTTCTTTTTGCTCCACTGGCCTTTTGATAAATCATAAACATCTAATGTCCTTTTAGTATTGGGATCTCCCTTCTCTTCACCTGACAAAATATAAATCTTATTGTCAACTCCAACAGCCCCACCAACTTTTCTTTCGGTAGGTAGTTTTACTATAAATTTGCATTCCTTTTTGACATTATCATATTCCAAGATATCACTAAAATTCGCACCGATTATGTAAATCTTACCATTCAAAGCGATTAGTCTAAATATACCATTTGATTTATCCAAATCTTTTATTTTATCAATACTGGTCCAAGTGTCAGTTAAAGTATTATACTCTAACACAGTCCCATCGTTATTTATCATATATATCTTTTTATCAATTGAAACAATTTTATTTAAATCGTTACTCCTTATCCCAACATATCTAATTCCCTCAAGAACACTCGGAATTGTTGTAATAATCTCCTCATTTCCTTCAGGCCGATCATTTAATTTATACCAGGTATTCGGCTTATAAGTACTTGTCTTCTTTGAATCAGCGAAAGCAGTAATGGTAAATGTGCTCAAAATACTAATAATAATTACTATACTTACACAAAATTTAAGAGCTTTTACTTTTGGCATCAGAATCCTCCCATAACTTATATAATATTGGAATTTAAGGATAAAACTTCATTTTATTATATTACAACATTTTTCCAGAAAAAAGAAGATTACTTTTAACTTATGTAACAAATAATGTAATAAGATAAATCGTAATAGAAGTTTTACTGCAGTTTATCCATGATTCCGACGTAAAAACAAAAGTCTTGACAGCCTTAAAATATTGGATCTGAAAGAACAGAATACAGTTTCGGTAATGTATACTCGGAAATAATGCTTTTCGCTGCTATATTTCCGATAACGGAATATAATATTCCTTGAGGTGGTTTCATGGACTATATAACTACAAAGCAGGCAGCAGAAAAATGGGGTATATCCGACAGGCAGGTGCGAATACTTTACTTCCGTTATCAATTTAACTCGAAAATCTTTACTTTGCTATTGTCTTTTTAAAAAATAAAAGGTAAATGTTATATCCAGGTATTAAAGCAAAAAGTAAATCTAACCCATAGTACCCTACCCCGTGTAGCCTTCGAACTATAACTGATATATTACATATACAAATTAGTAATAGTAGAGTTGTTTTTATAAACGAAAACAGAATTGACGAGTCAGGCAACTGTATATCTACAAAACCATATAATAACATTGTAAAGATATATGTAAAATTAAACCTGCCTCTACTCATAGTACCCTTAAATGAAAATAAGTATTTCATTAAAAGCTTAGTCTCCTCATTCAGATATTACCATTTTACCATGTTACTACATAAATAATTAATAGGTCGTAATATTATCCTTTTATGCACAAAGAGCAGACGGAATTATTCCGACTGCCCTATTGTACTTTAATGTTTATGGATAATGTAGACTATTGGTATTTTCCTTTATGATTGTTAGTTTACTTTAAGTTTATCATCCATTTAAGGCTAAAAGATATCTGAACGGCCTATTATCCAAACTCTCTTGTATCTCGTCATCATTTCCTTCGACAGTCACATATATAATATAATCATGTCCTGCTATAAGCTGTAATGGTTCAGTTAATCCTTTAGAAACAAGTACTCTTTTTGTAAAAATAGGCTCCCCAGTTGTTAAGTCATGGAAACCAACAAAAAAATATGCATCGGGAACATCAACTAAACCTCCACTTCTTCCGACACGCAATTTTTTTGTTTGAGTAGTCTTGCTCTGGAATAAGTAATGATCTCCATCGCCTGCATAATTAAGAGCACCATAGGTTGGATATATTGTAGTACCCTGTTGTAATATTATTGTTGCATCTTCTTCGTAATCATTAGGCTCCGTCTCCCAAATTTGTCCATTAACCCTTGTCACAGGAGAGTAAGCAAAAGTTGATGAGCTAAATGCAGCTATAATAGTTAAGATTAAAACAAAGCTTATCACTCTTTTTTTCATAATAACACGCTCCTTTTAATTTATGAGGCAATATATGTAATTATTATAGGTATTATCTGTAATATTGCCCTTAGTATTTTCCAATTTTTCTACTAATTATCCATTTATTGTTATTATATACATTATATCCTAAATTTACAACAATTTTTTATTGTTTTTCAATTTATTAAATAACAAAAAATACTGTTATTGATAGTATGAGAAAAACTGACTCAGATCCGAATATATGCATCAACTGTGTTCGAACTTTTCTTTTTAAGTTTAAGATCTTTATAATTATTTAGCAGATCAACTGCATTCAGTTTTCTCACTCCCTTTTTACATATCCTATATTATGTAAAAGACATTGTACTTTTACCTATTACTCATACCATCAACATTTATGGCATTTTTAAATTACAGATACTTTTGACTATCTTTTTAACATAACATAATTTTTGGGCATAAAAAATACCGTTAGATTTTACTCCAAAACGGTATTTTACATTTAATATATTAACTCTCTATGACCGACATTGCATCGACATTATTTAGACATCGTGAAAATGACTTAACTTTCAAATACAGCTTATTACCTTTTTAACACATTATATGTATTATTCTTCCTGTCTTGAAATATCACTTTTATTTCCTGTCCACCGGGAAAAGATTCCGGATAATCCAGTAATCTAATATCATAACGCGCTGGGACTAAATAATACATTTTGTTTTTATAGGTAATATATACATTTATGTGCTGACTACCTAAAAGTTGATTGTAGTTATCGTCTAAAACTTTAAAGGCTAAAAACTTTTTACCATCATCACTCAATTTATTAAAATCTTTAAAGTCCTTTTCATCCCTAATATCAATAAACAATACTCCTTCATTAAATTCAAGATCATAAGGGTTAGAGAAAAAACTGTCTATACATGAAACAAAGCTATTTTTTGCTAATACATCAATTTTCTTTTTATCAATATCACTTATGTTTAGATTTTCATCATCTATTATTTTATCTTCAGGACTTATAATTTTAATCATACTTAATAGTTCTTTTGGCGCTTTAGCATTAAAGTCCCCATCATAATCGCTAAAATCATAAGTATTAGATCTATTATATATTACTTCGTCTGTATCTTTGCCATATGTTTTCTTTTTAATTTCAATGTTGCTTATCAAATAATTACTTTTATTTATAACTATTGTGGTACTGCATTCCCTATCTACGTCTAAATTTGAACCAATCATTTCAGAGCCCCAATGAGGTCTGGCATCACCAGCCAAAATAAAGTGTTTTTTGTCTACACTCTCCAAAACTGACAAATTAGAGTAAAGTTCATCATCGGGCAGCAAAATCCAAGTAGCCTCATATTGATTTAATTCTGCGTTTATACCTCTGGGGAAAATCTCTTCACTCCAATATCCAGAATTTTTATTACTGCTTATACAAGCATTATTAAAACAATAGTAATCCTTTTCAATAACCCGTCTACCGTTATAATCCTCTGTTCGTGAAATCCTCATTTGTTTATTCTGTCTATCAATTTTCATATCAAGGTCTTCAATAGATATATTTTCTCCATACATTCCACTCATATAAAAATATTCATAAGATTTTAGTTTAACTCTTTTTAGCATTTTCATTGCTCGAAAAGATTTTTCTAATATTTGTTGCGATTTATCAGATTTTTCCGAATTACCTAATAAAACAGCTTCTGAAAAACTATCCCACGCATAAACTTTATCAAATGCCCGAGCAATAAAATTTGCTGGTACATATACTTGGCCGTTTTTATATTTAAATGGAGCAACATCCAATTTATATATGGTACCACCGATACTTGCAGTCTTATCATCAGTAGTTATTACTAACTTTTTATTATTTAGATTTACTGTAATAGAATTATTTTTATAATCATATGAAATGTTTTCAAAATTATCTTCAACACCTAGCTTACTTGTAATTTGATATAGTGGAAGCATTACACAATCTTCTTTGATTATAACAGTACCCTTAAATTCAAGATCGTTGTTGTTAAGATAAACGTGTGACTTTGGACATTCAACAATTCCGTCATCGGCATATGTAGGTAACGAAAACAAAAACATAACAGGTATTACAACAAATAGCACTTTAAAAAATGTTCTCATTTTACACCCCTTCCATTTATATGAATAGATGTATTTACAATAACATATATGGATTTTTGAGTCAAATTTTGTAAGTTATATTAGATTTCTCGTCCTTTCAATAAAAATACCACCTTGGCCTTCCTCCAAAGTGGTATTTATGTAAGTATTCAACCAGGGTCATACGGATGATATTTGAAATGTATGCTGCTGGTAAGGGCTCCAATGAAATAATCGACACCTTAAGCACTGAAGGCTACCGTAGTAAATCCGGCCGTCCTTTCGGCAAAAACAGTCTTCACGATATACTTCGAAATGAAAAGTATAACGGCACATATATTTTTAACAGGACTATACGGAAAACCTGTGAGAAGCGTAACAACCACCTGTCAAAGTCTGAAGAAGACATTACCCGAGTTGAACGCGGAATACCCTCAATAATAACTAAAGAATTATGGAATGAGGTGAGTAGGAAGATGAACGGAAACAAACGTGCCAGGGCTGCAAATTCTGCAAAGTAAACATATCTCTTGAGTGGGCTTATTTTTTGGTGGTGTATGTAGCGGATCCTTCCGAACTGTACAACTCGAAATTCTTTGTTTTTATATTATTCCACTCATATACTGAGCCTACTATATCTCCTATGATAGCTCCTAGCATAATTATCTCCTGCCTCCACGTCTCTTGAAGTCCTCATCAATGCGGTCTTTCCAGTTTTCTGAAATAGGACGGCTTGCACGAATTCAACTCACCGCTTCACTGATTACTTCATAATTTAGTAACGTCCCTTCACTGTCTGCATTAAAATTTGCTGCCCGGTCTTTGTCTATACCGAAGCGCTCTGCAGTACCAACAGCATCAATGTTTGCACCTAGGAAAATAAACTCCCAGCCATATTTGCTTTTTTGACGCTCAATCATACTACGGATTTTTTCATAACCAAATTCGCGGCTTGCATTTTTCATACCGTCAGTGGTTATTACAACCATAACTTGCTCAGCTCTTTCATCCTCAGCTGTGCGCTTTTGTACATTTCCTATTTTATTAATTGTTTTCCCTATTGCATCCAAAAGTGCTGTATTACCACGGACGTAGTATTCTTTCTCAGTAATTGGTTCAATGCCTCGAAGATTTATACGATCATGTATCAATTCATATTTGTCATCAAATAAAACAGTAGTTATTACAGCCTCCCCTGCTTCCTCTTTCTGTTTTTCAAGCATGGCGTTATATCCGCCTATCGTATCACTTTCAAGACCGCTCATTGAGCCACTTCTGTCAAGAATAAATACCAGTTCAGTTAAACCTTTTTTCATTATCATGTCCTCCTCAAGTTTTTATTACGACTTAAGGATAACAGTTTTTTGTTAGTTAGAGGTCGCTTTTGGAGCGACATATTGCTCTATCATTTACTTTTCTATATTGGTCGCTTCATGAAAGAAGTAGTATTTACCATCTTTAATAATAATCTGGACATCTTCATCATAAACATCTTCTGGTTTATTTAAAGCTTTCGGCTTAGTTTTGATTTGAATGTCAATTTTTTGAACCAATCCATGTTTTAAATCATTGTATTTCCACTTATCATCCCAAACACCTGGTATTGCCGAAAGAAATCCTTTAACTCCGGTCTTTGAAATACGATTTTTATCCAAATCAATACTTAACGCTTTGACCTGTTTGTCATGCCATCGTTCTAATAAATTTCTGGTTTGTACAGATTGCTCTAAAAACTTATTAAACAAGGAATAGCTCATATCACTTGATATGCCGCCTCTCCCTAACAAATAGGTCATTTTGCTGATTTCTTCAAGAACGGTAACTAAAACATTCTGATATTCAACCAGAGTGTTGAATTCATCAACCTTTTCCTGATACTCTTTATAATCGGGGTTAGGACTCTTTTTAGAAATGTCGGTTATCGTTAGATTCACTTGCCCAAGAAGTTCAGTAGAAATACCCTTTAAGTTTTCTAAAGTTGTAAGTTTAATTTTTCTATGTTCGTCATTTTCCATAATTTCCGAACTGAATTGTGAAATCTCCCCTACGCCAGAAATCAAAGATAAAATCCTGCTCTTAAATTCCATTTTTTGAAAATCGCTTATTTTGTCTATGCTCTTTGTCATATTTTCTAATTTTGAATTTATCTCAGACATATAATATTGCCCGACAACCAAAGAACCAACATTTATCACGTTTGCAACACCATTAGCTACCGAAGTAGCCTTAGAAATTTTTGTGGGGTCTACCTTAACTAAATTTGCTTGTCCTTTTATTCCTTTTGCTCCACGATAAAAACCTCGTACTGCACCTTCCATTTGCTTTGATTCTGCAAGGGTAGCACCACTTGGAATTACTGCTTTATATAATTCAACATTTTTTAAAGCTTTGTTTGTAATTGTTTTTGCAACGGTTTCTGCTGCTGCTGGAAATGTCTCTGAAATTCGAGCAATAACAGTACGGTCAGTAATTTCAAATAGACTTTTTTCATCAATTTCTGTTGTCTCTGGTAATCGCTCTATTGGTATTGTTATGCCACCTTCTTGAACACATTCTGTCCTAAGTTCCTCAGAAGTAATTTGAGCGGAATTTTCAGTGTCTAAAACATCTTTGCCTTTGGAATCAGCTTTTCTCCTAGATTTAATTACCAAGGTCGCAAGCAAAGCAACGATTATTATAGTTAATATTATTAGAAAGTAATCCATGATTTCACCCTCCCAACAAGTTCTGGTCGAAAGCAAACAATGCTTCATTAATTTCAAAAATATCGTAATTGCCTTCGTCTATAAAATATTGAATAATGATATCAAATTTACTGCTGTGAGAAAGAGCAAAGCCGGCCTTAAGCAACAGATCCTTTGTTTCATCAAGGCTTAATCGTAAAGCTATGGTAAAAGCAATAGCAGTAGGTTTGCTCGGTTTATAATTTATGTTATTTCGGATTTTTGAAAATAACTTTCTGTCTATATTGGCCTTTTTATATGTTTCCGCATCTGTCATTCCTTTTTCGTCAATCAAGCGCAGCAGCATCTGGGAGAAAGTTTCATCCATATGTTTTACAACATCATCATGACTGCGTTTTCGTTTTTTTTGCTGTCGAAGGTGCATCCATAGAAGAATGCATCGGTTCTGCATAGAATATTCTCCCATGATACGTAGTTCTTCGAGCCTGTTAAATCTGTTGTTAGGCTGCTCTTCAATGTACCTATCATCTATGTATTTTTTAATAGATGAAAACAGCTTTTCCGAGAGGTTAAATGCAGCCTTATCGTATACCACCAGGTAAACCATCATATCATTACTCAATAGGAAGTCCCCGATTACAGAAATCGCAGTTTGCAATGCTTTATCCTTTGGATAACCAAAAGCACCTGATGATATCAACGGGAAAGCTATACTCTCCAGATTATGTTCTTGTGCTAATTCAAGTGAGTTTCTGTAACAATCTGCAAGCAGCTTTTCCTCATTGGTATCGCCGCCATGCCACACAGGGCCCACAGTATGAATAATATATTTAGCAAACAAATTATACCCTTTTGTTATCTTTGCTTGTCCGACTTCATATCTCCCAAGTTTTTGACACTCAGCAAGCAGTTCCGGCCCAGCAGCCTTATGGATTGCTCCGTCAACACCTCCGCCTCCAAGCAATGATTGGTTTGCCGCGTTGACAATTGCATCGGCGTATACTTTCGTTATATCATTACGAACTATCTCAAGTGGCATATCACACCTCACTTACTAGTTTTATCTACTAAGCCAAAGTTACTGTACTATGAATGAAATATTTACATTTTACCTATTAAAATACTTCCCCCAATCTATTTATTTTTCTACACAAAAAAGTATTTTCCTTCACACATAATTAATAGAAACTCCTAACTCGGTTAAATAAAGGTAATTTAGGGCATAAAAAATAGAATACTTTATTTGTATTCTATTTCATAAGATATAGCATTATCTTCGTTAGCCGACACTATTTTTCTTAGGGTAGTTTGTCCTTCTATTTCTAAATACTTAATTCTATCAAAATCAGCTTCCATCCTTTTCTTGATAATTCTTCCCTTCTTTTTAATAGATATTCCCTAGTCTCGTAAGGTATTGTGAGATCCTTTATCTGGTAATCTATTGATTTAATCGCATCATTTATAGATATCTTTAATCTCTGTTTGTTTTTCAAGTTCTTTATTATTTAGGTAATTGTTAATCTTCTTTAATGCCAAATTGTACATAGCAAAAATTTAAATAGAAAGGGTCGGAGTTAATAATAATAGCCACTTTTTTAAATATTATCTGGCAAATATTGAACAATCGTCATAAATAAAGTTCCACTACCTACCGAAGCAATACCGTTACGGCTTTTGACTCATTTGTTTTTAGGAGCTATTTAATCATATATAACCCCCTTTTTTATTAATTATTACGGACATAAAGAATACCCCCAGATTTATTCCAGATAGTATTCTACATATAACATATTAACTCTTTCTGACCGACATTGCATCGACATGTTTTGGACACTCATGATTTCAATTAAGTTTTTCGACTCCTTTGTTTATTTTATTTATTATCTCTGTAATCTTTTTGTTATTATTAATTTGCTTGTATTTATTATTTATTTCATCTTTAATTTTGTTTTTTCTTTTTCTGATTCCGTCCTTTTGATGAGGTTCGCTATTTAATTCACTAATGTTTAGCTCATGAATTTCTTCATATTTATCTGTTATAAAATAAATATCGGTGAAATAATCATAGAAGGTATTAACATCAAAATTTTCAAGTATTCTATTTTGGAATAGAAATGATACTTGTTCACGCCAATTTTCACTTATATTTAAATATCTTATCCTATAGAATTCTTGGTTATCCTTTTTTCTCTCAAGTTCATTAACGTATTCATCAACCCTATCATTTATGTACTTTAAATCGTTTAAAAATAAAATACACTTTGCTTTAATTAATTTTTTGTTATCATTATTAGATTGTAAACTCGTTACGATATAAGCACCGATAACAGTTATTCCTGCTCCAAATACTGAACCAAAATACGATAACCAACTGCCTTCACCCATATGATATTTATAATTTATTAATAAGCATAAATCACCTACAAAGAATATAAAAAATCCAACAAATAGAAATATAGCCCCTGCCACAAAGAACAAGACTATTAAACTTCTTTTTAAATCATCCCTACTGATATTAATAGCTCTAAGTAATGCTATAATAAGAAGCAGATATACCGCCAATATTACGAATCCGATTATAATATAGCCATTCCCAATACTATTTGTTATGGAATTTTGTTGTTTAGTATATATACTAATTACAGCTACAACTAAAATGTTTAAAACACAAAGAATATTGACTTTTTTACTCATTTTATTCCTCCTATAATCATAATTCTAAACAAAAATAGAATTTAATACAATAAAATTTATTATACTCTAATAATCTCAAACAAAAATACCACCTTGGCCTTTCCTCAAAGCAGTATTTTTGTATCTAATGTTTATTCAATTATGAATCCAACTCCAATCCATCAACCCCAAAAATTAAAACTGAAATATCCTAAATGGACTCCTTCCTGTCCCTCTCAATCGTTTTAGTTCTACAGTAGAGTTCTTCAACCAATTGATTTCCAGAACTTCATCTTTTTCAATATTCTTTATCTTTTTTTCAGCCATATCTTCTCTCATTGACCTTTTTGAGTCGAGGGTTAAAATATACGAGTTATGTATTATCCTGTCCATTATCGCATCTGCTATCGTGGCATCAGGGAATAGATCATACAATTTGGTGTGAGATTCTTGCCATGACAGAATCGTCGATGCTCTGTTATATCTACTTTCTGCATTTTCTAAAATGTCTCTGCTTTCTTCAAGTGTATAAGATTTCAGGCCTATATCGTCAAATATCAGAAGCTTGATATTCTGAAGCCCTGTCATAAATCTTGAATATCGATTAAGCATTTCCAGCCTCCTCAACGATTGGTCCCCTTTAATCATCTTTTTGTTCAATGGCGGTGTTGTTCCATCCAGATTTTCACAACCGACAAAATTATCCTCAGTAAAATAACATTTTACTCATTCAAGTATACTCGAATAACGACTTTATTCGTACTACTCCACACTGAGTGTGTAATCCAACTTTCTAAAAATCAAGCAAATCGTTTGATCCTGAAGGTTAGAATCCTCCGAATTCACTTTACACATATAGTTCTCAGGGTAGTACTCCAAATCAAATTCCCTATCAATTTTCAAGTTGTTTTGTTCAATATACTCACCACATTCTTGAAACCATTTCGGTCCCAACTCATTTAAATCAACATCAAAGCAGTAATACTCACCTTCTGCTCTTGTAAATCTGTAATATTCCTCCCCCTCAAATGAAGTTACGGGAACTAAAGGGGTATAGCAAAAGCTATCAGCTTGAAAATCAGAATCCAAAGCCATAAACCTTTCATTAACATCACGATTTTTAATATCAGAATTTATAACATCTAATTGTAGCTTCCTAAAGTCAATTTCGTCATGCTCTTTGAAAAGTATTTTTGTCATAATTCCCATGTACTTCTGTTCCTTAAGAAATACTACCTTACAATTCATATCTTATTATTCTCCCTTCAATTTTGCTTTACTGGGACATATGTGTAACCTATAGCACTTATAAGTGTTTATACCTTGCCTGACCCTTGAATAACTTAACTACTCCATTACGTTTATATGATGAGTATATCAATAATAATAAGACAACAGCATGTCATATTAAAGCTTTCTTTCTATGTGTAACTTTATATGAATTAGATATTAATCACAGTGGTTGACATAAAATCATATATTGTTAACAGAATAATTGATTGGAGTAAGATGGATATGATTTTTGAAAATAATTTTAGGGTTTCGTTCTTGACGTGGAATATTTATCAAGGTTTTGATGTTGCACCATTGTTTGATCCGTCCCTAACCCCAGCGCAAGTCCCCATAATTGTAACCCAGATATTCAGGCAATTTCTTGCGACGAATTTTCCTGTTCGTGCCAAGGCAATTGCTAAAGCCATCGTTTCGGAAAAACCTGATCTTATTGGTTTACAGGAAGCTGTACGGGTAGAACTGATTATTCCAACTTTCGGGACTGTCACCTATGATTTTGTAGAGATATTATTAGAAGAGTTAAAGGAACAAGGTTTGAATTACGCAGTTGCGGCTCGTAATAACAATGCTGAGGCAGAATTTCCAGACAGCAATGGAAATTTAGTTCATTTTTTAGAAACAGATGCAATCCTGATTTGTAAAAACCATAAATTGGGCGTAATAAGACAGAAAGCTAATTTCCGAACAAATCTAACTATACCCATAGCAGGACAACCTTTTACTTTACTCCAAGGATGGACTACTATATTGGAAACAGATGCAATCCTGACTCGTAAAAAACATAGATTGGACGTAATAAGAAGACAGGAAGCTAATTTCCAAACAAATCTAACTATACCCATAGCAGGACAACCTTTTACCATACTTCGAGGATGGTCTTCTATAGATGTTAAAATTCACGGAAAAGTTTTCAGGATGGTTAATACGCGTTTGGATCCAACTGCTGAAAACATTCGGAATGCCCAAGCAAATGAAATTCTTCAAGGACCTGCAAACACATGTTTACCGGTAGTTATTACTGGAGATTTGAACGCTCCTCCTAATAGCAGTACAATTAATTTGTTTATTGAGGCTGGTTTTGAAGATGTATGGGATAAAGTAGGTAAAGGACCAGGGCTTACCCATGAACAGAATCCTGATCTTTTAAATGCAATTTCTATGTTGACCGAAAGATTTGATTATATTTTTTTTAAAAACGGCTGGGAACCAATTAAAGCAGAATTACATGGAGAATTACAGAACGACCGAACAAAAACAGGGCTTTGGCCATCCGATCATGCAACAGTATCTGCAAGTTTACATTTAGAGAATCATCATGATCTCAATAGTTAATACAGTGACGATTAGCATCAATTAACATTGTACAAGAATGAAAATACTGTTTTTATTAAAAAAATGGTATTTTCTATATGAAAAAGTGTAGCATCAATTTGTTAATTCTATTCAAGAAATGGTTCATAGGCCCGCTAGCTTGTTCTATAGGCATGCCTCTAAAAAATGGTAAAATTATGCGAACTTTAGAGTAAGTTTTCACATTGTGAAAACAGCTGTGTTGCAATGTGCAACACACTTGAAAAATGTTTTCAAAGCATTTGTAAAGATATGAATTAAATATCCCCCTTTTTTCTTTATAAAACGCCGAAAGCCCTTGAAAATCAAGGGCTTTCGGACAAAATGTGGTGGAGGCGAACCGTACCAGTCAAAGATAACAACAAATATAAGTTATTATAGGCATAAATAAATTAATAACCTTAGATTTAATAAATACCTATTTAATGTCATAATTGCGCCTTAACTGAAAGTCAGTTGTAATGCCATCCGCCCCAGCTCCAAACCATACTTTAAAATTATCAATTACATAACATATGGAATATTGGGGTTGGTCTGGTTCATATTTTTCAAGTTCAATGGGTTCGCTCTTACCAAGAATTTTATCGATCTCGTCAAAAGTCATACCAACTGTTGCGCCATTAATGTTAACTTTGTTATTACAGTCAATATATTCAATCATTTCAGGTTCTAAATACTTATCAAAATAAATAGTCATTCCATATTGTTCATAGTTATATCCTTCATCTTGCCATTCGTATTGTCCTTTATCAAGACTGTACTCTTTACCAAGCAACTCTAATACTTCATATTTTTTGAGCCCCATAATTAGTTTTATACTATTAGTATTCGGGATAAATAATGATTCCTTAACTGATGTGGATGATTTAATTTCTTTATTGGTATCTATTGTGTAAATTGGTTCTGAATCCGTAGTGATGCTTATTGATCCTTTTTCAGTATAAAAGGAATATCCAGTAATCCCTAGTATTATAATTATTACATAAACTAATGTTTTCATAGATACAGCATCCCCCCGAAGAATAAGAACAACAAAATTTGTATTTTAAAAACAATAAATAAGTCTTTTTATTCTAAAACTATTTTATATCAAAATCCCACAAAATGGAATGACTATTATAATAAGCTATCCTGTCATTTTATTAAAGCACTTTGCCAATTGGCATACTTAAAACAAAAGCCAAAAAATTAACTTAACGTTACAAAAGCTCATAGTTGTAGTTAATAATTTCTGGCCAAAAGTTCAAAATATCTATTCTCCTTCCCTTCATATCGGTTAATTAAATTATGGTTTCTCTCAATTCCTTCAATTTTAAAATCCCGGTACAAGTCTCTCACATATTCACAGTCATTGTATGACAGTAGGAATTTTCCTTTAATTTTTTTCAGTGTGTTGGCAAGCCTGACATGATCCTCTTTTGAAAATTGAGCCTGATAATATTTTTCCGTGCCGTAGTATGGTGGATCAAGATAAAAGAAAGCATCCGGCCGGTCATATACTTCAATCAGATTTTGAAAATCCTTGTTTTCTATAACAACTCCCGAAAGCCTTTTAGTTATATGCTCCAAATACTCTGACATGTGACATATATTCTTTTTTATACAACCAAAAGTTTTTTGATTACTACCATAGCTGGTTTTCAGAAGCATGAAGAATCTTGCAGCACGCTGTATATCTGTTAATCCCTGTACAATGTATTGGGATTTGAAATCATTGAAAAGCTCCCTAGAATTCAGTACATACTGCAATTCTTTCTGTAGTTCACCACAATGATACTTAACACATCTGAACAGGTTGACAAGCTCACTGTTATAATCATTATAAACTTCCATTTCTGCATGAGAATCTTTATAAAACAACACCCATGCCGCTCCGCCAAAGACTTCTATGTACCTCTTGGATCCCAGAGGGAATCTTTTTGTTATCTCCTTTTTTAAGTAATTCTTTCCACCGATCCAACCAATAAAACTATTCATAAATGTCCTCCAAAATAAAATATTACGAACATACGTTCGGTATAATGGTAAAAAAATATCAGCCCTCAGGCATCACCTGAGGGCTGATTTCATTTGCTATTAACTACTTTTTCACCTGCAGCATCAACTGTTCCCTTAAAAACAGCTATAGCTTTCTGCAAAAACGCAGGAATTGGTGCTCCCATCTTTCCAGCATTCTCAATAATACTTCCCATTTCGGTAAGTATGTACCATACTATTACAATAGGACTTAAAAGAACAGTATACGAGAAAGGAATTTCAATGTTGGGAATATTGTTAATTACATTCCCTATTACAGCATCAAGTATTAACGTGACTAACACAGCAATTATACTGCCTGTCTTGTGCCATAATCCTTCTCTTGCTCGCTTACTATTCCAATCACCGGTTTTACATGCTGCCATGGATCCTGTTATCCAGTCCACAGTCATACATACTACAAAAGCTACAACCAACCAGCCGAACCACCCTAACCATGCGGATATTCCTGCAAAGATACCAACTATTGAAGCCTTAAATGCACTTATTTTATCCATATTACTTCCCTCCATAGCTTTTAGCAATTTTTATTATTAAGGCTGGAAAGGCCGGGTCAATATCCTTCTTTTTCAGCCAGAATGACAACGGTGTATTAACCTTCTCAGAAACAATCTTCATGGCCTGCTCAAAGGTCATGGGCTCTTCCATCGCAGCTGAAACCAGTGGAATAAAATTCTTTTCCGCTGCCGATTTGCTGTTTCCTCCGAACCAATTAAGTCCAGGGCAGGACTTGTTTTGTACCCAGCAGTGATATATAAGTGTTGATGTGGATGGAGCAATATTAAACTTTTTACATAAAAGAGCATTAAGCAGGATAATGCTTTGCTTTTGTTCTTCTGTCATGTCGTCAGAATCGAAGTTCCCGACGTTTTCAATTGTTATTGAGTCCTTATTCCCCGGACTCAGGAAACCTCCACCATCTTTTGTAAGTGGTCGGCCTACACAAATGGTTCCGTCCGGAAACGTACTGAAGTGTTGGGCTATCTCACTCATATTTAGGCTTCTTACATGATAAATTTCCATGCTTTTCATAAGCGCGATATGATTGTTTTTTACGTCTTTATATGCAGGGCTTGCTGTATGGTGCTGCTGGATTGTTTTAAATGTCTTAACCCCTTTTAGCCCTTCGATGTACGTCCTCAGTTCTTCCCTGTCCATTAAAATAAACTTACCTTCTTGTTTCACCTTTCTCACCCTTTCGTATTTTTTTGTAAAATAAAAAAGAGGCCTTCTCCAGCCTCTTTAAGTCGTGGTAGTAATTCTAATTTGATTTTGTGACGTATAAAAAGGACTACCAACAACTAAGTAATCCCTAAAAGCCCATTATTTCACATCAGCATTTAATGAACCTGTTATTCTGTTCCACTTTAATGTTATTAATATATCTTTTTCTAAAAAAACATCAACCTTTCTTTTTCGTAAACTACATGAGAATTCAAAACTATAATTACCTTCATCTAAATCTAATTCAACAGTACCGCCATTATTAATGCTTAAATTTTTAACATTATTAATACTAATGTTAACTGGAGGATTAAGTAAAAACATTTGACTTTCTCTAAAAATTGTTACCTTATGTTTTCTTTTTTCACGCGTTGGGATATTCCTATTACTATTTTCGTTTGTTTTCATGCCACACTTATTACAAAACAAACTATTCTCTGACAGTTCCGTACCACAAAATCGACAAAACATACATAATCACCTTTTCGATAAAATTCTATGGAAGTCATCCCCATGTAATATTATACCATTTATTAAGTGTTTGTCTACTAATGTTCTTTTTTGAGAATTCAGTGTTTCGCAGTATTATCCAATAACCACTAAAAAGAGCACTTGGGATTATCCAAATGCCCCTTTATTCTTAATTATTTTATTGCCTTACCCTTATATAAATCCTTCCTAATTCTTTACCATCTTTATCAGTTGCAACTATATATGTTAATCCCTCACTTACAGTTGTTACTTTACCCTGGGATGATACAGTTGCAATTGTAGGATCATATGAAGTCCATGTTACATCAGCGGTATTTGTCAAATCATCAATGGTTAATCTGCAAGTACCTCCTATATTCAAATCAACTGCAAGCTGATATTCCAAATCTACTATCAGGACATTTATTATTTCGGTGTATGACTTATCTTTACTTGTGCAGGTGATTACCGTATTCCCAGGCTTTAAAGCCTTAATCATTCCATTAGCATCAACTGTGGCTAACGTAGAATCAGATGATGCCCATTCCATATCTGAATTATCAATTAAGTCATTACTTACACTCAATTGCTTTTCCTCTTTTACTTCAAGAACTAATTTTAATTTATTATTTGATTTTGGAATTGTGGCTAAGGCCTCATTTGATTGTGGTCCCTCTATTCCATTGATTACCGCACTTACAACATAATAATATGTAGTACCAGGTATTACATTTGTGTCAGAAAAACTTGTACCTATTGCCGAAAATGTTGTTGTGTATGGCCCTCCAGGAGTCTCTGAACGCTTTAAATTATAGCTTGTTGTACCTTCTACGCTGTCCCATTTTAAAATAACTTCTTTGTTACCAGCTGTAGCATCTAAATTAGTCGGCGCCACAGGAGTATTAATATCGACTAAGTAACCAGTATCATCAATATCAATTGCATCAAATTGAAAACGCCAAGCACCATTTGTTATTCCAGAAATTATGATGCTATGATTAGTATTTGTCAGTCCAGTAACTTCAAATAACAAATATTGTTGTTGACTATATTGAGAGGGGGTTAATGTTCCGTAGTCAGTTCCATCAACTTTAACTTTCATACTAGAAAAAGACTCTTGGTTATAAAAACCAATTACTCTCAATTTAGTTCCACTAAAATTAAACTTCACAGAAAATTCATTCGCATTTACATAATGAACATCATTTTTATATGATCCTAATGAATCTGAATAATATGGCATTCCAGTATAAACAATATGGCTATCGTTGTCATTAATTCTCTGCCATCCCACCTCGGGACTTGTTAATTTTTCCCCAACCGAAGCTGCAAAACTCACCGTACAAAATGCCGCCATTACACCAATAAATACTACTATAAAACATAACAACTTACTAAATCTTTTCATAAATTGACCTCCAAATTAATATTTTGTAAAATTATACCTTAATCCACATAATATTATAAGACTGATAAATATTATAATTTAAAGGTATAATTAGTATTTAATACAAATAAAAGAGGACTAAATTAATAGCCCTCTTTCGCTCGTTATATTATCTTTATCCGAGTATCTCTGTCTTTTGTTCTGCAGTGATCCATGCTTTTGACACCGCTATATCTAACTGCTCCGTCGTAAGCTTCCCAGCATGATATAAGTAATTTAATCTTTCAAACATTCTTTACACCTCCAAACCTGTAGTTATTAATGTATCAATTTGCTGTTGCATATTTAAATTATCTATTATCAGTTGGTCAACCAGTTCTTGGAGCTTTTGTGTTTCTGGCTTAGGCAATTCCTCAAAAACAGGAATATGCTCTTCACCACTTACGTCAATATTTTTAAGTCTTTTGCCTGCTGGAACTTTAATCCACATAAAAGGAACCCCTACAGGTTCTCTTAAATTACTACCTTGCATCTGGCTTAATATAAAACCTTCATTATCGTAAATTGCTAAAGCTTGAATATCCATATATTTGCCTCCTATTCAAATGCTATCCAATAATATGGTGTATTGGAGCTAATTACAGGTAGGCAAAAGCCCTCCGAATTAACGTAACCCCCACCTGTTGTAATGTCTATAGTCCTCACCGTTGAATCGTTTACGCCTATGCCGCCATTAAACGCCTGTATCATAGCGCTGTTGGCTCTCGCGGTATTAGCATACGAATCATATATTGTGACGTACTGTATTGGAGAAGCACCGCCACTGTTGTACCTAACGTATATAAGCTTAGGTAAAAAAGATAAGCCGCTAACAGTTACCGTGGGTAAGTATGCCCCTTGCGTGAAAAACGAGTAGAAAAGAGGCATGTTAGTAGAAGAAGTAACTGTACCGCTCGTCCAATTTTTCCCTTGGAATGAACCCACTAGACCAAAAATACTTTTACCGCTTACTATGTTCTCGGGAATATAGTTTGCATCATATTTATACACCCATGAAGTAGGGCCGAGTTCATCATAATATCCAGTTCTAGGCTTCATATGCAATATACCTGGGTATGGTGATAACATTGTCGCTTCTGTATTTGCACCTGTTCTATCTGGCATGCTCCCATACGCTTTAATCCCATTGGCAGTATAAAACACTTTATTGGCTAAAACATGGCCTACTGCTGTATTTGCATCCGTAGTAAGCAGGGGTAAATCGCTGTCCCACCATCCGCCGAATTTGTCTACTGCTGCGTCCATCTCGTCCTTACTTGGTTCGTTGCCCGCGCCAAACCATTTAGTAAGATTGCAATACATTACATTTCTCACTTGTGTTTGTGTCCAACCGCTACCCACATCATTATCAAAGTCTATATACGCCTGCGTCCCATCTGCCGGGTAAGTTGTTACAGTACTTAGCGTCTGCCATACGTCAATCACGGTTGGTGTTAATACTACTCCTACCCCTGATTTAATATAGAAAATAAAGCGACTAGATGTTTGCCCTTTCATAGCACATCGCATGTATATTTTGTCATTTGCGGAAGGCTTCGGGACTTCCTGAATTACACCTCCGTATTGTTGTGACGGTAAATAAGTTAAAACATTATTTTCAACAGAAGTTATAGTGGCACCGTGTGCACTCCAGCAATTCGAACCGTTTACATAATTCCCGTTTTTAATCAAATTGGGCGGTTTCGATATCTCACCTCCTTCACCCTGTAATATAAAATTTCCGCTGGTACTGTTGTATTTGAGTGAGTAAGTACCGTTTAATCTGAGTTTTGCAGCTGCAAGTGCATTACCTTTACCGTCAACAATGGCCTTTGCTCCAAGTCCATTTACATTAATCGTACTGGCACCTGTGTTAGCTGCATTAATCTTTACTACTATGCCCATTCCGTCCACATAAGCAGCAGGGGCAGGGCTGAGGGTTAAAGTATATGTGTTAGCACTCCCAGAAGTGACCCCATACCCCGGTTGTCTCACATAATCCGACAAATGCGTCTGAACTGTATCATAGGCAGCTACGCCTCCGGCAGAATCAAAATTCTTATAGGCTGCAGTCCCAAGGCCAAGTAAAGCCTTTATCTCTGCCAGAGTTTTCTTCACAAACTGACCGGCTTTTGAGGCAACTAAAAAATCACCTGCAGCTGTCGCAAGTGAATGGGATATCTTATCATTAAGTTCCTGTTTGGTTGCATATACAAGTGACTGGTCAATGGTTGCTGTAATGTTTGCTGCACTGCCCACAATTGCTATGACGTTCACCTGTTTTTCAAGTATTTCACTTCCACCCTGTGCTGGTATGTATTCTGCCAATGCTCCGGCATTCCCATAACAATAAAGTATTTCTCCCAGATCAGGATCCTGAGCATACACTCCAAGTTCACGCCAGTAAAATCCTGTTGCCAGTCCCTGATTGCTCAATACTCCCCCAATCTTTGCCTTGTTTCCGGATAGAACTCGTAATTCGTTTATAGCTATACTTTTAACTTCATGGATAAGTGAAGTTAGTTCATCAACAGCTTGCCCAGACAGTTGGCCATCACCGACGGAAATCCTGTTGAAATGCAGTTCCGTATCTGCCGTTGCCTTCGCCTGGAGGGCTCTACCCCTGCTTGTAAATGTTATTGTTCCAAATCCCATTTTTACACCACCTGTTCCACTGTATATACATCACCGGTATGAAGAACGAAACCATAAATCATTGGTAGTTCTGCAGCCATTTCAACTATTACCTGGTCAAGTATTGTACTTTTTCTTTTAACTGTTTCTATTGCTTTGGTAAACCTGTCTGCAAGGTCGGATGTTACAGAAGGGTTGCTTGTAATAACCCTGAAGTGATATGGATCTCCTTCATACTGAAACCATTCCTCAACATATCCGTCACCAAAATAATCCTGAACTACCTGCTCTATTGCATATGGGGTACCCATATACATATGGACCTTATCACTATTCTTTATAAGTTCTCTCTTTACAGAGATATCTGCTGCGGCATCATACCACTCCACATGCAGTTCATATGCCAGTTCATCCAATATATCCTCTGGAAGTTGATTAATTCTTGCAAGGATTAGACTGTTTTTGATCATGCTGGCAACAGTCCGAAGCTGTGGAGTAAGTGCTGCACAGAACCCTTGAGTTGATATATCCTCCTGCATGTATTTTGTTTGAAGCTTCAGAAGGTCAATATTCTCCAGATTCATTTATATCAATCCTCCATAGTTAAGTGTAACTTCTCCCGGTATCGCAACCTGGTCGGTATCAAGTTCAGTGTATACAGGGTTTGATATGTCCACACGGAAAGCACCTGAGTTTAGTATCAGTTGTTTTAGACTGTCAGGGTTTACAGCCCGTCCGAGCTTCCCGCTCTGCCAGGTCTTATACCGATCAATCGCACCACCAGCATTCTCAATAGCAGCTCGAATCGAATTAACTTCTGCAGCCTTATCCTGATTTATATAATAAGTAAGATTGATGTTATATGTTATTGTTTCTGGTGCTGCAGTGATCACCTGATCTGTCAGGGGCCTGACCTTCTTACTGCTACATTTCTCCAGTACCCTATCAAGGATCTCCCGTACAGGTATTTCACCGTCGGCCATCAGAACAGTTATCTTAACTTGTCCAGGTGCAGGTGATGTTACCGAAATATCCGATATATTCTGATCCGCTGTTTTAGCCCAGTAAATATATGCATCCTCAGGACCTGCCGTCGACATCTTGGCAGGCGACTGCCGGATCCTTTCCCTGTATCCTGACCAGATGTTCATCCCATCATCATCGGGCTCGGTATCGGACCCCCCTGCACTTGTGGTTATATTTGCAACACCGGTTACATATGGTATCGGGTCAACAATCTTGTTGATCTGTCCGGGAGCGAATCCGTTGTAAAGTGCTCCAACTTCCAGGCTTACAGCTGGAGTATCCCCGTAAAGGCTCCCCGCTGGTATTATCAGTACATCCTCCGTGGCAAAATATATCTTCCCGTCGGGGGTAACCCTGGTACCTGCGGGAATCACTGTATTGGTAACTTGGGCTGCCGATAACGAAAATCTTAGCATCACACCGGCATTCTGAGCCTGGAGCCTTGGTGTATCCGTTCTTTCCCCCAGTGCGTCAAGCAGTTCTCCTGAAGCATATCTTAGTAGGTTGTATCTTCCGGTATTGTTAATGGAACTATATATTGCAACCAGGACAGGTACCATATTGGACAGGAACTGCCTTCTTTCATCCCCCGGATAGAACACTTCCCCGGTCAGCTGTTCAAATTGTGTTATTAAGTTCTCACTTATTGCCTTACTATCGATCTCGACAAAATTTATATCATTCATATATCAACCACCACCTTGAGCTGTATATTGCCATCCTCATTGTTACCCACATGAAGTACTTCAATTAAAGTTGCACGGGGCTCATACTGGAGGATCAGGTCTGCTATCTCGGCCGTGGCCAGGGCGATTGCTTCATCCACCGGCTTATCTATAAAATTACCTGACAGTCCCAGCGTCCTGTCATATGCTACTTCATACTTTCTAGTCTGCAGAAGATTTACAATATTCTGTATAATCCGGTTATTTCCTTTTGTACCCCATGTCAGTGACATTGTTGCTGTATCAATATTTACTACCATTTCACTATCGCCCTCCCTTCACTCCCTCTGATACTGCAGTGGCTGCGTTTGTATTTACCCTCTTTTGATCAGATTTGTCCGACCCGGATACTAGGCTGTCAAGGATGCTTTTATCACTTGCAGAGATCCCTTTCGTTTTCGCTTTGGCTGTACTCTTCTTTGAAGATGAGCTTGATTTTGCGCTGCCGGCTCTGACATATTCTTCAAACTGTAGTTGCAGAACGCCTTTAATCAAAGTCCCCTTTCTATCTATCAAAGTGTCACTCAGACTGACTCCGGTAAGAAGCCATTTGCCGCCGAAGGGTTTACCACCAAGTATAAAATTTTGTGATTTCTGAGAAGTCATGATCGCCTTCCAGCTGTCATATTCCGATTGGACACTGTAGCCAAAAGAAATATTCAAAGGAATACTGAAGCTCATAGATTCTAAATCAGGCCCCTTGATATATGTGCTTGGCTTCTTCCCCGCAACGTCCTGCTTTTCAGTCTGAAGGCTTCCACCTGTTGTAAATTCAGTCAGAGTATATAATTTATTATTACTTACCTGAAAGGTCTTTCCTGCGAAAGATGCTATCGCCATGCTTCACACTCCCTCAACATTTTGCTATTACAATACTGTCCATAAGACTATCAGAAAACACAGCTACCACTACCATATCATTGACCTCCAGAAGTCCGACACTTTGTGCAACAGGGATCTCCGTTGTAATGATGTTTTCCATTTCAGGAAGAATGATCCTTGCTTTACGGTTTGTGTTGTCAACAGTTGAAACCTGTCCTTTTAAAATCATCAGTACCCCTCCAGCGTCTTACGCAATTTCAGAATGGTCTTTTTATCTTTTAATTTGTGGACTGCCTGATCAATAAAGTATTTTCCTGCAGCCAGACCTGCACCATCTATCTCAACACAGGCACCGGCAGCCAGATCAGGATCAAGTTCAATTTGTATTTTGCCGGTGTTTTCATTCTTATTGGCAGCTCTTAACATACCCTTGCAGTAACGCTCTGCTTCGGCCAGACTTTTAACATATACCAGTGGTTTTAATACAGGTCCTGCAGGAGCTGAAGGAGGTTTATATTCTTTTGTTATCATGCCGGATGGTGTGCTACAGTTTATTGTGCATGAAGAATACAATCCTGTGGAAGCTGTCTTGAATTCGTAGTCGCCGTCAAATTGGTCAAGTGACAATGTCTTAACTGCCACTTTTGCTTCAAAATCCTGCTCTGAATAGATAACTACTTTACTGTTACAGATTTTCAGTGAGTATCCTTCAACAATGCACCGGTGCAAAAGGAAATCAAAGTCGGTTTCATTGATCTGGTCCAACCTTTCATAAAGATAATCCGTTACACCAAAGGTCTCGAGAGTAAACCCATGTGTATTTGCTATTTCCCCTGCCATTTGTAGGAACCGTATTGATTCCCAGGCTTTTGTCTTTCCTGTTTTGGCTTTTGGTGGCAGAGATAAACCCTTCATCCTGATACTTCCCCTGCTCTGGCTTATATAGTCAGTGAACATTACCCCGGAAGAAAAGCCGCCTTCCAGAACATTTATTTTATGTCCCTTCAGCGGCTTCCACTTACTCCACAGTCCCTCGGTATCGGCAAAACTTAGATCAATGCTGTCTGCACAACCACCGGCATTGTCAACTATATCCGCCTTACGGATTTCAATAGAATTTGTTATATCTACACCTTCATAAAATATATTCATACCATCACCTTTTCCATGGTGGAAGTACTTCCGGAGATGTGTCCTCGACAATAGGAATCTTAAGAATAATCCCAGCGTCAAAAATTATTACTTTGCAGTATTCCGGATTTACCTCAATAATCTTGGATGCATAGGATTCATCATCATAAAAGTCCAGAGCGATCATGTCAAAAGTGTCACCCTGAAGTGTTATATATTCGTAATATCCGTTATCAAGCATATGACACTCTCTCCTTATCTTCGAAGAATTCTTCCAGCCAAGCCATGAACTTCTCTTTATCTGCATCCAGTAAAGATTGAATTTCGGCTTTGTTACCACCATTAATCACGGGCGCATATGTTAAACTAATTGGCTGTTTACCCCCTGTTGACTCTGCACCTATCGCTCGTGCCGTCTGGTTCAATAAAGACAAGCTTCGAGGATTCTTATACTTAATCGGAATAGCAGCTTCAAGACCTGCTTCACCAAATATGGAAGGCTGATTGGTAAAACCACCTTTTGCAAAGGTCGGTATTACTGGTATCTGCAAATCAACACCTATAGCCTTACCAATAAAGCCGGTAATTTTGTTAAATCCACCAATAAAATTATTAAGAAAACCAACTCCAATGTTAAGATATCCCTTCAGGCTGCCTACAATGTTATCCCATACTAAGCTAAATATGTTTTTAATGTTGTCCCAAGCAGCACTCCAATTACCTGAAAATACATTTGTAATGAAATTTATTAGTTCAGTTAACACATTAATTACAAATGTAAATCTATCAGCTAAAAATTGAATTATTGGCATTATATACTGCATGGCATTTCCAAGTGTAAAGGACAAATAGTCAGCAATAAGCTGTATAACTGGCATTAGTGATTCCAATAATGGAAGTAACGCACTTGCTATCTGACTAATGATATCCCCCAGAAATCCAATTATTTGGGCAATGACAGGCAACAACGGTTTAAGTATAGTCGTTATCATATTAAGTATTGGAGGCAGTAAAGGTAAAATACTTTCAACTACCTGAGATAGGACAGGGGTTAACTCCGTAAGGAAGCCTCCAACTATCTCAAAAACATCTGAGAGTATTGGGCTAAGATCCTTAATCAGTGACAGGATAATTGGCAGTAGTTCCTGAACCAATGAGATTATTGCCGGTATAATCGGACTATTGGCAAACTGCTTGAATAAATCCATAACAACCGGGGCAAATTGTTGAACAATTCCCATTACAGCCGGTAAATATCCGGATAGATTTTCTGCCATTTGAGATATACCATTACCAATTTTCTCAATATCAATTTTATCTATTAGGGAATTCAGTAACTGAAAACCTTTTGTTAATAATGGCAATGCCTTTACTGCAATCTTAGCAATGGTTTCCTGGACCCTAGTGTCAAATAACCTTTTCTGGTTTGCATAGGATTCATCCAATGTCTTTGCGAAGTCACCCTGAGCATCCTTTGATACTTCCATAAGGTATGCATATCTTAAGGCCATCTGCGATGCCTGATCCATTTGGCTATACGACGCTTTGATACCCTTAGCCAGTGCAAAGGCCTCCATGTTTGCTACCGACATGTTTATACCAAGTTGCTTTAATGGCTCAGTTTCACCGCTTATTCCAGCCCGGACCTTTTCAAAGGCATTATCCTGGTCCAGGTTGTAAAAGGAAGCAAAATCGCCGGCCAGTCCCGACAGGTTTTGAGACATAGTAATAAGCGAATCACCTGCAAGACCACTGCTTTTCATCATTGCCCCCAGGGTACCTGTATACTGTTTTGCCTGCAATTCAGATAATCCGAAAGCCTCCAGAGCAGACTGAGACCATTTGTTTATCTGAGATGCATTGCCCCCGAAGGTGGTATCCACAACGTTCTGGACCTCCGTAAGACTTGAAGCAAGTTCAATACCTTCACTGCCAAGTTCCCTAACCTTTTGCGTAATATTACTGACGGCATTTGAAAGCAAGTTCCCAACAAATACCCCCTTTATAATGTTACCGACACTTGATATACCAGAGGCAGACTTGGTTGCCGTTTTTGAAAGCTTTGCAGTTTCTCCCTGTGCTACTCGCAAGGCTTTCTGTAGAGAAGGATCTACCTTTCCGGCCAATACAATCAATGCTTCTAATTCCTTTTTACCTGCCACCAGTACCACCCCCCATCTGTTTTCTGGTCCTCTCAGCTTCGTCAGCCAAATCCTCATAAAACTCTACAAAATCAGCAAGGGGCATATTCAAACAATCCCCCCTGGTTGTAGAAGTATTCATTGTTATCTGCGCTGCTGCTTTTCGGATATATTCCTCGCTTACATATCCTCCGAATCGAGAAAGAAAAAATCCCTCACCATTTTCTCCGCTTTTGCTGCATCTTTTGCACCCAATAATAAAATGACTTCCTTTTGATCAATATCCGGATTCGCTTTGGCCACAGCTTCAGCAAAAATAAACAAGTGGTAATCACTATCCAGTTCCTGAACTGATATAACATTACCTGATTTCTTATATGCTTTACCTGCGTTCATTTTGTCCTGAGCTGTTAAACTATCAAAGTCATACTTGATTTCATTAACCTCTGAACCATTTACCATTATTGGCTTCTTTAATTTCATACTATCCATTTCTCAACCCTCCGTTTCAAATAAAAAGAGCAACCCTACGAGAGAGCTGCTCTGCTGCTTGCCATATAATCCACACCGTTTACGACATACTTACCGTTCAGCTTATCAATGAGCATAATTTCGGTTCCGTTTACAAGCTTACGGTAATACACAATCTCGAACTCACTAGAACCATCAGACGGTCCACCTACTTCGATCTTCCCGGGATCATACTTCTTGTTGAACCCGGTCATGAATACCTTGTTTACCTGGAGGCCTATGTTCATGTTGCTGGAATCAAGGCTGTCATTGGTCCAAACCACTTCAATCTTAATGGGTCCCGGTCTAGAAAGCATAGCATATTTTGAATTGTCGGCCCTATTATTTACTGTAAAAGTCATACTACCAATCTGGCCATAAACAGGTAGATCAATTTCGCCCATGATCCCCGCACCTTTTATGGTATCGGTAAGCTTTTCGATTGAAGGAAGCTGAAGGTCTGCCGAATCATCTATAAGTTGCATGGCTTCATTAGGATCACTTGCCTTAAGTTTGTAGTCAATTGTCTTATTGCTTATTTTCATCAGTTCTCACCTCCAAATAAAGAATTCAGTCCTTGTGTAGTATACTGCACCCTGAAGGTCAGACTCTTACCAGGAGGCGTAGTCGTAGTCCGTATATCGAATACAAAATCACCCTCGACTATGCTGCTTACAGGGTTACTTGATTCATTAAACTGTATCTCAGCAAACAACATCCTGCCGTCACTTACCATACTGTTCAGCCAGACCTGCGCATCATTTAATATTGTGTCCACCTTTGCCCTGTTAAGCGGCTGATCCACATCCTTCATATAATTAACCTGAAAGGAATTTGTCAGATACATCATCATACGGATATTACAATCAAACCTATCACGTGGATCCATGTCGGTACCAAATTTATAGTTTCCGTTGTGTGGTCCCCATAACACCCAGCTGCCGGCACGGTATGTAACCGTTGTTATCCCTTCACTGTTCAAGTCATTTGCCTGGACTTCGTCAAAGTTGACAGCCAAACCATCAGCCAGGACGGTACCAGTGATCCCGAGTTGTTTATTTGAGGGACTTTCATATGGAATATTTTCGTTGGCATGATCTGTGAGACACATCCTGACAATAGCCAGTGTGGACAACCAAAACTTCTTATCTCCTATTGTTACTTTGGGCCAGCAGACTTTTTCAAGTTTAGAGGTAAATGCATTGGTCTGCTTCCATGTCTTAGCAGCTGCTATCGTCTTTGCTACAGCCGAATCAATATCAACAACACACATTGCGTCCCAGTGGCCGTTTATTTTCTGACACTTCTCCAGCAGTGCAGCTTCAACCTCTGGTTTGTGGCTCCACCCTGGAGCTGCCAGAATGGTTGGAATCACATTGAACATTTGATAGATCAGATCCACACATGCAATTCCAGTACGTTTTCCATCAGCGTCAATCCCGCCTATCATATCATTCTCTCCGATAGGATTCTCTTCATCATGTATTTCTGGATCGAAAACATTAATGACAACAATCGGCCCTATACTTCCTATCTTATTTTTGAAGTGAGCATATACGGCTTCACAAAGCGTATATTTACTCCAATCATCAGAATAACCTATCTTTGCCTTTGCATCATCATAGCTATTTATCAGCAGTGGTACATTTATCGCACCGGCACTTGATGACAGCTGATCTACAGGAGCGGTTCCGATATATACCGGCAATGTGCCGATACCGGAAATCGGTATACTGTCCTGAGTCGGTAATTGCTCACCGTAGACACCATGTAAATATGACATCTTATTTCACCATCCTTTATATATATTGGTCTAGTATGTTAGGCACATAGCCCATAGACACACAGGAAACCCTGAATCTTAGCCACCCCATCCAATGAGGATAAGGTTGTTCTTCATACATTCCCCATGTAAAAGGCTGCTGGACAGTTGTTTTTCCACCTATCACAGCAGCCTTGGCCAGTTCCTCCCTGGCTCGGGTTCTTAAATTGATTACGTCCTTGTAGCCTTCAAAATTGGGAGTGAACTTTCCTTCTTTGATAGTCCCCCGGCTGTATGTTACAAAAGTCAAACGGACATTCATGCTTGCACCGTTACCATCATCCTCGCCGTCATCCATACCGATCACTATACATGGAGTGGCCGGCACTTCCTGTAAGAGTTCCTCAGGCTTCATATTTTCGGGAAGTTTTGGAGGTATCCATCCTACATGGACTGACGGGTTAATCAATTCGTATGATTTATCTTCTGTAGGCCTTTGAAGTTTTATCTTTGATGCTACATTCTCCGCCAAAAAGTCTTTAAGCACTTCTAAAATTATATTCTCTGTCATTGGATTATCCTCTTAACTGTTTCTGTAGTCTGGAAAGCCGGAAATCAACTTCATGGGTAATACGTTCATTCATCTTGTCCTGGGCAATTTTTTGTATATCAACACCAACTGTCTCATTAGTGATCATTTGTGGAACTGAAAGTGTTTTAAGTACAACTATTGGTTTTCTTTCATCTCCAACGCGCTTGAAAATGTTCGTTGCCCCGTTTGCTTTCTGTAAAAAGGCTTTAGGATCAACTCCTACATTTTTCATTGATCCCTTCTTTATTTTAACCTTTACCTGTGCTTTCGGATGCTTAACTCCTAGTGACCTTGAGATCACAGTTGTTTCCGGCTTATGTGGGAAATGTGTTAGTGACAGAGTACTACCCTTTGACTCCAAGCGGGCTGACAATTGTCCCTTTTTAGCCTTATACTTCCGTATAGTCTTTTTAACATCAGACCCTTTTATGGCATAAACACCTGTAACAATTCTACTGAGTCTGGTATTAACAAAGTCAACGGTTCTGTTTAGTGCTGAAGCAATTGCTCCGGCCAGTTCCTTTTCAAAGTTTTTTGTACCAATAATCAGTCTTTTCAGTTCTTTTGTATCAACAGTAATATTAATATCTCTCATGGTTATCCATCATTACCGGAAAGCGTAATCAAATATTCTCCGGTATCAATCTTTACATCCGTTACAAGCATATCCTTGCCGTCATAATCCTGGTACTCACCTATTTTTGGAGGTTTTCCATATTTCGAAGCCTGGACTGAATAAGCAATAGTATCTGAGGTTAACCCCAGATACTTAATATGCTTTTTCAGTTCTTCTCCATCCAAGGGAACTATAACCAGCGTCCTGTCATTAATAATATGCTCCTCGCCGAATTCAGCCGGATTGTAGAAAACGCTCATGTCGGCTTCCAAATAGTCTTTAAATCCAGACATAGGCTATTTCCTCCTGGTTTTCGGCTTGTCTTCCGGACCATCAACATAAGCCGCAGCATCAAACTTGATTTCAATCTTATCTGGAACTTCGTTATTACCTGCAATTGACTTATCTTCTGAGCTGGTCTCAGGCTCTGTTGATGGTTCCTTTTCTGAATCTATGGCTTCTGGTTTTTCACTTTCACCTGTTTCAGATAAAGTATTCTGTATCTGCTTGTCCTCATTGTCAGTTCCGTCCTCTTTTTCGGTTTCATCCTCAGAGTAAATCTCTTTGACAGTTCCCCATGGTTCAGCTACTTTAGCAGCAATAAGAGAAGCCTCTTCCTTTTCAGAGAGACTATCAATTATTTCTCCCGGTAAGAACATCTCACCATAGGTCTTTACAGTTCCTTTAATAACTCTAATCATATCAGCACCCCCTATTTAACCTTCATGGTAACCCATGAGGAAACATCAAAAGGTTTAGGAATAGGCCTTGACGCCAACCTGTATTTCATAACGTCATTCTGGACGTTTGCGAATATCTTTGGTATTCTGGTACCTTCATAAGTATGATATCTCTTGTCTTCTTCCAGTTGAGTTATTGCAGCATACTCCATGGTTCCGAGAGAAGCGGGTAAAATAGAAACCCTGTCTACCGGGAAAACTGGCTTAACAATGTTGTCATAGTCAAGGTACCATGCATAATATGCCCACAATTCCAAGCCGAGTTCAGGTAGATTACCAATGTACTTAAGACCATTTCCATTCTGAGTCCTTAGCTCCGGCTTCATTAAGCCTATATCAAGCATTCTGGTGTCCAACATTTTCATGAAGGCAGTATCTTTTCTCAAAAGGGGCCATGCTTCCTGTCCAAGAATACAATAAGTCGGATTATACCCTGATTTCAATACCACCTCTGTGGCCGCCTCAAGGCTTTCATATTTTTCAGTGGATTGTTCCCAGGAATCGGTACCGGCCAAAGTTATTAGATTTTCTGCAGGCAGCTGATAGTTAATATCATCATCAACATAATTCTCCTTGTCATCGTCTATGTATCCTCTAACACTGATCTCGCCCGTGGAAATCAGTTCCGCGCACATGACTTCTTCTCTTCTGGTTATGGCATCATCCATTTCCCTTGCATCCTGTTGAAGGAAATAGTCCTGCCTTTCTTCAGGTGTCATCGCTGTATGAATATCTTCCCCCATTGACCTTGGTGCAAGAACTTCCGGAGTAAGTACCCTCTCGGGAGCAATCTTTGGAGGAGTATAGGTTTTTGTTTCAAAACCTCTTCTGGCCATGTTTATACCGCCAACACGTGGAGCAACAAAAGGAGCTATTGTATAACTGCCTTTTCTAAAATCCATATCAATTTTGTCGGTAGGCCAGGTATTAACTGTTGGGAAAAAAGTATCCCTGAAAAAAGTGGTTACAGGCATATTTTTTTCAAATACTGGTGACATACTTCTTGGTTCATTCGGATTAATATTATTCACGATAGATCATCCTCCCTTATATTTCGTCCTTTAAGAATATTCCTGCATCCCGGAGCTCATCCTCATGATTTGCTGCAGTGCTGATTCCGCCAAATATCAGAGCATCTCTGTTGAATAGCCCTGTCTTGTAGCATACAGCCATTGCATCTGCTGAAGTTGTATCAACATCCTGAGCCACAATAAACTTGGCTACCTGACTTCCATCAGAATTTGCCTTATCTGTTTTCTTACCTTTACCACTTGTTGTTACCTTTCCGATAACAGTTCCTCTTTTGACAACACCCTGCCCGGATACAAGTTGTACTCCTGTTGTTAAAATCTCAACATCGGGACCTCCAATAAGATTGTCATAACTTACCGATCCTGTTACTTCGTAACCCATTATATGTTCACTCCTCTCCTACGTGCATCAAAACTTGCTGCAGCATTCTTCAATTTGTCTTGTACAGACTTAGGTTTTGAGTCTCCACCCTCTTCACTTGATGCAGCAGGTACCTCATTTGCCCCTGAGTTCTGGGTATCTGTCTGAGAATTGGTCAAATACTGCTGGCCTTTCTGACCATCTTCCTTTAAGGCATTGAACGCCAGTTCCTTTGCATCTACCGGCACTTCAAACTTTGCCTTGTTAACGAGATCAGGATTAATGTTTACTGATATTTTTTCAATATCCTGAATCCTCTGTCTCTCGCTTTTTGCTCCATCCTCCCAGGCCGCATCCTCAATTTGCCTAACCAGTTCGGGACAGGTGTTTCTCAATTCCTCAATAGTTTTTGGAGGCATGAGATCATCTCCTTCTGAATTATTTGTTATATTTGCATCAGGCTGCGGCTTTGGAGTTCCGGCCTGTGGTGCAC